>JAGUVW010000016.1 GCA_020062665.1 Pseudomonadales bacterium
ACGCCGTGAACCCATCCATGGGGGCTGCACAGCGACATCCCTGTCGCTGAGCGTCCGGAACCGGAATACCGCACGCTCAGCTGCTTCCCCCAGTATCCTCAGATATCCGGCACCACCCAATCAATCGGCTCCATCCCGCGCTTCTGCAGATACTCATTCGCCTTGGAAAAATGCCCGCAGCCCAGAAACCCTCGATGCGCCGACAGCGGCGACGGATGGGGCGCCTGCAGCACACAATGCTTCTTGCGATCGATGAACTGGCCTTTCTTCTGCGCGTAACTGCCCCACAGCATGAAGACGATCCCCTCGCGATGATCATTCAACTCACGAATCACCGCGTCGGTAAACTGCTCCCAGCCCTTGCCCTGATGGGCCGCCGCCTTGCCCTGCTCCACCGTCAATACCGCATTCAGCAGCAGCACGCCCTGTTCGGCCCAGTGCGTCAGATTGCCGTGGTTGGGCATGGGAATATGCAGATCCCGCTGCAGTTCCTTGAAGATGTTGAGCAGCGACGGTGGCAGTGCAACGCCCGGCTGCACGGAAAAACACAGGCCGTGAGCCTGGTTGGGGCCGTGATAAGGGTCCTGCCCCAGAATCACCACTTTCACCTGCTCGAACGGCGTCAGGTTGAAAGCGTTGAAATATTCGTTGCCCTTGGGAAAGATGATCTTGCCCAGCTCCTTCTGCTGCTGCAGAAACTGCCGCAACTGCTGCATGTAGGGTTGCTGGAACTGGGACAGCAGGCGACGTTTCCAGCTGTCCTCGATCTTGATCTGTGTGTCTGCCGTGGCCATTGCCAAACTCACTGTGACGCCTGAGCCGGCAACATGGCGCGCAGCTGACGCTTCAGCATGCGGTGGGCCTTGTTCATGTCGAACTGCTCCACCGGCACCATCAGCGCTTCCTGTTCGATGCGGAATACCGTACCCATCACCAGCTCACCGGCAATTTCCAGCTCCTCCACCTTGATCAGCCGACACAGCTCTATCATTTCTTCCAGCAAGTGATCGAAGTACGTGCGCGCCACCTCACGCAGACGCGGATCGCGCAGACATTCGTGCATGAACGCCTGCTCCGCCAGCATGTGATCACGCTTGTCACGCAGCTCCAGCTGGATGAAGGACAGAATCAGCGCGGTGAGACGATCAAGCAGTTGATCCAGCAATACCGGATCCGTGTGGAGCGCATCCTTGTGTTCATTGACGAAATCGCCAATGTGCTGATAGATCGGATTCACCACGTCGCTGATGGCGCTTTCCGCAAACAGCGTGAACGTATCGGCAATCAGATCAGAGATATCGTCGAAATAATAAGTCGTCGCAGAAAGCGGCACGCCCGCTTCCTTGGCCACGGCACGATGACGCACGCCACGTACGCCGTCGGACACCACGATGCGCAGGGCTGCTTCCAGAATGGAACGACGTCGCTGCTCGCTGCGAGCCCGCGCCGCCTTGCGTCCGCGGTAGTTAATTGCGCTTTCGTCAGACATAGATCCTCGGATTCCGGAGTCCAGCAAAAGCGCGAATCATACCCCAATCCGCAGGGGTTTTCATGGCGAAAAGGAAAGTTGATTAGGCTGTCAGGCAAAAAAAGGCCCCAATGGTTTTTGCAAACCGATTGGGGCTTCCCAGCAAGAAACCGTGTCGATTTATTATTGTTGTCGTCATGCTGGGATTATCTGAGCAATGGGCGGGCCAATCGCGCAAAAAATCTACAATCTTGAAAAGGCAGGATTTTTGATTTCCAGAATGTTACGCGGGTAACACTTGGACTGTGACGCATGGTTAAAATGTGACCATTTTGGTCACGGAACGAATTAGGTAAGCCGGGCTAGCGCCATTCGAGAGGGAGAAGAAAGGCAGCAGTGCGCCGCCTTCCGGATGTGGATGCCTGCGCCGGTTACGCCAGGCTACGAAACGCGAACTGACTGGGGTCGCCACCCAATCCATCCGAGATGTTCTTGCGCCGCACCTTGTGGTTGGTTTCACCCACAAACTGCTGGATGAATTGAGGCAGGAGCGGCCGCGCCACCGACGTCGTCCGTAACGCACCCGCAATGGCGCGTACCATCAGACGGTTCGGCAATGTGCCCTTGATGTTGAGATCCTTCGCCACCACCGACCCCAGCAAAAATTCTGCAAACGCCAGCAACATGCCTTCGCTGAGCATGAAGGGCGGCTTGTCGGCCATATCCCGCAGCAGGGCCTTGGCGAGTTTCTCGCTGTCGCCGGTGGGGCTGTAAAGATGACTCATCAATTGCAGCGCCAGGATGTACTGTTCCTCGATGGAGGCAGACAGCAACGCCTCATCCACACCCAGCACATAGCCGGCATAACGCCAGTAATAATGCATCAGGCGCTTTTCCGCGTCAGGAACCCGCACACCGAGGCGCTCGATGCCCCGCGCCACCATGAAATCGAATTCCAGCACGGTGCCGGCCATGTCTTCCTGATTGATGGGCTGATCGTATTTTGCCGCATCCCACTTGCCGGAATGCCAGAGGAACTGGCGCACGGCGGAATGCACCAGCCGCACTTCCATCAGCGTGCGATGACCAATACTGCCGGGGCGGATGCCGCCCTCGCCCACCATGTTGTGGAGCAGCTGGCCGGTTTCATAGATGCGTCGAGTAACGTCCTTCTGCAAGCGCCCGGTCGCCACCAGCACCTGGGCCGGCTTGTTGTAGCTGTAGCCTTCCACCAGACTGCTGCAGAGCAGCACGAGCCCCTGCAACGGGCCGTACTGCAGAAACACCTTGCGGCCCTTTTCCAGCTCGGCGAAATCCACCCAGCCGGGAACCGTGTTGCAGTGATCGAGAAATTCCTGGAACACGCCGCCCTCGCTGCGGGCACGGGACTCCACTTCCGCCAGCATGTCCGACGGCCGACCGCGCTTGATCAGCGCCGTACAGGCATCCGCCTTGTCGTCGCAAACCTGCCGCCATTGTTCGAGATTGCGATGGGAATAACGATCCCACCAAACGCGCTCCTGCGGTGACTGCGGTCCCTGCTGATAGCGTTGGAACTCCTCCGCTGTAGGCATGGATGTACCCTCTGTAGTTTTATTGTGGCCGGAAATCAGAACCGGCTGGTTTTATAACCATAGCAGAGGTTGGGGGCGGCAAACAAGAACCCATCGGTTCTATTTCGGGCACAGACGAGCCATGGCCACCCTGTCGCAACACCTTGTTTTATTTGACTTGAGGGACATCGCCTGCCTCAATGAAAAGAATCACCCGCACAGGCCCCGCATCATGGACGAACCCGCCCTGAACTACGTACTGCTGCTGTCGGACGACACTGACGCCGAAACGCTGGGGGATCTCGAGTCCCACATCAAGGCCCTGGAACAGCCGCAGCCGGAACGCCGTACGCTGGCGGAGTGGCTGGCATCCCCCACACCCGGCACCCGCCTGCTCTGTCTGCTGAGCGATGCAGACATTCGCCTGCTGCTGGGTCAGCCCGGCGTCAGCGAATGGCAGATCGCCGTGCTGCCGCTGAAATCCAATCGCAGCGCCCAGGCCAGTTTTGGCGTACCCGCCAATCTGCAGCAGGCGTTGAAAGGTGCGCTGGAAATCGAAAACACCGTCACCATCGATCTGCTGACCTGCAACGGCGAAATCATGCTGGGCACCCTGATCATCGGCGACGTTTGGGGGCTGCAGTCCAGCCGGGTGGAAGAACACTTCTGGCGTCGCATTCGCGCCACCCTCGGTCATCTTGGCAGCCTGCGCCTGCAGGCCTATTCCATCACCACCGGCAAGGGCCAGGAGCAGGATCTGGCCGCCATGGGCGTGATGGTGTTCGGCCACAATTTCGCGGGCAGTTCCGCCACCGCGGTGAGCCAGGATCTGACACTGAACGACGGCAAACTCAACGCCTTCATCCTGTCGCCCACCAGTGTCATGAGTCATCTGTGGTTTCTGCTCAAACTGCGGATTCTGCGCCGGGTATCGTTGCAGCAACTGCCCGACAGCGTGGGCTTCGTCCGCACCAACGCACTTACCGTTCGCAGCCAGCGCCCACAGGAGTCCACGCTGGATGGCATTTCTCACGCAGGAAATGAATGGGTGATCGAAGTCCGCGAGAAAGCCGCCAATGTCCTGATCGGAAAACGTGTCGCACTGGCGGAAGAAGAAGGCAGCAGCCGTGAATCCCTGCGCACCACCCACCTGCCCTCCCTCGCCACCAGCCGCATGCTGCGGGAAAAATCCCTGCCGCTGTTCCCTCACGCCGCCGAGGCGGATTTTCGCGAACTGTTTCTGAACCTGCGCGACAGCGCAAAAATTTCAACGGCATTCATCATCCTGATGATCCTCAGCACCTTGCTGGCGAGCACCGGGCTGTTTCTGAACTCCGCGTCAGTCATCATTGGCGCGATGATCCTGGCGCCGCTGATGTCACCGATCATTTCCCTTGCCATGGGCATCGTGCGTTCGGATCGCAACCTGATACAGACGAGCCTGAAAACACTCATGACAGGACTGGTAGTGGCGTTGCTGTGCGCTGCGCTGTTTTCGTTGCTGATGCCTTTGCGCACGGTCACACCCGAGATGGATGGCCGCCTGCATCCGAGCCTGCTGGATCTGATCGTCGCGCTGCTATCGGGCGTGGCGGGCGCCTATGCCAACGCCAAGGAGGAAATTGCCAAAAGCCTGGCCGGCGTGGCAATTGCGGTAGCACTGGTGCCGCCGCTGGCCGTGACCGGCATCGGCATCGGCTGGATGGATCTGCAGATGGTGATGGGATCGGCGCTGCTGTTCCTCACCAACCTGGTGGGCATCATGCTCGCCGCGAGCATCACGTTTCTGATTCTGGGTTTTGCACCGGTCAGCCGTGCGCGCAAGGCACTGGCCTTCAGCGTGGGATTGATGATTCTGATCGCCATTCCGCTGGGTCTGGCTTTTCAGGGTATGGTGCAGCGCAACAGCATCCGCCTGGCGCTGGCAGAGATCGCCGCCCAGCATCCAGAGGATGGCGTTTTTGAGGTGCGGGAAGTCATTCTGGGCGGCCCATCGCCGATGATCCGCTTGCAGATCCGGGTAGCCGGCGATTGGAGCGAAGAGATGATGGCGCGCCAGAAGGCGCGCATCGGGGAGCGGTTGGGGCAGGATGTGATTGTGGAATTTGGGGTGGTTTATGTGCGGTGAGGGTGAGAGAACGCCTTCACCGCTTATGGTCTTTACGCGGCGTAACGCCACAAAAATCCTCAGCCACAATCACAGGCCGATGAAACACAGTTACTCAGAAAAACGAGCATTAAATATTTAATTTTCAGGGATACCCAGATACTTACATACGGAGCTAGGATAGGTCTTGGTTTTAACAGTATTGTTGACCACCGTAACAACAGTGCATGACCCCTGAACAAATGCCAGCGTTACCGAATCAAGCTTATACAATGCCTTTGTTTCCAACGGGAATTTCGCGTTATCCCACTCGTCAACATTTCCTTTTTCATCCAAGATCACGATTGTGCCGTCGGATTTGAACGCCAACCGAAATGGTAAAAAACCGTCGTTTGGCTTCTCCCCTTTATCTGGTCTCCTTGATTCATCGGAATATTCCTCCGTCACAACGTCTTCTTTCTTGTCGCCGGCATCCCCGCAACCAGATAGAACTGACACAAAAAGAAAGAACGCCAATCCAACAGAAAATTTACGAGTGCTGCAATACATACAGATTTCTCCTCCTAAAGGTTCATATTCACTGAAAGATAAGTAAAGCGCGAAGGGTAAAATTCGAGCTCAGTTGCGCCAAAACTGGCATACTCTTCCTCACGCCCAAATAGATTATTAATACCCACCTGAACGTACCCTGCCCTTCGACCAAAGCGATAGCGGCCATAAACATCGGTTACCCAATCATCTCTCCGCTGGACATCAGAGCCGGCAAGAGGCTCAATGAGCTGCCTATAATATGCTTGGGACACTCCAAACAACAGCCCGTTAGATAAAAACACATCAAAAGCAAGCGGCAATGAAAAACGCTCAAGCCGGCTTATAAATGACACACCACCAAAAGACTCAAACTCCAATTCGTCACGTCTCAACTGGCCGGAAAGCGCGAATGAGGACCCGGGGGTCCAAGAATAGTAAAATACCGATTCAGATACCTTCGAGTCAATTTCAGATGTCGATCCATCACCAACCTCTACCGGAATCTTGACCTGTCGTTGAACATGACTTGCGCCGCCGACGAGCCCCTTGCTGACAATGAAGTCAACACCCAGCGCGTAATTTCGGCTTTCAGCTCCATAAAAATCATCGAATAGCTGATTAAACCCAACAAAGGTAGTTGGCTCCACCGTTTGATTGGCAACGTAGGGACGAGAAACCGAATCAAATGCAGCGATTCGAACCGTAAACTTGTCAGAAAAATACAATGAAAAACCAATTTTTGGACTCCAGTATTCCAAGCGATCCTTTATATCTACCAATTCAGGATCAAACGGTATCGAAAAAATCTCTTGCCCATCCTCGTCAAAAACCGCAAGAGTTTGCTGACTAGCGCGCTCCGAGTTCCTTTCTACAGAAAGGTATGAAAAACCTAGATCACCGGTCACTCGACCACCAATACTCGAAGTGAAATAAAGATATGCGTTCTCATAGGAGGGACGATCGTCAGAATCTTCCAACTCAACAAAAACATTGGTCAACGATGGGTCATCAAGATCCGGAAAGGAGAGCTCAGTAATACCACTGGCATTCGCTTTAAAATCTGCGTACCCGCCACCCAAAACTACAGTTAGCCGATTGAACAGCTGCGAATACTGAATTTCCAAACCGGAATTTTCATGCTCGGATTCAGTATTAACATCCAATTCTCCAACACGATCGACTTGATAGTTTTCCATATCCTGAAAAACCCCATGCAATATCAGCGCACCAGAAGAAGCGATTCTGTGGCTCACGCCAACGCGGAAAATTTTTTGCTTACTTGAATTATCCTCAAGCAAGCTAACCAGATCAGAAATCTCTGGCGTCAAATCACCTCGCTCCCACTCAAGCTTTCTATATTCAAACTGCACACTTGTCGCCGGACTCACCTGCCACTGCACCAACCCATTGTAAATATCCTGCTCCTGATCCGCGTTCTCGCGCCAGCCATCGGATTCGAAATGATACTGCCCCAGACTCACCGCCACCGGCCCTGCCAGAAATGATCCCACTAGATCATCGCCCCAGGTACCATCGCTGCCGCCATAACCGTTGGCCATGCCATACACACCATCCTGGGTGAACAGAGAGTGGTATTCGTTAAAACTCGGACGCTGTGGACCAGCACCGGCCACAATAGACAGGTCGGCCTCGCTCAATTGTGGTTGCAGTGGATAGGCGCTCAGTGGTTGCCACAACTGCGACTGTAACAATTCCGACACCCGTGCCGTCTCATAGCGCGGATCGCCGGCATAATAGTCCGCCAGCAGGCGATGCCCTTCCGAATTCGTTGGATCGCGGCGAATGGCATCCCAACCATTCAGCAGCACGCCCTGGGAATATCCCACCTCATTGTAGGCCCGCGCCAGCGTCGCACTCCGCGACGCCGCGTCACTCTGCAGTAACGTTTCTGAACGATAGATAGCGCGCTTGTCGTTCAACTCGCGCGATGTTTCCAGCTCATCGATCGCGCCGACAGGATCATTGGCAAACAGCTTGTGCACACCGGTGTAGAAGTATGGCGTGGGATCATTGGGATCGAATTGCTTGGCCAGATCCCACTGTTTGATCGCTTCGCCATCGCGTTTTTCTTCGAAATAGGCGCGGCCCAGATACGAACGCAACACACTGCGCAAGGGATCGAGGCTGACCGCATATTCCATCTGCTGACGCCCGGCTTCCAGATCGCCATCGCGCAGCAGCGTGAGCCCCAGACCAAGATGATATTGCGGATTGCTGGAGTCCGCCGCCAAGGCGCGGGTGAAGTGCTCACGCGCAGACGTGAGTTTGAGGCGGAACAGTTGCACAAAGCCTTTGCTGCCTTCCAGTTCGGCGTTGCGGGCCAGTTCCTCCGGCACAGCTTCCAGCGTCTTGCGCGCTGCACCCACATCACCCTGTGCAAGATGAAGCTCACTCAGGCGCAAATGGGCCAGCACGCTGTCCGGTTGCACGCGCACGGCCTGGCGCGCACTTTTCAATGCGTCCTGCAATTGCAGTTGTGCCTGCTGGGCGTAGGACAGCGCGATCCACGCAGCAGCTTTATCCGGTGCTTGTTCGACGGCTTCGTCTGCACTGGCGCGCGCGCGGTCGATGTCGTTGCGGGCAACGGCGGCGATGGCATTGAGGCCGTGCGCCAATCCGGCGTGTGATCCCTGCAGCAGCGGCTGAACGGTGCGCGTAAATTCCCCGACACGACCGATCTGCAGCAACAGGCTGGCGCGCGCAAGTTGAATCACGGGTGAAGGCTGCGGCACGGCCAGCAGCGCCAGTGCCTGATCGATACGATTCTGCTGCAACGCGACGATGGCATCCTGGATCAATGCCTTGTCTTGCGCTGTTTGCGCCGGCAATTCCGCCAGCGACAGCACTGGCGGATAGTGGATGGCCCATTCCACCACGGTGGAAGGCGGGACATTGAAACGCGCCAGATCCTGATCCCGCGCGCTTGCCGTGGCTTGCTGGCCGGCCGTCAGACTGGCGCGGGATTTTTCATTGTACGCGGTGACTTTACCTTCCATCACGCTGACGGCGCCTTGTTCCTGGGCGCTGACAATAAACTCCGTGCCTTCCACCACGGCATTCACATAGGGCGTTGCCACCTCAAACTGGCGCACGATACGGCTGATGAAATGGGCGAGACCCTGCTTGAGTTCGATCCAGAATTTTTCGTCACTGGCGCGCGCAGGAAAACTCAGGATGCTGTTGGCGTCGAGGCGGGCGAAGGTGTTGTTGCGCAGATGTAATGCTGCCCGGCTGTTGCCGCCGACGCGAACGCTGTCACCGGGGCACAGCCGTTGTTCGTGTTTCAATGGCTGCCAGTCCTGCGTCGGTGACTGGCGCTGCACCAGACCTTCCACCGCGACCACTTTTGCCACCCAGTCTTCGCAGGCCTGCGCTGGCAGAGGCATGAGGATCGCCACAAAAAACAATATGAAAAATTTATGACGCCGACTGACTGCAGGAATGGCGGTTCCGCGTGATTCCGTTTTCACTGATTGCTCCACCCATGATGTTTCCTTTGCAACGGCAGCAATACATCTGCACAGGCAAGAACGCCGTTGACCCAATATGCCCTTGATTGGAGTCCTATGACATTGTCACGGTGGTGAATGGAAGGCTCGCTTTGAAGCAATACTACTGACGGGCTGGCGCATTGTGTCCAGATTTAGCTACACAATTCAAGTCACTG
Source organism: Pseudomonadales bacterium (assembly GCA_020062665.1). GTDB lineage: Bacteria > Pseudomonadota > Gammaproteobacteria > Pseudomonadales > Ketobacteraceae > Ch67. The sequence goes on from JAGUVW010000016.1 coordinate 9,348, forward strand.
TGAATAGTCCACAGTTTCACGCTGCAGTTTGTGGCAACTGGAAAATTCAGCGCACGGGTTTCGTCGCACTACTTCTGCAACAGATAGACGATGCCTTGTTGCCAATACGGCAGCAGTTCATCGCGGCGGCGTGATTCATTCAGGTAACGGGCGAAGAACTGGCTGGGGCCGTCTTCAGGATAACGGGATGCAATAGCGCTGAATCGTTGTGCTGCCTGCTGCCATTGTCCTGTTTCGAACAGCGCGACAGCGGCAGCAAAATCACGCACCAAATCAGGGGCATCGTGCTCCATAAGCGTGAACAGTCGCAGCGGATGATCCTTGCCGACAAACTTGAAACGCCCAAGATTGCGCATTTTTTCATCAGCTCGATTCAGGCATTCTTCACTCAACAGAATGCGGGTGCCGATCTGCTTGTTGACGCCCTCCAGGCGGGCGGTGGAATTCACCAGATCACCCATGGCGCGGAATTCATAGTGGTCGGCAGCACCAAAATGGCCGAGCACGATTTCCCCTGCGTGCAGACCCACTCGCGTGGGCAACGCCTGCTGCGGATGGGCGGCGTTGAAGCGATCCACCGATTGCAGAAGGTCAACGATAACGGGCCCGACCTTCGCCCAGGCCTGCTCACGATCGAGGTGGGGCCACAAGGCAATCACGCCATCGCCAGCCACGTCGGAAATCAGGCCACCACCCTTGCGAATGGGCTCGATCACCGCGGCGTAATAGTCCTGCATCAGTTGCGAAAGCTCCACTGGCGGCAACGTTTCTGACAAGCGCGAATAGCCCTGCGCGTCGGTGACCAGACACAGGCTGTGATGAATCTGGCGCGTAGCGGGAAGCTCCTGTTGCGCCATCAGACGATCAATTTCCTCGGCGGGGAGATATTTGCCGAAGGCACGCTGCAACGTGGTTTTCTGCTCCAGCAGTTCGCGGCTGCGCAGCCAGATGCCAAGTCCCGCCGCGAACGGTGTCTGCAACAACACGCCGTTGCACCAGGGCAACCAGAGCTCGTGACGGGCGAACAGGTACAGCACCATAAGGCTGGCGATGATTGTCATCACGCCAACCACCAGTGCTGCTGGCACCGGCGCCAGGCGACGCGCCAGCTGAAAACACAGCACACCGTAACCGCACACCAGCAGCAGATTGGCATACCAGGGCAACACCCGCAGCCAGGATTGATCCTGCAGGTTGGCAAACGCTGTCGCTGCCAATTCTACGCCGCTGATGTCCAGTCCGCTGTCATCGGTGAACGCGGTGTAAAAGCCGTCGCGCTGATCCGGCTGCTGCAAGGCCGAAAAGCCGACGAACACCACGGCCCCTGCAACCTGCTCCGCCACCTGTTGGGGATGCTGCAACAGCGTCGCGTAATTTACCGTGGCAATGGAGCGTGGCGGGCCGTAAAAATTGTAGAGTCGGGACACGACATGCTCGTCCTGAGACGAAAAACCATTCACCGGATCGGATGACACCAGCTCGTGCGCCAGCATGGGCAGCGTGAGCTGTTGCTGCAATACGGGATGACGCATGAAAAAGCGGTTCACACGGGCGGGAATCTTCGGCAGGATCAGCGGCGCCGAGGCCAGCGCGGCTCTGGCAAACGGTGGATGGGGTTGTTGCAGATGATGCTGTTCAGCCATCTGGCCATTGCCCAGATCCACTTGCCGGCGATCGGAGCGCACGAACAGCAGTACATTGCCGGCCGTCTGCAGGGCTGCCTCGAATGCAGCATCGCCGGCAGCATCGCGCGCTTTTTCAAAAAAAATATCAAACACAATCAGGCGCGCGCCCAAACGCTGCAATTGCTGCACAGCCTGAGCATGGGTCTGACGCGACCATTCGTAGAGCTTTTCCGACACGCCCAGTTCCGCCGCACTTTCCCGCGTCACTGCCAGCACGACCACCTTGGGTGGCGCAGGTCGGGCGCCGCGCCACTGGAACAGGGTTTCCAGGCCCACACGTTCTTCCAGCGCCACTCCCCAGGGAGTCACTGCCCACAGGGCATAAAGCCCGAAGACCAGCACTGGCACCAGCCAGCGCGCATTGAAAGCTGAATGCAGCGGCACCGCGAAATTCCTGCCCGGAAAAAGCGTCACTATACCGCTTTCAGCGCCGGCCTCCCACGGGGTTCGCGCGCATCAGGGACGAATGGGCAATTGCTGGAACTCGCGCCAGGCGGCTTCGCAGAAATCATAGCGCTGGGGATTGCCATAAACGAAGTGATCGTCGCCCACGGAGCACTGGGTCACCGCCACGCCGCCTTCGCAGTTGTCATAGCGAATACAACGGCCACGATCGCGCAGACAGCCGGCGCCACTGGCAGGATCTTCGCACGTGTCGAACACCTGCGGCTCACCCTCGCAACGGTTGGCACTGGCCCAGCGTTCGACACTGCGGGATGCAGTTGGTGACCAGCCCAGTGAAATGCTGAAGGGCACGATGAAATCCCATTTGCCACGCAGCTCCACCACAGGAAACGGCGGCTTTTGCCCGGCAGCGGAATCCGTGCGACAGGATTCGGCAAAGCGATAGGGAAATCCCTGCGATGCCAGCGCCGCGCCCGCAAACACATCGGAATGATTGCAGGCCAGCCGCCCGGCCATGGCAGCACCATTGGAAAATCCCACAGCAAAAACGCGCTGCCTGTCGATCACCAGTCCTGACTTGCGCACGTTGGCAAGACATTGCACCAGATGCAACGCAAAACCTTCGTCATCGTGTCCACGCGGATGACAGCAGTAATCACCGGCATCCCAGGTGGTGGGGAAACTCAGCGCCTGGGGATAGGCAACGATGGCGCCTTCACGCTCAGCAAGATCCTTCCAGCAGGACAATCCCATCTGGGAATTGCGCGAAGAAGTCTGACCATGAAAATCCACAATGAGTGGTGCGCCGGGGCGATAGTTGGAGGGAACGTAAAGGCGGTAGCTGCGCCACTGGCCGTCGTGCTTCATGTACACCGGCCTCGATTCCCCGGGTGCATGCCAGATCCAGCCACAGGTGTCGTCATGGGCGAGCGCCGCACCCGTCATCAACACCATCCACGCATTGCAAACGAAACGCAGCCAGGACTTCGCCATCCGTTGCCACTCCCATGCACGTCATGCTGTTCAATTCAGTATAGGAAGCGCTTGGCGTTGGTCAGGCTATCAAATGAAAAATAAACCAATTCGGTTTGGTGATGGGGATGTCACGCCGTTGGCAACGGCAACATGATGTTGAAGGTGGTGCCCACATCCACCTTGCTGCTCACATGGATGCCGCCATGCATCAGATCGACGAACGCCTTAACGATCGAGAGCCCCAGCCCGGTGCCCTTGATGTCGCTATGCTGCTGGTTGGACGACTGCACGAACGGCAAAAAAATCCGTTTCAGATCCTCCTGCGGAATGCCCATTCCTTCATCCTGCACCGTTAGAACCAGTTGTCCGTTTTGATATTCGCAGAAGACATGAACCTGCTTGCCCGACGGCGTGAACTTGACGGCGTTCGACAGCAGATTCAGCAGGATTTGCGTTATTTTTCTGGCGTCACCCCGCAGCATGGGCAATCTGCCCTGCTGCATCGGGTGAAGCGTCACACCGCGCTCTTCCGCCCGGATCGACAGCGTATCCAGCACGTGATGAACCAGTTGGACTGGATCAAAGTCCTCTAGCTGCAGTTGCATCTTGCCCGCATTGATCTTGGAAAGATCCAGCACATCATCCACCAGCGTGCCCAGGCTCTCCGCCGCATTGGCGATCATGCCAAGGCCGTCTGTCACGTAGTCCGGCACGGTGTCTTTCACGATGCGTTTCTGCAACCGTTTGGTGAAACCGACGATCGCGTTGAGTGGCGTGCGCATTTCATGATTGATGTTGGCGAACAGCTGATTGCGTTCTGCCGTGACTTTTTCCAGTGCCTGATGGAGCTGACGGGTTTCTTCCAGCTTGAGTCGCAGTTCCAGCAGATTCACCACATGAGTGGACAGTGTCTGCAAGGCCAGCATCTGGTTGGGGTTCAACGTCCGCGGCCGCATGTCGATTGCGCACAGGGTGCCGATGGCCTGGTTGTCCGGCGTGATCAGCGGCGCACCGGCGTAGAAACGGATTTTCGGATCTTCCAGCACCAGGGGATTGTCAGCAAACCGCTGATCCAGTGTGGCGTCAGGCACCATCATCACGTCGCGTTGCAGAATGGCGTGGGCGCAGAATGCCAGGTCACGGTGTGTTTCCGCTGCGTCCAGACCCACCCGCGACTTGAACCACTGGCGCTCCTTGTCCACCAGACTGATCAGCGCGATGGGTGTATCGCAGATGGTCGACAGCAGCGTGGTGATGGCATCAAAATCGGCTTCGGCGCCGGTATCCAGAATGCCGTAGCGACGCAGGGCCGCAAGACGTTCCTGCTCGTTGGCGGCACAGGGGGCAGCAATCATGGCGACTCCATTCGAATGAGCTGTAATTCCAGTATAGCAGCGCCCCTGTGTCATGCCTGTCACGCGATGTGCAGGGTGGTGCGCACGGTCTTGCCGTTTTTCTTTTCCAGGCGATGCCAGTTGGAATTGTCGTTCAGCGTCACCCAGCGCCGTTCCTCGCTGCGGTAGAACCATTCCTTGTCATTCTGGTAGAAGATCTGTTTGCCCGGCGCTTCCAGAATGTTGAGGATCTCGTTGCTGTGGGAGCGGATCTCGTCGAAGTCGGTGGTGGCGCGCTGGCCCATCTCGGAATACAGCTCGTTCAGATTCAGCAGCAGATCGTTCACTTCTTTATCCAGCTGTTGCACATTGAGGCCGATACGCCGCGCTTCCTCGATCAGAATCGGATAGGCGTGGGACGGATATTTGGAATTCAGCGTCGCCGCAATGTCCTTGATCTTCGCCTGATCTTTCATGTGGTAAGAAAGGATTTCCTCGCACAGCATGATGGACAGACTTTCCGCCCGATCCACCGCGCCGATCACCAGCGGATGCACATGCGAGAACAGGTGCTTGTAGGCATTTTCGCGGTCTTCACCGGATTTCTGGCTGTCCCACAGACGCACGATGCGGTTGAGTTCGTCCAGGCTCACGCTCACCCGGTTGTTGTCGCGGTCGATGGGCGACAGATCGTGAGTCAGCGACGTATCCACGGCGCTGAGGAACGCCATGGGGCCCATCAGGATCTCGTTCGCGCCGATGGCCATCATGGTGGCAGCGGACGCACATTCCAGCGGCACCAGTGCCACCAGCTGCTCGGTGTACTGCCGGATCAGGTTGATGATGCGGATCGACGCCTTGCCGTTGCCGCCGCCACTCTTGATGAACAGGTACACCTTCTGGTTCTTGCCCACGGATTCCAGCATTTCATAAAAGGCCACCACGTCGTTGTGGCAGACACTGCCCCGATAGCCATTCCAGTAGGTGATCACCGGGCCGCCCAGCAGCTTTTCCAGCCGGGTGAGAATTGCCTGGGTCTTGCTGAACAGCACCGGCGGTTGCTTGATCTTGACTTTGACGTCGTCTGACATTGGTTACTCCATGACCAGTATTGCGCCCGCCGCTATGGCAGGGTCGCACCGAGCGGGAAAATGTAGGCCATATCGTCCGTTTAGGGAATGGACGGTGGATAACCGATTGACCCATTCTTTTCTTATCTGGTACTAATGTTCCAGCAGTACCGCGCACCAACAACAATAAAGGGGCCAAGGGGGCTTTATGATTACTCGCACACGGGTTGCACCGTCGCGTCTGCGTTTCTTGTGGATTTTCCTCACCGGATTGAGTTTGCTTTGCAGCGGAGCCATCGCCCGCGCCGCCAGCTGGGATTACGACAACGTGATCACCCTGGAAGCTGGCCCCAACCTGCCGTTCGACCTCAAGGCACTGTTCCTGACCGTAAAACCCGGCACCGTGATCCAGTTGCCGGAAGGCACCTACCACTTCGACGACGAACTCATCCTCAACACCTCCCACGTCACCATCAAAGGCATGGGGATGGACAAGACGATTCTGTCCTTTGCCCAGCAGCCCCGTGGCGCCCAGGGCATCCTGGTGCAGGCGGATGCCTTCGCCATCATGGATCTGGCGATTGAAGACACCGCCGGCGACGGCCTGAAAATGGAAAACTCCAACGGCGTGGTGGTGCAGCGGGTGCGGGTGGAATGGACCAACGGCCCGGCAGAAGACAACGGCGCCTATGGTTTCTACCCCATCAACTGCGACAACGTGCTGATCGAAGACAGCGCGGCGATTGGCGCATCGGACGCCGGCATTTATGTCGGACAATCCCGCGACATCGTGGTGCGACGCAATCGCGCTGAATACAACGTGGCGGGGATCGAAATCGAAAACTCCACCAACGCCGACGTGTATGAAAACCTCGCCACCAACAACACCGGCGGCATCCTGGTATTCGACATGCCAAACCTGACCCAGGCCGGCCATCACACCCGCGTCTACAACAACCAAGTGATCAACAACAACACCAAGAACTTCGCGCCCGCCGGCAACATTGTGGGCAAGGTGCCCACGGGTACTGGCGTGATGATTCTGTCCACCGACTGGGTGCACGTGTTCGACAACGTCATCACCGGCAACAAGACCACCAACTTCGCCATCTTCAGCTTTGTGTCCGTGGCCATGCTCGACGGTACCCCGCTGCCGGACGGTTATGACCCCTACCCCGAACACATCTACGCCTACAACAACGTGATGCAGAAACAGAAAACCTGGTTCTTCGATGGCGGTGAATTCAACCTGCTGGCTAACCTGCTGTTCATGCTGAAACTGGCGCCGGTGGCGGATATCGTGGTGGACGGCCAGGTGGCCAGCGATCTGAACGGCGCCGACTGGTGCTTCCAGGACAACGTGCGCCCCAACGGAACCCGTGCCTCATTCGGCAATTTCCAGCTCAACCAGACCCACTGGCTGCTGAAACTGCTGGGCATTCCCGGCACCCCCGCCAAGCTGGGCTATCCGGTGGAAAGCAACTGCACCCAGGCGGACTTCGGCCCGGTGGAACTGGATCTGAGCGTGTTCGACACGGTGCCGGAACCGGAAGAGGAATACACCGAGGAAGAAGTCGCAGCCCTCTGCGCCGGTGGTGATGCCAGCACAGTGAACTGGCCAGCGTTCGTGGTGAACTGCCCCAGCCTGTCCAGCTATCGCCTGTTCATCGGCAACGATCCCCTGGGCAATGCCAACACCGGCAGTGCGGCGCCCTACGATCTCACCACGCCGCTGTTCAGCGACTACGCCCACAAATACCGCCATGTATTCCTGCCGCCCGGCACCAGCGCCCAGTACAGCGCCAGCGGGCCGTTCGAGTTCCCCGTGGGCACCATCATCAGCAAGACCTTCACCCTGCCCCTGAACACCGGCGTCGAGAAAGTGGTGGAAACCCGTCTGCTGATCCGTCGCGCCAGTGGCTGGACCGGCGTGGCCTATATCTGGAATGAGGATCTGACCGAAGCGAACCTGGCACTGGGCGGCGGAGCCGTGGCCGCCACCGTGCTCGATCCCGATGGCAACGAAGTGACCGTGGACTACCGCGTACCCAACGCCAACCAGTGCACTAACTGCCACGGCGTGAAGGCGCCGGGCGATGATGCCTTCAGGAACCTGCCCATCGGGCCCAAGGCGCGCTTCCTCAACCGGAGCTTTGCCTACGCAGGCGGCAGCGCCAACCAGCTCGCCCACTGGAGCGCCATCGGCATTCTGACGGACGCACCGCTGCCGCAAGACGCCCCCCGCCTGCCCGTGTGGAACGATCCTCTCGACGGCACCGAAGAAATGCGCGCCAAAGCCTATCTGGAGATCAACTGTGCCCACTGCCACAGCGCCACTGGCCGAGCCCGCGCCACAGGATTGTGGCTGATGGCCGATCAGCCGCTGGATGCCACCTATGGCCTGTGTAAGCCGCCGGTGGCCGCCGGCAGCGGTTCCGGCGGATTGAAGTGGGACATCGTGCCGGGCAATGCCGCCCAGTCGATCCTGGTGTTCCGCCAGAACTCCAACGATCCGGCCATCCGCATGCCGGAACTGGGCCGCAGCGTGGTGCACACCCAAGGCGTGGATCTGGTGACCAACTGGATCAATTCACTGCCAGGCACCTGCGCAGAGGCAGGATCCAGTTCACAGTGAGGCAGTCCTCTGTGAGTGTTTGAAACTATTCACTCTGACGCCCCTGAGCATCCGCCCAGGGGCTTTTTTTTGGCCGGACTGGATTACTGCTTTTCGATGCCAGCTGCCATCGCCGCAGTGATCAGGATGACAACTTCCTTGCCGATGTACTTGTCGGTGATTTCCACATCCGGACGCACCGCCACTTCCCTCTGGCTGCCATCTTCAAACTTGAGAGTGGCTGTATGCTTCTCCTTGTTCACCGCCACCACCTTGGCCGTGATTCGCACCTGCTCGATGGCCGCAGCAGCCGGCTTCTGACCCGGTTCCGCCGCGCCCGCCGCGCCACCCATGGCGTCCGGGCCTGATTTGCCTGGTTCCTGCACATACACAACGGTTTCCACCGCCACCACGGCACGAATCCGATCACCCACAACCATCTGATCAAAGTTCACCATCTCGGTCGGCGCCTGCACGGTGCGCTGGTTGCCGGCATCGTCCTTCACCACAAAGGTACGTTTTTTCTTGTCCACCGAAACGATGGTAGCGACCAGTTCCTCGGTAGCGGAAATGACACCGCCGGGCGTGCCATCCGCATAGGCCACCACCGCATTGCTGGTGGTTTGCAGCGGCTTTTCTTCAACGGGTGTCGTGCAGGCAGCCAATGCCGAAATGGCAAACGGCAACGCGATCAAACGCACGGTCTTCAGCTGGAGTTTCATGACAGTCATTCCCTTTAGAAAGTAAAAAAATCGCCACCAACGTGACGGGCGCTCCCATCATACTCGCCATGCATTGCCCGTAATCGACTCAAGATCAAAGTTTTCCGTCATTTCTGTCCGCCACTCGAGCGTGAGCGCCACAGTCGCAAGTGCGGCAGCGAATGGCCATAGTGATACTGCACCTGTTCCGCGTCGTAACGCTGCTCCGGCGCGACTGGACAGGCCCAGCGCGCCAGACACTGATGGCTGCACGCCGACGCCTCCTGCAGGCGAAAATCGATGCAGCGCTCCAGTCGCAAAGCATGCTGCTCCAGGGCGCGGGGCGGACAGGCGGCAACGCAGGGCTTGTCATGACAGACAGCACAGGGCGACGTGGACGGCACCGGTAACGATGATGGCAACACCGCGTCCACCAGGATCAGGGCGCGATAGGCATACCACAGGCCCCAGGTATCGTTGATGCCCACTTTCATGGGCGATTCGTGGTGCCATCCGGCCAGTTGCCCCAGCGACTGTAACGGCACCACGCTGGCACCGGGATAAAGAAAACAAAACCCCAGCTCAGGAAAACGTCGCGCCATGAATTCGCTGACCACCTGGCGCGAGAACGCATCTACTGGATGTTCGCCAGCGGGGCAATGGTGTTTGAAAGCGCGCCAGAAGGTGGGCCCACCATTGCCAAACAGGATCAGCGACCCGTTCGCGCACAACGGCTGGCCTGCCGCTTCGATGTCCGCCCGCAGGGAAGGCGTCAGGCGATCCGAACCGATCGCGGCCTGCAGGTTCAAGCCCGCAGCATCCAGGCAGGAATCAGCAAAAAAGTCATAAGCAGACGGGGGTTGGGGCATAAGAACCTTGATGTGGATTTGATAGACAACTGGCTGAATTCATGGGCTTTATACGTGAACTTCCACCCTGAAAACAGCGGTGCGCGAAAAAGAATGATTGACTTCGGCATTCATCTGCCTATGATTTGTTGAGCTGGAGAGTACGGCAAGTAACCTATGTTTAACCATCACGAAGTCCCCGCAGTAGAACCTCGTCTAATTGGTCATACGCTACATCCCCACTATTTCAGCGCAATCACAATCGTATCGATGACTCAAAAGAGTCGAGGAAAATAAGCATGTCTACATCTACTGGCACCGTTAAGTGGTTCAACGAAAGCAAAGGTTTTGGCTTCATCGAACAGGATAACGGCCCCGACGTTTTCGCCCACTTCAGCGCCATTTCTGGCTCCGGCTTCCGCACTCTGCAGGAAGGCCAGCGCGTACAGTTCACTGTAACCAAAGGTCAGAAAGGCCCTCAGGCTGAAAACATCGTTGTTATCAAGTAATAGCGATCGTCGACCGTAAGGTTCAGAAGAAGGCAGCTCCAAGAGCTGCCTTTTTTGTTGTCTGCGATTTGGCTGCCTGCAATGAGATAGGTTCAGAACATCTCGGCCAGCGTCTGCTTGAGCAAGCCTTCCGGATAGCCCTGGATGCGGCGCGCGCCAACGTAGATAAGCGGATAGCCGTTACCTTCCAGCCACTGATAGGCCTCCTTGGCGGAGGCGGATTTTTCAGGATCGAGCTCTGTGTAGGCGACGTTGTTGTCGGCAAAGAATTCCCGCGCCTTTGCGCAATAGCCGCACCAGGATACGCCGTACATGACCACCCTGGGTTTGCCAGTTTCATCGAAATGGGCGCCCATCACCTTCTGGCCATAAGATGTAAGCACCTCGAGGCCATAGGCTTCCGCCAGCGCTGAATCCACCTGGGCGCGCTGATAGCCGTCCAGACGCACCTTGCCCACCATGATCATCGGCAACATGCCGGGGCTGCCCCAGTCACGCATGGTCTGCTCGGCGGCGGGGTTCTGGCTGACATTGACCTGCTCGTACATTACCTCGCGGCGATCGAGAAAGTCCGTCGCCTGACTGCAGGGGCCTTTGCACTGGTCGTTCACAAAGACCATCACTTTGGGCTTGCCCTGCTCGTCGAACGCGCCCTGCTGGGAGGCCGGCAACCAGTGGGCGCGGTATTGATACGCGACGCCGGCAAGCACCAGCAGAATCAGTAGTTTCTTCATGGGGTCATCTTCACTCGTTCAAACAGTGTGGTGCAGTTCAGCATAGTCCGGCGCATTGCGTCCTGCCTGTTGCGTCAGTGGGGTACGACGCGTTGCAACGCGGCAGCGCTGACCCGACGCCACTCCGCCAGCCGGACGCGCAGGTCGCCAATGTAATCCAGGGTTGCGGGGGACACATCGACATCGTCCTGAACCATCCTCCGCTCCAGAATGATTTCCGGCTGCAGGTAGTCCGGCAGCACGCGATGGCCATACAGGTTCAGCAGGCGCGGCTGCCACTGGCCGTATTTCGCCTTGGGCAACTGATCGGTTCGGCACGTTATGCCGTGGGCGCGGATGCGCTGCAACAGTTCCTCGCTGCCGAGCACCGGGCAATTGACCGCTTCGCTCCAGCCGTTATCGACATAGTCATCCCAGCGAAACGTCTGCACCAATTGCCAGCGCGCTTGCCGGCACTGAATGTAGGGCGACACGGCGGCGGCACCGAGCGGATCAGGTTGCTTAGCCAGGATGCGATTCCAGAAGCGCAGGCCATGAAAGTTGGCCGCCAGATCGGCGAAGGAAAACACCCCGGTGGTCTGCGCACCGAAATACACCGACTCCGACCATTCACCGAACAGCAGGCCGCTTTCGACAGTCTCGCTGAGGTGTTCTGTGGCCTCGAAATAGCTGTAACCCTCGGTAAAAAAGTGGCCCAGCTTGTCGGTGCCCATTTCAACGCCACCGACCTTGATCACCGCTGCCATGCGCTCGCTCAACACCAGCGAAGGCGATGCCTGCCAGAAAAAATCGCGATAGATGGACTCCGCCAAGGTCACGCGACGACGGGTGATGTGCGGACTTTCTTCGGCGAATGTTTCCAGCTGGCCGACGACAGAGCGAGCCAGTGCGCGGGTGAGTGCGGTGTAAAGACGGGGTTCGTCACAGCGCGGCTGCAGCCAGCGCGGATCCTGCTTGGCGTGATGCACCAGGAAACGATCGTTGGCCTGTTCCACCGCCTGCGCCAGCAGCCGGTTCACTTCGGCTTCGAGCACGGGCGCGCTGTCCGGCAGCTGCGCGGGCTGGCCGGGGGGAATGGTGAACTGATCCACTTCGGCGGCGTGGATTTCCAGCACCAGCAGCATGCTCACCAAGGTGATGACGAGGTGCCGCACCGGGAATCGCACGAAGGGTTGTCGCAACTGCGCTGGCATGAGGGGGCAAGGCCCCTTGCGGGGCCTCGACACTTAGGCCTGGGGCCGCATATGCGGGAACAGGATGACATCGCGAATCGACGGCGAGTCGGTGAACAGCATCACCAGACGATCGATGCCGATGCCCTCGCCCGCGGTCGGCGGCAAACCATATTCCAGCGCGGCGATGTAGTCCGCATCGAAATGCATGGCTTCGTCGTCGCCCGCATCCTTGTCGGCCACCTGTTTCTGGAAGCGCTCCGCCTGATCTTCCGGATCGTTCAACTCCGAGAAGCCGTTGGCAATCTCGCGCCCGCCCACGAAAAATTCGAAGCGGTCGGTGACGAACGGATTGCTGTCGCTGCGGCGTGCCAGCGGTGACACCTCGGTGGGATATTCGGTGATGAAGGTCGGATGCTTGAGGCGGTGCTCCACAGTTTTTTCGAAGATTTCGATTTGCAGTTTGCCCAGGCCGTAGGATGCTTTCACCGGAACGCCCAGTTTCGCGCACACCGCTTTGGCGGACTCGATGTTGTCGATGTCGCTGGCTTTCAGATCAGGATTGAACTGCAGGATGGAGTCGAACACGCTCAGGCGCGCGAACGGCGAGCCGAAATCATAGGTGTCACCCTGATACGGAACCTGGGTGGTGCCCAGCACATCCTGCGCCAGACTGCGCAACATGTCCTCGGTGAGATCCATCAGATCCTTGTAATCCGCGTAGGCCTGGTAGAACTCCAGCATGGTGAACTCGGGATTGTGCCGGGTGGACAGACCTTCGTTGCGGAAGTTGCGGTTGATCTCGAACACGCGTTCAAATCCACCCACCACCAGACGTTTCAGGTACAGCTCCGGCGCGATGCGCAGGAACAGTTCCATGTCCAGGGCGTTGTGGAAGGTGACGAAGGGCTTTGCGGTGGCACCGCCGGGAATCACCTGCATCATGGGGGTTTCCACTTCCATGAAGCCACGGGTTTTCAGGTAGTCGCGGATGCCGTCGACGATGGCGCTGCGGATGCGGAAAGTGGTGCGCACGTCTTCGTTGACGATCAGGTCCACGTAGCGCTGGCGATAACGCATTTCCTGATCGGACAGACCTTTGTGCTTGTCCGGCAGCGGGCGCAGGGATTTCACCAGGTGTTCGCACTGCTCGATGTTGACGTAGAGATCGCCCTTGCCGGAACGGTGCAAGGTGCCGGCCACACCGACGATGTCGCCCAGATCCCAGGTTTTGATGTCGTCGAGGGTTTCGGCGGAAAGCCCTTTGCGATCCACGTACAGCTGGATGCGGCCGCTCACGTCCTGAATCTCCAGGAAAGCACCTCGATCCCGCATCACGCGCCCGGCGACACTGACCTTGATGTTCTGTTCGGCCAGTTGTTCCTTGGTGGCCTCGGCGTATTGTTTCTGCAGGTCACCGCAGTGGTGTTCGCGGCGGAAGCCGTTGGGGAATGCGTTGCCCTGCTCGCGCTTGCGGGCCAGTTTGGCGCGGCGCTCGGCGATGAGTTTGTTTTCGTCAGGTTCCGGGGTTTGATTTTGCTCGGTCATGGTTTTGCCTTTTTTACAGCCCCGACTTCAGGCTCGCCTCAATAAATTCATCCAGATCCCCGTCCAGTACTGCGTTGGGGTTGGAGTTTTCCACGTTGGTGCGCAGATCCTTGATGCGGGACTGGTCCAGCACGTAGGAACGGATCTGGCTGCCCCAGCCGATATCGGACTTGGAATCTTCCAGTTTCTGTTTCTCGGCGTTCTGCTTCTGCACTTCCAGCTCGTACAGTTTCGCGCGCAGCTGTTTCATCGCGAAATCCTTGTTCTTGTGCTGGGAACGCTCGGCCTGGCACTGCACCACGGTGTTGGTGGGCAAGTGGGTGATCCGCACGGCGGATTCGGTCCGGTTGACGTGCTGACCGCCGGCGCCGCTGGCGCGGTACACGTCGATGCGCAGATCCGCCGGGTTGATTTCGATCTCGATGTTGTCGTCGATTTCCGGTGACACGAACACGGATGAGAACGAGGTGTGGCGGCGGTTGCCGGAGTCGAACGGGGATTTGCGCACGAGACGGTGCACGCCGGTTTCGGTGCGCAGCCAGCCGTAGGCGTATTCGCCTTCGAAGCGGATGGTGGCGGATTTGATGCCGGCCACTTCACCGTCGGACACTTCCACCAGTTCGGTTTTGAAGCCGCGCCGCTCGCCCCAGCGCAAGTACATCCGCAGCAGCATGCTGGCCCAGTCCTGGGCCTCGGTGCCGCCGGAACCCGCCTGAATGTCCAGATAGCAGTTATTGGCGTCCATCTTGCCGGCGAACATGCGGCGGAATTCCAGGTTGGACACTTCGACTTCGAGCTTGTCCAGTTCAGCAGACACTTCTGCCGCCGTGCCTTCGTCGTTCTCCTCCACCGCCATGTCGAGGAGTTCCTTCATGTCGGCGACGCCGCTCTTGAGTTTCTTCAGGGTGGAGACGATCTGGTCCAGCGCCACCCGCTCGCGGCCCAGTTCCTGGGCTTTTTCCGGGGTGTTCCAGATGGCGGGGTCTTCCAGTTCGCGGTTGACTTCGTCGAGGCGTTCGCACTTCAGATCGAAGTCAAAGATACCCCCTAAGCGCTTCGCTGCGCGCATTGAGGTCTTTGATTTTGTTGACTATCGGATTGATTTCCATGGGGCCTGCTATCCACGTCGGCGGAAAAGGTGGCGTATTTTACCGGGCGAAGGGGCCGGGTACCAGCGCGGAACTCAGAGATCGTCCAGTTCGGCCTTCAGTTCACCCTGCAAGCTGAACGAGAAGGGGTTGAGCCTCAGTACGCCGGCCTCAGTTGCCAAATCAGGTTTCTACGATGTGTTTGGAAAAACGCCCGCGATATTCCCGTGGCGACAGCCCCACCTTGCGCTTGAACATCTTGGAAAATGAACTCACATCTTCGTAGCCCACATTCTGGGTGATTTCGGCGATGGTCTGCTTGCTGGTTTCCAGCAGGCGCTTGGCCATTTCGATGCGCACAGTCTGCAGGTAGGCGAGCGGCGATTCCCCGGTGGCGGATTTGAAGCGGCGGATCAGGGTGCGCGGACTCATGGCCTTTTCTTCTGCCAGCCAGGCCAGGGAGAAATCCTCGGCGTAATGCTGGTCGATCCATTCCTGGATGCCCTTGATGGCTTCGTCGTTGTGGTATTTGTTCTGGTTGAGGGAGAAGTACGACAGCTGGGATTCGCGGCCGGAGTCGATCACCATGGCTTTGGCGGATTCGATCGCGGTTTCGTGGTCGATGTAGAGTTCGATGAAGTGCAGGCCCAGGTCGAACCAGGAGTGGCCGCCGCCGGAGCAGAAGATGGGGCCATCGGCTGTCACCAGTTGTTCGGGGATCAGGTTGACGTTGG
Organism: Pseudomonadales bacterium; assembly: GCA_020062665.1. Classification (GTDB taxonomy): domain Bacteria; phylum Pseudomonadota; class Gammaproteobacteria; order Pseudomonadales; family Ketobacteraceae; genus Ch67. The sequence goes on from JAGUVW010000016.1 coordinate 24,765, forward strand.
GGTAGCGTTTGCGGAAACGTTCGGCGTGGGCCCAGTGGGTGGTGGCCTTGCGTCCTTCGAGCAGGCCCGCTTCTGCCAGGAAGAAGGCGCCGGTGCAGTTGCTGGCGATCTGCACGCCTTGGTCGAACTGTTTGCGCAGGCATTCCACCAGTTCCGGGTTGCGCGCCAGGGTCTTTTCCACGTCGCCGCCGATGGAGGGCACCAGCACGACGTGGGCGTCGGTGATGGCGTCGAAGGCGCAGTCGGCCTGCAGCAGGATGTTGTTGAGGCAGCGGATGGGCTGGCCGTCGGGGGTGGCCAGTCGCACGTTGAATTTGGGGGTGAGGCTTTTGCCCTGGAAGAAGTTCCAGGCGGTGCCGGCGGTGGATAAAAGGTCAATCACCCCCACAATGGAGGTCGCGAAGGCGTAGTTAAAACCGAGGATGTAAACGTTGATCATGGCGTGGCGCATTCAACCAGAATTAAGTCAGAAATGACAATTACACAGATTGGGGTGCAATGCAAACATTCCGGCTATGAGCGCGATCCACAGCTGGAAGTAGGGTGCTGCCATTCCGGACACGCTTCAAGCCCATCCATGGGACGCTCGTCCGCGGCCCCTCCGGGTCCGGCCATTCACGAGTACGCTCATGGCGTTCGCAGCGACGAAAGTATACTTTCGCTATTTCGCTGCTCATCCATGGCCGCAAACGGTCCGGAACTGCGGCACCCCACTCAAACTGAAGATCGATTTGCATCCCGAGTAAATTCCGCCGAGGCCCCTCACATGCCCCTGATCAACCGCCAGGATCTGAATTTTCTGCTATTCGACTGGCTGCAGGCCGAACAGCTGACCCAGTTCCCCCGCTACGCCGACCACAGCACCGACACTTTCCGCCAGACCATCGACACGGCGCAGCAGGTGGCGGAGCGCTATTTTCTGCCCCACAACCACAAGGCGGATGAGCAGGAGCCCTGGTTCGACGGCACAGCGGTGCACACGATTCCCGAGGTGAAGGAAGCATTCCACCATTTCGTGCAGTCCGGCCTGCTCACGGCGCGGTTGAGTTACGACGACGGTGGCATGCAGCTGCCGTCGCTGGTGACATCCGCCTGCACGGCGCTGGTGACGGCTGCGAATCCGTCCTCCGCCGCGTATCCGTTTCTGACCATGGCAGCAGCGAATCTGATCGCGCATTTTGCGCGTCAGGAGCTGCAGCAACGTTATCTGCCGCTGATGCGCGACGGCCGCGCTACCGGCACCATGGCGCTGACAGAACCGGATGTAGGCTCGTCGCTGGCGGATCTGAAAACCGCCGCCACGCCGACAGACAAAGGCCACTATCTGATTCGCGGCCACAAGATGTTTATTTCCGGCGGCGAACACGATCTGACGGACAACATCATTCATCTGGTGCTGGCGCGCATCAAAGGCGCTCCCGCCGGCGTGAAAGGCATTTCGCTGTTTCTGGTGCCGAAATTCCTGGTGGATGACAGCAGCCAACCGCAGCAGCGCAACGACGTGAATCTGGCCGGGCTGCTGCACAAGATGGGTTATCGCGGCACCACGTCCACGGTGCTGAATTTCGGTGAAAGCGATCAGTGCGTGGGTTATCTGATCGGCGAGGCGCATCAGGGCCTGAAGTACATGTTCATGATGATGAACGAAGCCCGCATGGGGGTGGGTCTGGGCGCGGCGGTGATCGGTTATCGCGGTTATCTGGAATCCCTGGCGTATGCGAAGGAGCGGCCGCAAGGGCGGCATCCCGGTAACAAGGATGCGAATTCGCCGCCGATTCCCATCATCGAGCACGCCGATGTGAAACGCATGCTGCTGGCGCAGAAAACCTACAGCGAAGGTGCGTTGGCGCTGTGTCTGTACGCCAGCCAGCTGATCGACATTTTGGAAAACACCAGCGACGAGAACGAACGCAAGTCAAAACAGGAACTGCTGGATCTGATCACGCCCATCGTCAAATCCTGGCCGTCGGAATTCGGCTGCAAGGCCAACGAGCTGGCGATCCAGGTGCTGGGTGGCTGCGGTTATACTCGCGAATATCCGGTGGAACAGTGTTATCGCGACAATCGTTTGAATCCCATTCACGAAGGCACCCATGGCATCCAGGGGCTGGATCTGATGGGTCGCAAACTCTGGCAGAATGGCAGCATGGGATTGCAGGTATTGGGCAAGGAAATCATGGCCACCATCGCCAGTGCGAAAACAATTCCCACGCTGGCTGTATACGCCAACACCTTGCAGCAGGCACTGCAACAAACCGCCGCCCTGGTGCAGACCATCGCCAGTCAGATGCAAAGCAAGGGCCCCGACGCCACGCTGGCCAATGCCTCGGTATTCCTCAGCTACCTGGGACACGTTGTTGTCGGCTGGATATGGCTGTGGCAAGCTGTGACCGCCCAGCAGAAACTGGCAATCGATCCGGCCAATACCGCGTTTTACCAGGGCAAACTCCACGCCTGCCAGTATTTCTACCGCTGGGAAATGCCGCTGCTGCAACACTGGCATCAACTACTGAACAACGCCGACGACACCTGTCATCAGATGCAGGTCGATTTCTTTTAAACACTGAACAATTGCGAAGGAACAGAGGATTTTATGGAACACGTCAAAGTCAGTCAGGAAGGCCACATTCTGGTGATCTATGTGGATCGCGCGGAAAAATACAACGCGCTGTCGCCGGAGATCTATCACGCCATCGGCAAGGCGCTGAAGCGTCTGAACGACGATCCGGAATTGCGCGTGGCGGTGCTGCACGCCGCCGGCAAACATTTCACCGCCGGTGTGGAGCTGGACAAGTGGGCGCCGATTTTCGGCAGCGGTTCCGCGTTCCCCGTGCAGGCCGACGAAATCGATCCCATGGGCCTCACCGGCGAGCGTCACAAGAAGCCGCTGATCATCGCCGTGCAGGGTTACTGTTTCACCTGGGGCGTGGAAATTCTGCTGAACACCGAAATCCGCATCGCCGCGAAAGACACGCAATTCCAGATGCTGGAAGTGCAGCGCGGCCTGTATCCCTGCGGCGGCGCCACGCTGCGTCTGCATAAAGAAGTGGGCTGGGGCAACGCACACAAGGTGCTGCTCACCGGCGAACGCTGGAGCGCGGAAGAGGCCTACCGTTGGGGCATGGTGCAGGAGCTCACCGAGCCGGGCGAGCAATTCAACAAGGCAATGGAGTACGCGCAGAAAATCGCGGACTGCGCACCACTGGGTGTGCAGGGCCTGCTGAAGTGCACCCGCACCACCGAATCCGCCGATCACGACACGGCGGTGAAGCAGTGCTTTGCGGATCTGGTGCCCGTCATGAAAAGTGAAGACGCCGCCGAAGGCGTGAAGTCATTCATGGAACGCCGCAAGGCGGTGTTCAAGGGGAAATAACATGCGTGCATTGCAAGTCGAAGCCTTCGGCGATCCCAAATCCCTGCGCGTGTCCGAACTGCCGGAACGCGCCCCTGGCAAGGGTGAAATCAAACTGCGCATGGCCGGCGTCGGCATCGGTTTTTTCGATGGCCTGCTGGTGAAAGGTGAATATCAGATCAAACCGCCGCTGCCCTTTGTGCCCGGCAGCTCCATCGCCGGCGTGGTGGAGGAAGTGGGCGAAGGCGTGAAGCATCTGCAGGTGGGCGATCATGTGGCGGGCTTTGCCCTGCTCGGTGGCCTGGCCGAGAAAATCACCGTGAACGGCATGTCCTGCTTCGCCATTCCCAAATCCATTCCGCTGGTGGATGCCGCGAATTTTTTCGTCGCCTACGCCACCGGCCTGTATGGCCTGCGCGAATGCGGCAGATTGCAGGCAGGTGAAACCGTGCTGGTGCTGGGCGGATCGGGCACCACCGGCTCTACCGCCATCGAAATTGCCAAGGCCATGGGCGCGCGGGTAATTGCCGCCGCCTCCACCGAGGCCAAGCGCGAGCGCTGCAAGCAGGCGGGCGCGGATGTCACCGTGGATTCTTCCAGCGACGACTGGCGCAGTCAGGTGAAGGCGGTGATGGGGCGCGGCGTGAACGTGATTTACGATCCGGTGGGCGGGGATTTCACCGAGGCGGCGCTGCGGTTGATGGCGCCGGGCGGACGTCATCTGGTGGTGGGCTTCGTCACCGGCATCAGCAAGATTCCCAGCAATTTATTGCTGCTGAAACGCTGCGCCATCATGGGTGTGAACTGGGGCGGTGAAACCATGGAAAATCCGGCGATCGTGCCGCCGGTGATCCAGCAACTGGTGGAATGGACGGTGGCGGGCAAATTGAAAACTGCGCCGGATCATGTTTATCGGTTGGAGCAGGCTGGCGCGGCGTTTGAGTCGATTTTCAATCGTAGTTCCAGCGGGAAGATTGTGATTACACCCTGAGGCACATTGCGGGACGAAAAAGAACCCGAGGGGTTCTTTTTTCCCGCTACCAATCACTCCGCCGACACATTCACCGCCAGCCCAACATTCACCCGCCCTTCATTCATCGCGATGCGATCTTCGGTGCGGAACTGCTCACCCAGCTGATTGCTCTGCGCGTACATGGATTCCATCGCCACCGAAATCACCACCGGCACATAGTCGCCGTCGTTGAATTTCTTCAAACCCAGCTTGGCGTAGTTCCAGTGATTCTGCAGCATCGCCAGGGACTTCTGATCACCACGTTCAAGCGCAGCGGTGCGCAGGTCATTCAGGCCTTTTTCATATTCGCGGATGGAAAGATTCAGCTCCTCCAGCACCCAGGGTTCGCCGATGCCGTAGTAATGGGCGGTGTAGAACAGGCTGATGCGTTCGGACAGCATGCTCTGCTGCAGCGCCTGTTCATTGTACTGGCCACGATCCTGGGGCAGGCGCAACTGCCACTGACGCACCAGGGAATCGGTCTGGTACAGCAGGTTGTTGCTTTCTTCCAGCAAGGTCAGCACCGATCTGCGACTGGGCTCGCTCTGGGCAGCAGCCTTGAAGCTCTGCCACTCCTGTTTCAGGTGCAGCAGGCGATTGTTCAGCGTGGAGTTGGGGGAATTGGCTTCCAGCTCGTCCAGATTCCTGTCGTACTCCTCGATGCCGGCCACCAGCGCACGGCGAGCATTGGCATGATCCACCCCCGACGCCAGCTGGATATGGGCCTTGGCCACCCGCATCACCAACGTGCGCTGGGTTGCCGCCTGATGCACCGCATCCAGATCGCTCAGGCTGCGCGCTTCCACTCCACTGGCGGCCATGGCCAGCACCGCTACTCCAACTACTCGCTTGAACATTGACTGCAACATGCGCGGATTCCCTTACTACGTAACAGTTTGTAACTAATGATCAGTGTAGGAAGGGTTCAAAAAAAGAACAGAAGGCACTGGGCGGATTTGTGAGGTCTATCAAACTGAATCGCGGAATCGGGAACTTGCACACAATCACAGGGGGTAAAATCGCACATTCAGGAGGTAAGCCTGCCGTGATGCTGCGCATTGCCCAGGCACTATACCCAGTGCCGCGGGGCAACGAACACAGGATCAGCCGGTCACCCGCCCGACCGCACCCATCCTGCATGCACGCCGGGCGGGTTCGGCAATGTTCAGTCGGGAATTTCCGGCTCCACCAGCTTCGCCAGATGCTGCAGCGACTGCTGCCAGCCCAGATAGCAGGCTTCCACCGGAATCAGCGCGGGAATACCGCTCTGCACGATGGTCATTTCGGTGCCACAGAAAACCTCCCGCAGGGTGACGCTGGTCTCCATTTCACCAGGCAGGTTGGGATCATCGAATTTGGATGTGTAGCGAACGCGCTCGCCGGGCACCAGCTCCAGATAGGTGCCGCCGAAGGAATGGCCATTGCCGGTGGTGAAATTGGTGAAGGACATGCGCCAGGTTTTGCCCACCACGGGTTCCATGTGGTGCACCTTGGCGGTAAAGCCGTCCGGCGGCAGCCAGCGGGCGAAGGCATCCGCATCGACGAAGGCTTTGTAAACGCGGGACGGCGGCGCCGTCAGGACCCGGTGGAATTTAACGCTGTTGGTGCTCATGTATTGGTCTCCCTGCTGGATGGTGGTGACAGTCGCCGGCAGACGACCGTTGTCCTGAGGTAATCGATCGGGGTCATGGGCTTTCGACAGGGCTTCCGCAGAAATTTTCCGCCTTCCCACGCAACCTGGACCCCTTCCCACGGCAAAAGGCACCCTCACACCGCCTGCAAATGCTCCACCATCAGCTGGGGATTCTCCACCCCGCGAAAGGCATTCACTTCCAGCCGGTAGGCCAGCTTCACCCGCTGTGCTTTCGGGTTCGGCCACTTGCCCAGATCCACGTTAAAGGCGATGGCGTCGATCACCCGTTTGCTGGCGGGGAATCCCAGCGTGAGCTTGAGGTGCTTTTCCGCCAGCAGGCGCTGGTTCAGCACCTCGAATTCGCCGTCGAACAACGGCTCGGGAAATCCCTGACCCCAGGGACCCGCATCCCGCAACACCCGCGCCAGGGGCAGATCGATGTCCGCATCATTGAGTTCGCCGTCGCTGTGCAGCTCGCCGGTGAGATCCTCCAGCGTCAGCAGGCGCCGCGCCTCCTTGTCGAACGCCAGCCTGAAACTTTCGTATTTCTCGGCAGAAAGACTCAGCCCCGCCGCCATGGCGTGGCCGCCGAACTTGGTGATCAGGCCCGGATGCCGGCTCGCCACCGCATCCAGCGCGTCGCGGATGTGAAAACCGGGAATGGAGCGGGCCGAGCCCTTGATCTCGCCCTTTTCCGCCGGCGCAAAGGCAATCACCGGGCGGTGGAAACGCTCCTTGATGCGTGCCGCCAGAATGCCGATCACGCCCTGATGCCAATCCTTTTTGTAAATGCACAGGCCCCAGGGCATCTGCTGATCCGGCTGCAGGTGCAGCTGGTTAAGCGCCGCCAGCGCCTGCTGCTGCATGCCGTTTTCGATGTTCTTGCGTTCGTGGTTGAGCTGATCCAGCTCCAGCGCCAATTCTTTCGCGATGCCGGGATTGTCGGTGAGCAGGCACTCGATGCCGTGGGACATGTCGTCGAGCCGGCCCGCCGCATTCAGGCGCGGGCCAATCGCAAATCCCAGATCGGAGGCCACCAACTGTTCGAGTTTGCGATTCGCCACATCCACCAGTGCGCGAATCCCCGGCCGGCAACGCCCTGCCCGCATCCGCAGCAAACCGTTGTGCACCAGAATGCGATTGTTCTGATCCAGCGGCACCACGTCCGCCACCGTGCCCAGCGCCACGATGTCGAGAAAATCTGCCATATTCGGCTCGGGCATGTTCTGCTGCTCGAACCAGCCCAGTTCTTTCAGCCGGGTGCGCAGCGCTGTCATCACATAAAAAATCACGCCGACGCCAGCGAGATTCTTCGACGGAAAATCACAGCCCGGCTGATTGGGATTGACGATCGCATCCGCCGCCGGCAACTCCGCGCCCGCCAGATGGTGATCGGTGACCAGCACCTTCATGCCCGCCGCTTTCGCCGCCGCCACGCCCTCGATGCTGGAGATGCCGTTGTCCACGGTGATCAGCAGATCCGGCTTGCGTTCCTGCGCCACGGCGACGATTTCCGGCGTCAGGCCGTAACCATACTTGAAGCGATTCGGCACCAGATAATCCACATGACGGGCACCCAGCGCCCGCAACGCCAGCACCGCCAGCGCACTGCTGGTGGCACCGTCGGCGTCGAAGTCGCCCACGATCAGGATGTTCTTCTGCTGCTGCAATGCGTCCACCAGCAGCTCCAATGCCTGGGGCAGACCTTTCAGCAGCTGAGGTGAAAGCAGATGTTTGAGGGAACGGTCGATCTGGTCGTCGGACAGCACGCCCCGGCTGGCGTAAATGCGTTGCAGGGCCGGATGGATCGTGCCGGAAAACTGGTTTGGTGCCGGTGGTGGGCGGCGGGTAATTTTTTTCATCGGATTCCCGTCTGCGCGGACGTCACTGGTGCCAGGGTGATGGAGCGGCTGCTGAACAGGATAGCGCAAAAGCAAAAGGGAGCCGATTGCGCGACTCCCTTTTGCTGCTTTCCCTTTCCCGCTCTGCAGGCAGGAGAGAGCGCTTTCAGCCCGCCATGTTCTTCAGGATCGAATCCTTCACGGCGCCCAGCTTGGCGTCGATGGTCAGCATCACGGCGTTCTTGCACTGGCCGATGGCGGTGTCGGGATCTTTCAGACCGTTGCCGGTCAGGGTGCAGACGATCTTGCTGCCTTCGGGGATCTTGCCGTTCTTCACGTCGCGGATCGCGCCGCCCAGGGACGCCGCAGACGCCGGCTCGCAGAACACGCCTTCGTGCTGCGCCAGCAGGCGCTGAGTCTGCAGGATTTCATCGTCGGTCAGTTCGTCGAACCAGCCGCCGGATTCCTTCTGCACGTTCCAGGCCTTGTCCCAGCTTTGCGGATGGCCGATGCGGATGGCGGTGGCGATGGTTTCGGGCTTGTCCACCATGTGGCCGCGCATGAACGGCGCAGAACCGGCAGCCTGATAGCCGATCATCTTCGGGCGGGTGTTGGCGAGGCCGGCCTTCAGGTATTCGCTGTAACCCATCCAGTGGGCGGTAATGTTGCCGGCGTTGCCCACGGGCAGGCAGTGGTAATCCGGCGCGGCGCCCAGCTCTTCCACGATTTCGAACGCCGCCGTTTTCTGGCCCTGCAGGCGGAACGGGTTGATGGAGTTGACGATGGTCACCGGCGCTTCTTCCGCCACTTCCTTCACCAGCTGCATGCCTTCGTCGAAGTTGCCGCGGATCTGCAGGGTAACAGCGCCGTACATCATGGCCTGCGCCAGCTTGCCCATGGCGATCTTGCCTTCGGGAATCAGTACGAATGCGGTGATGCCAGCGCGGGCCGCATAGGCAGCCGCAGCAGCGGAGGTGTTGCCGGTGGAGGCGCAGATGATGGCCTTGCTGCCCTCTTCCACGGCTTTGGTCACCGCCATGGTCATGCCGCGATCCTTGAAGGAGCCGGTGGGGTTCAGGCCTTCGTATTTGACGTAGATGTCCACGTCCTTGCCGATAATGCGCGGAACATTGTTGAGGCGGATGAGCGGGGTCTGGCCTTCACCCAGGCTGATCAGACGGGTGTCGTCGTGCACGGGCAGGTAGTCGCGGTATTTGTCGATCAGTCCGGTGTAGCGTTTGCTTGACATGGTTTGGGTTTCCGATTTTTGACTGCGTGTTTTCGATTCTATTCAAACGGCCCGATGCCTGTGTCCCCGGTTACGCAGCAGGGGAATTCGAATCTGGACACGCCGTAAACCCATCCCTGGGGGCTGCTCCGCGGCATCCCTGCCGCAGAGCGTCCATATTCGAATTCCCCTGCTGCGCAACCTCTACGGCAGCGCGCCCAACCTAAATTACTGACTCAACGCCTCCACCCGAATCCGGGTGATGTCATTCACCAGCACATCCAGCTTGCGGATCTTGTCCAGGGCGGCGTTCATTTTCTTTTCCTGTACCTTACGGGTGAGCATGATCAGCGGCACCGGCGCGGTTTCATCGGCCTGATCCTTCTGGATGATGGCCTCGATATTGATGGCGCCCTCGCTCAGCACACTGGCGATCTTGGCCAGCACGCCCGGATGATCCTTCACATCCATCCGCAGGTAATAGGCGGTTTCCACTTCCTCGATCGGCAGAATCGGCAGATCACTCAGGCTGTCGGCCTGGAATGCCAGATGGGGAACACGGTTGGTGGGATCGGTGGTGAGCACGCGGGCCACGTCGATCACATCAGCCACCACGGCAGATGCCGTCGGCTCGGAACCGGCACCACGGCCGGAATAGAAGGTGGGGCCCACCGCATCACTCATCACCATCACGGCGTTCATCACCCCGTGCACATTGGCAATCAGGCGGGCTTCGGGAATCAGGGTCGGATGCACCCGCAGCTCAACGCCATTGGCAGTGCGACGGGCCACACCCAGGTGCTTGACGCGGTAACCCAGCTCTTCGGCATAGGCCACATCGTCGCGGCCGATCTTGGTAATGCCCTCGGTGAAGGCTTTTTCAAACTGCAGGGGAATGCCGAACGCGATGGACGCCAAGATCGTCAGCTTGTGGGCAGCGTCGATACCCTCCACGTCGAAGGTCGGGTCCGCTTCGGCATAACCCAAAGCCTGGGCTTCTTTCAACACGTCGTTGAAGTCACGGCCCTTGTCGCGCATTTCGGTGAGGATGAAGTTGCCGGTGCCGTTGATGATGCCGGCTACCCAGGCGATGCGGTTGGCGGCCAGACCTTCACGGATGGCCTTGATAATGGGGATACCGCCGGCGACGGCAGCTTCGAACGCCACATTCACGCCCTTCTTCTGGGCGGCGGCAAACACCTCGTTGCCATACTGGGCGATCAGGGCCTTGTTGGCGGTGACCACGTGCTTGCCGTTCTCGATGGCTTTCATGACGAGGTCGCGGGCAACCGTAGTGCCGCCGATCAGTTCGACGACGATATCCACTTCGGGATCGTTCACCACGGCGAAGATGTCGCGGGAAACCTTGGCACCGGGCGTCGCAAAGCCGTTGTCGCGGCGGGCGCCCACGTGGGTAACGACGATTTCACGGCCGGCGCGACGGGCGATGTCTTCCCGGTTGCGATTCAGTACATTGAACGTACCCGTGCCAACAGTACCCAGCCCCACGATTCCAACATTCACCGGTTTCAAGCAACTCACCTCATTGTTATTGTGCGATCTCGGGTGCCAGGGGTTTCGCCCGCCTGGCCCGGCGCAAAAGCGCGCCCATTATAGCGACCTTGACCGGGAAAAGCCGCCATCAACCCGATTTAAGCGGTGAGCGGAAGGGGGTTAGCCTAAACAGAAGGCCCGGTCCGGGGCCGAAAAGAACCGGAACGATACTGAGCCGGGTGAAAATCGTCAATCGCCTGGCCTGAAACGACGATGCCGGCACAAGGCCGGCACCATCAAACAAACATAAATAGTCAGGCAGTCAGAAGGGCACGTTACTGGATGCCCATCTGCGCGGCCAGCTGGGCAGCGGGTACATAGCCCCCCACCTGGCGGCCATCCTTGAGGAACACGGCCGGTGTACCCTGCACGCCCATTTTGAAGCCCAGATTGATCTGATCCTGGATCACGTGCTGGTCGCAGGTCTTGCCGGCGGGGGCTGTCACGTCTTCATTGGTGAGTTTGGCCTTGGTCATGGCAGCCATCCGATCGTTGGAGCACCAGATATTGGTCATGGTCTGACCGCTGGGGGATGCCACACCGCTGCGGGGCCAGGCGGCATATTTCACCGTGATGCCCATATTGTTCATTTCTTCCACTTCGGTGTGCAGCTTGCGGCAGTAGCCACAGGTGGGATCGGTGAACACCAGCACCTGGCCTTTCTCGCTTCCCTTGGCCTTGAACACCACCAGATCCTTGTCCTTGAGATCCTTCATCGCTGCCAGGCGCTGCTGGCCCCGGCGCTGTTCGGTCAGGTTGATGACTCCACCACCGGGCTGCACCTGATGCAGGTCACCCGAAACCAGATAGCTGCCATCCGGCGACACCAGCAGCAGGTCGCCGGTGGTGGATTCCAGCTGGTACAGGCCCTTCACCGGCGTAGCCTCGATGCTTTGCACTTGCAGGCTGGGAATGCTGGCTTTCAGCTTCTGGACAATGGCTTGTTTTTCAGGGACTTCGGCAGCAATCAGACCGGCGCTCAGCAACAGGCAGGATGCCAGCGCAGTCAGGGTACGGAAACGGAACATGGAAAGCTCTCTGGATGGAAGTGGTTCACTATTAGACCGGGTTTGAAAGGCAAGTTCCAGTACGGACTTGGCATTCGGTGCCCCTCCCTACCCCCTCGGATGATGCTGTTTGTGCAGCTCCTGCAGGCGGTGGCGGGCCACATGAGTATAGATCTGAGTGGTGGATAAGTCGCTGTGTCCCAGCAACAGCTGCACCACGCGCAGATCGGCGCCATGATTCAGCAGATGTGTGGCAAATGCATGACGCAGGGTGTGGGGCGAGACCTTGGCGGAAATGCCCGCCACCCGCACATGATGCTTGATGCGGTGCCAGAAGGTCTGGCGCGTCATCTGCTCGCCCCGGTTGCTGGGGAACAGAATCGGGTCGTCGGGGCTTTTCAGCAGCAGGGGGCGGGCTTCCTTCACATAACGCTGAATCCAGTTCATGGCCTCCTCCCCCATGGGCACCAGCCGCTCCTTGCTGCCCTTGCCCAGCATCCGCACCACCCCCTGACGCAGGTTGATGTCATGGGTGGTCACCCCCACCAGCTCCGACACCCGTAGCCCACAGGCATACAGCAGTTCCAGCATGGCACGGTCGCGCAGGCCCAGGGGGTCGTCGATGTCCGGCGCTGCCAGAAGGCGTTCCACGTCGCTTTCGCTCAGCGACTTGGGCAGAGGCTTGCCCAGTTTGGGCAGTTCGATGCGGACGGAAGGATCAACGTTGATACGGTTTTCCCGCAGCAGGTACTGGAACAGTCCCCGCACGGCAGACAGGAAACGGGCGGTGGAACGGGCATTGAATTTCTGCTCGAAACGCCAGGACAGGTAGGCATTCAGGTCGGCATCGGAGCAGGCCAGCAATGCCACCTGGCGCGGCGCCAGCCAGTTGGTCAGTGCCGTCAGATCCCGGCGGTAGGATTCCAGCGTGTTGGTACTGAGGCCCTTTTCCAGCCAGCAGGCGTCCAGATACTGGTTGATGAGGGCTTCGCAAGCGGCCTGCATGATTCCCCTGTGGCGCGATGGACGGGATGATGTGGTTATAATCGGCGCTAACGCCTGCCATAACAATAATTTGAATCCCATGAAATCCCAAACCCAGCAGTTGCCCGGCCTGCATATCTATCGCGCCGTGGCGGTGATCCTGATGATCCTGGCCCACGCCGCCCGCACCCAGACCAATATGTCCAGCCTGCACGCCAACCCGGCCACCGCCGGCCCCTTCGACTGGCCGTTTGTGGCGGCACTGATCATCGAACCCATCATCTCGGCCCTGTTCCTGTTTATTGCCGGTTTCAGCCTGGTGCTGTCGCGCCAGCATTCACGGGAATCATCCGCACAGTGGCTGCAACGGCTGGGGCGGCGCATGGGCACGCTGTATGGCATCTCAGTGCTGTTCGCGCTGGCGGATCAGGGGGTGCAGTGGCCGGGTGTGCTGGTGTCGTCGGGCGTGCTGGGGATCATTGCGGTGGGCGTGTTCAGTGCGGGGGCCATGTTGGTGAGTCCGCGTCCGTGGCATCTGCTGGCGGTGACCACGGTGCTGGGCACGGGGGTGACCTGGTTTCTGGATGAAAACCGGCTGAGCGTGATCGGCCTGAACGCCGGCGCCGGTGGCATGTTGCCGCTGGTGACATTGGCGTGGCTGGGAGCGCTCACCGGCCTGATTCACCAACGCTGGCAGATGAATGGCCTGGGCGTGCTGCTGGGTGTGACGCTGCCGCTGGCGCTGCTGGTCCTGCTGGCAGACGCCCCCTGGGTGACCCATCCCACCAGCGCAATCCTGCTCTATCCGGGCGACCGCCTGCAGTCCGTACTGTATTCCCTGCAGGATCTGCTGGGCCTGTACGACGGCACCGCGCGCCAGGCCCTGGTGAAATACTGGAATCACGGCTGGATTTTTTCCCTGCGGGTGATGCCGCTGCTGGTGCTGGGCCTGATGCTGTTTCTGACAGTGATTCCTGTGGCGCGGCATCCGGTGCTGGCGTTTCTGGAATGGATGGGCAAGCAGGCGCTGAATCTGTACATCCTGCATCTGGTGCTGCTGGCGTTGCTGGTGGTGGCCGGCGTCAATCCGGTCTATGGCTGGCAGACCTTGCTGATGGTGCTGACCATTGTGGCACTGGCGCCGTTCATGTTGCGGTGGGTATCGTTCGTGCCGCTGCGGATTGGGCGCACGGCGTCGGGCGCGCGTTGAGATGGGCAGGGTTTGAGCTGGATTACCCGCTTAGGGTGGCCCCTGTCGGGTATCCGGCTGCAGCTGGCAAGGGTCGATGGTCTTGACGCTGAAGCCGGATACCCGGCAGGAAACCAGGGGCTAATCGGTCTGAACAGGCTGAGCCTGAAAGGGCAGCGTGACGGTGAACAGCAGCGCCCGCAGCAGGAACAAGGTTGCAATCGAAACCACAAATACCCATTTGAGAATCAGCATATTGCACCTCTCTTCTTCTTATTGTGATTTCATCTTACGCCAGTCCCCAAAGGCCTCAAGTGGTTGTCACAGGAACCCTCACAAGCATTACAAAATAACCTTCCGCCACGCCCACCGTTACGCGCCTTCACAGCGCTTTACAGAGTTCCTACACATTCCACCCGTTGGTCTACACTGAAATTTGATTAACCGGCTGATTTCAACGGGAAAGCAGATCTCATGCGACTGATAATGCTAACAATGGTGTTGGTGTGCTGTATCGCCAGGGCTGACACGTTTGCGGTGGAAGAAAAGCAAACCAAGGATCCCCTCTATCACTATCTGGAATACCTGGAAGACCCGCAGCACAGCCTCACCATCGACGAGGTGATGGACTTTCCCGCCGAACGCTGGACACCCAACGAGGCCCAGATCTTCAACAAGGGCTACAGCAACTCCACCTGGTGGCTGAAGATCCAGCTGTCCAACGCAAGCGGCCACAAGCTGAACCGGTTTGTGGAAATCAGTTACCCGGTGCTGGACTATATCGACGCCTATGTCACCAACGGCACCATCAAGCAAAGCTACAAACTCGGCGACAAATATCCCTTTCACCAGCGCCCGGTGGATCACCGAAATTTTCTGATTCCGCTGGAATGGATGACCGACGAATCCCTCACCATCTATCTGGCCGTGCGCAGCAGCAGTTCGATCCAGGTGCCGATCATGCTGTGGGAACAGCATGCGTTCTATAACGTGGATCAAACCCGCACGCTCGTTCATGGCGTGTACTACGGCATCATGTTCGTGATGATCATGTACAACCTGTTTGTGTATCTGGCGGTGGGTGATCGCAATTATCTTTTCTACGTGATGTTCGTGCTGTGCATGCCGCTGTTTCTGGCCAGCCTCACCGGTTTTTCCTTCCAGTATCTGTGGCCCAATTACACGACATGGAATGATCAGGCGATATTGGTGGCGCTATCGGGCGTGGTGTTCTTCGGCGCCCTGTTCACCTATCGCTTTCTGGATCTGCGCAAGCGACATCCGGCGTATGGTTGGATGGCCACTGTTTTAACCGTCGGCGCCCTGCTGATCATCGGCGCAACGTTCTATCTCAGTTACCGCGTGATGATTCACATCCTGATTCCGTTTGCCTCACTGGCCTGCATCTATGCGTTCGTCAGCGGCGTGCTGCAATGGCTCAGCGGCAATCTGGCCGCACGCTATTACACCGTGGCCTGGACAGCACTGCTCGGTGGTGGTGTGATTCTGGCACTGAACAAATTCCACATCATCCCCAAAAACACCTTTACCGAATACGCCACGCAGATCGGGTCGGCGCTGGAGGTAATCCTGCTGTCATTCGCCCTCGCGGAACGCATCAACCAGGAACGGCGCATGCGCTTCGATGCCCAGCAGGACATGCTCACCACCGAACGGGAACTGCGTCAGGCCCGCGAAGAAGCCTTGACGATCCAGAAGCAGGCCACTGAGTCGCTGGAAGTGCGCGTGAAGGAGCGCACCAAGGAACTGGAAGAACTCAATCACAAGCTGGAAGAATTGAGCGCCACCGATCAGCTCACCGGCCTGAAGAATCGCCGCTATCTGGATCAGACCCTGGCGGAAGAATTTGCCCGCTGCTGCCGCTACGGCCACACCCTGGCGCTGCTGCTGATGGACATCGATCACTTCAAGTCCTTCAACGACACCTACGGCCATTTGATTGGCGATGAGTGCCTGAAGGATGTGGCTCACTGCGTGCGCAAAGGGTTACGCTGGCCATCGGATCGCGCAGCCCGCTTTGGTGGTGAGGAGTTCTGCGTGATACTGCCGGAAACCGACAAGGAAGGCGCCCTCACCGTGGCAGAGCGCATTCGCAAAAATGTGGAAAACCTGAATTTCATGGTGAACGACAAGAAGGTGCCCGTGACCATCAGCATCGGTGTTGCGGTGCTGGTGCCCACCACCAATCTGGCGGTGGAGTACATTCTGGAGTCCGCCGACAACGCGCTCTATGAATCGAAAGAAGCGGGCCGCAACCGGGTGACCCTGCACGCAGCCTGATCCGTCGCGCACTTCATTACATCAACATCCTGTCGCACAGAACAAGAAAAAGGGCGCTGTCCGTTACGGGTAGCGCCCTTGCTGTTTTTGCACCGCCTCTGAAATCAGAACTCTTCCCACTCATCAGCGGCAGGCCGTGCCTTGCGCGGCTGCGGTGAACGCACCGGCGCTTTCACTGCGCCAGCACGACGTGCGGCAGGAGCCGCCATGCGTGCAGTTTCATGACGCTGGGCAGCGCCCTCTGTCAACTGGAAGAACGCAATCTGCTCGCCCAAACGACGCGCCTGTTCCGCCATGGTTTCGCTGGCCGCCGAGGCTTCTTCCACCAGCGCGGCATTCTGCTGCGTCATCTCGTCCATCTGGCTTACCGCAACGTTCACTTGCTCGATACCGGAGGTCTGCTCCTGTGCCGACTGCGCCAGATCCGAGATCAGCACGCTGACATCATTCACCGAGCTGATGATATCGTTGAGCATGCGGCCGGATTCCTGCACCAGCGCGGTACCGTCTTCCACCCGTTCCACACTTTCGCTGATCAGCGACTTGATTTCCCGTGCGGCGTTGGCGGAACGTTGCGCCAGACTGCGCACTTCGCCCGCCACCACGGCAAAGCCACGACCCTGCTCACCTGCACGCGCCGCCTCGACTGCGGCATTGAGCGCGAGCAGATTGGTCTGGAATGCGATCTCGTCGATTACCCCGATGATGTCGGCGATTTTCTTGCTGCTGCTGTTGATGGCGTTGATGGCTTCCACCGCCTGCTGCGCCACTTCGCCACTGCGAGTGGCATTCTGCTTGGCCACAGCAGTCAGCTGTTCAACGCGCTGGGCATTTTCGGCACTCTGACGCACGGCGCTGGTCATTTCTTCCATGCTGGAGGCGGTTTCCTCCAGCGAGGATGCCTGCTCTTCCGTGCGCTGGCTCAGGTCAGCATTGCCCTGGGCAATTTCATCGGCGCCGTGCAACACCGACGTGGAAGCATTGCGGATTTCGGTCACGATACTGACCAGGCGATCAACCGTATCATTCACGTTATCGCGCAGGCGGCCAAACTCACCCTGGTATTCCTTGGTCACCTTGTGGCGCAGATCACCCTGGGAAAGTTTTTCCATGATGGCAACCATTTCACCGATCACATCCTCGCAGATGTCCAGCAACTGGTTGATGCCCTGACTCATGGCCAGGAAGAAACCGCTGCGCCCCTGGACGGTGGCACGGGACGACAGATTGCCAATCGCCGCCGCGCGAATCATGTGATCCAGCTCTTTTTCGATCGCCACTTCTTCGGTGCGATCCTTCCATTCCACCACGGTGCCGATGGAATCGCCCTTGCTGTCGGTCACCGGGCTGGCGTAAACGTTCAGCGTTCTGCCGCCCAACACAAAGGTGGAATCCACTGGCTGCTTCAGGTTCTTCAGCAGATTGCGCTGATGGGCCGGATTCTTGTGATAGATATCGATGTTCGCACCCATCAGCTTGTCGACGTTGAACTGGGGCAACTCCCGCTGCAGATCCTTTTCCGCGTTGCGCATCATTTTCATGACGGCGTGATTGGTGTAGACGATATTCAGATCGTTATCCGCCACCATTACGTTGGCCGACACCGAATCCAGCGCCTGACGGATGCGGGCATTTTCATTGGCAATGCGCCGTTCTTCGTCGATGCGCGCCTGCTCGATGCGCTGCAGGTCGGCGGCCTTGCGCAACTCATCGGTGCGATCCAGCCACTCGATCACCGTGCCCAGGCGTCTCTTGTCGGCGCTGAACACCGGCGTGGCCGTGATGACAATCGTGCGCCCACCCACCACCACTTCCTGCCGATGAGTGGAAGTGGCAGCATCCAGAATCCGCCGCTGATGACGGGGATCGCGATGGAAGATATCCATGTTGCAGCCCATCAGCTTGTCGGCATTGAACTGGGGCAGCGCGGTTTTCAGATCCGCTTCGGCATTCTTCATCATCTTGTCGAGCGACGCATTCATGTAGATGATGTTGTAATCCTGGTCGGCCAGCATCACATTGGTATCACACACGTCCAGCGCGTTCTTGATCCGCAGCGCTTCGTTGGCCACCAGCCGGGTGTTTTCCAGCTCAAAATTCAGTTTGATCTTCATGCACTGCATGCCCTGCAGCACGCGGCCCGGCTCATCGTTGCGGTGAATATCCAGAACGGCATCAAAGTTGCCGCTGCTGATCTTGTTCAGCACACTGGCCGCCTGCGCCATGGGTGCCACCACCACCTGTTTCATGAAGTGGAACAGCGCGCCAAACAGAATGAGCAGGCTGACAATATAGGGCCAGGGCAGCGCCTGACCCGACACCGCGTAATCACCCAGCAGCACCAGCACGAACACGCCCAGCAGCGCCGCCAGTTTGCTATTCAGCGACAGATTCAGCAGTTTGCGTTCCATCCGCGCCGCCAGCGGTGGCTGCACGTTTTCACCGGCGTTCAGTCTTGCGTAAAGCGCTTCCGCATCACGAATCTGTTGGTCGCTCACACGGCTGCGCACCGACATGAATTCCACGATTTCGCCATTGGCCCAGATCGGCGTCACATTGGCTTCCACCCAGTAGTGATCGCCATTCTTGCAACGGTTTTTCACCATGCCGCGCCAGGGCTTGCCGGCGCGCACCGTGTCCCACAGATCTTTGAACGCGGCCTGGGGCATGTCGGGGTGACGGATGATGTTGTGGGCCTGGCCGATCAGCTCCGGCTCGGTAAAGCCGCTGATCTCGATGAAGTCCCGGTTGATATAGGTGATGACACCCTTGGGGTTGGTTTTGGAGACGATGGTCTGCCCGGGGGCGAGTTTGATCTCGTTCTGGGTCACTGGCATGTTGACGCGCATGAGGGCCTGTCCTTTCCTGACGAAGACAAATGGATGCTCAGACCTTCAGTCTAGGAAAGGATTGGGGCTTTCGCTCAGTAACGGTGTGGTTTTTGTCCAGCGTCAATCAGGCTTGCGCCGGTTTGGGCTGCCAGTGCGCGGCCCCCAGAAACACCAGCTGCAACTGGCGCTGCAAACGGCGCTGAAACTGGGCCAGCGCAACGGTATTGGACGCCGGCAGATCCAGCAGCTCCATGGTGGACGACGCTACGGTATGAATGGTCAGCGAGGTCACGTTATCCAACATGTCCGCCGACAGCTGCGGCAGCAAACCCAGCCGCTTCAGATCCAGCGCCAGCTCGTTGGCAAAGTACTGCAATTCGCTGCGGATGGCGTTGCGCACGGTGAGCGTGCCGCCGGTGAGGGATTGCGCCAGAAACACAAAGTAAACCCGCTGGCGGAACACGTACTCGCAATACTGGCTGAGGGAATCCCGGATCAGGGAGCGGGGATCGGTGCGATGCTGGCGCACTTCCCGCATCAATTGCCGCAGCACCTTGCTCAACTCGTCCACCAGGTTCAGCGCCAGATCTTCCACGTCATTGAAATGGCGGTAGAAAGCCGTAGGCACCACCCCGGCCCGCTTGGCCACTTCGCGGATGCTCAGGCTGGAAATATGCTGGCCTTCCTCGACCCATTGCAGCGCGGCGTTCATCAGCGACTGGCGCGTCAGCAGTTTTCTTTCCTGGCGGTTGTTCATCGAGCCTGATCCAGATCAATTCAGTGCGCAATTGTAGGCAGATTGGCTGCCGATGTAACAGATCACCGGGCCAAATCCTCGAATTTACCCCTTAAAATCCCCCCCGATTTTTCCACTCAGTGTACAAGTGAACACAAATTCAACAGTAATAAATAATTGTTTTAAAACACAATTTTAATTTTTGTATGACATTTTACAGGCGCCGCATTGACATCCGTATTCGCAACGGTGTACAACTGTTCACGCAAACAACGCAGGAGTACCCACAATGGACGCCAAAGCCTGGTTCAACCTCAGCCTGTTCAACACCCCCCGCGCCGGGGAGTATTTCGAATACCTGGTTCAGGGCATCGATCCCCTGTGGTCGCTCACCGACTGCAAGGCCCGCGTGGTGGAGGTTCGCGATGAAACCCACGACACCAAGACCTTCGTCCTGCGCCCCAATGCCCGCTGGCAGGGTTTCGAACCC
Organism: Pseudomonadales bacterium; assembly: GCA_020062665.1. Classification (GTDB taxonomy): domain Bacteria; phylum Pseudomonadota; class Gammaproteobacteria; order Pseudomonadales; family Ketobacteraceae; genus Ch67. The sequence continues at coordinate 44,923 of JAGUVW010000016.1, forward strand.
GGCCAGCACCTGCATATCACCCTGACCATCAACGGCGTGCAGCAGACCCGCACCTTCACCATCTCCTCCACACCGTATGAATGGAAGCAACAGGGCACCATTACCCTGACCGTGAAGCGGGTGCCCGATGGCCGCGTCACTGGCTGGATGCACGATCACCTGAGCGCCGGCACGGTGGTGACCTTGTCCCAGGCCAGCGGTGACTTCGTGCTGCCGAAAGAGCCGGAAGGTGCCATTGCCTATTTCGCCGCCGGTTCCGGCATTACGCCGATTGCGTCCCAGCTGGGCAAGCTGTCCGCCTGCAAGATGCCGGTGCCGGCCACTCTGCTCTACTTCGCCCGCAGCGAACAGGATTACATTTTCGGCGCCGAACTGAAGGCGCTGGCCCAGGCCCACAAGCGCTTCACCCTGCACACCATTGCCGCAGACGGCGGCCATCCCGACACGCACTACAGCCTGCCCCAGGGCATGATCAGCGCCGACCACGTGCGCGCCGCCCTGCAGGACAAGCCGGAGTGGGTGTATGTGTGCGGCCCCCATCCGTTCCGCGAGCAGGTGAAAGCACTGCTGGCAGAACAGGGCTATCCGCTCAACCGGGTGAAGGAAGAAGCCTTCGGCCTGCCGCCAGTGGCGCGCGTCGCCGGGGAAAAGGTCACGGTCAGCTTCAGCAACAGCCACACCAAAGCCAGCACCGATCAACCCGGCACCATCCTTTCCATGGCGGAAGAGGCCGGCCTCAAGCCCACCTCTGGCTGCCGCATGGGCATCTGCTACACCTGCAAGTGCACCAAGAAATCCGGCCAGGTGCGCAATGTCGTCACTGGCGAACTGTCGTCGACAGGCGAAGAGGACATCCGCATCTGCGTGTCCACCCCCGTCAGCAACGTTGAAATCGCCCTGTAATCATCTTTGAATCGAAGGAAAAGGAGTCCACCATGACCACTGCAAACCGTCCGGCACTGGAAGCCCTGAAACCCGCCGCCATGACCGGCCAGCGCAAACTCAGCGAAACCCAACTGGCCGAACTGCAGAAGGAATTCGACGCGCTGCGTGACAGCATCAAGGCCGACCTGGGCCAGCGCGATGCCGACTACATCCAGAACATCATCCGCATCCAGCGCTTCTGCGAAATCGCCGGCCGCACCCTGATTCACTTCAGCTTCACGCCGGTGGCGTTCATGCTCGGCGTCACCGCGCTGTCCATCTCGAAGATCATGGACAACATGGAAATCGGCCACAACGTGATGCACGGCCAGTACGACTGGATGAACGATCCGAAAGTGCACTCCCGTAATTTCGACTGGGATACCGCCTGCGACAACAAATCGTGGATGCGTACTCACAATTTCGAGCACCACACCTTCACCAATATCGTGGGCAAGGATCGCGATTATGGTTATGCGGTGCTGCGCCTGTCCGATGACACCCCGTGGCACCCGCTGCGCAGTATCCAGATCGCGTATTTCGCGCTGCTGAGCATTTTCTTCCAGTGGGGCGTGGCGCTGCATGAAATGGAAACCGAAAAGCTGCGTGAAGGCACCTTCGACCTGGAAGAGAAGAAGCCCTACATCAAGGCGATGCTGAAAAAGGCTGGCCGCCAGGTGTTCAAGGACTATATCTTCTTCCCGGCGCTGGCAGGTCCGTTCTTCTGGAAAGTCATGCTGGGCAACGGCATGGCGAACCTGGCGCGCAACCTGTGGGCGTCATCCATCATTTTCTGCGGCCACTTCACCGAGGGCGCCCAGGCGTTCAGCGAGGAAGAGTGCGAAAACGAGAGCAAGGGTCACTGGTACTACCGGCAAATGCTGGGCTCTAGCAACTTCGAAGGCGGACGTCTGCTGCACATCATGAGCGGCCACCTGAGCTACCAGATCGAGCACCACCTGTTCCCGGACATCCCGGCCCACCGCTATGCCGAAATGTCACCCAAGGTGCAGGAAATCGCCGAACGCTTTGGCATTCCCTACAACACCGGGTCGTTTGCCAAGCAGTACAGCAGCGTGGTCAAGCGGGTGCTGAAATACTCCCTGCCGTCATCCCTCAGCAGCAAGATCAAGGCCTGAGTGACTGTTGCCAGGCGGAAAATGGTGCTATAGAAGCTGCTAGCAAGGAGAGAGGACCCGACCATGGCACTGCTGAACAAACTCGAAATGCTCAAGGACATGATCCAGACCGCCATCGACAACGGCGCCCGCACGGTGGAAGACGTGCACAAGTCCATTGCGGATCTGCCGTTCGAGATTCTGGAAAAAAACGGCTTGCTGGATGAAGACAGACAACAGCTGCGGGAACGCAGCCAACAAACGATCGGAACAGTGTATGGAACGATTCGTGAAATCAATCAGAAAATTGGTGAACTGGCTTCGGACATGTTTGAAGCCCTCGAGGACAGCCAGCACGTTTCTCGCGTGATGGACGAAAACGATCAGAAGTCCACCGACGACTCCCGCTAAGCAGGATTCTGTCATTCTCAACCCGCCTTTCTGTCCCGGAAAGCGCGGGTTTTTTGTGCGCAACCTTTTGCCGAATCAGTCAACCTCATCTATAGTGCTGCTAACCGTGCACGACCGCTGCCGGTCGGCCCGCCTCCACAAGAAAAAACCAGGGACAAAGAGGAAATAACAATGAAGAAAGCGCTTCTTGGCACCGCATTGGCAACCGGTATGATGCTGACCACCTCCTCGGTAATGGCCGTAGGCTATATCGGCGTCGACTACCAGATGTTCAGAATGGTTGCTGAGGGCTGGTCCGATTCACAGCCCGAAGGTGCCGCACTGCGTCTGGGCGGCAGCCTGAACGACAATTTCATGGTCGAAGGTCGCATCGGTGCCAGCACCGCTGGCGACAAGACGGATGGCGTGTCCTTCAAGGTGGACGACTACATGGGTGTCTATGTGAAGGGTGGCTTCGATCTGGCAGACATGATTTTCCCCTACGTCGCCGTTGGCTTCAGCAAGGTTGACCTGGTTCTCGAAGACGAAAAGGAAACCGAAGGCGACTTTTCCTACGGCCTGGGCGCAGATCTGCACTTTGGCAGCTTCCAGGTAGGCGCCGAGTGGATGATGATGCTGGACGAAACCGACTACGAACTGAAAACCGGCACCGTTTCCTTCGCCTGGCGCTTCTGATCCCGTCCGACCGTTCTGCACTACCGGCTGCCTGCATCCTGCGGGCAGTCTGCTCTCCGCAAAACTGCAACAACGCCCCTGCACAATGGCAGCCCCTTGCGTACAATCAGCGGGTGGTTCCACCTGACTGCCGCGAATTCCGCCCATGACCGACTCCGTAACCGGCCCCAAACTGGAACAGCGTCTTGCGCCCATCCTGGATCTGCTGCAGAAGCAGCAGGTGGTGCACGCCATGACCCAGCGTCAGGCCCAACCGCGCGCCAGCCTGATTGAAAACCTGCTGATCCGCCAGCAGGAAAACGAACTGCACCGGGCGCTGGAAAAACTCAACGGACCCGACGCCGCTCACCTGCTGCAGATGCTCACCACCGACAAGCGCCTGCTGGTCTGGCACGAGCTGCCGGACAGCCTCGCCGCCCAGGCCCTGATCGAACTGTCCGAAGCGGTGGCCGAGGACATGGTGGAAGCCACTCCGGGTGAGCGCCTGGAAAAAATCCTGCAGGAACTGGATGCCGAGGAACTGGCAGAAATCGCCGATCTGCTGCCCCGTGAACCGCTGGAAAAGGTCAAAGCCCTGCTGGAAGCCAACGAGCGCACCTGGCTGGAGTCCAGTCTCGCCTATCCGGAAGATTCGGTGGGCGAGATCATGAGCAAGGACAGCCTGATCGCCAGCGACGACATGACCGTGAATCAGGCCATCGCGCACGTGCGTTCCGCCGTTGAATTGCCACCGCAAACCGACAAGCTGTTCATCGTCAATCGCCACAAACATCTGGTGGGCGTCGTGCCGCTGATTGCGCTGATGCGACACGATGTGGATCGTCACCTGAGTGAAGTGATGGACCCCAACGTGGTGTTCTTTTCCCCGGAAGACTCCGCCGAGGAAGCCGGTCACGCCTTTGAGCGCTACGACCTGATTTCCGCGCCGGTCGTGGATGAGCGTCACCGGGTGATTGGCCGCCTGCGGGTGGAAGCGATCATGGACTTTCTGCGCGATCGCGCCGACGAGCAGGCGCTAGCCAATGCCGGCCTCAGCGCCGACACCGATCTGCTTGGCCCCATCTGGGAAGGCGCCCGTGAACGCTGGCCCTGGCTGTGCGTCAACCTGTTCACCGCATTCATCGCCACCCGCTTCATCAGCCTGTTCGAAGGCACCATCGAACAGCTGGTGGTGCTGGCCACCCTGATGCCGATCGTGGCGAGCGTGGGCGGCAACACCGGGCACCAGACCTCGGCCCTGATGATCCGGGGACTGGCGCTCAATCACGTGCAGCGGGACACCCTCTGGTATATCTATCGCAAGGAAACCGCCATCGGCCTGATCAACGGACTGGTGTGGGGCGCCGCGCTGGGGCTGTTCGCCTGGGGGCTGTACCAGAGTCCGCTGCTGGGACTGGTGATGATGATGGCCGTCACTCTGAATCTGGTGCTGGCGGCGCTGCTGGGCGTCAGCGTGCCAGTGCTGCTGGACCGGGCCGGCCGCGATCCCGCCATGGGCTCGTCGGTGGTGCTCACCTTTGCCACCGACAGCATGGGTTTCTTCCTGTTTCTGGGCCTGGCCAGCCTGATCCTGATCTGACCTCAGGCGCGGCCAGACTGGTCTACGCTTAACAGATGGAAGCGATTGTGTCCCCAGGGGTAGAGGGGCATTCCCTTTGATTTGCTTAAGTGACTGGCCACAATATGAAAAAGATCAGCGCAGGCTCCCTGGCTTGTCTGCTGCTGGCGGCGACCTTCAGCGCCTCCAGCCGGGCCGACAGTTTCGATGACGCCGTAACCCAGTTTCTCAAAGGATTCGACTACTGCAAGGAAGCCAAATCCCATCTCAGTGGAGGCCGCCTGCCGCAAGCCCAGGCCGCCCTGCAACAGTATCAGCGGCTGCTGAACGAGGCCTCCCGCATCAACCCGGACATCCTCACTACCAGCAAGCGCGACATGGACGGCAACCTGAAATACTGCCAGCGCGTGAGCCGCGATGTGGAAGTGGAAGTGGGCATGCCCGCCATGAACCAGGCCCTGGCCGCCTGCGACGCCGCCCAGCAAGCGCTGCAGGATCAGAAACCGGATCAGGCCAAGCAACACCTGGCCGAGTTTCGCCAGCGCCGTGACGACGCGCTCAAGCAAGCCCCCAGCCTGAGCGAGATTTTCACCGTCAAGAACCAGATCAGCCGTTGCGAGCGCATCGAATCCAAGATCGCCTCGTCCAGCATGCAGCAACAGGCACTGGCGCTGTCGCTGGAAACCGTGCGGGAAGAAAGCGCCGCCTACGCCGCCAGCTGCCAGAAAACCCTGGACACACTGAAAGCGGAACGGATTGACGATCCGGTGCTGCGGGACGCCAATCAGGGTCTTGCCAGCACCCAGTCGCACAAGAAAAACGTAGCCAGCGAACGACTGGCACAGCAGGCCTTTACCGCCAATCCACAACATCCCGCCAAGAAAGCCGTCGACGCGAATCTGGCGAAAGGCGATCGCTGCAGCGCGGAACTGTCCAGCCTCATCGCCGAAAAGCAGCAGGAATTGCGCGTGATCACCCAGCACTTTTCCCGCGTCAACGGCCAACTCAACGCTGCCAACCTGAGCTGCCAACAGGCGCAGAAATCCGCCGTCAGTGCATCAAGCCAGAGCACCTACGACACAGTGAGAACGGATTACGAAAACGCGCTGCGGCTGCGCAACACCACCCGCGACGCCCTGAGCCGGGACGAGCGTTACGTCGCCTATCAGGGCCGTGACGATGTGGCGCAGATCGAAAAGCAGATGCAGAGCCTGAACAGCTGCCTGGAAAAAACCAAGAACGACATGGCAGCAGCCTTCGCCCGCTTGACGCCCGCCACAGCGACAGCGGCTGCAGCGGCTCCACCCCCCGTGACACAGCCGACGCCTGCAGCAGCTTCCGGCAACACTACCAGCGCACCTGCCCGGCAGATCACCGGCACACTGCGCATCAATGATCTGGCGCCGGAATTCGCCTTGTTCTACACCGCCGACAACACCCTGCCCCAGGCGCCGGAAATCGTGGTGGAACGGGCCGGCTTCGACCAGCAGCTCTACATCGCCTCCAGCAAGTCCAGCCTGAATTTCAAAAATCGCGACAACACCGCCCACCGCATCAGCGCCAGCAACGACGCGGTTGGTTTCAGTGATACCCTGGTGCGCCTGCAACCGCGTCAGACCAAACCCGCCAGCGTCAATTGGCCGGAAAACACGGTAGTGACGTTGCGCAGTGATCGCGGCACCTTCGCCACCAGCTACATCGCCAATCTGCCGACCGCCAATTACCAGCAACTGGCGTTTTCCGGCAACCGCGAGGTGAAAGTGAAATTCGCCAACGAGAAAGGCGCCACCAGCGCCTATCTGGTGATGCCGGACATGGACGTGCTGACGTTCACGCTGGGCAAGGGTGAAACCAAGAGTCTGGCCATCACCCGTAGCGGCGTGCCGGTAGGCAGCCTGGTGGTGACCGGGGAATAATTCACGCTTACAAAGAAAAAGCGCTGCCCCGATTTTAGGGCGCAGCGCTTTTTTTATTGACTGACGCGAAGAGTGTGCGTTAGCGCGACTGTCAGAACTCGTCCACCGCCAGCGCCATCATATCGGCGTCACCTGCCTTCATACTGGCGATCAAACCTTCCACCCTTGGCAATACGCGATTGAAAAAGTAGGCGCCGGTTTTTAGCTTGGTATTGGCGAACGGCGACGACTGCTGCTGCGCCGCCGCCATCATGCGCAGCCACAGCCAGGCGTAGGACACGTAACCCACCACATGCAGATAGTCACAGGCAGCTGCGCCCAGGCCGTGCACGGATTGTTCGCCCTGCTCCAGCAACCAGGCTGTGAGTTGGCGCAGCTGCTCGGTGCGCTGCTTCAGCTGCTGAGCGAACGGTTGCAGCGATGTCACCGTCACTGTCGCCGCGAACTGATCAATCTCTGCCAGGAACAACGCCATGAATTCACCACGGTTGACGAACACCTTGCGCTGCACCAGATCCATGGCCTGAATGCCGTTGGTGCCTTCGTAAATCTGCGCGATGCGCACGTCGCGCACCAGTTGCTCCTGGCCCCATTCGCGGATGTAGCCGTGGCCGCCGAACACCTGCTGCCCCTGCACGGTGCTCTCAAGTCCCAGGTCGGTGAAGAACGCCTTCGCCACCGGAATCAGCATGGCGCTCAGTCCATCTGCGCGGGCACGGGCTTCGTCAGACTCCGCATGCTTGGCGGCATCCAGCTGCATCGCCAGATACACCGCCAGCGCACGGCCCGCTTCGGTGGTGGAACGGATATTCATCAGCATGCGGCGCACGTCGGCATGACCGATGATCGGATCGGCCGCGCGGGATTTGTCAGCATTGGCAACGTCACGGCCCTGCAGGCGTTCGCGCGCATAAGCCACCGCGTTCTGATACGACGCTTCAGCAGCGCCCACACCCTGCAGACCGATGGACAGGCGCTCGCAGTTCATCATGGTGAACATGCAGTTCAGACCGCGATTGATTTCTCCCACCAGATAGCCGCGCGCGCCGTCGAAATTCATCACGCAGGTGGCGGACGCCTTGATGCCCATCTTGTGTTCGATGGAACCGCAGCTGACGCCGTTGGCGCCGCCCAGGGATTCATCCTCGTTCACCCAGATTTTCGGCACCAGGAACAGCGAGATGCCACGGGAACCGGCGGGCGCGTCCGGCAGCTTGGCCAGCACCAGGTGGATGATGTTGTCGGTAAGATCGTGGTCGCCGCCGGTGATGAAAATCTTGGTGCCGCTGATGGCGTAGGTGCCATCGCCGTTGGGCACGGCGCGAGTGCGGATCAGGCCCAGGTCGCTGCCGGAATGGGATTCGGTGAGGCACATGGTGCCGGACCATTCACCGGAATAGAGTTTGGGCAGAAAGCGCTGCCGGAGTTCCGGGGTGGCATGGGCGTCGATGGCCAAGCAGGCACCCACGGACAGCGCGGGATAGAGCGCGAAGGATGCATTGGTGCCGAAGGTCATTTCGTCCACCAGCACCGCGAGGGCCTTGGGCATCCCGAGGCCACCGAATTCCGGATTACCGGTGAGGGCGGTGAAGCCGCCTTCCCGCCAGGTGCGGTAGGCCTCTACGAAGCCAGCGGGGGTGGTCACCTTGCCGTTATGCCACTGGGCCCCTTCCTCGTCCCCGGAGCGGTTCAGGGGGGCAATCCGTTCTTCGGTGATGCGGGCGGCTTCCCCCAGCATGGCCTGGGCGGTATCGCGGTCGACCTGGCTGGCGAAGGCCGGCGTCTGCTGCCACTGGCGGTCGGCCTGAAGCACGTCGAACAGTACGAATTGCATGTCCTGGAGGGGGGTTGTGTACGGCATGGCAACCTCAAAAGTCTTGTGAACTTTGCAAACGGGGGCATTCAAGGGTGTTGAATGCGGGTGAATTATTGGAAGGGAGACTGCGGGGGACAAGGTTTTCGCAGGTTAAACGTGCGGGCTTGCGAAGGGGTTTGCTCCGAATCGTCGAAATTTGCAAATTTTGCGAATTTGCAGTATTTACAAATTTCGAATGTGGCGCAGAACTGAGGCCGCCGGTGCGGGAGGGGCTTTCGGGAACGTCAGCGGCCAGGGATGGCCGCTGTCGAGCCTACAGGGATGTACTTGTGGCGTGTCCCGAAAGCCCCTCCCGCACCGGCGGCCGCATCGAAGGCAATAGTGAGCCCATGACCAACCGCAAACGCAAACTCTTCCTCGGCGCCAAGATCCGCCGGTTCCGCGAGCAGCAGCACCTCAGTCAGGCCGAGCTGGCCTATCGCCTGGGCCTGTCCGCCAGCTACCTGAACCAGATCGAAAACGACCAGCGCCCCCTCACCGTGCAGGTGCTGCTGAAGATGGGCAGCCTGTTCGACATCGACCTCACCCACTTCTCCGAGGAAGAGGACGACCGCCTGATGGCAGAACTGAAGGACTGCATGGAAGATCCCCTCTTCAAGCATGAAAAGGTAGCGCTGCAGGATCTGAAGGAAATCGTCTCCCGCTCGCCAGCATTCGCCCGCCACTTTCTCACCCTGTACCAGTCCTATCACCAGGCCAACCAGAATTTCGCCGGCCTGGCTCAGGACGTGACCGGCGACGAGGCCGTGCGCGCCATCGTCGGTCCGCAGTTTCCCTACGAGGAAGTGCGGGATTACTTCTACTACCAGAACAACTATTTCGACGGACTCGATCGCGCTGCAGAAAGGCTGGCGGAACAGGAAAAACTGGCGTCGGGCGAAGGGGAAGCGAAGCTGATCGACTACCTGCAACGCCAGCATAGTATTACGGTGGTAATGGACGCCGAAGGTGATCGCCTGCGCCAGTTCGAACCGCAGCCGCGCCGGCTCACGCTGTCGAAACTGCTGTCACTCAAGCAGCGCGTGTTCCAGCTCGCTCATCAGATCTGCCTGCTGGAACAGCAGCCGCTGATGGATGAGATGATCCGTCAGGCCCGTTTTTCCAGCGCGGAAACCGAAGCGGTGTGTCGGGTGGGTCTGGCGAATTATTTCGCCGGCGCGCTGTTGATGCCCTACAGCGCGTTCCTGAAAAAAGCCCAGCAGGAACGCTACGACATCGAACGCCTGCAAATCATTTTCAACGTGAGTTTCGAGCAGATCTGCCATCGCCTATCCACTCTGCAGCGGCCCGGCGAAAAAGGCATTCCGTTCTATTTCGTGCGGGTGGATGCGGCGGGGAATATTTCCAAGCGCCAGAGCGCCAGCAGTTTTCATTTCGCCCGCGTCGGTGGCGCCTGTCCGCTCTGGAACGTGCACGACGCCTTCGCCCAGCCGGGAAAAATTCTGCGCCAGGTGGCCCAGATGCCCGACGGCAAAACCTACTTCTGCATCGCCCGCACCGTGAGCCGCACCGAAGGCGGTTTCCTGATGCCGCAGAAGACCTTCGCCGTCGGGCTGGGCTGCGAAATCCAGCACGCGCCGCAACTGATTTATTCCGTGGGAATTGATTTGAATGACAAGGCAGCAGCAGTGCCAATCGGCGTGAGCTGCCGGGTATGCGAGCGGGACAACTGCCCACAGCGGGCATTTCCGCCCATCGGCAAGAAGATTCACATCAACGAGAATGAGCGGGAGTTTTTGCCTTACCGGTTCGAAGGCTGACGTCTACGCAGTTTCGCTGACTTCAACACTGGCAATCACGCGCTGCAGGTCCGGCAGGGCCACCGGCTTCTGCACAAAGGCATTCATGCCAGCGTCGCGACAACGCTGCCGATCCATGTCCATCACGTTCGCCGTCAACGCAATGATCGGCGTGTCGCACAACGGCGACGGCAACTTGCGAATCGCCCGTGCCGCCTCGAAGCCATCCATCACCGGCATCTGGCAATCCATGATCACCAGCGACACCAGCCGGCTTTGCATCAAGTCCACCGCCTGGCGGCCGTGCCGGGCACTCAGCACGTGATAACCCAGTTGCTGCAGATGACCTTTCAGCACTGCCAGATTGGCCGCATTGTCTTCCACCACCAGCACCACCTTGCTGCGCTGCGGTTGAACGCGCCCTTTCTCGACCCGCGTTTCCCGCGCCAGATCCGCAAACTTCACTGGAAACAGAAATTCCACCTCCAGCCCACCGGAAGGCCGGTTACGCACCTGCAATGAGCCTTTCAGCAAGTGCGCAATCGCGTGGCACGTGGCCAAGCCAATCCCCATGCCCTGATGACGCCGGCTAAACGAACCATCCTGCTGGCGGAATGGCCGGAACACCGACTGCAAATGCTCCGGCGCGATGCCCGGCCCGCTATCCTGCACCAGCACGCGAATGGTAGCGTCGCCCTCCTCGGATGTCTGGCTGGCCTGTGACACCGACAACAACACACCGCCGCGCTCAGTGAACTTCAACGCATTGCTGAGCAGATGACGGACAACATACAGAATCTTGGCTTCATGACTGACGATCAGGCGGTCCAGAATCGCACCACCATGAAATTCAAACAGCAGATTCTTGTCAGTAAATTCCGGTCGCTGGGACTCCAACAACCGCTCCAACCCCGGCCGCAACATGAACACCGACGTCAGCAGCTGCTCCTGCCCCGCCGCCAGTTCACTGAACTGCAGCAGATCATCGATGGACATCATCATGCCGTTGGCGGAGCGGCTCGCAATCTCGATCCAGTTTTTCTGTTCCTCATCGACGCCGGTGGTGCGTAACAGACTCAACGCGCCAATGATGCCGTTCATCGGTGTGCGCAACTCGTGACTGATGGCCGCCAGAAACTCATCCTTCAGGCGATCACTCTTTTCGATATCCCGCACCACCCGACGCGAGATCGTCCAGGCCAGCAGCACCAGCCCGATAATGACCGCCACCCCCAGCAGCGCGCCCCACAGGTTGGCCTGATTGACCGCCCGATGAGTCTGATCCAGCAGCTCGCCATACATGCGCTGACGCTGCACCTGCAACTGCTGGATCTGGCGCTGCAGACGCTCCAGGGTCTGCAGCGAGGCCGTCATCTGTTCATGGTAGCGGGGCAGGTCGTCGGGATGATCCAGCATCTGTTGCGCAAGGGCCGTGGCATTCGCCGCATAGGTCGCAAACCCCTGCTGCAGCACCTGCAGCGGAACCTTGAGGCGCTCATCGCGGGATAGCAGGCGCTCCAGTCGTCTTTCCACCTCCAGCACCAGCGACGCCGTATCCTCCAGCAACAGGGGATCACCCATCCCCACCGTCGCGGCAAACCCTTCCCGAATGGACTGCAGATCCTGCTTCAGCAGCCGCAGATCCTCGATGATGGGATAGTGATGATGCTGCAGCTCGTCCAGCCGGGCGCCATTGATAGAGGCCAAAATCACATTGAGCGCCAGATACAACAGAAACGCCGTCCCGCCGATCACAGCGATCAGCATGATGCGCAATCCTATTCTGCTGTTGTTATCCATGGCGCATTCCTGGCGTTACCACTGTTCATCCAACGGTTGCTCATTTTATACTCCCCGGCCTTGAATTGGGGTGTTGAATCCGTGTGGTTGTGTAAACGAACGTTGGACAGGGACATGTTGTACCGCGTACCCATCATGGCACTACTACTACTGCTGCTGATGCCGGGATTGGCACTGGCCCAGCAGAACTGGTCACTATCCGGATTTGCGTCGCTGGCCGCCGGCAAGCTGGCAGACGAGGGCCTGCAATACCAGGACTACACCGACGACCAATGGGATCTCGAGGGTGACAGCGTACTGGGCCTGCAACTCAACCTGAATCTGGCAGAGCGCCTGTCGCTCACCGCCCAGATGATCAGTCGGGGCTACAGCTGGGATGACACCGACGCCTTCGAACCCGTACTCGACTGGCTCTTTGTGGGCTATCAGCTCAACGATGCCTGGCGTATGCGACTGGGCCGCATGAGAACCCCCCTCTACCTGTACTCCGAAACCCTCGACGTGGGCTATTCCTATGTCTGGGCACGTCCACCGATCGATGTCTACGCGCCCATCACCCTCCCCTTCAGCAATTTCGACGGCGCCGACCTGGTCTACCTGACCGACTGGGGCGACTACAGTCTGGATGCGCAACTGCTCGCCGGCACCACCCGCCGCTCGAGGGACACACTGGAAATCAACGTCGACCCGCTGCTGGGTGGCAACCTGACCTTGCGGATGGATCAGCTCACCCTGCGCTACGGTCTGCTGATGCTGCAGACGGATATCACCCTGTCTGATATCGGCGAAATCCAGGCGCTTTACCAGGCTGCAGGCCAGCTGCTGGATCCCGTATTCAGCGACGTCAATCAGCAGCTTTCTGCCAACGACAACTGGTACCGCTACCAGACGCTGGGGTTGCGCTGGGATCTGGGTAAATTCTCTGTCACGGGCGAAGTTTTTGATATCCACAACACCGAAGACGGCTACACCAACAACGCCCAGGGCTGGTATCTGTCACTGCAGTATCGCATCGACCAGGTCACACCCTACCTCGTGGCCGGTCGCCACAAGAATGAATTCAACCAAGACACGCTGCAGACACTGGGCCAAACCTACGAAATTTGGCCGGAAGGACAGACCGTGCTGCTGTTTCAGGAACAAGTGGATCAGCTCGACCAGCTACGAGTCGACACCCGTGCGTTCATAGAAAGCCTGAATTTCGAACATCACACCTGGACGGTCGGCGTGCGCTACGACATTCACCCCCACGTCGCATTGAAAGCCGAGTGGCAATATTTTGACTTTGTGTCGGGGATCAGCCATTTCGTGGTGACCACACCGAATCCTCCAGACCATACATCAATGACAACCTTCATCCTCGATGTGGTGTTTTGATAGTGCAACGTAATCCCTCATCCGCACTGCTGAACCTTCTGCTGGCGACACTGCTGCTGTGGCTCCCGGCTGCGCGCGCGGATATCGCCGTAGTGGTGCACCCGCAAAATCCTCTCGCCTCGCTCAGCCACCAGGAACTGAAAAAAATCTTCCTGGGCCGGTTGTCGCTTTTTCCAGGCGGCGGCCGCGAGATCCGCGCCATCGACCTGCCGGACGACCATCCCGTGTTTCACGACTTCTACCGTCGGGTAGTGGAGCTCGATGGCATCGAACTGAAACGCTACCGGGCCTACTACCTGTTTAGCGGCCGGGGCCGACTGCCCGTCGTGGCAACCTCGCCCCAGGCGATGCTGCAAATGGTTGCCGAGGACCCCGGCGCCATCGGCTATCTGGACATTAAAGACGTGACAGAGAATGCCCGCGTCATTATGACCCTCAGCAGCGACGAGCCAGGGAAACCGCCCAAGGAAAGCGACAACCGCTGAAAGGCTGCCCTTAAAGCACCCCCCCCTTTGCCGCCATCAACATCCCAATACTGCAACGAGGCAATCAGCATCACCGGATTGCAACCGCCTCGCGACCGGAACGTCCGACAAACGCCAGCCACAAAAAAAGCGCCACAAGGGCGCTTCCTTTGTTCAACCGATCGCTGATCAGTTGAGCTTCTCGCGGATACGGGCAGACTTGCCGGCGCGGTCGCGCAGGAAGTACAGCTTGGCGCGGCGCACGGCACCACGACGCTTCAGCTGAATGCTGTCTACCAGCGGGCTGTGCGTCTGGAATACACGCTCTACACCCACGCCGCTGGAAATCTTGCGCACAGTGAAGGACGAGTTCAGGCCGCGATTACGTTTGGCAATCACCACGCCTTCGTACGCCTGCAGACGGCTGCGATCGCCTTCCTGCACCTTCACGTTGACGATAACCGTGTCACCAATGCCGAACGCCGGCACGTTGGTTTTCATCTGCGCGTTTTCGATTTCCTGAATGATTTTGTTCTTACCGCTCATGGTAACGACCTCTATCTATGACGTCAGAGGAGGGCTTCAACGGGAGAACCAAGGCTCTCGACTCATTGACATGACCTCATTCACGTCGTGAACGAAGGAACGTTCAGGATTGCTCCTGTTCGTCCCGATATTCCTGTAACAGCCTTGCCTGCTCGCTGGTGAGGACTTTGCCTTCCAGCAGATCCGGCCGCCGTTGCCAGGTTCGGCCCAGCGACTGCTTGAGTCGCCAGCGCCGGATGGCGGCATGGTTGCCGCTCAATAACACCGGTGGTACCACCCTGCCCTGGTAATCCTCGGGCCTGGTATAGTGGGGGCAGTCTAACAGCCCCTCAAAAAACGAATCTTCGCTGGCAGAATCCTTGTGGCCCAGCACACCGGGCAGCAATCTGGCCGTGGCATCGATCATCGCCATCACCGGCAGCTCACCACCACTCAGCACGTAATCACCGATGGACCACTCTTCATCCACCGCCAGCTCGATCACCCGCTCGTCGATGCCTTCGTAGCGGCCGCACAGGAAAATCATTCCTGGCTGCTGGCTGAAGGTGCGCGCCGCGTGCTGATCGAAGCGCCGGCCCTGGGGCGATACATACACCACCCTGGCCTGTTCAACACCGCGCGCTGCCAGATTCTGCTTCGCCTGGGCAATGGCGGCCAGCAGCGGCTCCACCAGCATCAACATCCCTGGGCCACCCCCATAGGGGCGATCATCCACAGTACGGTGAAAATCGTGGGTGAAATCCCGCGGGTTCACATAATCCAGCTCGATCAGGCCATTTTTCACCGCCCGGCTGGTAATGCCGTGCTCACTAATGGCCTTGAACATCTCCGGGAACAAGGTGACGATGGAAAACTTCATCTGCTCACCTCGATTCCCCGGTCAAAAATCCTTGTCCCAGTCCACGGTCATTTCACCGCGCTCCAGATCCACCGCAGTCACCACATCCTCCCACAGATAGGGAATCAGGCGTTCCTGCTGGTCGATACTGCCGGTGGCGGGATGCACCACCAGCACATCGTTGGATCCGGTTTCGAGCAGGTGGTCCACGATACCGAGGAACTCACCTGCCGTGGTGACCACCTTGAGCCCTTCAAGCTGGGTCCAGTAGAAGTCACCCTGTTCCAGCGCTGGCAGCTGCTCGCGCTTGATTGCTAAATCACACCCGATATAGGCCGGGGTCTGATCACGGTTGTCACAACCCTTGATCTTGGCCACCAGGCCCTTGCCATGTCGCTGAACATGTTCAAGGTTGATGGGCTGCCAGCACTCCCCCTGCTTCATCCAGAGGGGTTCATATGTTGCAATGTTTTCAATGGGTTGGGTATGGGAGTACAGCTTGAGCCAGCCTTTCACACCGAACGGGGACATCAGCTTCCCCACCACAACCCATTCGCTCATGGCGTCAATCAGGCAGCAGCCTTCTTGGCCTGCTTGAGCAGAGAAGACACGCGATCGGACATCTGTGCACCAGTGCCTACCCAATATTCCACGCGCTCTACGTCGAAGCGGACGCGCTCTTCAGCGCCGGTAGCGATAGGGTTGAAGAAGCCTACGCGCTCGATGAAGCGACCATCACGGGCGCTGCGGCTGTCGGTGACCACGACGTGGTAGAAAGGACGCTTCTTGGAGCCGCCACGAGCAAGACGAATAGTTACCATGGTTTCTGTTTCCTTTGTTTCAAACTGACTGTTCAGCGATTTAAAACGTAAAACAGGCCGCTGATAACCATCTGGGGCTTCAGTAACCTGCTGAATTCGTTGTGTTTAAGCAGCGCTTACCCGCCGACCCGCTGGCATTTCGAGGGTGCACGGACGGCGGAAGGCGCTGAATTCTACGGGAATTACGGGTGAAAGGAAAGCCCGTCACATCTTGAACGGCGGCATACCGCCGCCGCCGAAGCCGCCGCCACCCATCATGCCCTTCATCCCGCGCATCATGTTCTTCATGCCGCCCTTGGAGGTGAGCTTCTTCATCATCTTCTGCATCTGGGCGTGTTGCTTCAGCACCCGGTTCACATCCTGGATCTGGGTGCCGGAGCCGGCGGCAATGCGCTGCTTGCGGGAGCCGTTGATGACATCCGGCTTGCGGCGCTCTAGCGGGGTCATGGAATAGATGATGGCTTCCATGCGCTTGAACTCCTTGTCCGCCGCGCTGCCCTGCTGGGCCATCTGCGCCATCCCGCCCATGCCCGGCAGCTTATCCAGCATGGCGGCCATGCCACCCAGGTTCTTCATCTGCTGGAACTGCTCCAGCAGGTCTTCCAGGTCGAAGCCCTTGCCTTTCTTCAGCTTCTTGGCCAGTTTGTCGGCTTTTTCTTTGTCCAGCTTGCGCTCGGCTTCTTCCACCAGGGTAAGCACGTCGCCCATGCCCAGAATGCGGGAGGCGATACGGTCGGGGTAGAAGGGTTCCAGCGCATCGGTCTTTTCGCCTACGCCGATGAACTTGATGGGCTTGCCGGTGATGTGGCGCACGGACAGGGCGGCACCACCACGAGCATCACCGTCGGCCTTGGTGAGGACCACGCCGGTGAGCGGCAGGGCGTCGTTGAAGGCCTTGGCAGTGTTGGCGGCGTCCTGACCAGTCATGGCGTCGACCACGAACAGGGTTTCAATGGGATTGATCGCCGCGTGCAGTTGCTTGATCTCGTCCATCATCTGTTCGTCGATGGCGAGACGGCCGGCGGTGTCCACGATGACCACATCCGCCAGGGACTTTCTGGCTTCGGCGATGGCGTTGCGGGCGATGTCCACGGGGTTCTGGTCGGCACTGCTGGGGAAGAAATTCACGCCCAGATCGTTGGCGAGCGTTTCCAGCTGTTTGATCGCGGCGGGACGGTATACGTCGGCGGAGGTGACCAGCACCTTTTTCTTCTGCCGCTCCTTGAGGTATTTGGCCAGCTTGCCCACGGTGGTGGTTTTACCGGCACCCTGCAGGCCGGCCATCAGAATGATTGCGGGCGGTTGGGTGTTGAGTTTCAGGGCGTCGTTGGCGTCACCCATCATATGCACGAGTTCTTCGTTTACGATCTTGATGAACACCTGGCCGGGGCTCAGGCTCTTCATCACTTCCTGACCGACCGCACGCTCCTTCACCTTCTCGATGAAGTCTTTCACCACCGGCAGGGCAACGTCCGCTTCCAACAAGGCCATGCGCACTTCGCGCAGGGTGTCCTTGATATTGTCTTCGGTGAGGCGGGCTTTGCCGGTGACGCTGCGCAGGCTGTTACTGAGGCGTTCGGTCAGTGTGTCAAACATGGCGGTGTCTTCTTTTGGAATTTTTCTGAGGGGCGGGAAGTATAGCGCAGCCAGTTTCCTTATTGACAGCCTTGTGCCACACTTAGCCCTTCACCGAATCCAGTAAGGAGCGCTCCGCCGCCATGTCCCTGGCGATCATCGCGGGAATCTTCGCTTGTATCAGTTACGGGTCTGCTGCCTTTCTGCTGGTGCAAAGCCTTCGCACCAATATCCCTGTCAAACGTCCCCTGCTGCTGGGAATCGCTCTGGTTGGGCTGGTTCTGCACGCCACCAATCTGAATCACGCGCTGTTCACTGACACCGGCATCGCGCTGGGGATGGTGAATGTATTGTCATTGTTCGGGTTTGTGCTGGCGGCTTGCGGCACCTTCATCATTCTGTTCCGCGACATTGAATCCCTGATGGCGCCCGCTTACCCGGCCGCCTGCATTGGTCTGCTGGCCAATCTGGTGGGGCACGACACCGTGACACCACACCTGAACATGAGCAGCGGACTGGTGGCGCATATCCTGTTGTCCATCGTGGCCTACAGCGTGATCGCGCTGGCGCTGTCCCAGGCGATGCTGCTGTGGATCCAGAACTACCAGCTCAAGCATCGTCACATTCACGACATCCTGCGCATATTGCCGCCGCTGCAGACCATGGAGCACACGCTGTTCGACCTGATAGCGATTGGCATGGTGTTGCTGACGATGGCGATCGGCATGGGACTGCTGTTCGTGGATGACTTCTTTGCACAGCATCTGATCCACAAAACCGCCTTTGCGCTGGCAGCCTGGGGCGTACTGGCCATGCTGCTGACGGGACGCTTTCTGTGGGGCTGGCGCGGCATGGTGGCGGTGAAATGGACGCTGTCGGGGTTCGTCCTGCTGACGCTGGCGTATTTCGGTTCCAAGGTGGTGCTGGAAGTGATTCTGGAGCGCACCTGATGCCAGCCCGACCTCTTTCCCTTCCATTACTGACACTGCCATGACTACCGCCCGGGTTTGCCCGTGAACGACATACCGATATCCGTCCTGTTTTCAATCCTCGGCGTGCTGATCGTGATGTCAGCGTTCTTCTCCAGTTCTGAAACCGGCATGATGACGCTGAACCGCTACCGGCTGCGTCATCTGGTGAAGAAAAAACAACGCAGCGCCATTCTGGTGGACAAGCTGCTGTCGCGTCCCGACCGCCTGATCGGCATGATCCTGGTCGGCAACAACTTTGTGAACATTCTGGCATCGTCGATCGCCACGGTGATCGCCATGCGCCTGTGGGGTGACAGCGGCATCGCGATTGCGACGGGGCTGCTGACGCTGATCATTCTGGTGTTTGCCGAGGTCACACCCAAGACTCTCGCCGCCATCAAACCCGAATCCGTGGCATTCCCCGCCAGTTATATTCTCACGCCGATGATGACCGCCATGTACCCGCTGGTGTGGCTGCTGAATGTCATCTGCAATGGGCTACTGCGCATGGTGGGTGTCACAGCGGAGCAGGCCGGCTCGGATCACCTGAGTCGCGAGGAATTGCGCACGGTGGTGAGCGAAGCCGGTGCCATGCTGCCCAAACGACACAAAGGCATGCTGCTGAGCATTCTGGATCTGGAAGAAGTCTCGGTGGATGACATCATGATTCCCAAGCACGAGGTGGTGGGCATCGATCTGGATGAAGACCTTGGCGACATCGTCAATTTTCTGCGCTCAGCCCAGCATACGCGGCTGCCGGTGTACAAGTCGGATCTGAACGCCCCGGTGGGCGTGCTGCACCTGCGCAAGATCAGCCGTCTGCTGATGGAAGACGAGCTGAACAAGGCGAAGATCATGCAGCAGGCCGCAGAGCCCTACTTCATTCCCGAAGGCACACCGCTCAGCACCCAACTGATGAATTTCCAGAAGGTGAAGCGCCGCATGGGGTTTGTGGTGGACGAGTACGGCGACGTGCAGGGCATCGTCACGCTGGAGGATATTCTGGAAGAGATTGTGGGGGAGTTCACCACGGATTTTGCTTCCAGCAGCAGCCAGGACATTCACCCGCAGGACGACGGCTCATTCATCATCGACGGTCTGGCTACCATTCGCGATATCAACAAGGCGCTGAAGTGGCATTTGCCCACCAAGGGGCCGAAAACGCTGAACGGTCTGATCACCGAGCAACTGGAACATATTCCCGAACACAACCTGTGCGTGAAAATCGGCAATTACCGGATCGAAACGTTGCAGATCAAGGACAATCTGGTGAAGACCGCCCGCGTCACCAGCGACAAGGGCAAGGCAGCGCGCCGCAAGAGCGCAAACAAAGCCGCTACTTGAACAGCATGAAGCCCACAGCGACGGCGATCACCAATACCACCGCCACCACGCCAACCATCATGGGCGTGCGACTGCCGCCGGCAGGGGCTGCGCTGACCTTGGCTTCCACCCGGGCGGATGGTGCGGGCGCCGCCGGCGCTGCCGGTTTTGGTGCCGCTGCCTGCGGGCGACGGGGAATGGGTGCTGCGCGGAACACGGTGGATTCGTCATCGTCGTCCTGCGGCAGTTCAACCTTGGCGTTGGCCGGGCCCGCCACCAGAAACGTCACCTGATCGAAGCTGATCTTGTCGCCGGGCTTGAGAATCTGCTCACCCACATTTTTTCCGTTCACGCAGGTGCCGTTGGAGGATTTCAGATCCACCAGCCGCAGAATGCCGTCTTTCAGATTTACCTCGGCGTGACGGCGCGACATGTGCGCGTCGTTGATGACGATGTCGCAGCTGCTGGAGCGGCCGAACACCAACGTGCCATGCACGGGAATGCTTTTGCCTTTGAGTTCGCCGGTGATGGCCATGAGGCTCCAGTCGGCGCGAGGCGCGCTGGCCGCTGCGGGTTTTTCGCCACCGGCCTTGGGATCGATGATTTCCAGCTCCACCTTGCCGACCCGGATCCTGTCACCAGGGCGCAATTGAAAGTGCTGGCCGATCTTGTTGCCGTTGACGAACGTGCCGCCGAAGCTGCCATTGTCGGAGAGGTAGATGTTGTCGCCTTCCTTGGTGAGACGGGCATGCAGTTCATCGATCCCGGATTCATTGATCACCACGTGGTTCCTGGGCCCGGAACCGATGGTCATGACAGATTCCACCAGCCAGACGGCTGGCTGACGCTGATCCCTGAACTGTAATTTCAGCATGTCCCTTGTTCACTCCCCGCAGGATACAAAAGAAAACGATGAACCCGGCCAACATTATAGATGGCGACTGCGAATTTCCGTAATGGGAATTGTACGCAGATCAGGGCTCCTCCAGCCCCAACAGGTTTTTCAGCATGGGCAGGGAATATTCCACGGTCTGCTCGCCCTCGGCGATGGCATCGGCGGCGCGGTAGAACTCCATCAGTCCGAGATGGGACAGCCGCGGTGTCAGCACCAGATCGGCGGGATCACCCGCCATGCGGCTGCGGGTGACACGATCCTGCATGATGTTGATGGAGGATGCGATGACGTCCATGACGCCGGGGCTGGCCATGCCGTCTTCTTCCGTCACGTTGCCGCTGCTGTCGACGAACAGTTGCGAGATGCGGCGCAGGAAATCCCCTTCCGCCTTGCGCATGTCCTTTTGATCCTGGGAGGGTTCCGGTGGCGTTTCGTCATCCGGTTGCCGCTCGGCGAATTCGGTGCTCATCTTGCGGGAATTGCGCAAATGTTTGCCGACGATTTCGGCGTTGAGATTCACCGCAATCACCAGATCCGCCCCCTGCGCCCGGCACAGGGTAACCGGCACCGGATTCACCAGTCCGCCGTCAACCATATAACGGCCGGATTGGGCACGATAAGGCGTGAACAGGCCGGGAATGGAAATGGAGGCACGCACGGCCTCGGCCAGATGACCGTGCTGCAGCCAGATTTCCCGGCCGGTCTGCAGATCGGTGGCGACGGCGGCGAAGGGTTTGTGCAGCTGGTCGAAGGTCAGATCCTGCATGTGCTGTTCGAAGAACTGGAACACCTTGCGACCTTCGATCAGGCCGCCGTTGAGCTTCACGTCCAGCAGGCTGACCACATCACGCCAGCCCAGGCCGGTGACCCAGGTTTCCAGCTCATCCAGCTTGCCGGCGGCGTAGCAGGCACCCACCAGCGCACCGATGCTGGTGCCGGCGATGATGTCGGGCTCGATGCCATGCCGCAACAATGCGCGCAACACACCGATATGCGACCAGCCCCTGGCCGATCCACTGCCCAGCGCAATGCCGATCTTGAGACCATTGATCATGTCAGTGCTCCAGCTGAATACTGCCGCCACGCATCGGCAACCATACAGGCACCGAGGGTTCCAGCACGGAACGGATGCGTGCTTCCAGATCAGCAAAATCCATTCCCGGCAGCGGCGTGGCGGTTTCGGTGCTGTAGTCATCCCAGAAGCGTTCCCAGTGAATCAGCATGACCTGACGGGGCTTCAGCGCCTTGAGGATGCCTTCGGGATAGCCGTCGACATGGTTGTAGTTGGCGGCACAGAGCAGGGCCAGATCCACCGGAATATTGTCTGCCAGCAGCCAGTCCGGCGGAAAACCCACGGTATCGGGGGACGCGGATGACTGGTAGAACACGCGGAATTTCACCTGCTGGGCTGCATCCAGAAAATCGATGACGAAAGTGAGATTGGTGCCCGCCTGCCAGTCGAACATGGCGGCGGGGGCGCGGGACAGCGGATGAGTGATGCGATCGCTGGCGAAAACTACATCGCCCACATGGGGTGAATGCTGGGACTGGATCGGCAGGATGCGCAGGCGCGGACTCAGGTAGACCCACTGCCCGCCCTCGCCCGCCACCGCCATGTGGGGCGTCAGATCCACCAGCCGCGCGGCCGGCAGGATCGCCGCAAACAGGTTGGGAATGGTTTCGCTGCCGTAGACCCTGACACTGTCCGGCAACTTGCCCGCGATGTAAGGAACGTCGAGCGCATGGTCGAAATGTCCGTGCCCCACCAGAATACCCTGCACACCGTTCATGGGTGGAAGATGGGCATCGATCACGTCCGCTTTCACCTGCAACGGGCGACCGAAAATCCAATGCGACAGCGGCGGATTGGAGAAGAACGGATCACCCAGCAGCGCCTGATCACCCTGACGCAGATAGACGCCGCCGGCACCCAGGAATTGCACCACCAGCGATTGATCCGCTGGCGGCAATGGCGCCGACGCCACCCGCTGCAGACTGCCTGTGGTCGAATGCGCGGAGCCATTGCACGCGCTGATGCAGGCGCCGGCCAACAACACCAGCCAACTCAGGGATGTCCGTATCCAGCGGCGTCCATGCGTCATCAGAAGCTCACTCGCACTGCTCCGGCCACTCGCAGGGCCTTGGCCACGGCATCATCGACGTTATCGCCCAATGCCAATCCCACACCCAGGCGACGACTGCCCTTCACTTCCGGTTTGCCGAACAGGCGCAGCTGGGTATCTGGTTCTGCGAGCGCTTCCTGCAGGTTGCCGTAGGTCATCTGGGTGGACTCGCCTTCCACCAGAATCACGGCGGACGCCGCCGGCCCCAGCTGACGAGTGGCAGGAATCGGCAAACCCAGAATGGCGCGGGCATGCAGCGCGAATTCCGACAGATCCTGGGAAATCAGTGTCACCATGCCGGTGTCGTGGGGGCGCGGCGACACCTCGCTGAAGATCACCTCATCACCGGCTACGAACAACTCCACGCCGAAGATGCCACGACCACCCAGCGCATCGGTGATCGTACGCGCCATGTCCTGTGCCTTTTGCAGCGCTTTGGGATTCATGGGCTGCGGCTGCCAGGATTCGCGGTAGTCGCCTTTTTCCTGACGATGGCCGATGGGTTCGCAAAAGGTAGTGCCGCCTTCGTGGCGCACGGTGAGCATGGTGATTTCAAAATCGAAATCGACGAAGCCCTCGACGATGACCTTGCCGGCACCGGCGCGGCCGCCTTCCTGGGCGTAGTGCCAGGCTTTCTCGATATCGGCCTGGGTTTTGACAGTGCTCTGCCCCTTGCCGGACGAGCTCATGATGGGTTTCACCACGCAGGGCAAGCCGATGGCGGCAATGGCTTCAAGATATTCCTTGTGCGTGGAAGCGAAGCGGTAAGGGGACGTTTTCAGCGCCAGTTCTTCTGCCGCCAGCCGCCGGATGCCTTCGCGATTCATGGTGAGCTGGGCAGCGCGGGCCGTTGGCACCACCGTGTAACCTTCGCGCTCCAGTTCCACCAGAGTATCGGTGGCGATGGCTTCGATTTCCGGCACGATGTAGTGAGGCTTTTCGCTTTCGATCACCTTGCGCAGCGCAACGCCATCCAGCATCGAAATGACATGGCTGCGATGCGCCACCTGCATGGCCGGGGCGTTGGGGTAACGATCGACGGCGATGACTTCGCAGCCCAGCCGCTGCAGTTCAATCACGACTTCTTTACCCAGTTCGCCGGAGCCGCACAGCAGAACGCGGGTGGCCGTGGGGGATAATGGAGTGCCAATGGTGGTCATTCAGTTTGCCTTCTTCAGCCGTTCTTGAACGTTTTTCAGAATTGCCCGCCGGCCGTCGTTGTCGACGTAACCCCAGCGGGTGATCTCGGCGCCGCTACGCCAGCAGCCGATACAAATGTCATCGTCGTCGAGGGCGCACACGCCCACGCAGGGGGAAAGGACAACGTCCTCTTTCGCCGGCTTGCTCATCCGCGTTCGTCCACCTTGAAATCAGTCTTGAAACGTTTGTAGTTGGCGACATAGCTCAGCGCGCTCATCTTGATCAGCATGAGATTCTTGTCGGTGACTTCGCGAATCACCTTGCCGGGCGAGCCCATCACCATGGAGTTGTCGGGAATCACCTTGCCTTCCGGCACCAGCGCATTGGCGCCGATGATGCAGTTCTTGCCGATCTTGGCGCCGTTGAGCACCACCGCGTTGATGCCGATCAGGCTGTTGTCGCCGATCTCGCAGCCGTGCAGCATCACCTTGTGGCCGACGGTGACGTACTTGCCGATGGTGAGCGGCACACCCACATCCGCATGCAGCACCGAGCCATCCTGGATGTTGGTGCCCTCGCCTATGCGGATCGGATCGTTGTCACCGCGAATCACCACGTTGAACCAGATGCTCACATCCTTTTCCAGAATGACCGAGCCAATGACGGTGGCGTTGTGCGCGATGTAGTAGTCGTCGCCAGCAGTTTCGATGCGGCGATCGCCCAGTGTGTACATCATGGTGTTTTCCCCTTGGTGGTGATCGGTCGTGGCCGGAAATAGTCAAACCCGGTATCGAAGATCCGATTGCAGAAATCCGTTATGAAATGGGCGGTGAGCCCCCAGATGATCTGATCCTCGAAATGAAAGCCGGGGATGCGGTAACGCACGCCTTCGTGCTCGCGCTCGCTGAATTCCACCTGCGGACTTTCGAGGAAATAGCGCAGGGGAACGCGAAAAATGCAGTCGATTTCGGCTTCGTTGGGGGTCAGTTCGATCCGGTGGGGAATGATACCGACAAACGGGACAACTTGCAGGCCCCAGCGGGATTCCGCCACCGGCAGCGCACCCAGCAGCTCCACCTTGGAAGGCGGCAGGGCGATTTCCTCGTGGGATTCCCGCAGCGCGGTGGCGGCCAGGTCGGGGTCGCTGGCATCGCGCTTGCCGCCGGGCAGCGCCACTTCCCCGGCATGGGAGTTGAGATTCACGGCCCGCCGGGTCAGCACCAGTTCCGGATGCCAGGCGTCATCGGTAATGGCCAGCAACACTGCCGCCTGGGCAGCCGCCAGCGAAGCCGCATCCGGCGCCAGGGCGGGCACACGCTCACGAATGTCCCGCAGTAATTCACGTTTGAAACCTGTCACTCCGTTACCCCGTTGCCAACTGCACCGGTCATTCGGCTGTTCGAACACCGGTTGTCTGAAAATTCAACATATTGGCGTCACAATGCCGGCTTCCAATCACGTGCGCAAGGGCGGAATGTGCCGCAACCCGGACAGCGCCGCTGCCAAACAATAACAAAACAACAACGGAGTGATACAGGGCGTATAGGGCGGGACTAACTGTTTGATCCACAAGCCTTAGCCATCAAGGTTATAAGCATGCGACAAGTAATAACCACCCCTTGAACAGAATTCGACCAAAACGTCAAGGCTTCACAGGGTGGCGCGCGAGTGTAGTATAGACTTCATGGAATGCAAATTTTTATAACCTTATTAGTTTGCGCGATTCCGCCGACCGCCCGACTGTCGGAATTGTTCACTGTGGGGGCAGGACGCCAATACACCCAGGGGTGATTGGTTAGCCTAAGAGGTATACACCATGAATATCACATTGCCGGAATTCGACAAGCTGCGGGAAATGGCCCAGCGTGATCCCGAGGGGCTGGAACGGCTGCGGGTGGAATTGTGCGACCAGCTGATCCAGAGCGCGCCGGTAGCCTATCGCCGCAAACTGCGGGGACTGCAGTTCCGGGTGGATATGGAGCGCCGTCGCGCCAAGAGCCCGATGGCGGCCTGCATCGCGATTTCGGCCATGATGCACGATTCCTTTGATCAGTTGCGGCAGGCGCTCAATGAAGCCGCTGGCAACGCTACCACCGTGTCAGGCACCAGCCGGCACGATGCGACGACCGAAGCCAAGGTTTTACCATTTCGCAGAGCATAGTAGCCGGGGCCGAAAGGCCCCTTTTTTTATCGCCCGCGACGCTTTTTTTCGCCCTCGCCGGGCCCGTTCTGCCACATTGCGCGCCGCTGCGTTTATACTGCCCTTTTTCCGCCAACGGTGTTCCCCGAACCATGAAATACTGCAGTGATTGCGGCAATCCGGTATCCCTGAAAATTCCCTCCGGCGATACCCGCGAACGTCATGTATGTGATCATTGCGGCACGATCCATTATCAGAATCCCCGCATCATTGCCGGCACCCTGCCCGTGGTGGGCGACAAAGTGCTGCTGTGCCGCCGCGCTATCGAACCGCGCCTGGGTTTCTGGACGCTGCCGGCCGGCTTCATGGAAAACGGTGAAACCACTCAACAGGCCGCCGCCCGCGAAACCATCGAGGAAGCCGACGCGCGGGTGGACATCCAGGGCCTGTACATGGTGTTCAATCTGCCGCAGATCAGTCAGGTGTATATATTCTTTCGCGCCGACGTGATCGATGGACAGTATGGAGTCGGCGTGGAAAGCCTTGAAAGCCGCCTGTTCGAAGAACACGAAATTCCCTGGAATGAACTGGCCTTCCCCACCATCGGCCGTGCGCTGAAATATTATTTTTCCGACCGCCAGTCCGGCCAGTTTCCGGTGCGGGTGGAAGACATCACTTATCCCCGCAAGCGATAAAAAAAACGGTATTTAGTCAGGTTTCGTCGGCCGCCCCTCAGTGCCGCTGCTAGACTGAAATAGTTGTATTTCATGTCTGCTGCGCTGCGAGGTCAGCACCTTGCTATCACGAGTCTTGATCATTCTGCTGCTATTGGCTGCGGGCACCGCCCGGGCGCAGGCAGATGGGGCGGCGATCATCGCCCTAGACGAAGTACCTGCTTTCAGTCACGCAGATGGGTTCTTCCAGCATTTCGAGGATGCGTCGGGCAAGGTCACATTGCCGGCGCTGCTGGAGAACGCCCGGGCATTCCCGTTCGACGTGGGCGATGGCAGCGTCCTGAACAAGGGCTACAGCCATTCCGCATTCTGGCTGAAAGCCCGCTTCAGCCTGTCAGCGCAGGCCGGCGCCCGCATGGAGCGCTATCTGGAACTCGATTATTCCCTGCTGGATGATTTGCAGTATTACGTGGTGAATCAGGGCGTGGTCGAGCAGCAGTGGCACACCGGCGATCACCGGCCGTTTGATTCCCGCCCCATCCGTCATTCGCGCTTTCTGTTTCCCCTGACGCTGCAACCCGGCGACGAAAAAACGGTGTACCTGCGTGTGGCCAGCAGCAGCTCCCTGCGCATGCAACTGAATCTGTGGGAACCGTTCGCGTTCCATCAGGCCGAGCGCATTCATCTGCTGCTGGACGGCCTGTACTTCGGCATTCTGCTGCTGATGCTGTTCTACAATTTTTGCCTGCTGATTTCGGTGCGGGATATCAGTTATTTCTACTACATTGCGTACACGTCATCGCTGACGCTGTTTCAGCTGGCAATGACCGGTTACGGATTCGAATACGGCTGGAGCAATCTGCCGGCCATCAACGATCATCTGATTCCCCTGGGCATCTGCCTGATCGCCATCTTCGTGCTGAAATTTTCCCAGCGCATTCTGGCGCTGAAAAAGCATTCGCCGGGCACGCACCAGTTTTTCAATGTGGTAGTGCTGGTGATGTGTCTGGGAGCATTTGCCAGTGTGCTGCTACCCAATCAAATCGTGATCAGGCCCATCATTTTCGGCGCGATCGTGGCGGCCTGCCTGATGCTGTTTGCCGGCGGCAGAGAGTCGCTGCGCGGTTCCGTCACGGCGAAATGGTTTCTGCTGGCGTGGTCGTCGCTGCTGTTGGGCTCGCTGATTCTGGCGATGATGTCCATGGGCTGGCTGCCCGCCAATATCGTCACCACCAACGCCTTCATGTTCGGCTCGGCACTGCAGGTGGCGCTGCTGTCGCTCACCCTTGCAGAACGCCTTAACCAGATCAACCAGGAAAAGACCCGCATGGAACAGGAAGCCAAGCGGGCGCTGGAAGTGGTCAATCAGACCCTGCAGGACAACAATCGCATCAAGGACGAGTTCCTCGCCACCATCAGTCACGAATTGCGCACGCCCATGAATGGTGTGCTGGGTTGCCTGGAACACATTCAGCACGAACCGATTTCCGAGAAAGCGGAAACCTATCGGAACTATGCCGACCGTTCCGCACGCCACATGATGCTGCTGGTGGACAGTCTGCTCACCTACACCGAACTGCAATCCGGCAAGCTGGCACTGGACAACAAACCCTTCGCCACGCGGGAGCTGGTGGATGCATCGCGGGAATTATTCACGGAGCTGAGCAAACGCAAAGATATCGCGCTGAATTTTTTCATCGAAACCTCGATTCCGGATCAGATCGTCAGCGACTTCACCCGTGTGAGCCAGATCCTCAACAACCTGCTGGACAACGCCATCAAGTTCACCCATCACGGTCAGGTGGAAGTGCGCATTCATGGTGAACGCGTCGGCGCCAATCCGGATGAGTTCCAGTTGCTGATTCAGGTCAGCGACACGGGTATCGGCATTGCGCGGGAAAAACTCGATCTGATTTTTGAGCGCTTCCGCCAGGTGGATGGTGCCTTCAATCGTGGTTATGGCGGCCTGGGCATTGGGCTGGCGGTGATCAAGGCCTTGCTGGATCAGATGCACGGTTCCATCGACGTGAAGGCCGAGGAAAACAAGGGCGCGACCTTCACCGTGCATATTCCCTGTCGCTATGTATTGCCCACGTCTGAAACGGTGGAAGCGGAACCGCTTGTCATATCCCGGGCCGCCGTACTGCGCGTGCTGGTAGTGGAAGACAATCCGGTCAACCAGATGGTGCTGAAAGGATTGCTGAAGAAGCAGGGCTTCGACGTGAGCACGGCCGACAACGGCGCGCAGGCGGTGGAATGGGTGAAGGAAAACCCGGTGGATGCCATCCTGATGGATTGCCAGATGCCCATCATGGATGGCTTTCAGGCCACGCGGGAAATCCGTCAGCTGCCAGAGCCCGCTGCATCGGTGCCGATCATCGCTGTCACCGCCAATGCCATGTCCCAGGATCGCGAACGCTGCCTGAGCGCAGGCATGAATGATTACACATCCAAGCCCATCGACGCCCGAGCACTGAACAAGAAAATCATCTACTGGGCCAACGTCAACGCACGGGGACAAAAGGCAGGTTAGCGTTGAATACACGCATCCATCACCGTTGCTCACGCCACTCCCTCGCGCGCGCCAACCGCTGGCAGTGGCTGCTGGTGCTGATGCTGTGTGTGGTGCCATGTCGTGCAATCTCCGGCTCACTGGTGGTGGACATGGCCGACGTCAAGGGGCGCCTGTCCATCGAACCCTACACGCTGTACCTGCAGGACGCGCAGCAGAATTTCAGCGCGCAGGAGATTCTGCAGGGCGAACTGGACGCGGCCTTTCTGGGCAATGGCGGTGGCGCATTCAATTTCGGCCTTTCTGAAGCGACGTACTGGCTGGTATTCGAGCTCAGCGACAATCTTGCCAGTGCAGATACATCGGCCACGCGCCTGCTGCAAGTGAATTACCCGCCACTGGACAATCTGAAGCTGCATTATCTGGATGACCGTGGCGCAGTGACCACCTTTGCCACGGGCGACAGCCTGCCGTTTGCCCAACGTCCGCTGCTGCATAACGCCTATCTGTTTCCCATCACGCTATCAGCGGGCGAAACCAAACGCTTTGTGCTGGAAGTGCGCTCCGAAGGTTCCATCCGTATTCCAATGGTGTTGTGGGAAAGCGATGCCTTCACGACCCACAACGAAAATTCACTGCTGCTCTACGGTATCTACTTCGGCATCATCGGCCTGATGTTGCTGTACAACCTGATTCTGTACCTGTTCATCCGCGACACATCCTATCTGCATTATCTTTTTTACATTTCTTCGCTGACGCTGTTTCAATCTTCCTTCAACGGCTTTGCCTTTCAGCATCTATGGCCGGATCATCCGGAACTGAATAACCCGGCACTGATTCTGTCGCTGTTTGCCATGCTGATGTCGGGCTGCCTGATCACGCGCACAGTGCTGGATACGGGTACCACGCTGCCGGTATTGCACAGAATCCTGACCGGACTGGTGCTGTTTTTCTTCGCCATGCTGTTCTTCAGCAACACGCTGCCGTATCACGCAGCCCTGAATATCGGTATCTGGGTTGGGGTCGTCAGCGTGATTCTCATCGTCGTGTCCGCTGCCACCAACGCCTGGCGCGGCATTCGCACGGCACGTTTTTTTCTGCTGGCCTGGTTTTCGGCGTTGGTCGGTGGCATCGTGCTGGGCTGCGTTTCCGCAGGCCTGTTGCCGGTGAACAGTTTCACCGCCAACGCCTTTATCCTGGGCACGGCCATCGAGGTGACATTGCTGTCCCTGTCGCTGGCAGATCGCATCAACCGCATCGAACGCAGCAAGACGCTGGCAGAACAGCAGGCCAAGCAGGCACTGCTGGAAGTCAATCGCACGCTGATGGAAAGTAACCGGATCAAGGATGAATTCCTCAACACCATCAGCCATGAAATGCGCACACCCATGCACGGTGTATTGAGCAGCGTTCAGCATATTCGCAGCGAAGACGATGACAACCGGCGCCAGCTATTCATCGACAGCGCCGAGCGCTCTGCCCAGCAGATGATGATGCTGATCGACAGCGTACTGAACTACACCGAATTGCATTCCAGCGGATTCAGGCTGGAGCGGGATCCCTTCAGGCTGTCGCGCCTGGTGGAGTCGCTGGATCAACTGTTCCGCGCTCAGGCGCAGGCTTCAGGACTGGATTTTTCCATCGACGTGGACAGCGATGTGCCGGATCTGGTGATCGGGGATTTCCGTCGCACCCAACAGATTCTGATCAATCTGCTCAGCAACGCGGTGAAGTTTACCCAGCAGGGATTCGTGAAGCTGCTGGTGAAGGTGGTGACCATCGACAACCGGATCTATCACACCCGTCTGCTGTTTCAGGTGAGCGACTCCGGTGTGGGCATTCCTGCGGGCATGGAAGAAGTGGTCTTCGAGCGCTTCCGTCAGCTGCAGGGCGGCTTCAATCGCGGTTTCGGCGGGCTTGGAATCGGCCTGGCCACCAGCCGGGAAATCTGCCGCCTGATGGGCGCCGAACTCACCTACACGTCCACGCCACAGCACGGCACCACTTTCAATTTCATCACGGAATTTCCGTTTTCTCCGCGCTCGTCTGCAACGCGCAAGGCAGAG
Organism: Pseudomonadales bacterium; assembly: GCA_020062665.1. Taxonomy (GTDB): domain Bacteria; phylum Pseudomonadota; class Gammaproteobacteria; order Pseudomonadales; family Ketobacteraceae; genus Ch67. The sequence goes on from JAGUVW010000016.1 coordinate 76,405, forward strand.
CCACCGGTGTACGACTGGAAAAAGATCCTTCACGATCGTCTGTGCCTGATCGTGGAGGACAACGTGGTCAACCAGATGGTGCTGAAAGCCACGCTCAACAAGCTGGGGCTGCGCACCCTGGTGGCCAGCAACGGGCGCGATGCACTGGAGCTGATGGCCATGCATCCCGTGGATATCGTACTGATGGATTGCCAGATGCCGCTGATGGATGGCTTCGAAGCTACCCGGGCCATTCGCGCGCTGACCACGCACAAGGCGATGGTGCCCATCATTGCCATCACGGCCAACGCTATGTCGAAGGATCGGGAGCGCTGCGTGAGCGCGGGCATGAACGACTACATGAGCAAGCCGGTGGATATGCACGAGCTGAAAGAAAAGCTGCTCAAGTGGTTGCCGCTGAAACCCGCCACCCCGCTGCCGGAACGCAGTGAAGACAATGTGGTGCCGCTGGACAGCAAGCGCGATCGTCAAAACTGAACAAAAACGCAGGCTATACTGAAAACAAACCCTTTCTGGAATCCGTAACCATCAACATGAAGAATCTGCTGTCACTGCGCGGGCGCCTGTTCGCGGGATTTTCCCTGGTCATCCTGGTCACCACTGTCACCTTTGCCGTTGCTGCCTTGCACTTTGCCCATCGCGCAGTGATTCAGGGGATCGATCAGCAACTGCATGCCGCCACGCAAGCGGTGCCAGGGCTGGTGGCAGCGGATTACTGGACCATCGCGCACGGGCCGGACGCCGTTAATGAGGAACGATACCTGTCCCAGCTGCGGCAATTGCGCCGCTACAACGACAGCGTCGGGCTGGCCTATCTGTACGTGATGAAAATCGTGAACGGCAAGGTGTACATGGTGCTGGACTCAGCCAGCGACGAGGAAGTGGCCGAAGACGATTATGCCCACTACTTCGATCATTACAGCGATGCCAGCGACGCCGTTCTGCTCGCCCACAACAGCCGCAGCGCCCAGATCGATGAATACACCGATCGCTGGGGCTCGTTCCGCTCCCTGTTCGTACCGGTACGCATTGACGGCCAGGACTTTGTCATCGGCGCCGACATGACCACCGACGCCGTCGACACCGCCGTGCGCGAGCACATCACCATCTATGTGCTGCTCGCGCTGGGCATGTTCACGTTTGGTATCGTGATCGCCTTCTGGCTCGCACAAATGCTCGCCCGCCCGCTGCATAGCATGCTCGACATGACCCGCGCCGTGGCGGAAAACCGGGATCTTACCCGCCTGATGCCCGCCGGAGGCCAGGATGATATGGCAGCCGTGATCGATGGCATCAACCGCATGGTGGCATTTTTTCGCGACACGCTGTTGCTGGTGGGCAAGGACGTGCAGGCGACGGAACAACTGGCCAGCCATCTGGATGGGCTCTCGCAGGACTGGCTGCAGCAGTTCAGCGACGATGTGCAGCGCCTGAGCCTGGTCAGCCGGCAAACCGGCGAAATCAATCACCGCACCGAGCAGGCATCACAACTGGTGGCCAGCACCCAGGCGGGAATGAAATCGATGGTGGAAGACTTGCGCACCAGCCGCCAGGCTTTGCAACACATGCATCAGGACGCTGAAAGCAACGCCCGCAGTGGTGCCACCCTGGCGCAACAACTGGAAGCACTGAATCAACAGGCCAACCAGATCAGTTCTGTGCTGGTGGTGATTCGCCAGATTGCCGAGCAGACCAATCTGCTGGCATTGAATGCCGCCATCGAGGCCGCCCGCGCCGGTGAGCAGGGTCGCGGCTTTGCAGTGGTGGCGGACGAAGTGCGCAAACTGGCCATCGAAACTCAGGAGACACTGGGGCGCACCAACGAAGGCGTGCAGAGGATCATCGCCAGCATCAGCGAAACCGCCGGCAAGACCGATGAGAACGCGCGCCTGGCACAGAGCATTGCACAGTCCTGCACGGCAGCGGTAAACGGGATGGAAGGCCTGGTGACACGCATCCATGATCTGATGCCTGTGGTGGAAGAAGCGTTTGGTTCCACCAGCACAGTGAAACAAGCCATCGCCGATATCGACCGGGATATCCAGAGTGTGAATCAGTCGCTGCAGGACAGCAGTTCGCGGGCACAGGCCCTGGGCGAGGCGTCAGAGCAACTCAACCAGCAGTCGGAACAGCTACGGCAACGGCTGGGACAATTCCGGCTCTGAGTGAACCCGTTGCCAACCAGGAATCAATGCACCACCAGGGATGCGTTTGAGAACAACACCATCAACATCGGATGCTGACGCAGGCCAACCATCGACAGCAAACAGCGCGCCACGGACTTGAAGCCGCTGTACCAGCTGCCAACCTGCCGCGGATTGTGCAGACAAGCCCGCAAGGCACACAGCATGGCGTAGGCAAAATCGCCTTCTTCCTCGGCAATCTGCGAACAAATGCCGTAGGACTTCGACTTCGCCACTGGCATCAGGTGCTGATACTGTGCCGCCGGGCCACCGGGTGACAGACATTTCTCGATGACCCGGATGTGATCCGGCAATGTCTTGCGACTGCTGCGGGACTGCGATGCCGGGTGGATGCGGTACTGCACCAGAGGCTCGTCCACGTATGCAATTTCATAGCGGCTGGCGAGCCTGATCCACAGATCCCAGTCCTCGATCGAGCGCAGGGACTTATCAAAGCCTCCCGCATCGAGAAAACACTGCCGCTGGATCATCACCCCCGACGTGCCGATGAAGTTGTTGGTGATCAACTCCTTGAGCACCATGCCAGCGTGCTTGGTGTTGAGATCGCTGTCACGCTTGCCATCATTGATGCCACCCATGAACTGGGTGTCCGTGTACGACCACTTGCGACTGCCGCAAGATGCGAGCTGCCGCGCCACCTTTTCCGGGTGCCAGATGTCATCAGAATCGAGAAACGCAATCCACTTCCCACGGGCAGCCTGCACACCAGCATTTCGCGCCGCTGCCGCGCCACCATTTTTCTGGCGAACCAGCACAATCCGGTCGGCAAACTGCTCCAGAATTTTCAGGGACCGATCCGTAGAACCATCATCCACCACCACGACTTCGATGTGCGGGTAGGTCTGGGCCCAAACGCTTGCGAGGGTTTCTTCGATATACTTTTCGGCGTTGTATACCGGGATAACAACACTTACCAGGTCTTGTCCTGCTTTATGCATCAGATCGTCCGCCAGTGTAAAAATTGAAAGTACATACAAAAGACTTTTCATCCACCGTCGTTAGCTGGCACCCGACTTCCATTGCTGTCAGTAGCCTTTAAGAGTATCTACAACGCACAGCATTGGTTCACCCGCCACGTAACGGCGCAAGTTCTCCCGCATGACCCACCACTCCCGTTGCTTGACCGCAAGGCTGCGCGCCGCAACATGGGGGGTGAGGATGACGTTGTTCATCCGCCACAAAGGATGGTTACGCACCAGGGGTTCGGAGTCAACCACGTCCAGACCAGCGCCTGCCAGTTGGCCCCGCTGCAGTGCCGCCACCAGATCCTCTGTAACCACACTGCTACCACGCCCGACATTGATGAACAAAGCCCCTGATTTCATTCCCGAAAAGGCAGCTGCGTCAAAAATATTGCGGGTCTGGGGTGTCTGCGGCAGCGTGCTCACTACGACATCGCTGTCGGCCAGAAATTCCTGCAGTTGCGCCAATGTTCCTGCATGGCTGACGCATGCAGGCAAGTCACCCATCCGGTTGCGCACAGCGCTGACCTGCATGCCCATTCCACGAAGAATTTCGGCCACGCGGGTGCCGATGCTGCCCAGTCCGACGATCAGTGCCTTGCGTCCGTCCAGCACGTGCATCCGAGCCAAATCTGCATAGGTTGGATCCCAGATCCGCTGCCACTGCCGCTGCCGGTAATCCGCCAACCGACGACTCAGCGCCAACAGCAGTGCAACCGCATGTTCCGCCACCACGGGGCTGGAGACATTGCGCAAATTGCAGGTCAGAATGCCCCGTGCAGCCAGTTCTGCATTGCGCTCGGGATGCATTTCGATGCCCACGGTATCCAGCTGAACCCAGCGCAAACGGGAATTGCCGGTGACCATGTCCAGGGTACACCAGCCCATCACGGCATCTGCTTCGAAGGGAATCTTGTGTTGCTGGAAATGGATAGACATTAACTCCACACCCGGCGCTACCGGCTGCAACCATGCCAGCCGCTGCGGAGATGCATCGGTTACCACCACCTTTTGCGGCGGTTTCCACCAGGAATAATCCCGTACCGGCCGAGTGTCGGCGGTGAGGCCAAACGCGGTTACCGGATCGATGTCATCCCAGGCGTCATAGCCCAGTACCAGATCCGCATCCTGCACATCCCGGTCTAACGGATCACGCATCCCGGCCCGCACCAGCATCGAACGTAAATGTCGTTTGAGCGTTTGGCCGGCGGACATCTCAGGCTCTCCTCGTGAACCACCAGGTCGTTCGCAGGTAATGCAGCATCAGGCGCGGATGGCTCCAGGGCGCTATGGCCAGGCACCGCAAATATTCACGCCAATACCGCCATGACAGGCGTCCGTCGGTGTTCATCCGGTAAATAAAATACTGGGGAAACAGGCACACCACTTTCTTGTCCGGAAATTCCGGCTGGGCAAAGGACTTGGTTCCCGCCAGATAACGGGTGAAAGAGCGCATCAACGGCACGCCACAGACATGCGCTGCCTGAATCGCGGCCCAGGGTCGGGGATTGACTTCGAGGAACACGAATTCGCCGTCCGGTGTCTGCATGAATTCGGCACAGGCAAGCCCAGTCCAGTTCAATTCGCGGAACAGGTTGCGCGCATACTCCGCCAGCTTCGTATCCCGTATCGACATGACGCGCACGGAAGGGCCGGTGGGCGGCGAAAACGATTCCAGCGTGGTCTGGGAAAACCACTGGATGAGTTCTCCGTGGTCGAACAGGCCGCCGATCAGACAACGACGCCCTGCAACGTATTGCTGAGCAAACGGCAGGCCCGGCGACAGCGTCTGCAGCAGACGGTAGGCGTCGACAGCCTGTTGCGCGCTGTGCACGATTTTGACCTGAACGCCACCCAGCCCTTGCGTTCCCCGCAGCACAAATGGAAAACCCAGCTGTTGCGCGATGGCGTCAAGACTCGCCTCGCCGACCACTTCCACACTCGCAGGAATGGGTACGCCAGCGCGCTGCGCCAACTGGTACATACTGGGACGATGTGACAACGCTTCACGCTGGAGAGGCGTGATTCTTGGGAATACTTTCGCGGCAATATCGTCTGGCTGATCCCACAGCAGCGACATGTATTCCTCGCTCAGAGGAATCACCAGATCAACAGGATTATCGCGAATCAGCTGGGACAGATAGGCGGCGTTGTCACAACCGTCAGGAATCTGGATGTTACGGCAGTACTGGCCCAACCCCTTGCGGTCGAACAGGCCGGTAGCAGCGCGAACCACCTCAAAACCCGCGTCGCGCAGACAAATCATAAGATAACCGGTTTGTGGCCAACCGGGATCAAACAGCATGACTTTCAAGGAAAGGCTCCAGCATGACAGGCAGCCGATCGGTGCCTGATTTGCTCTCATTCTAGTTGAAGGTGAAATGCCAAACCATTAGCGGTGTATGACAATTTGCAGCGGGCGGGTTTCAAGCTGAGCCAAAAAAATTCTTTCGCTTACACAACGTAACGAGGCGATTACGCAGCGTCAACGTGCGTGCTGGCGTCAGATACTCTCCAGTTTCCAGACATCGAAGGCAGGTTCTTCGTAAGGATGGGCCGAACGCAGCGCTGCCACAGCTGCCTGGATCAGGTGATCCTGGCACACCAGTTCCACCCGGTACTCCTGCACGGTTTCGATCACGCCCTGCTGGCCGATGAAAGGATTGGAACCTGACAGGGCACGGAACTGGCCCGTGCCCAACACTTCCCAGCTGCAGCAATCGTAATTGCCGATGCGGCCGGCGCCGGTGGCAAAGATGGCCTGCTTCACTTTTTCCTTGTGATCAGCGGGAACGAAGAAGGCGATCTTGTACATGGGAATCTCCTTGGCTGTCAGCCCACCCACTTACGCGCATTGCGGAACATGCGCAGCCAGGGGCCGTCTTCGCCCCAGGTTTTGGGATGCCAGGAATTCTGCACCGTGCGATATACCCGCTCCGGGTGCGGCATCATGATGGTGACTCGGCCATCGGCATTGCACAGACCGGTAATACCCTGGGGTGCTCCGTTGGGATTTGCCGGATAGGTTTCAGTGACGTTGCCCCAATTGTCCACGTAACGCAGGGCTATGCCGCTGGCGCTTGTAGCCACATTGATTTGCGCTGACGACGCAAACTCCGCGCGCCCTTCACCATGCGCCACCGCAATCGGCAGACGAGATCCTTCCATACCCTGCAGCAGAATCGATTTCGACTTCTGCACTTCCACCGTGCACACCCGCGCTTCAAACCGCTCGGACTGGTTGCGCACAAAGTGAGGCCAGTAATCGGCACCCGGCACCAGTTCATGCAGATTCGACATCATCTGGCAGCCGTTGCACACTCCCAGCGCGAACGCATCCTGGCGCTGGAAGAACGCAGCAAACTGCGCGCGTGCGCCGGCATTGAACAGGATGGACTTGGCCCAGCCTTCGCCAGCGCCCAGCACGTCGCCGTAGGAAAAGCCACCGCAAGCCACCAGACCTTTAAAGCCATCCAGCGTCACGCGGCCCGACAGAATGTCGCTCATGTGCACGTCCACCGGCGTGAAGCCAGCGGCATGAAACGCTGCCGCCATCTCCACGTGACCATTCACGCCCTGCTCGCGCAGAATCGCCACGCGGGGGCGCACGCGGGTATTGATCATCGGCGCGGCGATATTGTCTTTTGGATCGAAGGTCAGAACCGGGCTGATACCGGGATCGTCGGCGCGGGCAATCTGATCGAATTCCTGCTGCGCGCACTCGCTATTGTCACGCAGGGACTGGATGCGGAAACTGGTGTCGGCCCAGCACTGTTCCAGCGTGATGCGGGATTCATTCAGCACGGTTTTGCCGTGGCTGCTGATCACCACATTGCCGGTATTGTTCAGCGTACCGATATCGTGTGCCTGCAGGCCGGCCTTGTTCAATTGCGCCAGAATCGCCGCTGATTCGCCAGCACGCACCTGAATCACGGCACCCAGCTCTTCACTGAACAGCGCGGGAATCACGTCACCCAGCGCAGAGACATCCACACTCACCCCCACATGACCGGCAAACGCCATTTCACACAGGGTGGCGAGCAGGCCACCGTCGGAACGATCGTGATAGGCCAGCAGTTTTTCCTGTTGCAGCAACGTCTGGATCTGATCGAAGAATGCTTTCAGCGCGGATGCGTTTTCCACATCGGCACAGGCATCACCCAGCTGGTTGTAGACTTGTGCCAGCGCAGTGGCGCCCAGTCGGTTCTTGCCATTACCCAGGTCAATCAGCAGCAGACGCGTGTCACCCGCATCGGTCTGCAATTGCGGCGTGACGGTCTTGCGCACGTCCTGCACCGGCGCGAACGCCGAGATGATCAGCGACAACGGCGCAGTGACGGATTTTTTCTGCGCGCCGTCCTGCCACACGGTGCGCATGGACATGGAATCCTTGCCCACCGGCACCGTGATGCCCAGCGCCGGACACAGTTCCATGCCAACCGCTTTCACCGTATCGAACAGGGCCTGATCTTCGCCGGGATAACCGGCCGCGCACATCCAGTTGGCGGACAGGCGCACATCCGACAATTTTTCGATGCGAGCGCAGGCGATATTGGTGATCGCCTCACCGATGGCCATGCGGCCGGAGGCAGGCGCATTGATCAGCGCGGCAGGCGTGCGTTCGCCCATGGCCATGGCTTCGCCGGTGAACACGTCCAGCGTGGTGGTAGTCACGGCTACGTCGGACACCGGCACCTGCCAGGGGCCTACCATCTGGTCGCGGGTCACCGTACCCGTCACCGTACGATCGCCGATGGTGATCAGGAATTTTTTGCTCGCCACTGCAGGCAGGCTCAGCACACGATAGGCGGCTTCCTTCACATCGATGCCAGCGGTTTTCACCGGCGCCTGCGCCACGCCAGCGCGCGCAAAGGAGCGGGTCATTTTCGGCGGCTTGCCGAACAGCACGGACATGGGCAGATCCACCGGCTTGTTGCCGAAATGGTCGTCGTGCAGGGTCAGGTGCTGCTCCTCGGTCGCCTCACCGATCACCGCATAAGGGCAACGCTCGCGCTTGCAGATGGCGTCGAAGGTTTCCAGATCGGCGGGCGCCACCGCCAGCACATAACGTTCCTGGGATTCGTTGCACCAGATCGCCAGCGGCGACATGCCGGGCTCGTCGTTGGGCACATCGCGCAATTCGAAGCTGCCACCGCGCCCACCGTCCTTCACCAGCTCCGGCATGGCGTTGGACAGGCCGCCCGCGCCCACATCGTGAATAAATGCGATGGGATTTTTCCCGCCCAGCTGCCAGCACTGGTCGATGACTTCCTGGCAGCGACGCTCGATTTCCGCGTTATCGCGCTGCACCGACGCAAAATCCAGATCGGCTGAACTGGAGCCGGTGGCCATGGACGACGCCGCGCCACCGCCCAGGCCGATCTGCATGGCAGGGCCGCCCAGCACAATCAGCTTCGCGCCGACGGGAATTTCACCTTTCTCGACATGCTCCGCGCGGATATTGCCATAACCACCCGCGATCATGATGGGCTTGTGGTAACCACGCACTTCGGCGCCGTTCACGGTTGTGACCTGCTGCTCGTACGTGCGGAAATAACCGTTCAGGTTGGGGCGGCCGAATTCGTTGTTGAACGCCGCGCCACCGAGCGGGCCTTCGATCATGATGTCCAGCGGCGTCACGATGCGGTCCGGCTTGCCGTAGGGTTTTTCCCACGGGCGCACATAACCGGGAATATTCAGGTTCGACACGGTGAAGCCGGTCAGGCCTGCTTTCGGTTTGGAACCACGGCCAGTGGCGCCTTCGTCACGGATTTCGCCACCGGCACCGGTCGCCGCACCGGGGAACGGCGCAATCGCGGTGGGATGGTTATGGGTTTCGACCTTCATCAGGATATGCACGGGCTCCTGGTGAAAGGCATATTCCTTGGTGGCCGGATTCGGGAAGAAGCGGCCGGCACGGAAACCCTCGATCACCGCCGCGTTGTCCTTGTAGGCAGACAACACCCCCTCGCCGCCCTGGGCGTAGGTGTTCTTGATCATCTTGAACAGGGAATGGGTCTGGGCCTCGCCATCGATCACCCAGTCCGCGTTGAAAATCTTGTGGCGGCAATGTTCGGAGTTGGCCTGGGCGAACATCATCAGTTCCACGTCGGTGGGATTGCGCTGCAGCTCGGTGAAGCTCGCCACCAGATAATCGATCTCGTCTTCCGCCAGGGCAAGGCCCAGGGTTTTGTTGGCCTGTGCCAGAGCGGCGCGGCCACCGGCCAGAATATCCACCGTGGTCAGAGGCGCCGGATCATCGCTGCGGAACAGTTGCGCAGCCTGGGCCAGATCGGTGAAAACCGCTTCCACCATGCGGTCATGCAGTTTCGCAGCCAGTGCCTGCAGGTCTTCTCCGTTCAGCGCAGTGGATGCGGACACGTAATACGCCACACCCCGCTCCAGCCGCTTCAGCTTGACCAAACCACAGTTGTGGGCGATGTCGGTAGCCTTGGACGACCAGGGGGAAATGGTGCCCGGACGTGGCACCACCAGCAGCAGCTGGCCACTGGGCCGTTCCGCCTGGACGCTGGGGCCGTATTGCAGGATGGTTTCCAGAACCCGCTGCTCATCGGCGGTCAGCGCTTCGCCGGTGTCGGCGAAGTGGACGAACTCTGCGTACAGACCGGTCGCCGCCGGATTCACCCCCTGTAGTTCGGCCAACAAACGGTTACGGCGAAAAACGGAAAGAGCGGGGGCACCACGAAGCTGCAACATGGGGGTCTCGGCTGGTCTGGGGGAAATGAGGGGCGCCATTATAAAGGATGGGCCACCTGCACAAAAGAAAAACGGGCCTGTGCCAAGGCCCGTTCACGGTGTTCCGGAAAGGGTTGGGTCAGCTGACGTAGCGGTTGATGATGCGCTCCAGCTCCTGGGCGGTGCCTTCGATTTCCTGCTTGAGCCGGCCCAGCTCCTGACCCCGACGGCTACCCTTGACGGAGGATTCACCCATCCGGCGCAGGCTCTGGTTGATCGATTCGGCAGCGGCGGTCTGCTGTTCCACTGCTGCGGCAATCTGTTCGTTCATCTGGCTGATGGAACCAATGGCGCCGGTAATGGCCTGCAGGGACTCGCCCGCCTTGCCTGCCTGCTCCACGCTCAGCTCCGCCTGACGCCGGCCCTGGGCCATCACGCTCACGGCATTTTTGGCACCGTCCTGCAGTCGGGCAATCATGTTGTTGATTTCCTTGGTGGCTTCCTGGGTGCGCTGGGCCAGGGTACGGACTTCATCCGCCACCACCGCAAAGCCCCTGCCCTGTTCACCGGCCCGGGCCGCTTCGATCGCCGCATTCAGGGCCAGCAGATTGGTCTGATCGGCGATTCCCCGGATCACTTCCAGGATGGCGCCAATGGATTCGGTATCGGATTCCAGCTTCTGGATCGTGGTGGCGGCCCGCTCCACCTCGCCAGCCAGGGAATGAATGGACGACGTCACGCTATTCACCACTTTCTGCCCGCTGTCGGCTTCCTGACTGGCATCCTTGGCGGCCTGGGCGGCGGTGGCCGCGTTCTGGGACGCATCGTGCACCGCCGCACTCATCGCCGACACCGTATCCACCACCTCGCGGGTATCTTCCTCCAGACTGTTGTCAGCGCCGGCAGACAGCTTGCTCAACTCACGGCTCATGACCTTGATGCGATCCAGATTGCCGGACACTCCCTCGAACACCGTATGCAGGTTGTCGAGCCACTGGTTCAGAGCCGCATTCAGCGGACGCCCCTCGAATTCAGGCAGGCGTTCAGACAACCGCCGCTCCCCTTTCACCAGCCCCTGGATGAAACGCAACTCCTCCTGCTGGGCGGCATTGCCCTGGCTCAGCACCATGGCGGCAACGCCCAGCCCCACGGCCGCCACCACCAGCCCGATCAGGATCAGGCCGCTGGCACCTTCCGACCCCGCCACGGCCCAGGCCAGATAACCCAGTTGCACCAACGCCAACACAGCGACAACCGCAATCGCTTTTCCTGTGGCAGACATAGATAAAGGCCTCTCTTGTCGGGAATGAACAGAAAACTCCGTTGGAACGGCGACCTGCCGCCACGGCAGGCACCCCGTCATACAAGCGTAGGCCGCCTGGAGGCACCCCGCAAAGTTCCCCGTTTTGTGCACAAATTCACACCTAAATGCCTGAATTGTATTAAAAAAACACTTTTTATACAGAACGAAACGGCTTTTAGGTCGACAATTCTAACGCCCGGACGATACAATCCGATCAAATTTTAGACAGTTTCACATCCGCTCCACTGAAATCAGTGTGACGTGAAGCTAATGAGACACCGGACAGCTGCTCAAACCCGTTATTTGCCGTGAGGCAAAACGCTGTCTGCATGGAAGGAATGGCCGGCTAAGCGCGCTTTTACAGGCACTTCGCCGATAGGCCCCAGGACTAACCGGACTCAAGTTGCTTATGTCTATCATCCGATGGCTCCGACAAACGGTGGCACAGGGTGTGGTGGCGGGAAGTTTCATTCTCACCCCTGCCTGCCAACCCACGCCGCCTCTGCTGGAACAGATCAAACAGCAGGGCGAACTGGTAGTTGCCACCCAGACCGGACCCACCACTTATTATCGCGAACTGGATCGGGAAACCGGTTTCGAGTTCGAACTGGCGCGCTCCTTTGCCGATTTCCTCGACGTCGAGTTGCGGGTAGTGACCTATGACGACCTGGGCACCCTGCTGCAGGATGTCCGCCGTGGCAAGGTTCACCTGGCAGCTGCCGGCCTGACCATCACGCCCGAACGCAGCTCCCAGTTCCGGTTTTCCTCACCCTATCAGCAAGTTACACAGGATATCGTGTATCGCCTCGGCACCGGCCGGCCGGACGGTCTGGCTGATCTGGCTGGTCGCCGGATCGTGGTGCTGGCCAACAGCAGTCACGCCGAACACCTCGCCCGCCTGCAGAACGAACACCCCCAGTTGCAATGGGACGCCATTCCCAACGCCACGGCGCTGCACCTGCTGCAAATGGTGAACGAAGGCAAGGCGGATCTGGCGGTGATGGATTCCAACGTCTTCCTGAGTTACCGCAGCCTCTTCCCCGAGTTACGCAAAGCCTTTGAAATCAAGAAGTCACAACCGCTGGCCTGGGCCTTTTCCGCCACCCAGGACGCCTCGCTGTTCACCATGGCCGAGCTGTTTTTCAGCCAGGAACACGAGTCCGGCGCCTTGGAAGCCATGCGTGTGCGGTTTTTCGGCCACCGGGATTTCGACTATGTGGGGGCACGGACTTTCCTCACCCATATGGATAGTCGGCTGACCAAGTATGAAGACGATTTCCGCACCGTGGCGCGGGAGGTGGGCGTGGACTGGCGCCTGCTGGCAGCCATTGGCTACCAGGAATCCCTGTGGAACCCCAATGCGATTTCCCCTACCGGCGTGCGCGGCCTGATGCAGTTGACGGAGCTAACCGCCAGCGAGATGGGGATCAGCGACCGTCGTGATGCCACCCAGAGCATTTACGCCGGTGCCCGCTATTTCAAGAAGCTGTATGCCCGCCTGCCGCAGGAGATCACCGAGCCCCACCGCGCCTGGTTCGCCCTGGCCGCCTATAACGCGGGTTATGGTCATCTGATGGATGCCCGCCGTCTGGCCCGCCAGGCGGGGCGCGATCAGAATGACTGGTTTGCGGTGCGTGAATACCTGCCTTTATTACTGCAGCCGGAGTACTACAGCCGTACCCGCCATGGTTACGCTCGTGCCGGTGCCGAGTCGGTGATCTATGTCCGCAACGTGCGACGCTATTACGATGCGCTGGTCTGGGCCACGGAACGCAACGAGATCCGCCATGTGCCCACTCCGCAGAACCTGCTGGCGTTTCAGGCAGGCCTGGTGCACTGATTATTTATTGTTCCATCAATGCTTTGCGGATCTGGTTCCGCTTTTAAATGAAACCCGCCTCACTGATTGATTGCGAAATACCACACACTATTTCAACGCAATCTTATTGATCCATTAATGTGTGAACTGGCCCACACGCCCCTTTGCCACCGGTAACTAAGCTTCACCTCAATAGAGTTCGCTCTTGTTTCCGGTTCCCAAGCAAAGGTATCACGTAATGTCAGTTTCCCATGTCGTTAAGAGTCTTCTGAAAGCCCAAAGCATGTCACTGGTTCTGGTGACATCCGGCCTGCTGTTGACCGGCTGTGGTGCAGGAAGTGCCGACACCGCTGTGCAGACCGAGACTACCGCGCCCAGCAATCCGGATTCCGGCACCGGTGGTGATACCGGCGGCACTCCGGACACTGGCGGCGACGGTGGCAGCCAGCCCGAGCCCCATTCGCTGAACCTGACATCACAGCCTTCCGGCGCCACTATTTACGAAGGTCAGAGCCAGACATTCTCGCTGGCGGTCAGCCACAACTACCCGATCACCATTCGCTGGTTCAAGAACGGCAGCCAGATCTCTGGCGCCAACGGCACCAGCTACACCGTGTCCAACGCCACCACCGGCAGCGCGGGCACCTACAGCTGCTCGGTCACCGACGGCGAACTGACCGTGAACTGCAACAGCTTCGCACTCACCGTCAACCGCATCGCGCGCATCACCACCCAGCCGACCAACCAGGCCGTGAGTGAGGGCGTCAACGTGCAACTGAGCGTGGTTGCCAGCGGTACCGGCCCCCTGAGCTACCAGTGGTACTTCAACGGTCAGTCCCTGTCCGGCGCCAGCGCTGCGACACTCAGCCTGAACAATATCGCCGTAGACAAGAGCGGTTCCTACTATGTAGTGGTGAGCAACGCGGGATCGAGTGCCACTTCCAACACCGCGAATGTCAGCGTGACACCGGCCATCGTTACCAACGGTCGCGCCCAGATCAGCTGGAGCCGCCCAACCACCCGCGCCGATGGTTCTACCTTGACTGCAGGTGAAATTGCCGGCTACAAGCTTTACTACTCTCAGACCTCGAACGGCTCGCTGTCACCGCTGGTGGATCTGACGTCGAATGAAGTGAGTGTTGTGGTGGACGAACTGGCTGCAGGTACGCACTACTTCGCGATGAGCACCGAAGACACCAACGGACTGGAAAGCGCCCTCTCTGCCCGCTTCAGCGTCACCATCCAGTAAGCCTGCACCACTTCCACACGCGAAGAGCACCCACGAGGTGCTCTTCTTTTTTTCGTCCGCCATCTTCTTTTTGCAAACTTTTTTTGCTCCACGCGCCGTAAACGGAAGTGGCGCAACAAATTTTTGCGACTTTCTCCACAGCTTGCACCAACAGTTTTCTGCTGCATCAAAAGCGTGAACGGTGCAGCACTTGCGAACGCGCCGTCTCTCTAGAATTTCCCCCGTAGCAACACATTTTCCCAGTCGTCTTACAGGTAGTCTCAAAAATGTTCATGTCTCTTCGCGCACAAGGACTCAAACAGGGCAAAGGATTGTGGGTACTGATGGCAATGCTGCTCGCTTTGTTTGCAAACTCTGCCGAAGCAGCGCGTTACTCATCATCCTACGTACCGCTGACCATCAATTCCCAGCCTGCAAACACCACCGCGTATGTGGGGGATGCCGTCAAATTTACCGTTAGCGCCACCAGCAGCCGTTCCATCTCATATGCATGGTACAAAAACGGCGTGAAACTGCGCACCAGCAGCAAAACGCTGTCGATTTCCTCCGTCAGCAGCGCCCATGCCGGCACCTACACCTGCCGCGTAGCCGACGGACGCACCACTCTGAACTGCGCACCGTTCACGCTGACTGTGCTGGCCAAGACCACACCGACCTCTGACCTGAAACTGAATTCCCAGCCGATCAGCACCACAGTGTATGAAGGTGGCAGCACCACATTCAGCATGAATGTTTCCAGCAGCCTGGTGGTTGCCTACAGCTGGACCAAAGACGGTGTGGAAATCGGCACCGGCAGCAGCCTGAACATCACCAACGCCACCCAGAGCCATGCCGGTACTTACGGCTGCTCGGTAACCGACGCGATCAACACCATCAACTGTGCTCCGTTCACCCTGAGCGTGACTGCAGGCATCAAGATCACCCAGCAGCCCAGCAACACCACACTGAATGTCGGCGGCAACACCACCTTTACCGTCGCTGCCACCAGCAGCCTGCCGCTGACTTACAGCTGGACCAAGAACGGCACTGTGATCGGTTCCGGCAGCAGCCTGGCCATCAGCAACGCCACCCTGAATGACGCTGGCACCTACTCTTGCTCCGTCAGCGATGGCGTAAAATCCGCAAGCTGCACTGCTTTCACCCTGACGGTGAACGACAGCGTGAAGATCACCCAGCAGCCCACCAGCACCACGCTGTATGAAGGCGGCAGCACCACCTTCGCGGTCACTGCCACCAGCAGCCTGCCGATGACCTACAGCTGGACCAAGAACGGCACCGTCGTGGGCACCAGCAGAACACTGACCATCAGCAGCGCCAAGCTGAGCGATGCCGGCACCTACTCCTGCACCGTCAGCGACAGCACCAAGACCGTCAGCTGCAACAGCTTCACCCTGACAGTGAATGCCATCGTGCGCATCACCCAGCAGCCGGTCAGCCAGATGCTGAACGAAGGCGCCAGCGCCAGCATGAGTGTCACCGCCACCGGCGCAGCACCCATTAGCTACCAGTGGTACTACAACGGCACGGCCATCAGCGGTGCCACCAACAGATCGCTGAGCATTGCGACCACCAAAGTGGCGGATTCCGGCAACTACCATGTGGTGGTGAAGAACCTGGGCTCCAGCGCAACCTCCAGCACCGCCACGCTGTCCATCGCGGCAGTGGTGAAAACCGGTTCTGCCATGATCAGCTGGCAGGCACCCACCCAACGTGCGGACGGCACTCCTCTGACCGCTGACCAGATCGCCGGCTACGAGTTGTTCCACTCCGCCGGCAGCGCTAGCAGCCTGACCAAACTGGCCTCACTGGCCAAGAGCGAACTGACCATTGTGGTAGACGACCTGGCCGTGGGCACCCACTACTTCGCCCTGGCCACCAAGGATGTGAACGGTCTGCAGAGCGCGCTGTCCGGCACCATCACCGTCACCATCGAGTAAGCAACGCAAAAGCGCGGGTTCTGCCCGCGCTCATTCCTCATCTGCTGAAGCATCGCCCGGTTCGCCCCGGAGTCGATGCTTCAGTTTTTTCTGCTGTTCACGACGGGATTGAAAAAACGCGCTGATGGCGCTGCGGCAGTCCTGCTCCAGGCATCCACCTTCCACGTTGACTTTGTGATTGAGTTGCGGCGCCTCGAAGAACCGTTGCGTGCTGATGGCAGCGCCGGCTTTGGGTTCGGTGGCACCAAACACCACGCGATCAATGCGTGCGTGCACGAGGGCGCCGGCGCACATGGCACAGGGTTCGATGGTGACGTAAAGAGTGGCACCGGGCAGGCGGTAATTTTTTTCGCGGGAACAGGCGTCACGCAGCGCAGCGATTTCCGCGTGGGCCGTGGGATCACAACCGCTGATGGGATGATTGAAGCCCTGCCCCAGGATTTTTCCGTCCCGCACAATCACGGCGCCGACCGGCACTTCCTGCATATCTGCGGCCTGTTGCGCCAGCGCCAGGGCGTGGCGCATCCAGTGAATGTCGTCGGGGGAGAATGTGGATTCGGGTGCGGTCATGCGCTTCTCCCTGCCGAATCCGCTGCTCGCAATCCGCGCACCGCCTGCGCCAGCGCCAATACCGACAGCGGCGCGGAACCTTCTGCCTTGTTGCCCAGGGTGACATAAGCGGGCTGGCCTGCGCCCACAGTGCCCGCGATCACTTTCGCCAGGATGGCGCGCGTCTCCGGATCGGGATCAACAATGCGATCATAAGGCGCATACTGACGCTTCGCTTCTTCATAGCCGAACGCGCCGTGCAGCCGGTTCAGATTCCAGCGACACACCAGAGGGCCCGGCCACAACGCCCGCAGAATGGGCAACTGCTCTGCAATCGGCGGCATTTTCGCGTGCAAGCCCAGGCCATAGGTGGTGCCAGTGTCGCGCAGGATTTGGGTGAATTGTGGCGTCAGCCATTGTGGGTCGCGCACTTCCACTGCCACGATTGCATCGGGCGCGCGCTCGCTTAAATGCCTTACTGAATGAAGCAGGGTATGCAGCCGCGCAAGCAGCTCGGGCATCTGTTTCCACCAGGATGATGGCAGCGGACTGATCTGAAACAGCAGCACGCCAAGTTTCGCGCCCAGTCCGGCCAGCGCCGGCTCGACGAAATCCTGCCGCGCCCGCGCGGGACTCAAGAAATCTTCATTCACCTGTTTGCCACGCCCCGACGCATCCCGCTGCAGCGCATCCGTCACAAGTCCGGGTGCCTTGACCACAAAGCGGAAAGCATCCGGCACCTGTGCAGCAAGCGCGGCAAACTGGGTGGTGGTCAAAGGTCGATACAAACCGCGATCCAGGCAGACAGTGTTCAGCAGGGGATGTTGTGCGTAAGCGGGCAAGCCATGGCGGGACAATATCTCGGCAGGATAATCGCGATCCCAGACCAGGCCAGTCCAGCCCGGATAGTGCCAGGAAGACGTTCCCAAGCGCAGATGGGGCGGCAACGATGTCGCGAGTTCCGACACTGCGGGTTCTCGTGTCGCTGCGCCCACCAAATCGTTTTCACTGTCTGGAAAAAGCGCTGTCTGCATGAGCCGATCCTGGCTGATTCCTGGGTGTCAGGAACTTCGCGTCACTCCCACTCAATCGTCGCCGGCGGCTTGGATGAAATATCGTAAGTCACCCGCGACACGCCGGCAATCTCGTTGATGATGCGGCTGGAGACTTTTTCCAGCAGCTCGTACGGCAGATGCGCCCAGCGCGCGGTCATGAAGTCGATGGTTTCCACTGCGCGCAGCGCGATCACCCATTCATAGCGACGGCCATCGCCCGTCACGCCCACGGATTTCACCGGCAGAAACACTGCAAACGCCTGGGAAGTTTTGTGGTAATACCCAGCCTTGCGCAGTTCCTCGATGAAGATGTGGTCGGCATCGCGCAGGATGTCGGCGTATTCCTTTTTCACTTCCGCCAGAATGCGCACGCCCAGGCCGGGGCCGGGGAACGGATGGCGATAGACCATGTCGTACGGCAGACCCAGTTCCAGGCCGATCTTGCGCACTTCGTCCTTGAACAGTTCCCGCAGCGGTTCCACCAGTTGCATTTTCATGTGCTCGGGCAGGCCGCCCACGTTGTGGTGGGATTTGATGACGTGGGCCTTGCCGGTCTTGGAGCCGGCGGATTCGATCACGTCCGGATAGATAGTGCCCTGCGCCAGCCATTTGATGTTGTTGAGACGGGAGCTTTCGGCGTCGAACACTTCAATGAAGGTGGCGCCGATGATCTTGCGTTTTTTCTCGGGATCTTTCACACCGGCCAGCTTGCCCAGGAAAAGATCCTCGGCGTCGGCGCGGATGACGCGGATACCCATGTGCTGGGCGAACATCGCCATCACCTGATCGCCTTCATTCTTGCGCAGCAGGCCGTTGTCCACGAACACGCACGTCAGTTTGTCGCCGATGGCCCTGTGCAGCAGCGCCGCCACCACCGAGGAATCGACACCGCCGGACAGACCCAGCAGCACTTCGTCGTCACCCACCTGCGCGCGCACGCGGGAGATCATGTCGTCGATGATATTGCCGGGTGTCCACAGGGCGTCACAACCGCAGACTTCCCGCACGAACCGCTTGAGGATTTCGCCACCCTGTTTGGTGTGGGTGACCTCCGGATGAAACTGCACGCCGTAGAAACGTTTGCGGGTGTTTTCCATCGCCGCGATGGGACAGCTGGGCGTGAACGCCGCCAGATGGAAACCTTCCGGCAGTTCGGTGACCTTGTCGCCGTGGCTCATCCACACATCCAGCTTGTGACCGCCGTCGTGATCGTCGAGGCCATCGAACAGGATCGCGCCGTTCACGGTAGACACTTCGGCATAACCGAATTCCCGCAGCGTGGAGCTTTCCACCTTGCCACCCAGCTGCTGCGCCATGGTCTGCATGCCGTAGCAGATACCGAGCACCGGCACGCCGATCTCGAACACCACACTGGCCGCACGGGGCGTGTTGGCTTCGGTGACAGTTTCCGGGCCGCCAGACAGGATGATGCCATTGGGCTTGAACGCGCGGATGTCGGCTTCCGCCACATCGTGGGCCCAGAGTTCGCAATAGACGCCGATTTCCCGCACCCGGCGCGCAATCAGCTGGGTGTACTGGGAGCCGAAATCAAGAATAAGAATGCGTTGGGCGTGGATATCGGTCATGGATCGGGTTCCGCTTCAAAACGTCTGTCAGAAAACACAAACGCCTGACCCAAGGCCAGGCGTTCAGCATCGTTGTCGTTTCGCCTCAACCGCCGACGCGGTAATTCGGCGCTTCCTTGGTGATCGTCACATCGTGCACGTGGCTTTCTTTCATACCCGCGCCGGTGATCTTCACGAAGGTGGGTTTGGTGCGCATCTCTTCGATGGTCTGGCAGCCGGTATAGCCCATGCTGGAGCGTACACCGCCCATCAGCTGGTGCACGATGGCGGACATGGGGCCTTTGTAGGGAACGCGGCCTTCGATGCCTTCCGGCACCAGCTTTTCCACACCTTGCGAGGCATCCTGGAAATAGCGGTCGCTGGAACCCTGGTTCTGCGCCATGGCGCCCAGCGAGCCCATGCCACGATAGGCCTTGTAGTAGCGGCCCTGGTAGAGTTCGACCTCGCCGGGCGCTTCCTCGGTACCCGCCAGCAATCCACCCACCATGATGCAGTGCGCACCGGCGGCGATGGCCTTGGCGATGTCGCCGGAGTAGCGGATACCGCCATCGGCGATTACCGGAATGTTGCGGCCCGCCAGCGCAGCCACCACGTTGGATACGGCAGAAATCTGCGGCACGCCGATACCTGCCACGATGCGGGTGGTGCAGATGGAGCCGGGGCCGATGCCTACCTTCACGCCATGGGCACCGGCTTCTGCCAGCGCCAGCGCCGCGTCACCGGTGGCGATGTTGCCGCCGATGACCTGGACATCTTTGTAGTTCCGCGTAATCCACTGCACCCGGTCGAGCACGCCCTTGGAATGGCCGTGGGCAGTATCCACCACCAGCACGTCCACCCCGGCCTCGATCAGCGCGGCAACCCGTTCTTCGGTGCCCGCGCCGGTACCCACCGCAGCGCCCACCCGCAGACGGCCCTGATCGTCCTTGCAGGCACTGGGATAGGCTTCGGCTTTGAGAATGTCGGTGTTGGTGACCATGCCTTTGAGGTGGAAGCTGTCATCCACCAGCAGGACTTTTTCGATGCGATATTTGTGCAGCAGGGATTTGATTTCTTCGGTGCTGGTGCCTTCCTTTGCCGTTACCAGTTTGTCTTTCGGCGTCATGATGCTGGACACCGGCAGATCGTAGCGGTTTTCGAAACGCAGATCGCGGCTGGTGACGATGCCCACCAGTTCCTGCCCCTTCACCACCGGCACGCCAGAGATCTTGTTCAGGTTGGTCAGGTCGATCAGCTGGCCGATGGTGGCGTCGGGGCTGATGGTGATGGGGTCGCGCACCACACCGCTTTCGTATTTCTTCACCACCCGCACCTGGCGGGCCTGTTCATCCACGGTCATGTTCTTGTGCAGGATGCCGATGCCGCCTTCCTGGGCCATGCTGATGGCCAGGCGGGACTCGGTGACGGTGTCCATGGCAGCGGAAACGAGCGGGATGTGCAGGGAGATGTCGCGGGTCAGGCGGGTTTTCAGTTCGACGTCGCGCGGCAGGATATTGGAATAGCCGGGGATCAACAAAACATCATCGAAGGTGAGTGCTTCCTGGGCGATTCGCAGCATGGATACCAGCCTTGTCAGGGGGATGTGGATAAACGCGGGATTATAGCAAAGCTCGGTGATGGTTGAAACAAAGGACCTGTCCGAGAAAAGAGGGTGAAACCCCTCGGTCACCCTCCAGGCAGGATGAGGCTGAAGCCGGTTCGGAAACAACGGCTTTCGCCGGTGAACGGATCATCGAAACGCAGTTCGCTGGCCAGCAACTGCAGCGGGCGCGAGAAGTCGTCCGGCGGGCGGTGCTCGTCCACCGGGTAGAGCGGATCGTGGCGGATCGGCAGGCCCAGCGCCGCCATGTGCACCCGCAGCTGGTGAGTGCGGCCGGTGTGGGGCTGCAGGCGGTAGCGGGCCCAGTCGCCCTGGCTCTGCATCAGGTCGATGCGGGTAGCGCTGTTGGGCGGGCCGGGTTCTTCCCGATGGCGATAGCCCACGCTGTCCCGCACGATACGGCTGCTGTAATCCAGGGGAAACACCCGTCCCGGCGCTGCCGGCGCGATGGCCTGGTAGATCTTCTGCACCTGGCGCTCGCGAAACAGGGCGTGGTAAGCGTCGCGGCTGGCCGGATTCACCGACAGCAGCACCAGCCCGGCGGTATCCCGGTCGAGCCGGTGCAGTGGTTCCAGTTGATCGATGCCCAGCCGCCGGCGCAGGCGCGCCACCAGGGTTTCCTGCACGAACGGACCGGCAGGCTGGGTGGGCAGGAAGTGCGGCTTGTCCACCACCAGCAGGTGATCGTCCCGGTGGAGCACGATTTCGTCGAAGGGAATCCGCACCTCATCCGCCACCGAACGGTAGTAGTAAATGCGGGTGCCAGGCAGGAAAGACTGATCCGGCGCCAGGGCCCTGCCCTGGCCGTCCACCACCTCGCCGACGCTCATGCGCTGGTGCCACTGTTCAAGGCCAACTGCCGGAAAACGCTCGCACAGAAACGCCAGCACCGTGGGCCAGGGGCCCTGCGGCAGAAACACGGACTGGGGACTGACACCGTCGCGCACAGGCAACGGCGAGGACTTGCGGGAACGGCGCACGGGAACTCTCGCAGCAAGGAAGCGGCCATTATGCCGCTACAACCGCACCCGATACACTTCCGACAGGGGAATCTTGCCTTCCCGCGCCACTTTCAGCGCATTGTGGGTGAGCGGTGTCATGCCTTCGGCTACTGCCTGCTTTTCGATGACATCCGCCGCCACGTCCTGGCCGATCAGCTTGCGCAGATCAGGGGTGATTTCCAGGAGCTCGTACACCGCCAGCCGGCCTTTCACGCCGGTGCCGTGACAGTGGTCGCAGCCTTTGCCGCGCAGGAAGACCTCGTCGTCCCCTACGCCCAGAATCCGGCGCACGTCGCGATCCAGCGGCTCCGGTTCCTTGCAGTGCACGCAGTTCTTGCGTACCAGACGCTGGGCCAGTACACCGATCAGCGCGCTGTTCACCAGATAGGGTTCGACGCCGATTTCGATCAGCCGCGTCACCGACGTGGCCGCGTCGTTGGTGTGCAGGGTGCTCAGTACCAGATGCCCGGTGAGCGCGCTCTCCACCGCCATTTTTGCGGTTTCCTGGTCGCGGATTTCCCCCACCATGATGACATCGGGATCGTGGCGCAGAATGTGGCGCAGGGCGCGGGCAAAGCTGTAACCCGTGCTGGCATTCACCTGAATCTGGGTGATGCCTTCCAGGTGGTATTCCACCGGATCTTCCACTGTGATGATGTTGACGTTGGTCTTCTTCACGTGATCGAGTGCGGTGTACAGAGTGGTGGATTTGCCGGAGCCGGTGGGCCCGGTCACCAGCAGGATGCCACTGGTGCGGGTGAGCAGATGACGCAGCTTGCTGGCATCCTGCTCTTCAAATCCCAGCTGCTCCAGATTCTTCAGCGCGAACTGGGTGTCCAGCAGACGGATCACCACGCTTTCGCCGCGAATGGTGGGAATGATGGACAGGCGCAGATCCACCGCCTTGTCCATGTAGCGGATGCGGGAGCGGCCGTCTTGTGGCAAACGGTGTTCGGAAATGTCCATGTTGCCAATGATCTTGATGCGGCTCACCACCGCCGGCAGCAGCTTCTTGTCGAAGGAGCGGATTTTCTGCATGACACCATCGACGCGGAAGAACAAATCCACCACGTGTTCTTTTGGCCGGATGTGAATGTCCGAGGCCTGCCGCACCATGGCATCGGCGATGACGCTCTGCACCAGTTGCACCACCGGGCGCTCGTTGCCGATCTGCTCTTCGGTGTTGGCATCCAGATGAAACGGTTCGTCGCGGGTGAACACCGCCATGTCGTCGAGGGCGGTCTGCACTTCCTGGCCGCCGTAATAGGTGCTGATGGCGTAGGCAATGTCTTCGGTGGACGCTATGCACAATTCCAGCACCTTGCCGGTGAGGAAGCGCAGCATGTTGATGAGTTCGGTGTCGGTGGGATCAGACATGGCCACCAGCAGGCGATCGTTGTCCAGCAGCACCGGCACCACCAGATGCTTGCGGGCGAACGGCGGCGGCACACAGGCCAGGGCCTTGGGATCCATGTCGAACAGCCGCAGATTCACAAACGGTACGCCGAAACGTTCGCTCAGGGCTCGCAACACCTGTTCCCGACTGGTGGCGCCCATGTCCTGGAGGATTTCGCCCAGGCGCTTGTGGCTGATCTTCTGCTCCGCCAGGGCATCACTCAGCTGAGTGGCCGTAATGGCATCCATTTCCAGCAATATTTCACCCAGCGGACGGGCGGTATAGCGGTAGAATGTCTGGTGATGGTGGCGCAACTCATCCGCACTGGTGATGGGAGGATGCGCCGCCGGGGTGACGGTTGCGCTACGCTGGGGACTGGTAGCCATGGACAGGAATACCGAAAGGAAGCAGTGCCTACAGTATGGATAAGATTTCCACGACTGCCATGAATCCCAGGGTTATTCCCCAAAGACGTTTAGGCCTTTCTTCACCGGAATATGGCCTGTTACGGGCAGCATTTACACACGAACCATAGTAAAATCGAAAACACTGCACTAAAGTACCAACAAAAATATTACAAGAATCGGTTGGGTTTACTCATGGCTGTAAACAAAGAGCAGGCCGCAGAACAGGACACCCCCGTGGGAAGCGATCGGGCCAAGACCCGGGAATTTCACGGCACGACAGGCATTCAGATCGATCCGTTCTTTCAGGTGCCCCTGTATACCCAGGATTTTTCCCGCGGCGAAATCCAGTTGCCCATTCTGATCAAGGACGCCACCGCCGTTTATTGCCAGTTCGTTGCGCCTCGCGCCAAGGTGGCCGAACTGCTGCGTGACAAACCCCTCGACCCCGCTTTTGTACTCGGCTCCCGCGCGCTGGTGGGGCTGACCATCCATGCCAATCACCAGTCCACCGTCGGCACCCACGTGAATATGGAGCTGGTGATTCCCGTGACGCGGCAGACCGGTTTCAAGCGGCCGTCGTCGTGGCAGGAAATCCGCATGAGCAGTGATCGTCGCCACATGGGCTTTTTCGTCACGGATTCGGCGCTGGACAGCCCGGTGATGCTGTCGGCCGGACGCGACGTGTGGGGTTATCCGGGTTTCATGGCGCAGCTGTTCACGCGCTTCAAGGGTTCCCAGCTGTTCTCGGAGTGCAATGATTTCGACGGCCGCAAAGGCATCGCGCGGCTGGCGGGATTCGGCCCGCGCCTGTTCCGCATTCCCTCCATCGACCTCACCATGTTCAGCCTGAAAGACAATGAGCTATTGCGCAGCCTGGTGAATACCCGCGGATCGTTCCATCTGCACTGGCCACTGGGCTTCCGCCTGCAGGTGGGGGATTCCGATCATCCGATGGCGCAGCGTCTGCGCTATCTGGGGCTGGACAATGCCCGCCCCCTCATCGTGTTCAGTTGTGACGATTACCAGGCCCGCATGAATGCCGGTGTGACCGTGGATATCCTGCGCAACTGACGCCTGCAAACTGCTATTCTTTTTTCCGCCGGACAGGGCATGCTGTCTGCGTTGCCGCGTTCCGCTGGCGCGGACACCTTCTTACTATTCAAACTGCAGGAGCTTTTTTTCATGCGATGGATTCCCTCTTTGGTGCTGGTGTGGTTCCTGATGCTGGCCAGCGTTCCGCTCGCTCACGCCGGCACCCAACAGGATATCGACGCGATGAATCAGCGCATCGAGCAACTCAGCGCCGACATCAAGACGGCCAACCAGAACAAGGATCGCGCCACCGCCAATCGGCTGCGGGACGAGCGTACCCAGGCACAGGCAGAACTGCGCGAACTGAAAAAGCAGCTGAAAGAAGAAGCCAAGGCGCAGGAAAAGCAGGCCAAGCGCGCTGCCGCTGAAGCAGAGTGGGCCACCTATCCGCCAGACAGGCAGCTGTGTGCCGCCGTGCAGTACAACCGGCTGGATCTGGTGCAGAAGGTGCTGGAAAGCGGCGCGCTGGATGTGAGCAAGGATACCGGTTCCTGTTTCTTTCCCCTGGGTGACGCCGCCGCCCGCGGCCATGTGGAAATCGCGGAATATCTGCTGCAGAAAGGCGCGCCGAAAGCCGCCCGGGCCGCATTGATGAACACACTGATCAGCGCAGTGGATGCGGCGGCCGGCAGCAGCGAGGATCGCACCGCCGTGCTGAATGTGCTGAAGCAGCACGGCGCCACCCCGTTCGACAGCGTGGATCAGTCCCTGCCCGGTGCGTTGGTGGCCAGCGGCGACGATACGTCGCGTCAGAAACTGAAGGACGATCAGAACCTGGATGCGAATCTGCTGGGCATGGGCACCAGCCTCACCAAGTCTCTGGAGAAAGGCCACATCAACAACATCCGCTGGCTGCTGGCCAATGGCGCAAAACCCGAGGAAGCCATGCTGGGCCGCACGGCGCTGATGATCGCGGTGGACAGCAACGATCCCGCCAAGGTGAAGCTGCTGGTGGAAGCCGGTGCGAATGTGAACCGCCGGGGCGCCGGGTTTGAATCCGTGCTGGCGCACGCGGAAAAGCGGCGGGACAAGGTGGGTGGCCGCAAGAAACCCGACATGGAAACCATCGTGCAGTACCTGCAAGGGCGCGGCGCTACACGGTCGGAGCGGGATCGGCCCTGATTCGTTCACCCTCTCATCTCCGGCGCGCTGAGCTATCCTTACAAAAAACATTGGAATAAGCGCAGCGCCCGGTAACCTTTCGCCGTGGCCTGAGCCCGCAGGAGCCGCTGTCCACGTGCAGGAATCGTCCATCATGAGTCACGGGGTGCCTCAGGCATCCGTCATCCGTCTGCGCACCCTTGCCTTGCTGAAGCGCCCACCGCTGTTCTGCGCCAGCCTGCTGGTGCTGCTGTTCATTGCGGCGCAAGCGTTGCCGGCCGCGCAGATCTTCTCCAGCGAGGATCACTATCTGGCCCTGCATACGGTGCTGGAACTGTTTTCCATCGTGGTATCGGCCGCCGTGTTCGCCCTGGCCTGGAACCTGCGCGACCGCCCCCTGAACAATCACCTCACCCTGCTGGGCTGCGGCTTTCTGGCCGTGTGTCTGATCGACGTGGCCCATACGCTGTCCTATCCGGGCATGCCGGATTTCGTGACGCCCAGCAGCCCCGAGAAGGCCATCAACTTCTGGCTGATGGCCCGCCTGTGCGCC
>JAGUVW010000006.1 GCA_020062665.1 Pseudomonadales bacterium
CGCTGCCGCGGATTCCTGCCGAGCTTCATGGTGCCGGAACAGATCATCCTGCTGGAGCAATTCCCGCTGACACCCAATGGCAAGGTGGACAGAAAGGCGCTGCCGAAACCGCAGTTCGATAACCAGCAGGATTATGTCGCGCCTCGTAACGAGATCGAATTGGCGCTCGCAAAAATCTGGGCGAGTGTCCTGGGTGTGACCAAGGTGGGCGTTCACGACAATTTCTTTGAAATGGGTGGTCAGTCTCTGCTGGCGACGCAGGTTATCAATCGCATGTCGCGTACGCTGATGCGGCGGTTGCCGGTGCGGGTGTTGTTCGAGCATCCCACCATCGCCGAGTTGGCGGAAATCGTGCGAGCGGAAGACGACAAACAGGATGAGTTGCGCTTGATGGTTGTTGCGCGCAATCAGCGGTTACCGTTGTCCTTCGCGCAACAGCGACTTTGGCTGCTCGACAAGATCGAATCTGGCTCGGTTGCCTACAATGTCCCCAGTGCAATTCGTATTCATGGAAAGCTCGACAGTGCGGCACTACAAAAGGCAGTTTCTGCAGTTTTCAACCGCCACGAAGGCTTGCGTTCGATATTTCTGGAGGATGACAAAGGGCCATACCAGTCTATTCTGCCGGAACAGGCTTGGCTATTGCCGGTGACGGAGGTTCGTGGCGATGCAACCATCAGCGCGGAAGATGAGCTGATGCGCCTGGCCGCTATTGAATTGATGACACCGTTCGTTCTGGATCGGGGCCCGTTGTTCCGGGCACGTCTTTTCAAGTTGGGCGAGGAAGATCACGTTTTTACGGTTGTCATTCACCACATTGTGACAGACGGCTGGTCGCAATCAATTCTGATTCGCGAACTGGCTACGGCCTATCTGCAGTATCGTACACGGGGCACTTGCTTGTTTAAGCCTCTGCCATTCCAGTATGTAGATTTTGCTTACTGGCAACAGGCTCGCCTGAGCGAAGCGCAATTGGCCCAGTTGTTGGACTACTGGAAGACTACGTTGCATCGAGTGCCGGCACTCAATCTGCCTACAGACAAAACTCGTCCACCGGTGCAAACCTACAATGGTGCAACAGTAAACTTCTCGTTGTCTGCCAATGTTCGTAGCGCGTTGACGGCACTGGCTCAGCAGGAGAATGCTTCCATCTTCATGGCGCTGCTTGCCGTATTTGCTGCAACGCTGAAACGTTACAGCGGACAGGATGATTTTGCCATTGGTACGCCAGTAGCAGGCCGGGACTATGCAGAGCTAGAAGACATAGTGGGCTTCTTCGTCAATACGCTGGCGATTCGAGTAAAGCCAGCCAACCAGATTGGTTTCCGCGATCTGTTGGTACAAACCCGGAATAATGTTCTCGATGGCTTTGCGCACCAGGAGCTTCCGTTCGAGCAAATCGTGGAAGCAGTCTCGCCAATTCGTGATTTGAGTCGATCACCGCTGTTCCAGGTAATGATGGTTTATCAGAATATTCCACCGGCGGAATCGGGTGTTGGCGATGTCAGTGAGTTGGGTGATATACGGATTACACCGTTCAATCCGGCGGTTGATTCCGTCAAATACGATCTGTATCTGACGTTCTGGGATCAACAAGGTGGTATTGGCGCGTCACTGCAATACAACACCGACCTTTTCCTTGCGGAAACCACCCAGGCGTTCGTTGCGCATTTCTGCCAGCTGCTGGATTCCGCACTGGCCGATCCCGAGTGTCCGCTCGATCAGCTGCAAATCATGCCGCCTCCGATTGCTGAACGGGTTCTGCGCGACTGGAATCATACTGAGTCTGCCTATGAGCGGGATGTGCCAGTCAGTCGAGCCTTTGAAAGGATGGTGATGCGCCAACCCGACAATGTTGCCTTAGTTGTGGGAGCCGAAACTTATACCTATGAAGCACTGAATGCCCGCGCCAACAAGCTCATGCATTTCTTGCGCGCAAAAGGACTGCGACCGGGCGAATTTGTGGGTGTGATGTGTGAGCGTTCGCTGGATATGGTTCTGTCGTTGTTGGCGGTACTCAAGTCCGGCGCTGCTTATGTGCCCTTGGATCCCGAATATCCGCTGGATCGGATTCAGTATGTGGTGTCTGATGCCAAGCCGCGTTTTGTTCTGTCTCAGCATTCTGTGGCAGATCGCGTTCCGCTGCCTCAGACAGAATATGTATTGCTGGACAAGGTTCAAGACACAATTGATCTGCAGTCAACGGAAAACGACGCTGGTCCATTGGACAGCCGTGCTCCGGGATATGTGATTTACACGTCCGGTTCCACGGGCAATCCTAAAGGCGTCGTGATCACGAAGGATGCCTTTGTCAACTTCATCCATGGTATGAATGAAGACATTGGCATGGAGTCGACGGATCGCTTGCTAGCCGTGACGTCTCTGTCGTTCGACATTTCCGGCCTTGAAATTTTCATGCCGTTAATCAACGGTGCAGCCGTTGTAATGGCCAGTGCTGAAGAAGCGCGGGACGCGGAGAAACTCCTGGGGTTAATGTTGCGGGAAGACATCACGTTCATGCAGGCCACGCCGGCCACATGGCATATGCTGATGCAGGAGTCCTGGACGCCCGAAAGAGGATTCAAGGTTTTGTGTGGTGGCGAACCAATGCCAGTTGCACTGGCCAATCGTCTGGTAGATGCCGGTGTTGAACTGTATAACGTCTATGGCCCAACGGAAACCACAGTCTGGTCAACCGTGTACAAGCTGGATCATCGGGTCGAGAAGAACGTTCCGATTGGTCGCCCTATCGCAAACACCACCATTTACATCCTTGACCAACATCTCAAACCTGTGCCGGTTGGTGTGCCAGGCGAGCTGTTCATTGGCGGTCACGGAGTTGCTGCTGGCTACCTCAATCGTCCGGACCTCACGGAAGAGCGATTCATTGCCAACCCATTTAATGATGGTTTAAGCGATAGGATTTATCGCACTGGAGACCTGGTACGTTATCTCACCGATGGCAATATTGAATGTCTCGGGCGGCTAGATCATCAGATCAAGATTCGTGGATTCCGCATTGAACTGGGCGAGATCGAGGCCATCCTCAATAAGCTGCCACAGGTGAAAGAAGGCATCGTTCACTATCACGATGATGAGGCCGGAGTAAAGTTCCTGGTGGGCTATGTGGTGGCGGAAACATCGGTATCGGTAAGCGATATCCGTGCTCATTTGGGGCGCAAGCTGCCTGATTACATGGTGCCGACGTCCTATGTTTTTCTTGACGAGATGCCGCTTACACCGAATGGTAAAGTGGATCGCAAAGCTTTACCGCGTCCGGATTATACCGAGCGCGAGGTGGAGTATGTCGCCCCTCGTACCGCGCTCGAAACTCAGCTGGCCCAGATCTGGGCCAGCGTGTTGGGTGTCACTCAGGTAGGCGTCACGGAAAACTTCTTTGAAATAGGTGGCCAGTCCTTGTTGGCCACCCAGCTGATCAATCGTGTTTCACGGCAGTTAAGCAGTCGCGTGCCTGTGCGCGCGCTGTTTGAGCATCCCACCATCGAGGCGCTGGCCACAGCTATCGAGCAAGGTGTTGGTCTTGCCAGCAAACCAGTGGTTCGCCCCCGTTCGCATTTCAGTCCGGCGCCCTTGTCGTTCAGTCAGCAGCGTTTATGGTTGTTTGAGCAGCTGAATCCGGCATCACCTGCGAACAACATGCCGCTTGTTCTGCGCATCCGTGGCAACCTGAATGTTCTCTTGCTGGAAAAGGCTTTCCTGGAAGTCATCCGTCGACATGAGGCTCTGCGTACTGCATTCGTCGCTGGCGAAGGTTCGGAGCCACGACAGATCATTTACCGGGAAGTAATCTGGGAAATGACGAAGCATGACAGCTCGGCTCTCAGCGAAGTTGAATTTGCAGCTTTCCTGCAGAAGCGGATCATTCACAACAAGCTGCAACCTTTCGATCTCGGCAGTGCTCCGCTGATGCGGGCAGAGCTGCTGAAGGCGCCCGGCAGTCATGAACACTTTTTGCTGTTCTGCAAACATCACATTGTTTCAGATGCGACATCGCTGGGTATTTTCTTTCGTGAGCTTATGGCGCTCTATCTTGCGTTTATCCATGGACAACCGTCGCCGTTACCCGAGTTGCGCCTGCATTACGCAGATTTTGCCGTATGGCAACATCAGTGGCTTACACAGGACAGGCTTGAATCGCAACTTCGTTACTGGCAACAGAAGCTGCAGGGCGCTCCTGCGCTGCTTGATCTGCCGTTGGATAAGCCGCGCCCCGCTATCCAAAGTACTGCGGGCGCCAGCATTAATTTCGAGCTTTCCGGCGAATTCGGCGCACGTTTGCGGGAGGTGAGTACGCAACAGGGTGTCACGCCCTTCATGTTTACCCTGGCAGCCTGGAAGATCCTGCTGGCGAAATACAGTGGACAGAGTGACGTCGTGGTGGGTGTTCCGACGTTAGGTCGTGATAGCCATGAGCTTGAGTCTATCATGGGCTTCTTTGTTCACAGTGTCGTGCTGCGAACTGGGTTGGGTGACAACCCCACAACGGGTGAAGTTCTTCAGCGCGTCAAGCAGACAGTACTGGACGCTTTCAATCACGCCGATGTGCCGGTGGATATGGTCGTGGAGCGCCTCGGTGTGCGCCGCAATCCCGCCTATTCGCCATTGGTGCAGGTAGCCTTCCAGTTGTTTGATGCGGCCGCAATGCAACAGCGGAATACATCGCTGGCTGGCAGCTTCGGTGATCTAGAGGTTTCGTCGATAGGTGAGTCAGCGGAAACTGCCAAGTTCGAACTCACGTTGAATTTGGTTCAGAACGGTGATGCGTTCTGGGGGGCTCTGGAATATAGCAGCGCGCTGTTTGTGGAATCCACCATGCGTCGCTTGGTCGCGCATTATGTTCAGCTGTGCGATCAGATGCTGATTGCTTTGGATCAGCCGGTACAGACACTGCAGCTGGATAGTGTCGGCGAGCAGCTTGCTGCGTTAGAGCTGGATCATGCGGAATACGAATCTGTTCTGCCGCTCACTGCTATGCAGTATGACATGTTCATGGATAGCCAGATCAACGCTGATTCACTTCAAAACAGCCATGGCTGGCACATTCATATCCGTCGGCCTCTGGACATTGAGTTGTGGAGGCGTTGCCTGCAGGTCATCTGTGATCATCAGCCCTTGTTGCGTGCCCGATTTGTACCCGGTGCCATGCCTTGGCATGACATGGGTTATCTTGCTGTTAGACGCACGCATCAGGTGGTTTTCGACGTCATAGATTTTTCCGGAAGTGCAGAAGATCAGGCTGCGCTGGACGCACTTGTTCGCCGCATTATCTATCGTCCTTACGATGTTTTGCAGGACGAGTTGGTGCGCTATGGTGTCATTCAGTTGGCGCCGGATCATTGTGTGGTTTATACCGCCGTCCATCACGCTGTACTTGACGGTGCTGCACTGAACAGTCTGTGGGAGCAATTGACGGCTCTGTACACATTGCTGAGCGCGCAGGGTGTTGCGGAAGGATTTGTACATGTGCCGGCTGTGTTTGGCGACTTCCTTGCCCACGATCGCCAGGTGATGGACACAGCGGATGTGCTGGCCTTTTGGCGCGAACAATTCCAGGGTGTAGAGCCACTGGACTTCACCGTGCCGGCGCCCGTTCCCGCGCCGTCGCATTTCATCACGCGCGAACGTTTCCTCACTGACGAACACTGGAGCCAGCTCAAACGC
>JAGUVW010000060.1 GCA_020062665.1 Pseudomonadales bacterium
CCGCCCCGCCAGCCACAGCAGCACCAGGGCCAGCAGGCCGCGGCCTTGCAGGGGCGCGGCACCGGTCCAGTTGCACATGGCGGTAAGCAGAAAGCCGGCGATGGCGGCGCTCACCAACCCGAACAGCATTTCGTGGCTGTGCCAGTGCAAGGGTGACCAACCCACCGGCAGGGGCAGTCCGCCGAACAGCTGAGCCGCCCATGCCAGCACCACCAGTGCGCCATAGGCTCCGGTGAGCAGAAAGAAAGGACGAAAGGAATAAGTCAGCAAAGGGGAGGAAAGCTGCATGGGCGGGCTCCGGCCTTAAAGATGCATTTATTTTACATCTTTAAGGCGCGCACGTAAAACCCATGATGATGTAGTGCCTGTACCCCCCGGACGTCAGTGCCCGGGACTGGGGTAGTGGCAGAAGCAGCCTTCCACCAGGGTATTGATGATATTCACCGGTTGCTTGTTGCGTAGCGCTGCCAGCACCGGCTCCAGATAGCTGTTCTCGCTGTTGCAGACGCCGTCCTGGTGGTAGGGGCCAAAGTAGGCTGGCTGGCCTGCTTCATCCAGCACCAGAATGGCCGGGGTGCTGGGCACCCATTCCCACAGCTCTGTCCCGAGCAAGGCTGCCAGCTGCTGCATCCTTTCCGGCGTTACTGTAACGGTCTGCAGGCCCTGCTTGTGCAAGGCCGGCAGCAGCAACAGATGGTAGTTCTCCACCAGGCGCTCGCAGGGGCAGCTTGGCTGGGCGAAGCGGATGAACAGAGATCCCTGCCCAGACAGGGCAGGCTCGAAGGTCTGCAGTGCCTGGCGCAGCCGCGCCACAGTGGCGGGATCGTGGAAGGCGTGGGGCGCAATGCGGGCCGGGTCGAACGGGCGGGGGCTCACCTGATTCCCCAGCCACCAGACCAGCCCCATCATGCCGAACCACAGCAGGGTTGCCAGCAGCAGCCAGCGGCGATGGCGGGTGGGGAAAGTCGGTGGCATTGGTGTTCTCATCTGACCAGGTGCGTTCATTTTAGGGGGATATTCCTGCCATGCCACGGCCTCCGTCAGGGTTTGGATTACAATCCCCTTTTTGATCTGCGGAGTGTGTCATGGAAAAAACCACCGAAATTGAAGCGGCTGTGCTGCGCCGTCTGTTGCAACATCTGGACGAGCGCAAGGACGTGCAGAACATCGAGTTGATGAATCTGGCGGGTTTCTGCCGCAATTGTCTGGCGAAATGGATGGTGAGCGCCGCTGAAGCGCAGGGTGAAGCCCTGACCTACGAACAGGCGCGCGAACGGATTTACGGTATGCCCTATGAACAGTGGAAGCAGCTGTACCAGAAGGACGCCAGCGCCGAACAGCTGGCCCGGTTCGAGCAACGCAAGGACTGAGCGTGCAAGCCTGTCCGCTGTGCTGCGGTGATGCGCTTTCGCTCTGGCATCAGGATGCGCGGCGCGAGTACTGGCGGTGTGCTGTCTGCGAACTGGTGTCCGTGCCGCCGGCGTTTCATCTGGATGCGGTGCAGGAAAAAGCGTTGTACGACCAGCATGAAAACGATCCGGCTGACGCGGGTTATCGGAAATTTCTGAACCGGTTGGCGCAACCGCTGCTGGCGCGTCTGCCGGCAGCGTGTGAGGGCCTGGATTTTGGTTGTGGCCCCGGGCCGGCGCTGGCGCAGTTGCTGGAGGAGGTCGGGCATTCGGTTGCGCTGTACGACAAGTTTTACTGGCCGGATGAAACGGTGCTGCTGCGTCGCTACGATTTTGTCACCGCCACCGAACTCGTGGAGCATCTGGCCGATCCCCGCGCCACTTGGCAGTTGTTTCACGATTTGCTGGAACCCGGCGGCTGGCTTGGCATCATGACCAAGCGGGTGCGTGATCAGGCCGCATTTTCCCGCTGGCACTACATCCACGATCCCACTCATGTCAGCTTTTACAGCGATGCGACTTTCCACTGGATAGCGCAGCGCTGGGGATTTGTTTGCACGCTGGCAGATGCGGATGTGGTGCTGTTGCAAAAGGCGCTGTGAGCATGCGCAGTCCTGGCAGTGCTGTCTGACGCTCCCCCACAGGATCCGGGTCAACCCACCTTGCTAGACTGCCCGCTCCTGTCGCAGCAGTAGCGAGGCTTTCCGTGAATCCCCAGCGCACATCCAGCGTCCGTTCCGGCGATGTCCGGCTTGTCATTCACGAATATGGTGTCGAACATCCGCTGCGGCTGGTGTTGGTGCATGGCTATCCCGACAGCAGCGACGTGTGGCAGCGCATGGTGGCGCCGCTGAGCCGGCACTTTCATGTGGTGACCTATGATGTGCGGGGTTGTGGCCAATCGTCGGCGCCTGCGAGCCGGCGCGATTACAGCCTGTATTGGCTGGGGCGGGATTTTCGTGCGGTGATCGATGCGGTGAGTCCGGAAAAACCGTTGCATGTGTTTGCCCACGACTGGGGATCGATCCAGAGCTGGGAGTCGGTGACCGATCCGGATCTGCAGCAGCGGATCAGTTCATTCACTACTGTTTCCGGCCCCTGCCTGGATCATGTGGGCCACTGGATTCGACACAGCCTGCGATCATTTTCGGCAGCGGAATGGAGCGCAGTGGGCGGGCAGTTCCTGCACTCCTGGTATATCTGGCTGTTCCAGTTACCTCTGCTGGCGCCAACGATCTGGAAGCTGGCGTTGGGTAAACACTGGCATCGGATGCTGGCGCGCAGTGAACGCATCGTGGTGCCGCCATCGCCCACCCAGTTGCGCGACGGCGTGAACGGCATTGAACTCTATCGTGCCAATATTGCGCGGGTGGTGTTTCCGCGGCGGCGCAACACCCGCGTGCCGGTGCAGATGATTGTTCCCCTGCAGGATGATTTCGTCACGCCGGATCTGGTGCGCGCCTGTACTGCGCCCTGGGTATCACAGCTGTGGAGTTGCGAGATCGATGCCACTCACTGGGCGCCCCTGTCCCATCCGGAGCAACTGGCGGAAATGGTGGTGGAGTTTGTTGCGCGCATCGAAGGTGCGGCGGCGTAGAGCAACCTCAGAAAGAAAAAGGGCCTGAAATTCAGGCCCTTTTCGTTTCATCGCATCAAGCGCGAATCACTTCTTGGCGGCTTCCACCGACTTCAGGATGATGGCTTTGGCTTCGGCAGCGCCGGCCCAGCTGTCCACCTTCACCCACTTGCCGGGTTCCAGATCCTTGTAGTTCTCGAAGAAGTGCTCGATCTGCTTGATCAGCAGTTCCGGCAGATCGGTGTATTCCTTCACGTGCTTGTACAGAACGGTCAGCTTGTCGTGGGGAACGGCCAGGATCTTGGCGTCGGAGCCGGCTTCGTCGGACATGTTCAGCACGCCAACGGGACGGGCGCGGATCACGGAGCCGGGCACCACGGGGTACGGGGTCACAACCAGCACGTCCAGCGGATCGCCGTCTTCACCCAGGGTGTTGGGCACATAGCCGTAGTTGGCGGGGTAGAACATCGGGGTGGCCATGAAGCGGTCAACGAACACAGTGTCGCTGTCCTTGTCGATTTCGTACTTGATGGGAGTGCTGTTGGCCGGGATTTCGATGGCCACATAGATTTCGTTGGGAATGTCCTTGCCGGGGGGGATTGCGTTGTAGCCCATGGTCGAACCTTTATCTGTGTGTGAATGGGAGGGGTGAAAAGTGGCGGGCATTATACCTGACGGTGGCCTTGCCGGGTCAACCGGTGAACCTGCCCGCATTTTTCATCGTGCCAACCTGTGACTTTTTCACCATCGGGTTCGTCTATCGCTTCGAAGACTTGCAACGGGCCGGGCTGTCCATCTCTGTCCGACTTCGAGCCTTATTTTGTTAGAGTAGGTGCTTTCCCCAGGAGATCTGCCCCATGACCGCAGAAAACGATGACACCGCCGACATCAAGGCTCTGTTGAACGCGCCCGCTGCCCAACCGTTCGACCCCGACCTGTCCCTGCGCCGGGTGCTGGTGAGTGCCCGCCGCCAGACGTCGACGCGGGATATCCTGAGTTTCTTCTTCAGCTGGATCTGGGTGCTGTTTGCGGGTTTTGGTGCGTCACTGCATCAGGCCCACACCCGCCTGCAGTTGCAGCGCGAACAGCAGAAGCGTCGCCGCCCGCCGGCACCCACCACGCCCGCCTGAGGATAGCACTGTGAGAATGGAACAATTGACGGACAACATCATCAATGCCACCGCCGGGTTCTGGAACAAGATCGCGGCATTCCTGCCCAATCTGCTGGCCACTGTGGTCATTGTCGTCGTCGGCGTGTTGCTGGCGAAGATGCTGGCAAAGTGGGCGGTGAAACTGCTCAACCGCTTTGGCTTCAACGCGCTGAGCGAACGCATAGGACTGACGCCCGCCATGACGAAGGCCGGCATCCAGAAGTCGCCTTCGGAAGTGGTGGGAAAATTCATCTACCTGTTCTTGATGCTGGTGATTCTGATTTCGGCAGCGGAAACGCTGGGCATGGAACGGGTCACCGCGATTCTCGATGATTTCATCCTCTATCTGCCGAAGGTGCTGGGTGCGCTGTTCGTGATCATGGTGGGAATGTTCATCGCCCACGTGGCGAAGCAGGGCATCCAGACTGCCGTGCACAATATGGGGATGGAATATGCGTCGTCGGTGGCCCGCATCGCGCAGGTGATCATTTTCATCACCACGTTCTCGCTGGCGGTGGCACAGCTGGAAATCGAAACCCAGATGCTGAATATCGTGTTCGCGATTCTGCTGGGCTGTCTGGGTGGCGCGGCGGCGATTTCGCTGGGACTGGGCACGCGGGGTGTGTCCAACAACATCATTTCCGGCGTTTATATCCGCGAGCAGCTGAAGCCCGGCGACGAAGTCACTATCGGTGAATTCAAAGGCGTGGTGGTGAGCGTGGGCACGGTGAACACGGTGCTGGAAAATGCCCAGGGTGAATGTCTGTCGGTGCCCAATCATCAGTTGCTGCAGCGCAGTTTCCGTTTCCAATCCTGGTCCGACGATGGGGAGTGAGCCGCACTCAGTCATTCCACGCCTGAACGATGCAGCCGCCCAATGCGCGGCGGAGTGCCCGTGCCCGGCTGGCTGAGTTGCCCGATGATGAACTGATTGCCATCGCGCGCAAGCAGCTGCCCCACGTCACCACCGCCTATGAAGTGTTGGTAAAACGCTATCAGGATCGCCTGCTGCGAACCTGCAACCGCTACCTGTGCTCGTTTCATGACGCCGAGGAGGCGGTGCATGAGACGTTGCTGCGCGTGTTCCACCATTTGCCTGCGTTCAAAGGCGATTCCAGTTTCAAAACCTGGCTTTATCGGATTGCATACAACGAATCCATGAACGTGCTGCGCAAGCGGCGTGATCATGCTGATGTGGATACGCTGGAGATTGAGCACGAACAGGATGACTCCCCGGCGGCCGAGCTGGAAACGGCGGTGATGAATCGCCAGGTGGAACGCCTGCTGGCGCAACTGAGCCAGGAGGATCGCACGGTGGTGGTATTCCGCACCGTGGCGGAGCTGGAATTCCAGGAAATCGCCGACATCCTGCAACAGAACCTCAGCACCGTGAAAATGCGCTACCAGCGCGCCATCGAGAAACTGCGCCAGCTAACAGCGACAGAAGGAGGTCGTTCCAGGTAGAGCGAATCTGGACGCTCTGCGGCATGGATGCCGCGGAGCAGCCCCCATGGATGGGTTTACGGCGTGTCCAGATTCGCTCTACCTGGAACGACCTCCTTCTGAACCAGTGTGACTTTTTCCCCGTTCGCCCCGTCTATCGCCTGAACTGATACAAAACCCGATGTCAGGAGAGACGCCATGACCGCACCTGCCCTGTTTGTCTGTGAAATCAAGCCGGCCGGCCAGAGGGTGAATGACTGGGAGCAATTCAGGGTCATTCGTGAATTCGTTGATGGGGAAAACGATGTGCTGGCGGAGGGCTGCTACTACGCTTGCCGTTCCTCCATCGATCGCTATTTTCGTCACCTGGATCGCCAGGAACGCCGCTTCCGCGTCTATTGGGCCAGCGAAAACCGCTTCGAAGTTTACAATTTACCAGCAGAATCCGGCATTACTCACACTTCGTGAAATTGTTGTGACCTGACCGGCCGGTGCCGCGTCTGAGAGGGCAGTGACTCACCCAGACCGGAGAAAGCCCATGACTGCGATGAAAATTTTTACCTGTATCCTGCGCCAGGTTCCCCGTGATCTTGCCCGCCAGCCAGATCATTTCCAGTTGGTGAAGGAATGTCTGAATGGCGAGGATGAAGTGCTGTGGGACGGTACCTTCTACGAATGCCGCAGCACACTGGAGACGCTCTATCGCACGTTCATCAAGAACAGCGCGCATTTCACGGTGTATTGGCGCGATGAGTTCAGTCTGCTGGTGTATCAGCACCTGCTGGAAGGCATGAGCAACGGGCTGCCGGCGGAGGCCAGCTGATGGAAGCGCTGTGGGAGCAGGAACGCCTGCGGCGCAAGCTGGAGCTGGAAATTGCGCGGCTCGAAAAATGGCTGGCGTCACAACCAGCGGGAACGACCTTCAAGGGTTTCAAGGGGAGTTCGGTATCGCTCGTTCCCACCATCGTGTCTCTGATCGAGGCACGAAAACGGTTGCTGGCCAGCCTGGAGTTCGCCCCGGAGGGCTCTTCCGAGCAAGGTCAGGTATGACCTGTCTTGGAAAGCATGAGGCCAATCACGCTTCCTTCGACCCTGTTTGGCAGCAGCGCGCAGATTCGTGCGTTACCGCCATATTCTTTACCAGTGATGGTGTCAGGCCACCATCACTTCCACCCGGCCGTTCTGCACGCGCACTGGATAGACGGGGATGCGCACGTCGTCTTCCAGGCACTGGCCGGTGACCAGATCAAAATGATGTTTGTAGATGGGTGACGCCACCACGGTGTGGCCTTTCAGATCACCCACGATGCCACGCGACAGCACGTTGGCTTCGCTGAAGGGATCGTGGTTGTCGATGGCAAACAGATTGGCGCTGCCATTTTCCATGATTTTGAAAATGGCCACCTGCTTGTCCGCCACTTTGGCGCACACACCCAGGTTGGGCAGCAGGTCATCCACGTTGCACACAGGCGTCCAGTTGAGATCAGCAATCGCGTTCATGGAACCTCCTTACACTGCAACCAGTTGAATGCGTTTTTCTTCCTGCGTGGCCGGGCGGATCTGGCCGCGCTCCTCGACGAACACCACGTTGGAATCCTTGGCGTCGCTGTTGACGAAATGGCGGAAGCGCTTGAGTTTGTCGGGCGATTCCACGGTGGTGCGCCATTCGTCCTGATAGGTGTTCACCACGTGCTCCATCTGCTGCTCCAGTTCCGAACCGATGCCGAGGGAGTCGTTGATGATCACGTCCGCCAGATATTTCAGGCCGCCCTCCAGGTTGTCGAGCCACACTGATGTGCGCTGCAGACGATCGGCAGTCTTGATGTAGAACATCAGGAAACGGTCGATGTACTGGATCAGCGTGGCGTCATCCAGATCCGACGCAATTAGATCCGCGTGACGGGGTTTCATGCCGCCGTTGCCGCACACGTACAGGTTCCAGCCTTTCTCGGTGGCGATGACACCCACGTCCTTGCCCTGTGCTTCGGCGCACTCGCGGGTGCAGCCTGACACGGCGAATTTGATCTTGTGCGGCGCGCGCAGGCCTTTGTAGCGGTTTTCCAGGCGGATCGCCATGCCGACGCTGTCGAGCATGCCGTAACGACACCAGGTGGAACCGACGCAGCTTTTCACGGTGCGCAGCGACTTGCCGTAGGCGTGGCCGCTTTCGAAGCCGGCGTCGATCAGTTCTTTCCAGATCAGCGGCAGTTCATGCACCTGCGCGCCGAACAGGTCGATACGCTGGCCACCGGTGATTTTGGTGTACAGGTTGAATTTTTTCGCGACAGCGCCGATGGCGATCAGACCGTCCGGGGTGATTTCACCGCCAGGAACGCGGGGCACCACCGAGTAGGTGCCGTCCTTCTGCATGTTCGCCATGAAATAATCGTTGGTGTCCTGCAGGCCGGCGTGTTCGGTCTTCAGGATGAAATCATTCCAGCAGGAGGCCAGTATGGATGCGGTCATGGGCTTGCAGATGTCGCAGCCTTTGCCCTTGCCGAATTTCGCAATCAGTTCGTCGAAGGAGCGGATGTTGTTGACGCGCACCAGGTGATAGATTTCCTGGCGTGAGTACGGGAAGTGTTCGCACACATCCTTTTTCACTTCGATGCCCAGTTTCGCGAGTTCCGCGTTCATCACCTGGCCTACCAGTGCGGTACAGCCGCCGCAGCTGGTGCCGGCTTTTGTCGCAGCTTTCAAGGCGCTCAGTTCGGTGATGCCATCCTGCACGGCGCAGCAGATCTGGCCTTTGCTGACGTTGTTGCAGGAGCAGATTTGCGCGGCGTCCGGCAGCTTGTCCACGCCCATCGCCGGCGCAGCGGCGCCATCGCGCTGGGGCAGGATCAGCATGTCGGGGAATTCCGGCAGTTCGATGTTGTTCAGCATCATCTGCAGCAGGGTGCCGTAGTTTTCGGCCTCGCCCACCAGCACGGCACCCAGCAGATATTTGTTGTCACTGCTGACGACGATTTTCTTGTAGACCTTGTTGATTTCGTCCACGAAGGAATAGCTTTGCGCGCCCAGTGTGGTGCCGTGAGCATCGCCGATGCTGGCCACGTCCACGCCCATCAGCTTGAGCTTGGTGCTCATGTCGGCGCCTTTGAATTCGCTGGCGAGTTTGCCGGTGATGGTGTCCACCGCTACCTGCGCCATCTGGTAGCCCGGTGCCACCAGGCCGAAGATGCGGCCGTTCCACAGGGCGCATTCGCCGATGGCAAAAATATCCGGATCGGAGGTCTGGCAGAAATTGTTGACGGTGATGCCGCCGCGTTCGCCCATGGTGAGGCCGGATTGCTTGGCCAGCTCGTCGCGGGGACGGATACCGGCAGAAAACAGGATCAGGTCGGTTTCCAGTTCGCTGCCGTCAGCGAAGCACATTTTCAGTTTGCTGGAAGAACCGTCTTCGATGCGCTGGGTGTTCTTGCCTGTGTGCACTTTCACGCCCATGGATTCGATCATGGAACGCAGCAGCTTGCCGCCGCCTTCGTCCACCTGCACAGCCATCAGACGCGGCGCGAATTCCACTACATGAGTTTCCAGGCCGAGATCTTTCAGCGCCTTTGCGGCTTCCAGCCCCAGCAGACCGCCCCCAACCACCACACCAACGCGGCTTTTGGCTGCGGTGGCCTTGATGGCTTCCAGGTCTTCAATGGTTCGGTAAACCAGGCACTCGGGGCGATCTTTTCCTGGAATCGGCGGGACAAAAGGATAGGAACCGGTGGCCAGTACGAGTTTGTCGTAGGGGACTTTCTCGCCGTTGGCGGTTTCGACCAGCTTGTTGGCGCGGTCGATGCTCACCGCCTTGTCATTCAGGCGGAGGTTGATGTTGTGGGTCTCGAAGAATCCGGCGGGAACCAGGGACAGGTCTTCCGCTGTCTTGCCGCTGAAGTAGGCAGATAGGTATACACGGTCGTAGGCCGGCCGGGGTTCTTCGCAGAAGGTGGTGATGTCAAACGCAATGGATTGCTCCTGCTCTGCGAATTGAGCGAGGAACTTTTGGCCTACCATTCCGTTACCGATAACGACTAATTTTTGCTTGCTCACAGCGAACTCCACTCTATCTGTCGCCGGGTTGGCTGCCCGGCGTAAGTCGATAGTCAAAACCTCTCGAGTTCCTGTTTAGCAACTAGTGTGCCTAGTGCGGCAGTGCACTGTGATGTGCTGGTTTTAGGGCGAAAAATCCGGGGTTTACGGCGCCGAAAAGCAAAAATGCTGCAGTATGGTGCGTTCACTTTTGTTGTGTGCACCATTAGAAATCGTGTCCAAAACAGTGCAGTGAAAAATTGCGTTCATAAATGATGCGCACACTGGCGCGTTGTGTTTCAACAAGGTGCGTTTTCGTGATTCGGTGGGAGCGGGCAGACAGCGTGGAGCCTGGGTCGATCCGTGAATATGTCTGACGTTTTGTGTGTAGCGCGGCGGTGCTCTCCAGACTGCGCGCAAAGGGTGGGGTCGTTGAAACTGATGAGCGATCTAAAGAAAGGGCTGGGAGCAGTGCGGTCACTGCCCCAGCAGGGTTTTGATTTCCGCCACGCAGGAACCGCAATTGGTGCCGGCTTTCAGGCACTTGCCGACGTCGGCCACGGTTTTCAGCTGCTGCTGGGCGATGGCCTTGCGAATGGTTTTCTCGCCTACGCCGAAGCAGGCGCAGACGGTGCGGCCAGCGTCTTCCACTCCGGCGGGGCTTTTGCCCGACAGCAGGGCCTTGCGATCCAGCGGCTCCAAAGCGGGTTTGGCGAACAGCGAGGCGATCCAGCCCCGGTCGGCGTCGCGGATGGCAGCGGATTCGCCACCCGCCACGAACACGCAGCAGTCCAGCTGTTGGTTCTCGATGCGGGCCCAGCGGTAGCTGCCGGTGGGGATGTCTTCGTAGAGCAGGCTGGGTGCGTCGTCCTGTGGCAGGGCCAGGCCCAGTTGCACTGCCAGGGCGCTCCAGCCGGCAGTGATGCCATCGCCAGCGATTTCATAGCGGAAGAAGCGTTCGCCCCGGATTTTGCTGGCCCAGGTGCAGGTGGGCAGGGGCAGTTCCCGGCGGGAAAAGAGGAAGCCGGTCCAGGCTGGAATCCAGCGCTCGATTCGACAGGGGGTGTGTTTGGATTCAGGTTGGCCGGAGTAGGGGTCGGTGGCCGGATTCACCAGAGCGCCGACGCGGGCGTTGTGGGCGTACTGGTCGTTCCAGTGCATCGGGATGAAGATGTCGCCGGCACGCACGCCGTGGCTCAAGGCGGCCTT
Source organism: Pseudomonadales bacterium (assembly GCA_020062665.1). Taxonomy (GTDB): domain Bacteria; phylum Pseudomonadota; class Gammaproteobacteria; order Pseudomonadales; family Ketobacteraceae; genus Ch67. Next base: position 10,812 of record JAGUVW010000060.1, read on the forward strand.
GGCCAGCATGCTGCCCCAAGGGCTGCTGATGCGCACCAGATGGCCATCGCCGATATTGTGCTGGCGCGCGGTGTCCGGGTGCAGCTCCACGAACGGCTCTGGCTTGTGCTGGTTCAGTTGCGGGGCCAGGGCGGTGCGGGTCATGGTGTGCCACTGGTCGCGGATGCGACCGGTGTTCAGGATGAGCGGCCATTCGCCGGTGGGCTGGTTGGCGGGAGCGCGCCAGTTCACGGCGATAAAGCGTGCCCGGCGATCGGGATGGCTGAAACGGCCGTCGCCATAGACGCGCTGGGTGGTGTGTTGCTGGCCAATTGAGTTCGGAGCATTTTGCTGCGGCTCCACCACTGGCCACTGCAGCGGCTGCAGCTGTTCATAGTGCGCGTCCGATAGCTGCTGCAGCCCGGCCAGATTGAACAGGCGGAAGCTGGCGCCATCATGTTCGAAGGCGCTGTTTTCGAAGGCGCTGAGAGCCGCATGTTCACGAAACACATCTGCGGCGGATGAATAGGAAAAGTGGTCGGCAAAGCCCATGGCGTGAGCCACGTCCCGCAGGATGCGCCAGTCCTGGCGTGCGTCGCCGGCGCATTCCACGATTGCGCGCTGGCGCGAGATGCGGCGCTCGGAATTGGTGACAGTGCCGTCTTTTTCACCCCAGCCGGCGGCGGGCAGCAATACGTGGGCGAAGGCGGTGGTGTCGGTGGATTCGATGCAGTCGGACGCGATCACCAGCGGGCAGGCCGCCAGGGCACGCTTCGCCTGATCGGCGTTGGGCAGGCTGACCACCGGGTTAGTGCCCATGATCCAGATGGCCTTCACGTCGCCTTTTTCCACGGCGTTGAACAGGTCTACCGCCTTGAGGCCCGGCTTGGTGGCCATACGCGGTGCGTTCCAGAAACGTTGCACGCGGTCGATGCCATCCGGCGTGAAATCCATGTGAGCGGCCAGTTGATTCGCCAGCCCGCCCACTTCGCGTCCGCCCATGGCGTTGGGCTGGCCGGTGAGGGAAAACGGCGACGCGCCGGGCTTGCCGATGCGGCCGGTGGCCAGATGGCAGTTGATGATGGCGTTGACCTTGTCGGTGCCGCTGCTGGACTGGTTTACGCCCTGGGAGAAGCAGGTGACGGTTTTGACGTGCTGCGCAAACCAGCTATAGAAAGTAGTGAGTGCTTCAACGCCGAGGTCGCAACCCTGTGCGACCGCTTCCAGCGACGGTGCATCCTGCCGCGCCAGCGTCAATGCGGATTCGAAATCAACCGTGTGGCGCTCGATGTAGCCGTGATCCAGCGCATTCTGCTGCGCCAGAAACGCCAGCAGGCCGTTGAACAGCAGCACGTCGCTGCCGGGCTTCACCGGCAGGTGCAGATCGGCGATTTCGCAGGTGGCGGTTTTGCGGGGATCGATCACCACGATTTTCATTGCTGGATTGCGAATTTTCGCCGCCTTGATGCGTTGGAACAGCACCGGGTGACACCAGGCGGTGTTGGAGCCGGTGAGCACGATCAGGTCGGCGATTTCCAGATCCTCGTAGCAGCCGGGCACGCTGTCCTCGCCAAAGGCGCGCTTGTGGCCGGCCACCGCCGATGACATGCAGAGGCGGGAATTGGTGTCGATGTTGGCGCTGCCGATGAAGCCTTTCATCAATTTGTTGGCAACGTAATAGTCCTCCGTCAGCAATTGGCCGGAGACATAAAAGGCCACCGCATCCGGGCCATGCTGTTCGATCACCTGACTCAGCTGTTTCGCGACAAAATCCGTGGCCTGTTGCCAGCTGGCGCGCACGCCGTGAATTTGGGGGTGGAGCAGGCGGCCGTCCGGGCGCAGGGTGTGGGCCAGGGTGGAGCCTTTGGAGCAGAGTTTGCCGAAGTTGGCCGGGTGTTCGCTGTCGCCCTTGACGCTGGTGGCGCTGCCCAGGCTGGCGGAGATGCCGCAGCCCACGCCGCAATAGGGGCAGGTGGTGGTGCGTGACGCTGTTTCAATCAATGGCATTTCAGGCCGCTACAGGGAATGAGGGAGTGCTCGGTGTGTCCAGACAGAAGTCCTTGCCGAAGATCAGACGGTCGCGCCAGGCGCGAATGTCGGCCTGCTGCTGGATCAGGTCGAAGAACCAGGCGCCGTCCTGGGTGTCGCCGTACAGGATAGCACCGGTGAGGCGACCGTTCTGGATCACCAGTTTACGATAGTGGCCCTGATCGTGGTCGTGAAAGGTAATGCATTCCGAATCTTCCTGCCCGAGAAAATCGCCGGCGGAGAACGCATTGATGCCAGTGATCTTGAGCTGGGTGGCTTCCGGCTTCTGCACATAGCGTGCGATGCCCATTTCGGCCAGGTGATTGGCGCAGACGCGGGCCTGATCATACAGGGGCGCCACCAGGCCGAACAGGCGGCCCCGGTGCTGCACGCATTCGCCCACGGCATAAATAGAAGGATCAAAAGTCTGCAGGGTATCGTTCACCAGAATGCCGTTGTTGCACTGCAGGCCGCTGTTGTTGGCCAGCTCCACATTGGGGGTGATGCCGGTGGCGGTGACCACCATATCCACGTCCAGGGTGCGGCCGTCGTTGAAGGCAATACACTTGACGTTGCCCTGGCCGTCGCCGTGGAAGGCGCTGGTGCGGGCGTTCAGGCAGAAGCGGATGCCCTTGGCTTCCAGCGTTTGTTGCAGCAGGCGCGCAGCGGTTTCGTCCAGCTGTTTATTCAGCAGGAAGTCGCTGGCGTGCACCACAGTAACGTCCATGCCCTGCTGACGCAGGCCGTTGGCCGCTTCCAGCCCCAGCAAGCCGCCGCCCACCACCGCCACGTGACGCAGGCTCTTGCTCAGCTGCAGCATGCGATTGACGTCGCGGATCTCGCGGAAGGTGAGGATATGGTTAAGCTGGTTGCCCGGCACCGGCAGCACGGCGGGTTTGGAACCGGTAGCCAAAACCAGTTTGTCATAAGGCAGGCTGAGGCCGGACGCCATGTGCACCAGGCGACGGGCGCGATCGATGCGGATCGCCTTTTCGCCTTTAAATAGAAAGATATCGTTGCGCTGATACCACTCCTCATTATTGAGGATGATCTGATCCACCTGCTTTTCGCCTGCCAGTACCGGCGACAGCATGATGCGGTTGTAATTGAAGTGATTTTCCTCGCCCACCACGCTGATGCTGTATTTGCCGGGCGCGATGTTCAGCAGCTCTTCCAGGGTGCGGATGCCGGCCATGCCGTTGCCGATCAACACCAGGCGGGGTTTGGCTGTCTTGCTGCGGGTGACCATCTTCACAACTCCTCGCGACGGGCGCTTGAGCTACTTCATCTTGCTTTGTCAGAGCGATAGCAAGCCCTGTGCCAGCGGATTTTGTGCCTGCCAAACACCGGGCTTTCCACCGAAATGCACCACAACGACAAGCCATGCACGGCCATGTGCACTGACGCTGGGCAAAAAGGTGAGCGCGTGTCCGGCGGATTTGCATTTGAAACGTGCGCACACGGGTGTGTTCGTGCACCGAGTCGAATCATGCAGCCTTTTTGCGACCGGATCGTGCCCGCAAACGGAACAAATGCAGTGGATGCCTGCGCGCTTTTGGTGTGTGGCACAAGGGTTGCTATATCAAGTTCACTTCATGACTGTTTGCAGGGGAAGCCCAATGGGAAGTACTGGAATCAATCTGCTGGACTGGAAGAACCCCAGCATCAAAACGTTGCACTTTGCGTGGATGGCGTTCTTCATCACCTTTGTGATGTGGTTTGGCCTGGGGCCGCTGGCGGCCTATATCAAGGCTGAATTTGCGCTGACCGAGCCGCAGTGGAAAGCGCTGCTGATGCTGAACGTCGCCATCACCATTCCCGCGCGCATCCTGATTGGCATGCTGGTGGACAAGTTCGGCCCCCGCGCCATTTATTCCGCGCTGCTGGTGGTCAGTGGTGTCATCTGTATTGTGTTCGCCTGGTCGCAGACCTATACCCAGCTGGCGATTTCACGCTTTCTGCTGGGCTTTGTCGGTGCCGGTTTCGTGATTGGTATCCGCCTGGTGTCCGAATGGTTCCCGGCCCGCAACGTGGGGTTGGCAGAAGGCGTTTACGGTGGCTGGGGTAATTTCGGTTCTGCCGCTGCTGCTGCGCTGCTGCCGCTGCTGGCCGCTGCATTTGCTCCGGCGGTGGGCTGGCGTATTGCGCTCACTATCGCGGGCGTCATTTCCATTTTCTATGCCTTCGTCTTCTATCACTTCGTGCGCGACACCCCGAAAGGTTCCACCTATTTCAAGCCGAAAAAGAGCGGCGGCCTGGAAGTGTCCACCTGGAAGGATCTGTGGTTCTACCTGTTCATGAATCTGCCGCTGCATATCGCGCTGCTGGTATTGGTGTGGCGTCTGGCGCCGGGCAACCTCAACCTGCTGCCGCAATTCTGGGCCAATGCGGCCTACGTGGTGATTGTGCTGCTGGCGGTTTATCAGTTCCGCAAAATCCTGCAGGTGAATCTGCCACACCTGCGCGCCGGTGTGCCGGAAAATCAGCGCTACAAGTTCAAGCAGGTGGGGATTCTGTCCCTGTCCTATTTCGCGTCATTCGGATCGGAAATCGCCGTGGTGTCCATGCTGCCGATTTTCTTCATGGATACCTTCGGACTGACGCCGATTCAGGCGGGCCTGTCCACCGCCGGCTTTGTGGTGGCGAACCTGATCGCGCGTCCGGCCGGTGGCTGGATGAGTGACCGCATCGGCCGGCGCCTGGCCCTGAGCATTCAACTGGGTGGTTTGACGGTGGGCTATGCGCTGATGAGTTTCATCGACGCCAGCTGGCCCCTGTGGCTGGCGCTCGCCATCACCATCGTCAACTCCCTGTTCGTGCAGGCCGGCTGCGGTGGTGTGTATGCAGTGATCCCGCTGATCAAGCGCAGTCAGACCGGCCAGATCGCCGGCATGGCAGGCGCTTACGGCAACGTGGGCGGCGTGATTTTCCTCACCATCCTGTCGTTCGTGCATGCCTCCACCTTCTTCATGATCATCGCGGTGTGCTCGGCGGTGGTGTTCCTGGCGGTGATGTTCCTCGACGAGCCGGAAGGTCACATGGTGGAAGTGTTGCCCGATGGCACCGTACAATTGATCGAAGTGCACTGATCGACTCACTTACAGACATCGAGCAGAACGGGAGGCGCGAGTCTCCCGTTTTTGTTGATGCAGCCGGAACGGGTGAACCCATGCAGGCCATGAAAGCGCAATTGAATGTGACCGCCGTGCAGCGTTCCGAAGCGGGCATCAAGCCCCGCAACGAAGACAGCATCGCCATTCACATTCCCCAGGGTGCGCAGCTCACCGCCAAGGGCATCGTGGTGGCCATCGCTGATGGTGTGAGCGCGGCAGAAGCGGGGCGCGAGGCGTCGGAAATTGCAGTGAAGGGTTTCGTCAGCGATTACTATTCCACGCCGGACTCCTGGAGCGTCAAGCAGTCTGCCCACAAAGTGCTGATCGCACTCAACCGCTGGCTGTTCGGCCAGGGTCAGAAATTCCTCGAAGCAGAAAAAGGCTACGTCACCACCTTCAGCAGCGTGATTTTCAAGTCGCGCTCCGCCTATGTGTTCCATGTGGGGGATTCGCGGATCTACCGTTTGCGCGATGGCGTGCTCAAACAGCTCACCCGCGATCACGTGGCGCGCATTTCGGCCGAACAGTGCTACCTGGCCCGCGCGTTGGGCATCGATGTGAATCTGGATATCGATTTTCGCACCCTGGATCTGCAGGTGGGGGATCTGTTTCTGCTCACCACCGACGGCGTGCACGAAAAAATCGAGCCGCGTCTGCTGCAGCAATTGGTGATGGACGGGTGCGCCGATCTGGACACACTGGCTGCCGCGCTGATTCAGACTGCGCTCGACAACGGCAGCACCGACAACGTGTCCTGCCAGCTGGTGCAGGTGAACGCCCTGGGCCAGGAAACCAACGAGGACGTGCTGCAGACCCTCAACAAACTGCCGTTTCCGCCCGAACTGCTGGTGGGGCAGAAACTGGATGGCTGGCGCGTACTGCAACCGATTCACGCCAGCGCCCGCAGTCAGCTCTATCTGGTGCAGCACGAAGACAACGGCCAGCGCGCGGTGATGAAAACGCCGTCGCACAACTACATCGACGACGTGGGTTATATCGAGCGCTTCATTCTGGAAGAATGGGTGGCGCGCCGTATCGACAGCCCCTACGTGGTGAAAGTGGTGGAGCCGCCCCGGCCGCGCAGATTCCTCTACTACCTGCTGGAACATATCGAAGGCCCCACGCTGGCCAACGTGACGTCCCGTCGCGAACCCCTGGACATCGCCCGCGTGGTGGATCTGGCCGACAAACTGGTGCAGGGCCTGCGGGCCTTTCACCGCCGCGAAACCCTGCATCAGGATCTGAAACCCGACAACGTGGTGCTGCGGGGCGACGATCCGGTGATTCTCGATTTCGGTTCCGTGTATGTGGCAGGGGTGGACGAGATCGCCACTACCTTCGGCCGCGAGCGTGCCCTGGGTACCCTGGAGTACTCTGCACCGGAATATCGTCTGCAACGTCCGCGCAGTGCCGCCAGCGATCAGTTTGCCCTGGCGGTGATGCTGTACGAGCTGCTTACCGGCCATCATCCCTTTGGTAGCGGCTACCAGCAGGCCCAGCAGCCCAAGGATTTTCTCGCCCTCAAATACATCCCGGCCTATCGGCGCAATCCGCTGGTGCCCCTGTGGATGGACGGCGCCCTGCGCAAGGCCATGCAGATCAACGCCGAGCTGCGCTACGACTCCCTGTCGGAATTCCTGCACGATCTCAAGCGTCCCAATCCGGCCTTTCTGCAGGCCGATCAGCGGCCCCTGCTGGAGCGCGATCCCCTGCGTTTCTGGCAAATCCTGAGCGGTGTGCTGCTGGCAGGCAACCTGCTGCTGGCAGGTTTGCTGTGGCGGGCACTGGCGGGGGGTGGTTAACGGCCGTCACAAAAGCGGTTTATACTGCCGGGCTCTGTCAACGGCCTGAAGAAACCCGTTCATCATGGAACACACCTACCGCCTCCTCATATCCTGCCCCGATCGCGTCGGCATCGTCGCCCGGGTCAGCAGCTTCGTCAGCGAATACAAGGGCTGGCTCACCGAGGCCAGCTACCATTCCGAACGGGAAAGCGGCTGGTTCTTCATGCGCAACGAAATCCGCGCCGATTCCCTTTCCATCGGCCTGCGGGAATTCAAGTCCGCCTTTGCCAAGATCGCCGGCGACTACCAGATGCAATGGTTCATCCGGGATTCCACCGTACGGCGCAAGGTGGTGATCCTGGCCAGCCACGCCTCCCACTGTCTGGCGGACATCCTCTACCGCTGGCACAGCGGCGAACTGCACTGCGACATCGCGGCAGTAATCGCCAACCACGACAACCTGCGCGGCATGGTGGAATGGCACAACATTCCGTTCCACTACGTGCCGGTAGAGGCGGGCAAAAAGCCCGAGCACTTCCAGCAGGTGGAAACCCTGCTCGACCAGTACCAGGCCGAAACCGTCGTGCTCGCCCGCTACATGCAGATCCTGCCGCCCCATCTGTGTGAACGCTACGCCGGCAACATGATCAACATCCACCACAGCTTTCTGCCGTCGTTCGTGGGTGCCAATCCCTATTACCAGGCCTACGACCGCGGCGTGAAGCTGATCGGTGCCACCTGCCATTACGTGACTGAAAATCTGGATCAGGGCCCCATCATCGAGCAGGACGTGGAGCGGGTGAACCACCGCCACAACAAGGAAGACCTGGTGCGGCTGGGGCGCGATGTGGAAAAAATCGTGCTGGCGCGGGGGTTGCGCTATCACCTGGAGGACCGGGTGGTGATCCACGGCAACAAGACCGTAATTTTTGATTGAGTCACGTTTCAGGCAGCTACTCCACATGGACGAAGGACAGAGACTGGCGGGATTGCTATAGTCTCAACTGACTGCCCTTCATCTAATATCGGAACGGGAATCGCGCATGTGAACATCGAACTGCAAGTACCCCTGAGCGTCGAGGATGACGCCTCCAAGCAGGAAATCCTGGACTGCGCCCGCGATCTGTACATCGAATACGGCCTGCGTCGCACTACCATGGAAGATGTGGCCAAGCGCGCCGGCATTGGGCGGGCAACCCTTTACCGCCGCTTCAGTGACAAGGAGCAGCTGTTCCAGGCCGTGATCATGCGCGATGTGCAGCGGGATCTGACCCAGATCCAGGCCGCCATCGCCCGCCAGAAAACCTTTCTCGACGGCCTGATCGAAGCCTTCGTCATGGCCGTGCGCCTGCTGCACAACAACCCGCTGCTCAGCCGTCTGCTCACTACCGAACCCGACACCGTGCTGCCGTTCCTCACTACTGGCTTCCAGCACGTCATGGCCTATTGCCGGGTCTTCATCAGCACCCAGATCGTGCGTGGCCAGCAGGCCGGTCACATCAAATCCCTGTCCTCCGACGTGATGTCCGAAATGCTGTTGCGGATGATTCATTCCCTGATGCTCACCCGTGTCGGCGTGATCAACCCGGGGGACGAAGCCTCCATTCGTTCCTTCGCCCAGGATTATCTGCGGCCGCTGCTCGCGCCCTGACACCCCTTCCTTGAAGCCCTTTTTTGGCCTGGCAGACAGCGTGCTGCCGGGCCAATCGTCGTTGCCTTTTCGGGTTCGTGAACGGATTGCGTGCTTCGGTCAGTAAATGAAATTGCCCCTCGCCCTTGTTTCTGATACCAATAGACATTATTTGTATCTTGTCTCAAAATGCAGACCAACAGAACAACGACGACAGAGGGAACCGACGTGACCGCGACGCAATCAACCACCCTGGCCGCAGCTGCACCGGTAGAAACAACCAGCGACAGGAAAGCCAGCCCCATTCCACTGAGCCCGGACAGCCTGATGTGGAAGGACTTCGGCTCGCAGATGTTCCAGATCGTGCTGCTGCAGGCGTTCATCCTGCAGTCGGCCCATCCGGTGATCGACGCCGCCGTGGGCAAGGACAAAAAGTACAAGCACGATCCCTGGGGCCGTGCCCGCAACTCTATCGCGCTGCTGTGGCCCATCGTGTACGCGCGGCCGGAAAAGGCCATCGCCATGGGCAAGCAGCTGCGCGAACTGCATCGCCAGATCAAGGGCACCGACAAGAACGGCCAGAAATATCACGCGCTCGATCCCGAAGCCTATTCCTGGGTGCACATGACCGGTTTCGATGCCAGTGTGCGCATGCATGAAATGTTTGGCTCGCCGCTCACCGCCGAGCAGCGCAAGCAGGCCTTTGCAGAATGGAAACAGATGGGCGCCATGCTCGGCATCATCGACAAATACATTCCGCAAACCGAGGAAGAATACTGGCAGGAGTTTAACCGTATCCTCGACGAGCGCCTGGCCTGGGGCGACGTGCTCGACGATCTGATGGATCCACTGCACTACTTCCACTGGCCCAAGCCGCCCCACGCCCGGTATCTGCCCACCGTTGTGTGGAAAATCGTGATGTTCCCAGTGAGCCTGATGCTCTACCGGATCACTGTGGCCACGCTGCCGGAAAAATTCCGCGCCCGTTTCAAACTGCGTTACAACGCGCTGGACAAACTGTTCTTCCGTGGCTTTGCCGGCATGGTGAAACTGCTGTATCCACTGCTGCCGGAATCCAAACGCTACATTCCGCTGGCGCGTCGCGCGATCGAGGACGCCCGCCGTCATCCCGAGGCCTATCGCTACGATCCGCAGGCGGCAGAAATGGCCGGCTCCTGACGCTCACTGAACATAACAATTACAACAGGCAGAACAAGTAGAATGAGGGAAACCATGAACACGATACGAGTAGGATTACTTGCCGCGCTGCTGGCGTTGCAAGGTTGCTCAACACTGAAGACGCCCGAGATTGTCCCGGCCGATCCGGAATCCCTCACCGAATGGTCGGTGGAAGGTTCCGTGCTGATCAAAGACGGCAAGGGCAAACAGGAAACCTTCTTCGAGTACAAGAACATCAACGGTGAGTATGAAATCGCCGTGCGTCCGGATTCCCCTGTTGGCAAAACCGGCGCAGTGGTGAAAGGCCGCGAGGGCGAGCCGGAATCCATCACGGTGGAAGCGCAGAATCCCAAGGCAGAACAGATTGCCACGGCCATCAAGGAAACCCTGCCGGTGGATAACATGAGCTACTGGCTGCGGGCGCTGCCGGCCACCGATGGCGCCGACCTTGAGCAGGACGAAGACACTGTCACCGCCATGAAGGACGATGGCTGGAAAATCGAGTACGACGATTACATGCAGATCAGCCGCTATCGCCTGCCGGAGCGGTTGGAAATGAAAAAGTCCGACACCCAAGTGAAGATCAACCTGGTGCGGGCGGAAACCGGTTTTCTGAGCAGCCCGTGCCCTGCGAATTACATTCCCAAGGGCGAATCGTCCATCGAGAATTATGGCTCCGGTGATGTGGTGCGCGATCTGGTGCCGCCGACCGGTGAAGCGCCGCTGCCGCGCTGGATCGACAGTCAGGATTTCTGCCGCCAGCTGATCAAACTGCACGGTAAGGTGCCGGATCCGCGCGTGGGTCTGTTTGGCCCTGGTTCCATGTTCTGGAAGCTGACCGAACCCGCCACGCCTGCCGGTATGGGGGCGGGGCGCGCACTGTTGCTGCAGACCGCGCATCCCTGGATCACCGCCGGTATCGATGACCACTCCATCGTGCGCTACGATCCGGTGGAGCGCGCCCGGCGCACCTTCGTCGGCATCAACACCATCGTCTATGGCAGCATGCCGCAGGTGATGTTGGCGGCCAACACGATTCACAAGTCGCACATCGAGATCAAGGGCAAGATGGGCTATGACTCTGGCGCGTTCAAGGAAGGCTCGGAATACCGCGCCAACGAAGTGGCCGCGATGATCTGGGTGCACGCCACCCTGTGGGAAACCATCGTGATGATGTACGAGAAATTCAATGATCCGCTGACGCAGGCCGAAAAGGATCGCTTCTACGAAGAAACCAAACTGTTCGCCATGGTGTTTGGCATTCCCGACAGCGCGCTGCCCCGCACCTGGAATGAATTCATGGATTACAACCAGTCCATGTGGTACAGCCCGCAACTGACGGTGACGGCCAATGCGCGCGGATTGAAAGAGGATTTGTTCGACGCCCGTTCCATCTGGCTGGTGTTGCCGCTGTGGATCCAGGAAGTGGTGACGTCGGTGACGTTGCCGCCGCCGGTGGCAGAAGGCTATGGCATGAAGCCCGGCACGCTGGACAGGTTCAACTACACCTGGATGATGGCGAGCGCCGGTCTGTTCGACTGGATCATGCCGGACGCGATTCGCTCCAACCCGATCAAGTTCGAAGCCGAAGCGCGTCTGCGTGGCGAGCGGGCAGGTTTCATGACCCGTCGCGTGCTCAAGACCGGCTTGGGTAACGATCGCCTGGTGAACTGATGTCATGAAGCGCGGGACGCTGTGGCGCAAGCCGATGTCAGCATGGGTGGTGATTCTGTGGGTGGTGTGCAGCTCCATCGCTGTCGGCATGACGGTTGCCACCCAGATCCAGTATCAGACCAATGAGGATTTCATCGCTCAGGCGTTTGGCAGGGAAAAGCCCCAGTGGAAAATGCTGCGCCTCACTGGCGCGCTGAAACAGCAGGTGGAAGACATCCTCACACACCCCTACGCCGGCACGCGCCTGCGCTACTGGGTGAGCGGCCAGCGCACGGCGTGGATCATCGACGAAATCGGCAAGGAAATGCCCATCACGATGGGACTGGTGGTGGAAGGGAATGCCATCGAGCAGGTGAAGATCCTGGTCTACCGCGAGGAACGGGGTGGTGAAGTGCACCAGGATTTTTTCACCCGCCAGTTCCAGCGGGTTACACTCGCGGAGTCCGGCGGGCTGTCCAGCAATATCGATGGCATCACCGGTGCCACGCTGTCGGTGGATGCGGTAACGCGCGTCGCCAACCTGGTGCTGGTGCTGCATCGTCGGGTGCTGGGCGAGCCTGCGCAGTAACTCACGGCGGGTAACGCACGTATGCAACGATTGGTGTGGTGGGTGCAGTGGCATCGTCGCCTGGGGGCGGTGGTGGCAGCGCTGGTGTTCATGCTGGCGGTGACGGGAATTCTGATCAATCACAGCCAGCAGATGGGCTGGCACCGGCAACCGGTGTTTTCCACGGTGCTGGCCTGGCTGTACGGCATTCCGCTGGTGCCGGTGGAGCGTGGTTTCCCGGTGGCGGATCACTGGATCACTCAGGTGGGCGACCGGCTTCATCTGGACCGGCAGGCAGTGCAGACCTGCAGCGAGCCCCTGCTGGGCGCCGTGAGGCTGAACGACATGCTGGCGGTGCTGTGCGGATCGCGCCTGTTGCTGCTGGACGGCCAGGGCGACCTGATCGAGCAGCTTGCCAATGTGCCGCCGCAGGCGCGGGCGCTGGCCGCTCTGGATGATCGCCTGTTGCTGGCAACGGTCAGTGGCACGTTCGCCTACAGCGATGACAGCGGTGAATGGTCGGTGGCGGAAACGTCGGTCAATGCCGTGCAGCCCCAGCCGTTGCCGCCGGAACTGCAGCAGCATTATGCCCACCACAATCCGGTGCCGGGGCTGTCGTGGGAAAGAGTACTGCTGGATCTGCACAGCGGCCGTCTGTTTGGCAACGCAGGCGTGCTGGTGGTGGATCTGGTGGGGGTGGCGACAGCGCTGCTGGCATTCAGCGGCCTGCTGACCTGGATCGGCCGCAAGCGGCGCCATCGCAAACGTCACTGAAGAAGCGCTTTATCAAACGGGTTTGCCATTTTTCGTTCTGCTCTTGTTTAAAGGTCCCGTGAACGAAACGGGGGACGTGTCGCCACATCCCCCGCTTTTTTTCCAAAACGCCCATCCTTCGCATCTGCAACCCTTCTTTTTCCCACTTTTCCACGTTTCAATTGCTGACTGGGACGCCTCCTGTGTGGCGGAACTGCGCTATAGTGGCGCTCAGTGATCAAACAACAATCAGCAAGATCAAGAAAGCAGGCGGCTTACATGGGTTTGGCAAGGCATTTTCTGTGTGCAATCCTGGTTCTTTTGCTTCAGTCAGGGGAGGTTTACGCAATGTCGATTCTGGATGCGGGGAAATCCTGTGTGTTCTCGGAAGTGAACGGCGTGCTGCTGTTCCAGGGCAAGCCGGCGGCCGGGGCGGTGATCAAGCGCCAGGTGGAGTACCAGGACAAGGAGGGCGATCAGACTACTGCCGATGACGCAGGCCGTTTCAGCCTGCCAGCCCTGTACCAGCGTTCGGTGGTGAAATTCCTGCCGGCCGAATTCGTCGCCGCCCAGTCCCTGGTGGTGGAATACCAGGGGCAGGAATACAAGATCTGGTCGAACACCAAACGCAAACCGGAGCCGAATGCCGAGCTGGGCGGGCAGCCGCTCAACCTCAGCTGCGAAATCACCGGGGAGCTGAAGCTGCACCGGGAATTCGGTTCGATTCTGCGCACCAGTTGCACCTGGTAAACCCACCGCTTCTTCACACATTGATAGGATTGCAGTATGCCGGATCTGTCACCCCAGTATGCTTCCGAGCTGGCCGACGATATTTACGTGGTGAAATCAGACCTGACCCGGGGCGATTTCAAGGCCGTGTATGAAGATGACATGGATCTGGAGGGCTTCGATGCGCCGGCCGGCAAAGGCGCGCTGAAGGGCACCACCGGCGCCTTCGTGTTCATCAAGTCCGAGCACGTCATGGGTGTGGCGGCGATCGGCAAGGGCGCCTACAAGAATCAGGCGTTCGTGGTGCTGAAGGGTACCGCCAGCCTGCTGGATGCGCTCACCGATGCCAACGCCGGCCTGAAGCGCTTCGCCACCGGCGGCTATGTGCACCAGGGCTTTTTCTACACCTTCCAGTCGTTTCTGCCGCACCTCAAGGCGTTCCAGATCAACCTCGGGCAGCACAACATTCACACCATCCATTGTGTGGGCCACAGTCTGGGCGGCGCGCTGGCGACCCTGGCGGCCGATTGGCTGCAATCCCTGCTGACCTGTCAGGTGAAGCTGTACACCTTTGGCAGCCCTCGGGTGGGACTGAATCTGTTCGCCAGTCAGGCCACCCGCTCACTGGGCGCGAGCAATATTTTCCGGGTCTATCACCGCACCGATCCCGTGCCCATGGTGCCCACCTGGCCGTTTGTCCATGTGCCGGCGGAAGGCGACGACTACCTGATCGATTCCCCCGTGCGCATGGTGCCCTGGCACTACCACAGCATGGGCGAGTACAAGAAATCCACCAAGGGGCGGCAGTGGATCGAGATCAAAAACAGCCGGCCGGTGGGCCATCTGGATCAGACCATCGAGAACTGGCTGAAGTCCAACAGCGTGCTGACGTTCACTGCCAACACGCTGGATCTGCTTAACGCTTCGCTCTGGTACGTGGTGAAGAAAATCATCCATGCCGCCGGTATCGTGCTGGTGGGCGGTTTCGCCACGACGTTTACGCTGCTCGACCGTCTGGCCTATCTGATGTCCTGTGCGTTCGACATCGGCAAGCAGCTGTCGGAGTGGGTGGTGTACCTGATCAGGAAGATGGCGCAGTTGCTGGGGATTGTGATCAAGGAAGGCGTCAGCCTGACCCACAGCTTCATCCGCTATGTGTTTGTGCGCCTGCACAGCGAGGTGGGTGCGATGATCCGGCAGGCAGGCAAGTTGCTGGAGTGAATCCTGGGCGGGAGTGGAAATTCCCGCCGTGTTCTGCTGCGGATCACTTCATGCTGAACGGGGTGTTCAGCCGTTTTTCCACCTTCACTTTTTTCAGGCGCGCGATCTGCGGAATGCCGTTCTTGTAGGGCGGATAGCACTCGCCCTGGATCAGCGGGCGCAGGTATTCCAGGCAGGGTCCGGTGACATCGAAGCCATCCTCGGAAATGAAACTGCGCGGCATTTTCTGCTCCACGTTCGCCACCTGGGACAGGGGCGCTTCACCCACCGACCAGGAATACTCCGGCCCCGGATTGCGCACGATGGTGGCCATCACCGCGTTCTTGCCGGCCAGGGCGAATTCCACCGCTGCCTTGCCGACCGCATAAGCCTGCTCGACATCAGTGGCCGAGGCGATATGGCGTGCCGCCCGCTGCAGATAATCCGCCAGTGCCCAGTGGTATTTGTAGCCCAGCTCGCTCTTGATCATGTGGGCAAGGTACGGCGCCACGCCGCCCAGCTGGGTGTGGCCGAAGGCGTCCTTGCCACCGGAGTCGGCCAGAAAGGTGCCATCAGGATTCTGCGCGCCTTCCGACGCCACGATCACGCAGTAGCCGTCACGCTTCACGCTCTCTTTCACTTTGCGCAGAAAGGCTTCCTTGTCGAAGCGGATTTCGGGGAACAGGATGATCTGGGGCGGATCGCCGGCCTCTTCCCGCGCCAGGGCGCCGGCCGCGGCGATCCAGCCGGCGTGGCGACCCATCACCTCGATGATGAAGATCTTGGTGGAGGTTTCGCACATGGATGCCACGTCGAGGGCGCCTTCACGGGTGGACACGGCCACATACTTGGCCACCGAGCCGAAGCCGGGGCAGCAGTCGGTGAAGGGCAGGTCGTTGTCGACGGTCTTGGGAATGCCGATGCAGGTGATGGGGTAGCCCATGCGTTCGCTGATCTGGGATACCTTGTTGGCGGTGTCCTGGGAGTCGCCGCCACCGTTATAGAAGAAATAGCCGATGTCGTGGGCCTTGAACACTTCCACCAGGCGTTCGTATTCCCGTTTGTTTTCCTCGAATGAACGCAGCTTGTAGCGGCAGGAACCGAAGGCGCCGCCGGGGGTGTGCCTGAGGGCGGCAATGGTCTCGGCAGACTCGCAGCTGGTATCGATCATGTCTTCGGTGAGCGCGCCGACGATGCCGTTGTGGCCGGCGTAGACCTTGCCAATGCGATCCGGATACTGGCGGGCGGTTTCGATCACGCCGCAGGCGCTGGCGTTGATCACCGCGGTGACACCACCGGACTGGGCATAGAACGCATTACGTTTTGCCATTCGGAACTCCCCAACATGGATTGCACGGGCTGAAAACAAGGCGGGCAGATGGCCCCGGAAACTGGCGGGCATGATATAAGAAACGGCTGTTATTTTCATGCCGGCGTTGTTGGGGTTGCCCCGGATTTGGCACAATGGCACGCGCTGTATTCGCTAGGAGCTTGATTTGAAACCCCTCTTTGCTTTGTTCTGGCAGATCTGCCGGTTCCGGCGCGGGCCGGAAGACGTTCCCTATGCTCCGGCGCTGGCTGGGCTGCTGGTGGTGGCGGTGGCGGGACTGGTGGGTGGCAGCGTGCTGATCCTCAACGGCCTGACCCCGCCGCCGTCCAGCCCCGATATTCCCCAGGTGGCTCCCACTACGCAATTGCTGGTGCAATGGGCGGCGCTGGCGGCCTGGATGACGGTGATGTTCACGCTGCTGCGCTTCAAGGGATTTGGTGCCCGCTTCACCCAGACTGTGATTGCCGCCCTGGGCACCGATCTGATCATGTTCGCGCCCCAGTTCATCGGTTTTGCCATCATCGCGGTGAACGGGCCGGAATCGGCTGCCTCGGGCCTGGGCCAGTTCACCGTACTGTTTATCTATATCTGGGATATGCTGATCAAGGGGCACATCTATTCCCGCGCGCTCAATATCAGCCGTCTGCAGGGCAATCTGCTGTCGCTGGCGCTGTCCTACGGTATCTTTGCCCTGAGCGCGCTGCTGATCCCCCTGCCACGCTAATCCCGTTTCACGCGAAGGAGTCACCATGCATCTGCATTTTCTGGGTATCTGCGGCACCTTCATGGGCAGTCTGGCAGTGCTCGCCAAGGCCCAGGGGCACCGGGTGAGCGGATCGGACGCCAACGTCTATCCCCCCATGAGCACCCAGCTGGAGCAGCAGGGCATCGAGCTGATGGAAGGCTACGATCCCAAGCATCTGGAGCCGGCGCCGGATCTGGTGATCGTGGGCAACGCCATGTCGCGGGGCAATCCGGCGGTGGAGTACATGCTCAATCGCGGCCTGGCCTACACCAGCGGCCCCCAGTGGCTGCGCGACCATGTGCTGCAGGGGCGCTGGGTGATCGGCGTGTCTGGCACCCATGGCAAAACCACCACCACCACCATGGTGACCTGGATTCTGGAACAGGCCGGGCTGGAGCCGGGCTACCTGATCGGCGGCGTGCCGAAGAATTTCGACGTGTCGGCGCGGCTGGGCAAGGCGCCGTTCTTTGTGATCGAGGCCGACGAATACGACTCCGCCTTTTTCGACAAGCGCTCCAAGTTCATCCACTACATGCCGCGCACGCTCATCTGCAACAACCTGGAGTTCGATCACGCCGATATTTTTGAAGATGTGAAAGCGATCCAGAAACAGTTTCACCACGTGGTGCGCACCGTGCCGGGCAACGGCCTGATCATCCATCCGCAGAACGATGTGAATCTGGCAGAAGTGATCGCCATGGGCTGCTGGACGCCGGTGGAAGTGATCGGTGAGCGGGGCTGGCAGGCGAAGCTGATCGAGGCCGATGGCTCGGTGTTTGAAGTGAGTTTCGAAGGCAAGACCTTTGGCACCGTGCGCTGGGACATGACGGGCCAGCACAGCGTTTACAACGGCCTCGCGGCGATTGCGGCGGCGCGCCACGCGGGTGTGAAGCCGGAACTGGCGGTGCAGGCACTGAGCAATTTCGGCGGCGTGAAGCGGCGCATGGAAGTGATTGCGCAAGCCGGCGGCGTGACGGTGTACGACGACTTCGCCCACCATCCCACCGCGATTCACACCACGCTGGAAGGCCTGCGCAAGCGGGTGAAGGACGGCCGCATCATCGCGGTGATCGAGCCGCGTTCCAATACCATGCGGCTGGGCGTGCACAAGAGTGCGCTGGCACCGGCGGCCTCCATCGCCGATGAGGTGATCTGGTATCAGCCGCCGGGTCTGAGCTGGGGGCTGGACAGCGTGATCGCCGCCAGCACAGTGCCGGCGTCGGTGGTGGACAGCATCGAAGGCATCGTGTCCCGCGTGGTGGGGCAGGTGCGTGCGGGGGATCACGTTGTGATCATGAGCAACGGTGGTTTCGGCGGCATTCATGGCAAAATGGCGGCGGCGTTGCAACAGCGGTTTGCTGGCAAGGCCTGATTCTTTCCAGATGTTTTTCTGTTGAAGTAGCAAGGAGTTTCCATGCGTGTTCTTATTTTGCTGGCGGCCGCCCTGGTTCTGGCTGCCTGCGGCAAACTGACCGAAGCCAACTACGCCAAGCTCAAATCCGGCATGACCATCGACGAGGTGGAAGCGGTGATGGGCAGCGCGGATAAATGTGATGAGGCTCTTGGCTTCCGTTCCTGTGAATGGGGCAGCGAGCAGAAGTACATCCGGGTGAAATATATGGGTGGCAAGGTGATTGCCCTGTCCAAACGCGGGTTGGAGTGATCATAATTTAGGCGGCAAACCGGGGTTGCGCCTGCTATGCTTGGATAACAGCCCAGGCGAGGGTGGAACCCTTATGACCCGTATCATGGATGCCCAGCGGGACCGGTTGCCCGCGTTGATTCGCAGTGATTTCCGTCAGACTGCTGCCGAGACCGGCTTGGACAGGCCATCGGAGCGGGTGATGCATGCGATGCAGGAAGTGCCCCGCCACCTGTTCGTGCAAAAGGCGTTTCAGGATAACGCCTATTCCAATGCACCATTGCCCATCGGCCACGGCCAGACCATCTCCCAACCCTTCATTGTCGCCCTGATGACCGAGCTGCTGGAGC
Organism: Pseudomonadales bacterium; assembly: GCA_020062665.1. GTDB lineage: Bacteria > Pseudomonadota > Gammaproteobacteria > Pseudomonadales > Ketobacteraceae > Ch67. The sequence goes on from JAGUVW010000060.1 coordinate 29,495, forward strand.
TCAAGCCGTCGGACCGCGTGCTCGAAATCGGTACCGGTTGCGGGTATCAGAGCGCGATTCTGTCCCTGCTGTGCAAACACATCTATTCCCTGGAAATCGTGCCGGAGCTGGCCAAGAGTGCGGCGCACCGGCTGGAAAGTCTGGGCTATGAAAATGTGTCGGTACGGCAGGCCGACGGCTATTTCGGCTGGCAGGAAGAAGCGCCGTTCGACGGCATTCTGGTGGCCGCCACCGCCAATGGCATTCCCGATCCGTTGCTGCAGCAACTGGCGCCCGGCGGCCGCATGGTGATTCCGGTGCGCGAGCCGGGGGACGCCGAGCGGCTGAAATGGGTGCTGAAGGATGCTGCCGGGCAAGTGGAGGTGCGGGATACCATCGGCGTGCGGTTTGTGCCGCTGACCGGCGGCGAGCGCTGACTTCCTTTCGCTTCAGTTCGCCAGTGCCGCCGCGATGCAGGGATTCATCTTCACCTTGGGCGGCGGCGTTTTCATGCCGGCTTTTTCCAGCTGCTCCGCAATCATGCTCACCACGTACTGCGCATCCTGATCGATTCCCGAAAAGCGTCCCGAGCCCCAGGTGTACAGCCAGGGCAGGCCGATAAAATACAACCCCGGAAAAGTGGTGACGCCACGCTGGTGAGCGGGATAGCCGCGACCGTTGAACACGGGCACGTCGAGCCAGTGATAATCCGGCGCGAAGCCGATGCACCAGATCACGTCGGTGATGTTCGAATTTTCCAGATTGAGTAATTCCCTTTCCTGTGCCGGCTGCCAGACCGGTTGGTAGCGGCTGGAGGGCGGTGCGTCGATGCCGTTGGCGGCGATGAACTGGTCGATGCGTTCGTTGATGCCGTTGTAGGTTTTGTCGGCGCTATCGAGCACCGCCGCGAGATTGGTGGCGAAGCGCAGCTGGCTGCCATCACAATCCACCAGCTTGCCGTACAACTCCATGCCTTCGGTGGCGAACTTGCGCAGGTCGATATCACGGCCGCCATCGCGCCCGGTGACGTAGTGATTGGTGTTGTCGCGCACGCCTTCCTTCAGCGGATGTTCGTGCACGGGCATGTCGTAGTATTTCATGTCGGTGAGCCAGGCTACCACGTCGCGGCCACGGTAGAAGCGGGCGCAGCGCGGCGCGTCGCCCACCGCCAGAATCACCTTTTTTCCCGCCAGATGCAGATCTTCCGCGATTTGTGCGCCGGATTGCCCGGAGCCCACCACCAGCACGGCGCCATCACCCAATTGCGCCGGATTTCTGTATTGTTCTGAATGCATCTGCTGGATATGGCGGGGCAGGCGTTCGGCGTAGCGGGGAATGATGGGCGTCTGGTAGCTGCCGGATGCCACCACCACCTGATCGGCGCTGAAGTAGGCCTTTTGGTTATCAAGCTGACGGCAGGTTTCAATCTGGAAGCGTTCGCCATCGTGCCGGATGCGGGTAACGGCGGTGTTTTCCAGCACGGGCGCCTGCACTTTTTCTGCGAACGCATTCAGGTAGTCGATGATTTCATCCCGCTTCATGAAACCGTGGGGATCGTTGCCCTGATAGGGATGACCCGGCAGCAGGCACTGCCAATTGGGCGTCACCAGGGTGAACGAATCCCAGCGTTTTTCCTTCCAGGCGTGCATGAGGTGATTTTTCTCCACCACGAGATGATCAATGTTGTGCTGCTGGCAGTAGTAACTGATGGACAGACCGGCCTGGCCGCCGCCGACGATAAAAACAGGGTAGTGTTGCTGGGATTGTTGAGCGGCGTGTTGCATGGTGGTCTCCGGTGTTCTGTGTTCTGGAGTCGCGTCCTGGAAATGAAAGATCCCGACATCAACGTTTCAGGAATGAATGCGCAGCACGGTCACGTTGCCTTGACCGGAAAATCGCGCGGCGGTGGCTTGGATGCGTTGCAGCTGATCGGCAGCGCTGGAGCAGTAGTAGCCGAATTTCTGTTTCACCCGTTCACTGGCCAGCGTCAGCGCGCTTTCACTGCGGGCGAGAAAATCCGTTAGGGTGTAAGCAGTTTCCGGCTCGAAAAAATCCGCCACCACGCTGGAGGGCGAGTAGCAGGTTTCCTCGTGGCCGTCGGGCCAGCGCACTTCGAAATAGGTTTCAGGCATGTGGCTTTCTCATGGCAGTGAGCGGCGTGGATTTGATGTCCCAGAACAGATCGCTTGCATCGCCGGCGCGCACCTGGAGCAGGCCGTTGTCGTTGAGCGTGCCGATAGTGGCGGCGGCGATGTTGCGCTGATGGAAAAGAGCCAACAGCGCGGGTACGTTGGCGGTATCGGCCGCGAGCAGAAAACCGAAACTGGGAAAACTGGTGAGCCACCGCTGCCATTCCACACTTTCCGGCTTTGGAATGGCGTGCAGATCGACGTCCGCGCCCAGTTGCGAGGATTCCAGCAGCATCACGCAGGTGCCTAACAGGCCCGCCTGGCTGATATCTTTTGCGGCGCTGGCCAGTCCGTTTTCGGCAATCATCGGCAACAATGCAATGTCGCCCCGCAGACGCTCCGGCGGCGCCGTGGTGGCAGCGTTCCAGTTGTTGTAGGGCGGCTGGTAAGCACCGCGCAGATCAATGGCGGCAATCAACATCTGGCCCGGCGTTGCAGCGAAGGCGTCGAGAATTGTTGTGGCGCGGCCCAGAATCGAAACGGCCAGGCGCGGCTGCGCCGTGCGCAGATTGGTGTGGCCGCCGACGATGGGCACCTGATACGCCCGCGACGCCGCCGCCATGCCTCGCAGCACGTCTGCCGTCGCATCGTCATTGCCACCCCACAGGGCGTTGACGATGGCCACCGGCCGTCCACCCATGGCAGCGATGTCGCTGATATTCACCATCACGCCGCACCAGCCGGCGAACCAGGGATCACTGCTGACAAATGCATCAATGAAACCTTCACCCGCCAGCAGATCGAAGCCGTTGCCGTTGGGAATGATTGCGGCGTCGTCACCGTTGGGACACGGCGGTGGAAACGCTTCGCTCAGATGTTGTTGCACCAGCTGGATCTCGGTTTTGTAGCCGAGGCCTGCGCTGGCGCGCACCGTGTCGAGCAGGTCACTGAGCCACATGGTGCAGAGCATTCCGTTGGGACGTTGTAGCCTGGGGCAGATGCAGCAGACAGGGCGCGATTTCTTCTGGCGCAATGGCGAGCGGACCTTTCAGCGCATAACCGTGGTAGGGCGTGTGACAGGCGGGATAACGCGCCAGATCCGCTTCCATCATTACGTGGGGGTGATTGCGCACCTGCAGTGGATAGCGGCTGTGCCAGTGCAGGCGCTGGAACAGTGTTTCGTTCTGCTGCTGCACCTGGGCAAAAAACTGCGTGCACCCGAGACCATTGGCGCTGCCCACCGCCAGCCGGATCAGTGCTGCGCCAATGCCGGAGCGGTGACGGAATCCCTCTTTTACCGCGAGCCGAGAACCCCACCACACACCGGCGCTGTACTGGTGGATGCGCACGGTGCCCACCACCTGATCGGGCCAGCCGCCGTGATTGGCGATGGCCACGATGCATTGGGCGTGTGTGTCGATGTCGTCCTGATCGCTGCTATCAAACAAACCCTGCTCATGACAGAACACGTCGCGTCGTAATGCCTGGGCCGCGCGGATTTCCCACTCCAGGCTGGCCCACTTGATGGTGAAGTCGGAATGATGTTCGGGAAACTGCAGCACGGTCATGGCTCAGATCTCCACGGTGGCGGCCAGTGCCGCTTGCTGCCGCGACTCGTAGCTCTTCAGCGACGAGCAGGCGCCGCAGCGGGCACAGCCGGCACTGACTTTTTCCGAAACCAGATCGCCGTCCACCAGCATCCTCGCCAGCGGTTCCAGAATACCGTTCATGAATACGCTGTCCGGGGCTGGGTGATGTTCCAGTGCAGTGCCGGCAATCGGCACGAAGGGCACCACGAAGGGATACACACCAAGATCAATCAGCTGTGCGCAGATGGCGAGGATTTCGTCCTGCGTATCGCCCAGTCCGGCCAGGATGTAGGTGCTGACCTGGCCGCGACCGAATAACGGCACCGCATAGGAAAAAGCGCGCATGTATTCGTCCACAGAAATATTGGCCTTGCTGGGCATGATGCGGCGCCGCACATCCGGATTGACGACTTCCAGATGCAAACCCAACGCATCGGCACCGGCATGTTTGAGTTCATCCAGCCAGTGCAGGTCCTTGGGCGGTTCGCACTGCACCTGAATCGGAATATTCACAGCGGCTTTAACCGCGCGCACGCTTTCACACAATACGGTGGCGCCGCGATCGTGAGTGGCGGGCGTGCCGGTGGTCATCACCATGTGCTTCACACCGTCCAGATCCACTGCGGCTTTTGCCACTTCCGCCAGTTGCTGTGGTGTTTTGTGGGCGATGGTTTTGCCGGCTGCCAGTGACTGGCCGATGGCGCAGAACTGGCACGCGGTATCCGGCTGGTCGTAGCGGATGCAATTCTGCAGAACGGTAGTAGCGAGCACATCGGTGCTGTGCAGCGTGGCGATATGGGAATAGGGAATGCCGTCGGCGGTGTGCAGATCGTAGAAACGGGGCCGCAGGGCGAAGCTGATATCCACCAGTGGAATGCCGTTGCGCTTCAGTTTGGGTGCAGCGGCTGATGTATCCAGCGTGAACGGCGATTGCTGCGCACTGTGGGTGTGCACCGGAATCATCAGCGTCTGCCCGTCGATCACGATAGCCTGATGATCGCTGGGGCCGGCACCCCCTTTGCGTGTCAGCGGCAGGGCACCCGGTTGCGCCAGCTGAATGCCGTGCGTTTGCAGTTCAGTCAGCAGATGCTGCTTCGAAACGGTCATGGACGCTGTCCTCGCTGGAATGAAATGGGGAGTGGGATGAACCCTGAGATCTGACGTGCAGTCCGGGCTCATCCCGGATCAGCAGTGTCAGCAATTCCGGCCGCGAATAATGGCCCACGGAATCCATCATGCGTTTGCGCTTGGTGATCAGCTTCATGTCCAGGTCGGCAATCACCAGACCTTCGCCTTCTGTCAGCGGCGGAGCCAGATGCACGCCTTCCGGTGAAATGATCGCCGTGTTGCAGCCGTGGCGCAGACCTTTGTGCAATGTTTCATCCGGTGTAATCGAATGGATCTGTGCGTCGGTGAGCCAGCCGGTGGCATTCACCACAAAGCAACCAGCTTCCAGCGCGTGATGGCGAATGGTGGCTTCGATCTGATCGCCAAAAATCGGGCCGACCAATGAACCGGGAAACTGGCTGCAGTGAATTTCCTCATGCTGTGCCATCAGCGCGTAGCGTGCCAGGGGGTTGTAATGTTCCCAGCACGCCAGCGCGCCGACAGTGCCCACTTTCGTCTGCGCCACTTTCAGGCCTGACGCATCACCCTGGCCCCAGATCATGCGCTCGTGATAGGTGGGCGTGAGCTTGCGGCGCTTCAGCACCAGCTGGCCGTCGGCATCGAAGATCAGCTGCGTGTTGTACAGCGTGCCATGGTCACGTTCGTTCACGCCCACCACTGCCACCATGCCGTGCTTTTTCGCACGCTCCGCCAGCGCAGTGGTGACAGGCCCCGGCACCACCACCGCGTTGTCGTACAGTCGCAAATGTTCCGGCCCGCATTTCAGCGGCGGATACACGAACGAAAAATACGGGTAGTACGGCAGAAAGGTTTCCGGAAACACGATCAGCTCGACGCCCTTGGCGGCGGCTTCATCCATGCAATCCAGCACTTTGTGCAGTGTGCCGTCCGCCGTCTCCAGATCAGGAGCAAGCTGGGCAGCGGCGGCGCGAACGATGCGTGACGACATGGCGGCCTCTCACACCGTCCAGGTGTCGATGATCACGGCGTTGTCGCGGATATGCAGCAGTTTCAGATCCAGCACATCCAGCGGATTGATCGGGCGGATGCCTTCGATCAGCGACGGTTCGCCATGGCCATACAAAGCCTGCAATGCGAACCGGCAGGCATAGACCTTGCCGCCTTCTGCCATGAATTTTTTCAGCTGGTTGTTGAAGTTCTGGTGGCCTGGAAAGGCTTCGTCACCCAGGGTGGGAAAACCGCGCTGCACGCCCAGGGTAACGCCAGGCCCGTACAGCAGGATCGAGGTTGCGAAGCCCTTGCGTTGCAGTCGCGTGGCCTGCAGCATGTTGACGAAACCGATGGAGCCCTCGAACGCCACGGTGTGAAAAGTCACCAGGGCTTTTTGTCCCGGTGTGGCTTTGACGTCTTCAAACACCTTCTCTTCGTAATCGACAAAGTAGTCACCGTTCTTGTGCATGGGTTTTTCGACAGCCGGCATGAGTGTGTCCTCGCAAGGTTGGGAATGTCGTGGTGTGCGAGAGTGAGTTAGCAACGTCAATGCCAGCGCAAACCTGTCTGGATGCAATCAAAATGCAATCAAGCCCACCGGTCAAAATGCAGGACAGGGAAAAATTTTCTGTAGCGTGGACTTGAAGCGAAAACGAAAGGGTTTTAGGCGCGGCTTTTCGCACTGCAGGCGGGCAAGGCGCGCCGGTAATGATTCGAAATGTTGCACGATCTGACTGACGATTGATTGCATTTCGCGCCGATCAATGGTGCGGGAGGGCGCGGAATTTCGTTGGAACGCAACCTGCAAGGAGGTCGTGATGCCACCTGACGAGGACATTTCATGCCGCTGGAGAAATATCGTCACTGGGTCAATGCCCTGCAGTCCGACAGCAAGCGGCCCGCCTATCTGTTGATTGCGGATCTGATTGAAGCCGATATCGAAAAGGGCTTTTTGCAGGCACGGGATCGATTGCCGCCACTGCGCGAGCTGGCGGATCTGTTGACGCTGAATTACACCACTGTCACCCGTGCTTACAAGGAGGCGTCCAATCGCGGGCTGATCGATTCCCACCCGGGTTCCGGGTCCTATGTGAAGGGCAAGGCGTCCATGCTGCCGCTGCGCAACGGCAGCAATGTGGAAATGACCATGAACCTGCCGCCGGAAATCGACGACGCCGCCACGTTGCAGCGCATTCGCGATGACGTGAACAATGTGCTGCAGGGCAAGACGCTCACTGCACTGTTGCGCTACCAGGATTTTGGCGGCAGCCCGGCGGACAAGGACGCTGGTGCCCTGTTGCTGGGTGAGTTGCTGCCGCGCCCCGACATCGATCGTATTCTGGTGTGCCCTGGCATTCACAGCGCGCTGGTGGCGTTGCTGTCACTGCTGTGCGGCAAAAACGGCACGCTCTGTGTAGGGCATCTGGTGTATCCCGGATTGAAAGCCATCGCCGCGCAGATTGGCGTGCAGCTGATCGCGGTGGAATGCGATCAGGATGGCCCTCACATCCGCGCCATCGAGGCCCTGTGCAAATCCCAGCAGATCCAGGCGCTGTATCTGAATCCCACCATCCAGAATCCCACCACGTTGACGATGTCGTTGCGGCGACGGGAAGCCATCGCGGATCTGGCGCTGCGCTACAGTGTGCCCATCATCGAGGACGACGCCTACGGCTGGGTGCCAGCGTGTGGCATGGAGCCGGTGGCCGTGCGGGCGCCGGAACTGACCTGGTATGTCAACGGGTTGTCGAAATGCTTTGGTGCCGGCTGTCGCACGGCGTATCTGTATGCGCCCAATAAAATTCAGGCGCAGCGTGCCGCCGGGGCCTTGCGGGCACTGTCGGTGATGGCCAGCCCCATCACCAGCGCATTGGCCACTCGGTGGATTCAGAATGGCACCGTGGATCGGGTGCGGGCACAGCAGCGCCAGCAGTCGCGGGAGCGCCAGCAATTGGCGCGCACGATACTGGCGCCCCATCATCCGCAGGCCAATCCCGATGGTTTTCATCTGTGGCTGCCGTTGCCCAAAAGCCTCACCCTGAATCCGTCGGACGTGGCCGTGTTCCTGCGCAATCACGGCATCAGCGCGGTGGCGGCTGCCGCCTTCTGCACCGACAACAATCCACCTGCTGCGCTGCGCCTGTGTCTGGGTGGGCCGGTGAGTCTGCAGGAACTGGAGCAGCGGCTGCTGCTGTTGCGGGATGTGCTGCAGCAGACAGTCAATGTCAGCATGATCTGACGTCAGGAAACCCGTTGAATTGCAGCTGATTTTTGCAAGCTGCAGAGGCCGGAACGAGCCAGACGCCACCCCCTTGACCTGATCCGCGCGAGCCCTCATCTTGTAGTCATTGATTGTGCAGGCAGTACAGTGACCATGACCCCCGACGAAGACGACCTGTTCGAGCAGGAAATGGCGGGCGTAAAGCCCATCCCCCAGACCAAAATCATCGAGGCGCCGCGCAGTATCACGCCCACCGAATCCCAGCTGGCGCGACGCGAGGCGGCGGTGGCGGATGTGCCCCTCGATCCCAATCACCTGTCCACCGAATATGTGGAAATGGTGTCGCCCCACGACGTGCTGGAATACAAGGCCAACGGCGTGCAGGAAGGGGTGTACCGCAAGCTGCGGCTGGGCAAGTACAGTTCCGAGGCGGCGCTGGATCTGCATCGCAAGACCCTGCAGCAGGCGCGTCAGGAAGTGTTCGAGTTCGTGCGCGACAGTTATCGCTTTGGCCTGCGCACGGTGATGATCCTGCACGGCAAGGGCGAGCGTGGCAATCCGCCGGCGTTGCTGAAAAGCTACGTCAACAAGTGGCTGCCCAGCATGCCGGAAGTGATGGCGTTTCACAGCGCGCAGAAGCAGGATGGCGGCGCCGGTGCGCTGTATGTGCTGCTGAAAAAGAACGAACACCGCAAGCAGCAGAACCGCGAGCATTACATGCGCACAGGCCGTGGGCGCTGACCTGTTTCACTGCGGCGCCGGACAGCTGCGGTGAGCTGCGTGGCGACGGATTTTGTCCAGCATCGAGAACAGATCCACCGGTTTGTATTCCACATCGTTGAATAATGCAGGCCCCAGCGGCACCTTGTTGATGGCGTCTGCAGTCACCGCGATGATGGGCAGGCCGGTGCCGAAGCGTTGGCGCAGGGTCTGGCAGCCCTGGATGCCGTTGCCGTCGGGCAGCTGGATATCCAGCAGCACCAGATCCGGCTGGCAGGTTTCCGCCAGCGCCAGTCCTTCCTGCAGCGTGCCTGCCTCAAAAAACTCCCCCTGCAGATGCTGCGTGATCATGCGGTTCAGCACGTAGCGGTTGATGGTGTTGTCCTCGATGCAGAGGATGCGCAGTCCCCTCAGATGCGGGCTACTCGCAGTTGCGCTGTCACCGGCTTCGATCAGCGTGATGCTGCTTTGCGGTTTGCGTTGCGCGGCATTCAGTTCGATCCAGAATTCCGAGCCCTTGTTTTCCTCGCTGTCGAAACCCAGTTCACCTTCCATGGCGTGCGCCAGCCGTTGTGAAATCAGCAGGCCGATGCCAGCACCTTCCACCGCTGAATTGGCAAAGCCCAGGCGAGAAAATGGCTTGAACAGGTCGGCACGGCGGTTGGCGGGAATGCCGTAGCCGGTGTCGCGCACGCAGATGCGGATGCGGCCGGGCCCGGCGTCAGTGCAGCCGATACTGACGTGGCCGCCCTGGCGATTGTATTTCACCGCATTGGACAGCAGGTTCAGCAGCACCTGCTTCAGGCGCAGCGCATCGGCGCGTACCCAGTAGTTGCCCGGCTTGATGTATTCGGTGATTTTGATCTGCTTGGCCTTCACCGGCGTTGCCAGCAGATTCAGGCATTGGGTGAGAAGCGGGCGCAGCTCGACATCGTCGATGCGGGACTGGATCAGGCCAGAATCCAGTTTCGCCAGGTCCAGCACGTCGTTCACCAGTTGCAGCAGATGCTGGCCGGCGCGATAGATCAGATCCACGCTTTCACGCTGGTCGTCGTTGAGTGGATCGGCCCGCAGCAGCTGAGAAAAACCCAGCACGGAATTGAGCGGCGTGCGCAGTTCGTGACTCATGGAGGAAAGAAATTCCGATTTGGCGCGGTTGGCGCTTTCGGCGGCCTGGCGGGCAATCATCAGCTCCATCTCGAATTCCTTGGTGCGCTGGATGTCCTGCACCACGCCCAGCATCGTGATGGCTTTGCCCTGGGCATCGCGCTGCACGGCGCCTTTCTCGTTCACCCAGCGCACGGTGCCGTCGGGCCACACCACGCGGTGATCGATGTCATACGGGGCGTTGTGTTCGACAGCGGCGCTCACCGCATCCTGCACCCGCTGACGATCATCGGGATGCACGGCGTTGATGAAGTTGCTGTAGCTGGTGTCGAGTTCCCCCGGCGCGTAACCGAACAGGGGCGAAATGGTTTCGGTCCAGAACAGGTCACCGCTGGGAATGTCCCAGTCCCAGGTGCCGATGCGGGCGCAGTGATGGCTGCGGCGCAGACGTTCCAGATGAGTGGCCAGCTCGTCGCGGTTGCGTTGGTTTTCGATGGCGGAGGCCACCGTGTTCAGGGCCAGTTGCAACAGTTCGCCATGATCGTGTTCCAGGCCCGGTGTTGCGCCTGGCGTGAAATATCCCCCCAGCGCGCCCACGCAGTTGTCGCCCGCGATGAGGGGCAATCCCAGATAGGGTTCATCGTTCACCACGGCTTCCACCGGGCGGCGGGTTTTCATCACCCGTTGCGCCAGCGGATCGACCGGCAGCTGGTCGCTGGCAGAGGCAGGGCTGTGCAGGCAGCCGGTGGCGAAGGCGAGCGTGTCCGCCAGGGTAAGCGTGGCGCGGCGGAAGCCGGCAAACGCCTGCAGGTGATCCAGCGCCTGCTGCAGGTGATCGGTATCGAGCGGATGGCGCGTCCATTCGTTGATCTGACGCATGAAGTCGAGCGCCTTGTGCAGCTTGTTTTCCGCCGCCTGCAAACGTGCCTGGGAGCGCAGGATGCCGGTGAAGAAAATACCCTCGTCGGTGACCACCCGGCTCACGCTCAGCATGCAGGGCACTTCCTGGCCGGCGCGCGTCTTCGCGGCCACCATGCGCAGCTGACCGATGATGTGGCTGGTACCGTCCTGCAGATGCCGCTGCAGATAGTGATCGTGCTGGGCGGCGATGTCGGTGGGCATCAGGCGGTTGATGGACGCACCGATCAGTTCATCGCGCCCGTAACCGAACAGCTGGCAGCAGGCGGCGTTGGCATCGGCGATCAGGCCGCGCTGGTCGATGACGATAATGGGATCGACGGCGGTGTCCAGGACTGCCTGGTAGAACGGGGTTTGGCGGGCCTTCTGAATCATGACGATGACTTCCTGTGTGTACCTCAGCGGGGCGCGTGACCTTTGCCTCCCACCAGTTCCAGAATGTTGTGCATCGAGGCCTGGAACAGTTGCTTCAGATCCTGCTGGTGTTCCAGTTCGGCGCGGGCCTGTTCGATGAACTGCAGCAGCTTGTGCTCCTGTTCCTCGGTCAGATCCATCACCATGAAGGCGTGTTCCAGCGCGCGGGCCAGGCCTTCGATGCTGCTGGACGAGCGCTGGTGTAACTGGTCGGCAGTGGCAACCATGTTGCGGAATTCCTGCTGGATGCCGTGCAGGGTCTGGTCGGTGTGGTTCCTTTGCAGCTGCTCCCGCAGTTTCTCGCCGTTGATGATGGTGATGCTCGCCTCGGCGGAATCCAGCAGGATGCACAGGTGATCACGCAGACGGCCCAGCAGGGCCTCGTCGTCCAGCGGCATGTTGCGGATCAGCAGGATGATGTTGTCGCCGCGAAACAGATACTTGTTGCCGTTGGCGGTGATGCGCTCGCCGTTGCAGGCCAGATCCAGCAATTCTTTTTCGATCAGGGTGAAGGGTTTGCCGTCGCTGCGCGCCACCACTTCGCCCGAGATGATTTTCAGCAGCACGGTGGCGGACAGGCCCAGGTGGGTGAGGGTGGTGAAGAGGCTGTCCACCAGCGCCGCTTCGTCTTTCATCTTGGCGATGCCCTGCGAGAAGCGCAGCAGTTCGCCCATCTCGCTGTTGTTGCGCAGCATGGTCCAGCTCATGGCGCGCAGTTGCTCGGCGTTGCGCTTGCTGTCGTCGATCTGGCGTTTGCGCAGGATGTGGGCGCGCACTACCGATTGCAGTTCCCGCAAGTCAAACGGTTTGGTGATGTAGCCGTCGCCGCCGGCATCGTAGCCGGCCAGGCGATCTTCCAGATCCTTCATGCAGGACAGGAACACCACCGGCAGTTCGGCAGTGGCCGGGTTGGCGCGCAGTTGCCGGCACAGGTCGTAGCCATTGAGGCCGGGCATGTTCACGTCCAGCAGCACCAGGGCAGGCTGGACTTCCTCGATGGTGGCCAGGGCGTGCAGTGGGTCGGTGATCCGCACGACGTCGTAATCGTCGCGCAGGGATTTTTCGATCAGACGCAGGTTGGCGTCGTTGTCGTCGATGCAGACAAGGCGATCTTGAGTCATGGTCATCCGCTGTTCCCTTCAGCTGCTATAGCTTAGGGTAGTCAAGGGGTTGGATTAATTCCACAAAAAAAGTAGATGATTCGCGGCGCTTCCCCTTCACCCCATCTTTTGGACGCTGGTCGGCGCCACGCGGGCGTCCGGCAATAACAGGTTGAGCAGCTTTTCCTTCAGCACGTCGAATTCCAGTGGTTTGGCCAGGTGGCCGTCCATGCCGGCCTGGAGGGCGCGGGCCTGGTGTTCCTGCAGCACGTGGGCGGTCAGGGCGATGATGGGCAGGCGCGGAAGCTGGGCCTGCTTTTCGAACGCGCGGTATTGCGTGGTGGCGCTGTAGCCGTCCAGATCCGGCATTTCGCAGTCCATCAACACCAGGTCGAAGCGGGCGGCGTTTTCACGCAAATGCTGCAGGGCCTCCACGCCGTTGCCGGCCAGTGTGCAGTGAATGCCGAGCTTTTTCAGCATGCCGGCGATCACCATCTGATTCACCGCGTTGTCTTCCGCCACCAGCACCTGCTTGTCGCGCAGCGGATTTGGCTGCGCATCTTCGCGCTGCAGCGGTACGCTGGATGTGCGGCCTTCCAGCAATTCCAGAATGGCCTGCCGCAGGGCGCGGGCCGACGCCGGCTTCTGCATCGCCAGCTGGATACCGGCGGCCAGCAGTTCGGTTTTCGACGGAATCATGCGCACGGCGGTGAGCAGGATGCAGCGGCAGCCATTCAGCAATGGCGAGGCGTGAATCCGCTGCGCGCACTCCAGGCCGTTCATGCCCGGCATGTTCATGTCCAGCGTCACCAGCTCGAACGGATCACCGGCGCGGGCGGCCTGTTCCAGCAGCTCCAGCGCCTGGTTACCAAAATACGCCACTTGGGCGCGCATGCCCCAGGATTCTGCCTGCTCGCGGATCACGTGGGTGAAATCCGGAGAATCATCGACGATCAGCAGCTTGCGACCCTTGAGTGCCGACAGCGGAAAGTAGTGCTCCTGCACGAAGGCTTCGGCAGCGTTGCCACAGCGCAGCGTGAACCAGAAGGTGCTGCCCTTGCCGGATTCGCTGTGCACGCCGATTGCGCCGCCCATCAGTTCCGTCAGCTGCTTGGAAATGCTCAGTCCCAGCCCGGTGCCGCCGAACTGGCGCGAGGTGGAACTGTCGGCCTGGGAAAACGCGGCGAACAGATGCTCCTGCGCGGCCGGACTGATGCCGATGCCGGTGTCGCGCACTTCAAACTGCAGCAGGTGTTCACTGGTGCCGATGCCGGGTGCGTTGCGGATCTCGTGCACCCGCAGGCTGACCAGTCCTTCGTTGGTGAACTTGAAGGCGTTACCCAGCAGATTCAGCAGGATCTGGCGCAGGCGGGTGGGATCGGCGTGGATGAATGGCGGCGTGCCTGGCTCCAGCGAGCACACCAGCTCGATGCGTTTGCGTTCTGCCGTCACCGAAAATACCGAGGCACATTCCAGGCACAGTTTATCCAGATCGAAATCCAGCTGATCCAGCTCCATTTTGCCGGCAGCGATTTTCGAGTAATCCAGAATGTCGTTGATGATGTTGAGCAGCGCGCGCCCCGAGCTGGAAATCACATCCAGATACTGGCGCTGCTGGGGCTGCAGTTCGGTTTCCTGCAGCAATTCCGCCATGCCCAGCACGCCGTTCATGGGGGTGCGGATCTCGTGGCTCATGGTGGCGAGGAATTCACTCTTGGCGCGACTTTCCGCTTCGGCATGCAGGACTTTTTCCCGCGCCTGCAGATCTTCCAGCCGGGTCTGATACTGCAGTTGCAGATAGCGCTGCTGTTCTTCCTGGATGCGCTGCTCGTTGACACGGGCCTGCTGCTGCGCTTTTTCTTTGGCTTCCCGTTCTTCATTGATGCGGTTGGCCAAGGCGAAGGACAGCAGCACGATCTCGAGTACAGAACCGATCTGCATGGCATTGTTGGTGAGGGTGCTGGCGGGAATCAGGCCGAATTTGTTCAGCACCAGCACCAGAATCGACAGCAGCAAACCGCCCCAGGACAGCACGTACAGACGTGCTGTCTTGTCGCCCTGCCAGGCGATGAAGCTGCCCAGAATGATGCCCGTGGAAACAGACAGTCCCGCCGCCAGCGAGCATAGTTTGATGATGATCTGGTAGGGCAGCACGAACGTGAGTATTACCAGGAGCAGATATACCCCGCTGAGGGCACAGTTCCACTTGTAGATCCGCGGATAGCGCTCGCGGATATGCAGCAGGCCGTTGGTGAACAGAATGCCGGACACGCCCACCAGCAGGATCGACAGCGGCAGGGCCGTCTGATTCAGCCAGGGCCAGCGGGGCCACAGATACTGGAAGGCATAACCGGTGATGCAGGCGGCGAACAAACCGGTGAGCAGCACAAACACTGTGTAGGTCAGGTAGTTGCGATCGCGCAGATTCAGATAAATGAAAAAGTTGTAGATCGCCATCACGAATACGATGCCGAAATACCAGCCCTGGCCCAGGGTGGAATGCAGCTGGCGCTCGAAGAAGTGTTCGCGCTGCCACACGTTCAGCGGCACCTGCAGGGAACCTTCGGTTTGCACGCGCAGATACAGGGTCAGGGTTTCGCCGGCGGCAAAATCCAGCGGCAGCAGAAAATTGCGGAATTCCAGCGGGCGACTGGCGAAGGGCAGGGTGTCGCCCAGAGCGGTGAATGTCATGGTGTCATCGGCGTGCACCCGATACGCATCCACGTGATCCAGCACCGAGTAGCCGATTTCAAGCACGTGCTGGCGGGCGTCATCGGCAGGGTTGTGTAGCTGCACGCGCAACCACAGCGGGCGGGGATCGAAGCCAAACGAGATGACGTCGGTGGTGACAGGCTGCCAGCCCTCGTCGCTGGCGTGGGCGTCCTGCCATTGCCACTGTCCTTGCGGATCAAAACGGAATTGGGTCTGCAGAGAGATGCCATGAACCGGGGAGTCCGCTGTCAGCTGCACGGGTTCCGCCGCTATGGCGCCCACACCCATGCCCATCAGCAGCAGAAGGCGCAATGTCGTGTGCCACCCGCGAAGAGTGTGCCCCAGCAGTGCGTGCAGATAACCGGTCAGGTACTTCACTCAACCTTCACCAGATCAAAAAGGAATGTTCACAGTACAGAAAATTATAGTTCAGTGAATAGCGTCAGAAGGTTTATCGCTTTTTGTTTCTAGCGGGGCGTTTTTTAGCTGAAAGGGATTTATGTGAAACAGCAGGCGATGGTGGTCGCGGGCCGGCAGAGGTTTCAACCGGTTGCCGCAGCAGGCGATTCACCCAGCTGCTGCTGCAACAGCTGGCGCAGGGCCACCAGTTCCAGCGGTTTGCTGAGCTGAGCGTTCATGCCGGCCTGTTGGGCCTTGAGTTGGTGCTCATACATGACGTGGGCGGTCAGTGCAATCACCGGCAGCGGTTGCAGGGCCTGCTGCTGCTCGAACCGGCGCAGCTGGGTCGTGGCATCGTAGCCATCCAGCACCGGCATCTCGCAATCCATCAGTACCAGATCGAACTCGTCGTGGCGTGCCATCAGCGTATCCAGCGCGGCCTGGCCATCGCCCACGACATCGAACGACGCACCCAGCTTTTTCAGCATGCCGCTCACCACCAGCTGATTCACCGCGTTGTCCTCTGCCACCAGGATGTGACGCTGAGTAAAGGCAGGTTGCGGCGCGGTGGCGACGGGTGCTGCACTCGTCACGCTGCCGCGTCGCTGCGATTGCACGAAACTGTCATCCGCGCGCCCGCAACGAATGCTGAACCAGAACGTGCTGCCCTGGCCCGGTTCGCTGTGCATGCCGATGTCGCCGCCCATCAGTTCGCACAGTTGCCGGCAGATGCTCAGGCCCAGGCCAGTGCCGCCGTATTGCCGGTGGGTGGAGGCATCCGCCTGGCGAAACGCCTGGAACAGATCCTGTTGCGCGCGCTTGCTGATGCCGATGCCGGTGTCGCGGATTTCAAAACGCAACAAGTGCTCGCCCGTTTCCTCCGTCGGTCGCGGGCCAATGGCCTGTACCCGCAGATACACGCCACCTGTGTCGGTGAACTTGAACGCGTTGCCCAGCAGATTCAGCAGAATCTGTCGCAGACGTGTGGGATCGGTGCGCACGTATTCCGGCGTGCCCGGTTCCAGCCGGCATTGCAGCTGCAGCTGCTTGCGCTCCGCCATCACATAGAACACCGAC
>JAGUVW010000084.1 GCA_020062665.1 Pseudomonadales bacterium
AGGGGTTCTAGGTACTTAGCCGCAAAATATACCACAGACCTGCTCCAGCCCAGACGTGGCAAGGCCTCCAGCTCGATTTCACTTTTCAAAAACAGTGTCGATCATGCCAATGATACGGCCCATCCAACCGACCATCGATGAACCTTCCAACCTTGTCTTTCGGGTTTTGTGCTAAATCAAATGACGGTATTCAGATAGGTGCGCAACGGTCTTGCTGAGCCCCTGCCGCAGCAGGTTCTCAAGGTATTCCTCGACTGTGTACTGTGGGTTCCTGTAGTGAGTCCTGTCTTCCTTGAAACAGGTCAGCACGAGGGGCGGCTTCAAGTCGATCAGATCCAGGATGAAGTCATCCGGATGCTGGGCAATGACCTTGTAAGGTTTCAGCGTTGTCTGTGGAAAGTCCTTCAGGTTGGCCGTAACGATGATTTCCGCATTGGCGCGCAATGCAGCCGCCAGCACATGACGATCATCCGGGTCCGGTAACTCCAGACCGTCAATCGCGGGTTCATAACCCGTGACCAGTGAATCCGGAACGGCTTCGATCATCATATCCCGCAGCCATTCCAGTTTTTTTCGGCTCAAATCCGGACGTTTGAGCAGTAGGTTCCGAATCCATTCTTCGTGAATGTCCAACGTCCAGCGGGCGCGAAACAGATCGGTTTGCGCCAGGAACATGAGCACACTGCGCAACGGCGCCGGGTACAGCACATTGGCGTCGTAGATGACCGTGAAGGTTGCCATTTATTCCATCAGGCCCATTTCTTGTGACAGTTGCGCCAACCGCGCCATGGTTTTTTTGCTCTCGGCCTTTTGCTGGGCTTTGTATTCCATCAGATCCTTGAAATAGATTTTGCGGCGATTGCCCGCCATGTGGAATGGCAGTTTGCCGGTATCCAGAACCTGGCTGATCAGATACGGCCGGGAGATATTCAGAAAATCCGCCGCTTGCTGTGTGGTCAGTTCCGCATGAATCGGAATGATGGAAATGGCATTGCCCAGCGCCATCTGGTTCAGAATATCCGCCAGCATGTGGATGGCCTTGATGGGCACCGTGATTTCCTGGTTGTCATCGATTAGTCGCAATTTGGCTTGGTCGCCCTGGCCTGTGCAGGCTGCCAGAATGCGTCCACTAGCCGCCGCCAGCTCGGCTTCCTGTTCACTGGGCATGTCGTAAAAATGGTTCTGTTGTGTCGCCATGGCGGACACCTCACGTTGCTGTGTGCTCATTACTTAATTATACTCTTCAGGCACTTATTCGCAATATTCGACCATGCACGAAACATTAGAAACAAAACGACACAGGAACGCCCTGTAACGTAACGCTCGAAAAATCAGCCACTTGGTAAACTCGCCCGCTTTCCGACCAACTGGGGAGTATGAAGATGGCGACGACCAACAAAGGCAAGCGACGGCAACTACTGACGGACGCCCAGTATGACGCGCTGTATGGGGTGCCCGCATTCAGCCCCGAGGAACAGGATCATTACTTTAGCCTCAATGACCTGGAGCAGGAGGCCTTTGACAGTTTTCGTGTCCCCGGCATCCAGGTCTATTTTGTCCTGCTACTGGGGTATACCCGCCACAGCAATGTGATGCGGGATATTGAATGGGATGCCTGCAAGGCCGACATCGCCTACATCCTGCAGCGGCATTGCCAGGGCAAAAAGGTTCGCAGGATTGCCCTGACGGCCAACCGCAAAAAGCGGCTCTATGACCGGGTACTGGACTTGTTGGGATTGAGTCCCTTCACGGACAAAGTGGAATCCAAGCTGCAAAAAGAAGCCATCCAGATCGCCGCCCGCCAGGCGGATCAACTGGCGATCTTTGATGAACTGATCGACTATCTGCAGCACCTGAATGCGGTGATTCCACCGCTATACAAGTTTCAGAAACTGATTTCACACGCCACCGACGTAGAAGCCAACCGCCTCACCACCCTGCTGCGGTGCCATCTTTCCCCAACACTCAACACCAAGCTGCAGCAATTGCTGGCCGCCACGGGACCACAGTCGCTGGCTAGTCTCAAAAAGCTGCCCAGGGATTTCAGCAAATCTGAGATCGGTCAGGAAATCAAGCTGTTCGAATGGGTACGGGATATTGCGGCGGATACTCAATCCGTGGTGGGCGCGCTGAATCTGTCGCAGGGGAATGTGGCCTATTACGCCTCCATGGTGGAGTATTACAGCATTACCCAATTGCGCGCCAAGACCTTCGAAACTGTCGCACTGTACCTGGTTTGCTACCTGCAATCCCGCCTCTGCCAGATTCAGAATACGCTGGTGGCGGCGTTCATTTTTCAGGTGCGCAAGCTGGCCGCCGAGGCCAAAGCCGCCAGCCGGGACAAGGTATTCGAAGCCCTGGCCTCCATCGAGGAAAAAGTGAAACAGGCCGGTCCTGTGCTACGGCTGTTCGTGGATGACAAGATTGCCGGTGACACGCCGTTCCAGAAAGTCCGCAAACGCGCTTACCAGTTGCTGGATGAGCAAGATATTCCGGTGGTCAGCGACTATCTGGTGGATCTCACCATCGACCAGCACCGCTTTGAATGGGAGTGCATCGATCAGCACAAAGCCAAAATCACCGGCTTGCTGCGCCGCCTGTTCCTGTGTCTGCGCTTTTCCCAGGATGAACCTGATAGCACGTTGCTGCGGCAGATCGAAAAGACCCAGGCCGACCTGCGGGATCACCGTCAGGTGGTCAGTTTCAGCAAGCACCTGATTGCACCCCGCTTGCGAGTGCATCTGTACCTGGATGAACACCACCCGCAATTAAATCCGCTCCGGGCCGAATGGCTGCTCTACCGAAAAATCAAGGACCAGCTGGAAAAACGTGCGCTGTTTGTTGAAGGCAGTCAGGCGTATGAATCCATCCGCATCGATTTGGTCAGCGATGAACAATGGCTGGATAAAGACCGCCTGATTCGGGAAGCCCGTCTGCCCGCACTGCAAATGCCGGTGGAGGTACTGTTGCAGCAAAAACGGGACGCGCTCAATGACAAACTGGCGCTGGTGTCCGACCGCATCAACAGCGGTGCCAACGAATCGGTGGTATTGAAGACCAAGGGCAGCCAGACCCGCTGGGTCATCAAGTACACCCACAAAAAGGAAGAAGTGAACAATCCCTTCTTTGCCCGCATGACCCAGACCCATATTGCGGATCTGCTGAACTATGTGAATCATCAAACCGGCTTTTTCCAGCAGTTCCGCCATGTACGGCCACGGGGCAAGGTGGAGGACAGCGACTTTACCGCGCTGGTGGCCTGCATCATCGCCAATGCCACCCGATTCGGGCACTACAAAATGGCGGAAATCTGTAATATCAAACTGGATAAACTGAATTCCATTCAGTCCAACCTGCTGCGCATGGAAACCCTGCAAGAAGCCAACGATGTGATCAGCAATGCCATCGCCCAGTTATCAATTTTTCAGCATTACGCGATCCAGCCCGACAAGATCCACGGCAGCTACGACGGCCAGAAATTCGAAAGCCGCCGCAATACGATCCGCACCCGCTTTTCCACCAAATACATCAAGACCGGCCCCGGCGTGTCGGGCGTGACACTGAACGTCCATCATGTTCCCGCCAATGCCCAGGTGATTGGCTTGAATGAGCACGAATCCCACTACGTGTTCGATCTGCTGCACAACAATACGTCCGACCTGCAGCCGGATGTTCTGTCCACCGATACCCACGGCGTCAACCGTTTCAATTTTGCCCTGTTGGATCTGGCGGGCTGGACCTTCGCCCCACGATATGCCCGCTTTGCTGATGTGGTGGATGATCTGTTTGAAACCAAGGACGTCCGAGGTAAATGGCAACTCAAGCTGCGCACCCCGATCAAACACGACCTGATCATCAAGGACTGGGATTTTATTCAGCGGGTGATGATTTCCTTGCACCGGCGCGAAACTTCGCAGGCCTCGATCGTGCGTAAATTGTCTGGTTCACCCCAGTCCCATCGCCAGTTCAAGGCCCTGGCAGAATACAATCGCCTGATCAAATGCCTGTATGTGCTGGACTACCTGGATGACGATCGGCTGCGCCACTATGTGCAGCGGGCCTTGAATCGGGGTGAAGCCTACCACCAGCTACAACGTCATATTGAGCAAGTGAACGGTGCCAAGTTCCGCGGCGAATCCGACCGCCAGATCGATGAGTGGTATGAATGTGCCCGCCTGGTGGCCAACGCCATGATTTATTTTAATTCGGTGATTCTGTCCAAACTGCTGCAAGCCTTCGAGCGCGATGGCCGCGCCGACTACGCGGATCTTTGCAAACGGGTGTCGCCGGTGGCCTGGGTCAATATCAATTTGAACGGCACGTATCTTTTTAATTTAGGCAGTGATGGACCGCTGGACATGGACGCCTTGATAGCGGGCGCCATCGACCGACTCTGAAAGCAGCGTTAAAAATTACTCTTCTTCGAGCAGGGGCAAATCACAATCATCGCAGCGAATATTCAATTCCGGCTTGCCCCACACCTTCAGGTGACAACCCTTACAGTAGTATTTGTGGCGGTTGGATTTGTTGAGGGGCCGGGTGGACGGAATGTGCTGAATGTTCTGAATAGCATCGTCCTCGGGAGGCTGGAATGGCAGGGATTCCAGAAAGGCTTGTTGCAGCTGGGCCAGGCTGAAGGGAAAGCGAGGGTCTTCTGGTTCTGCATCCGACTGGTTCAGGTTTTGTACGACCGGTCGGACGATCGACGCAACGGGCTTTGCCTCCGCCGCCGTTTTAGCCTGGGCTGAATAGACCGGTGTGGTGGGTGTCCGGCGCTCCACAGGGAACGCATCCACCCAATCCAGTTGCAGACCGGTGGCCATGATGCCCGCGCAGGCCTGCAAAAATGCGCCGTCCTCCAGAATATAATCTGACATGGTCTGGCCTACGATGTCCCCGCCTGGTTCGCCGGTGGTGGATGGCATCAGGCCGATGTCGATCATCTTGCGGGCCCATTCCGCGTTGTGATACCCCCGGCGACTAGGCTGACCACTGTGGGCCTGCCAGATATGGACCATCTCATGGCATAATGTCTGGAAAATCTCGATCAGCGGATAATGAGCGAAGTATTCGGGATTGATCGCCAGCTCATCGATATAGCGCTGTTCCGACCGATTGAACCAGCGCTTGAAAGACACATACCCCATCAGCCGTTTTTGGCGCTGAAAGGTGATTAGGCACGGTGGCAATACCCCCTCAAACAGGGTGCGATTGAAGTAATCGTACGCCTGCTGGAAGAAGTGGTAGGTTTCCGGAGTGGGTGTCTGGGTCATTGATCAATTTTTATCTGTTTTGTGCAATACAGAAAAATGCATTTTAGGTTATAAAAAATAGTATTTATATTTCTAAATGGAATTACACTTGTTATCGTATTGTACACTAATCCAAATCAGTGCCCCTTAGAAAACGTTGTATCCTGAAGTCCCTCTCCCGAACGCTCTTCTTTTGTAAACCCATACAATTTTCAATCCCCAGAATCCCTGGTGCATCGTGATGAATGTCTCAATGCCCAGAGACCTCATAGCTACAATAAGTGCCAACATTCCGTATAGATTCTGAACGCTTCGCTTCACATCACTTTCCAAATCAACATTGCCGCTTGGCGGCCACGGATATGCCTGCCGTGTTATCTGTACCAGGAACCATCTTTGGGGCAGGGTCTATCAAACGTACAGAAAAGTGGCGTAAGCGATTTTTAAGGAAGGAAAATCAATGAGGTGGAAAACTTTAGAGCAAATAACGCTAATTCATAAATTTACAGAATTGAATGCCAGGGTCGCCTTTGCCTTCTGCACGGTCAGCCCGATAGATAAAGGTGGATTTCAACGATCCCCTGAAAATCGGCATCGGTGAAATTTGTTCAGGGTACTTCAGCTTCAAGCTGGAAGCGGAAGTACGCGGGGACCGATAGAGTGAGTACAACTCATCCAATGCTGACCTTCGAGAAGGATTAGGAACCTTCGACCTCAAAAAGACCTCTTGGGGATTTTATAAGGGTTCAAAGCTAGCCCCCCTGAAAACCCGCACCTCCCTGGAATGCTCGGTCACAAATCCGGTTCAATCGCCATATTGCTGCTAAGCTCAAGTGATTTCCCGATTTTGTCTTTAAGGACGGAGTCCGTTCCCGTGAATGCGCTGCGGTTGTGTTGGTTCTGTTGGGTTCTGCTGCTGAGTGGCGGAACCTATGCGGCCGCCCCTTATGTCCTGGATGTCCGCACTGATCGCGCCGAGCTGGATGCCCATGTCGCCTACCTGGAAGATCCTTCCCTGACACTGACCCTGGATCAGGTGCGCGCGCCTGATCGGTCGTGGGCCGACAATGGCAGCGACGTGTTCAACAAAAGCTACAGCGATTCCGCCTGGTGGGTGCATGTACGTCTGGCGAATCCGCTGTCCCAGGAACAATCCCGCCTGATCGAAGTCAGCTATGCGGTGCTGGATTATCTCGATGTGTATGTGCTGGACCAGGACAAGGTGCTGCATCAATACGCACTGGGCGACAAGCTGCCATACGGGGAGCGCCTGTTCGATCACCGTTTTTTTGTGATTCCGATCGACTGGCAACCAGGGCAGACACTGGATGTTTATATGCGCGTGCGCACCAGCAGTTCAGTGCAGGTGCCATTGATGCTTTGGCAAAGCGATAAATATTTCGGTTTCGACACCACACGCTCTACTCTGCAAGGCGTTTTCTTCGGCGCCATGCTGGTGATCGCGGTGTACAATCTGCTTATCTTTTTCTTCCTGGGCGAACGCGCCTACATTCTGTATGTGGGTTATGTGCTGTGCATGCCGGCATTTCTGGCCAGCCTGGGCGGCCACACGTTTCGCTATTTCTGGCCCACGCTCACCAACTGGAACGATCAATCGATTATTGTGTTCCTGGCGGGCGTGGTGATTTTCGCTGCCACTTTCACGCGACGTTTTCTGAACTTGAGCGCGCAGCAGCGAGGATTGGATATCGCGTTGATCCTGACGGCGGTCGCGGCCGGCGTGCTGGCGATCACTGCCTTCCTGTTACCGTATCGCTACAATATCCGCACACTGATTCCGGTGGCAGCGGTGAATTGCATCCTTTGCTTCATCGCCGGCGTTTTCTGCTGGTACCGTCATCAGGAAACAGCGAAGTATTACACTATCGCCTTTGCCTGCATGCTGTCGGGTGGTTTCATTCTGGCTTTGAACAAATACGATCTGATTCCCGCCAATATTTTCACGGAATACGCAGCGCACATTGGCTCGTTGCTAGAAGTGGTGTTGCTGTCGTTTGCACTGGCTGAACGGATCAACGCCGAACGTCGGCTGCGGTTCGAGACCCAGGCGCAGGCGCTGAAAACCACGCAGCGCATGAACGAAGAACTGGAAGGCCGGGTGCAGGAGCGCACGCGTGAGCTGGAAGCGCTGACGCGGAGCCTACAGAAACTGAGCAACACAGACGCGCTTACAGGCCTGCACAACCGCCGTTATCTCGACAATCAACTGAGCGAAGAATGGGAGCGCTGCCGGCGCTATAAACACAATCTGTCGCTGATACTGTTGGACATCGATCATTTCAAACAGGTGAACGATGTGCATGGTCACCAGGCTGGCGATGAATGTCTGTATGAAGTGGCACAGCGGATCCAGCAGGGACTGCGCTGGCCTGCGGATAAGGTTGCTCGTTTTGGCGGCGAGGAATTCTGCATCGTGCTACCGGAAACGCCGCTGGAAGGCGCGGTGACCGTGGCCGAACGGGTGCGCCAACTGGTTGAATCCCTGCCAATAGGAACTACCAGCGGCGCTCTGCCGATTACGATCAGCGCAGGCGTCTGCGCTCTGGTGCCGGACGCCAGCAATTCGATCGTACAACTGCTGAAACATGCCGATCAGGCTTTATACAAGGCCAAGGAAACGGGCCGCAATCGCGTAGAATCCCATGCGTCGTCGCTAACGCACTGACCCGCTCATTTGAACGAATCCATCGATCCAATTCTTTGAAATAGCTGCCGACCGGCATCAATGTTCATCGGATGGAAAGCTTATCAAGCAATTCGTTTTTCACGTCCAGTTCCGTCTGCAATTTTGCCAGACTCAGTTCCAGCCCCCTGGCTTTTCCGGCTTCGGCATCAAGCGTCTGTAACAGCGACTGAAGTCGAGAATCAAGCGCGTTCTTCTCTTCGGTCACAGCAAGGAGTTTTGTGTTGGTGTCACTGGCGAGATCCGCTTGCTTCGTTTTCTCAGAGAGGCTCTTTTCCAGTTGTTTCGCCTGTTTCCGGTGCTCACCCACTTCACCGACCAAGCTGGCATTGTCACGATTGAGCTGAGTGAGTTCGCTCTGTTTGACGATCAGGGTCTGATTAAGGTTGCGTATTTCAGCCTGTAACTGCTGGACCTGGGTGTCGTGGCGCAGTTGCTCCTGTTGACGTTGCTCCTGGGCGGAGGTGCGGAAGTGTTCCAATGCGTCCCGCGAATTCCGATGCTTTTCTTCCAATGATGCCAGGTGCTTCTGGTTTTCGTCGAGTTGTTGTTCCAGGCCCTTCACTTGCTGCTCAAAGCGCTCGGCCCGCAGTTCCGATTGGTGGAGGCGGGTCTTGGTTTCGTCGTGCACTGCGCTCTCGCGCTCCAGGCGACTCGCGAGGGCTGAGTTGTCGGCGCCCAGCTCTTTGAGCCGGGCCTGCGCGGCGCTGAGCTGTGCCACCAGCTGTGTTTTCTCGGTCTGCCAGGCATTGTTGGCTGCTTCCGCCCTTTGCAGGGCTTCATCACGCAGCTTGGCGGCCATGCGGGCAATCATGTCCTTCAAGGCGCTGGACAGTAAGGCTTCATCGCCCAGTTGGGTGGCGTCTTCGGCTTCCAACTCCTTCAGATAGCGGTGAATCGTGGTCTTTGAGCCGGTATTGCCCAGTTCAGCCCGTACCGCGTCCACTGATGGATTGATACCCCGTGCCAGCAGCGTGTCCCGCGCCTGCTGCACATTGAACTTGTTCAAGCCCGCCCGCGCCATTCCGGCCTCCCATTTTAAGATAATATATTACATACTATGTAAATACATTCTATAGTGTTGAGGTAACGTGTACAGCATTCGAATAAACTATAGATCGGGTAATAAAGTGTTATC
>JAGUVW010000073.1 GCA_020062665.1 Pseudomonadales bacterium
CCAGTCGCGATGATCCGGCGCCAGACGCAGGGCTCAATCGATGGCCGCACTGGCAGCAGCGGGGCAGTCCAGCCCCTGCAGGGTGTAGGCGTAATTGTTCCAGCCCGCCGCCAGATCCGGCTGCAGGGCGAGCAGGGTTTCAAACGCGAGTCGTGCTGCCGGCAGATCGTGCTGTTCCAGCAAGGCGGTGCCCAGGCCAAACTGCACTTCCGTCTGATCAGGCCAGCGTGCCGCCGCCGTGCGATAACCGGTCAAGGCTGCCGACGCCGGCCCGGTCTGCTCCAGATCCGCCACTGCCCTCAGGTACGGCAACGGCAATGCGGTTGCCGGTACAACCCGCGGCGGCAGGATCACCCGGCCCCAGCGCTGGCTCCTTCGCCAGGTGGTGTCGAACACCGCGAAAGGCGTTAGCCGCCGAGGCAGATCCCCCGAACGCAGCACCAGCTCGCGCCGTTCAAGATCAAACCCCACCACCACGGCAAAATGCCACTGGGTGAGCCAATCCGTGCCCAGATTCTGCAGCACCAGCACCGGATGCCCCGCCGCCACTTCCTGCAGCAACGCATCGAAGCGATCCAGCGGATAGCTGACAAAGCCTTCGCGCCGGCTCACGGCATCCAGTTCCGCGGGAAAACTGCCCTTGGCATCGGGCGTGAACATCCAGGGCGCCAGCTGCTGCGGCGTGCGTGGATGCTGGTGGAAGCCAAGCACCATCGCCAGTGCGGCCGGCCCACACTGATAGGCATCCTGATCGAAGAAGGGAGTGGCAGTGATCTCGTGACGGATCGGCAGGGACGCAGTCAGTGCCTTATCGAGCACTACCGGCGGCGCCAGACTGCAGCCGCCCAGGCAAAGCAGACAGGCCCAGAAGGCAGCGACAGAGCGCCAGCACACCGTGCCGTAACCGTCAGTTGATCGGACGGATCGCAGGGAAGATATCGGTGGCGCCCAGCAGATCCAGCAGAATCAGGATCAGGAACACCAGCACCACCACGCCTAGCGCGCTGCCGCCGGCCTGCATCTGCTCCACCTGCTGATTGAACTGGGCCAGCTCCTCGGCGGTCATGCTGGCCACCCGATCCTGCACCATTTCGGGGTCGACGCCGAGGGACTGCAGCGCTTCCATGGCCTGTTCGCGCTCCAGCAAGGCACGCAGCTGGGCACGATCGAACTGGGTTTGCTGTTCTTGCAACAGGGCCTGCGTGCTCACCACAGCGGCATGCGCAACACTGGATTGCAGGCTGATGAACAGAGTCAACGCGCTGAGCAACAGCGCGAGCAGGCGGGTAAAGCGGGATGTGGTTTTCATAATCACTCCGAACAAAACACGATGGCAGTGAGCGTAAGTCTAGCGTTATTCCGCACGCTTTCCTTGCGCGAGATTGTGTTCCATTTCAAGCAATTGATGCTCCAGTTTTTCCAGGCGCTGGCGAGTGCGCGCGAGCACGCGGGTCTGGATCTCGAATTCCTCCCGCGTCACCAGATCCATTTTTACCAGTGATTCCTTCACTGCGGCAGCCAGATTGTGGCGCAGATCCTGGCCCAGTGCTGCCACGCCTTCCGGCAGTTGCTCGCCCACCAGTTCCAGAATGCGGTTTACCAGATTGTCCTGTCGATTCATGACGGCTCCCCTGTTGATAGGCGCCGCAGTGTAACACGATCGCTGCAGCAGGAGAGGTGCACCAAAATGCGTCTGCATCGAAACCGGGCATGCCTTTTTTTGGTGCGATATAATGGGGCGTTCTGGCTGTTGCCTGTCTTCCGCAAAGCGGGTAATGGCCTGAATCTTCGCAATAAATCTGAATAGGCATGGATTGTGCTTTGTGCTGGACATGTTCCGCGATTGGGCAACCTGTTGGGCACATTGCACTGATTTGCGAATAACGGGACCGAGTAAAAAACTGCGCTTTCGGGCATTAATAGGAGATGTTCTTATGAAACTGGTTACCGCCATCATCAAACCGTTCAAGCTGGACGACGTGCGGGAAGCACTGTCGGAAATTGGGGTACAGGGGATTACTGTTACTGAAGTAAAAGGCTTCGGCCGCCAGAAGGGCCACACCGAGCTGTACCGTGGCGCTGAATACGTGGTGGACTTCCTGCCCAAAGTCAAAATCGAAGTCGCCACTTCCGACGATCTGCTCGACCAGGTGATCGAATCCATTTCCAAAGCTGCCAACACCGGCAAGATCGGTGACGGCAAGATTTTCGTGACCGCACTGGAGCAGGCCATCCGTATCCGTACGGGTGAAACCGGCACCGACGCGATCTGATCCTGCTTTCGATATCCATGCCTATTTTTTACAAGTCACTTTTTTAAAGTAAATTTGCGGAGATCTAACCGTGGAAAATAATCTTTATCACTTACAGTTTGCGATGGACACCTTTTATTTCCTGGTGTGCGGCGCGTTGGTCATGTGGATGGCGGCAGGATTCGCCATGCTCGAGTCGGGTCTGGTTCGTACCAAGAACACCACTGAAATTCTCACCAAGAACGTAGCCCTGTATGCAGTGGCGTGCATCATGTACATGGTGTGCGGCTATGCCATCATGTACGGCGGCGACTACTTCATCTCTGGCATTGCGGCTATCGACGTCGATGCCAAACTGGCTGAATTCGCCGAGCGCGAAGACGGCTTTACCGGCGGCGCGCTCTATGCGGGTGCATCCGACTTCTTCTTCCAGGTGGTGTTCGTGGCCACTGCCATGTCCATCGTGTCCGGCGCGGTGGCCGAGCGCATGAAACTGTGGGCTTTCCTGGCCTTTGCGGTGGTGATGACCGGTTTCATCTATCCTGTGGAAGGTTCCTGGACCTGGGGTGCAGAAGGTATGTTCGGCCTGAACATCGACGATCAGTTCGGCTTCAAGGACTTTGCCGGCTCAGGCATCGTGCATCTGGCTGGCGCTGCTGCTGCATTGGCCGGTGTTCTGTTGCTGGGCGCACGCAAAGGCAAATACGGCGCCAACGGTCAGGTAAACGCGATTCCCGGTGCCAACCTGCCAATGGCTACGCTGGGTACCTTCATCCTGTGGATGGGCTGGTTCGGCTTCAACGGTGGTTCTGTACTGAAACTGGGTGATATCGCCAACGCCAATGCCGTCGCCGTAGTGTTTCTGAACACCAACGCGGCGGCTGCCGGTGGTGCGCTTGCGGCCCTGATCACCGCCCGCCTGCTGTTCGGTAAGGCCGACCTCACCATGCTGCTCAACGGCGCCCTGGCTGGCCTGGTGGCTATTACTGCCAGCCCGGATACCCCGTCTGCCCTGGCCTCAACTCTGATAGGTGGTGCGGCCGGTGTCCTGGTAGTGTTCAGCATCCTGTTCATGGACAAGATGAAGATCGATGATCCGGTCGGCGCCATCTCCGTACACGGTGTGTGTGGTCTGCTGGGTCTGCTGGTGGTTCCCTTCACGGCCGATGGCACCACCTTCCTCGGCCAGCTGGCGGGCGCTGCGATCATCTTCGCCTGGGTGTTTGGCGCATCCCTGATCGTCTGGGGCGTGCTGAAGGCGGTGATCGGCATCCGCGTCAGCGAAGAAGAAGAGTACGAAGGGTGCGACCTGTCCGAATGCGGCATGGAAGCGTACCCCGAGTTCACCACCAAATAAGACGGACACTGCTCCGACTGAGAAAGGCACCTTCGGGTGCCTTTTTTGTTGAAATTTCGAGCAGTTACACCGGCTAAACCTTTCCCCAGGCAGTCCGGATCGACGCCAGAATTCACGCTGGACAGACCCCAGAACCGCTCGGCAGAGTGTTAACCCGGTCACAAGTGAGCTGTCGATATTTTTATCACTCACTTTACTACGCAACATCAACTATCTGTTTTTAAAGCCATTTTTTGTGCTCATTTTTTGGCCCGGATGTTGCTACCCCTAGTGGCGTCAGTGCTGGAGATCAGAGATGACTTGGGCATTGCCTTCAGCAACTTTTTCATCACATGGGGAGTTCCTATGAAAAGCAACTGGTTGAAAGGTCTGGTGTTTGCCGCAGCCGCCTTGTTTAGTTCCCTGAGCATGGCCGGCGTCATCACCGACGTTATGAATGTGAATACCACTCTGAATTCAGGTCAATCACGCACCTGGACTCACAACATCAACGACAACGGTTTCGTGCTGGGCACAGCAGTATCCGGCATCCTGGAAATCGAACTGAGCGATGACGCCTGGTTCTTCCTGGATCCCGATTACTACATGAAAAACGAGTTCGCTACCGTTCGGATCGAAATCAACGATCTGTTGGACGGCGCCCAGAATATCTGGGCTGGCGTGAACTTCATTGGCGCGCTGGGTGTGAACTCCCTGATCGCCCTGAACAGCGATGGTCTGCTGGACGTGAAAATCTGGAGCAACTCCGGTGACTTCGTGATCGGCAAGTCCATCCTGACCGTGGAAACTGCCGACGTGGCTGCCGTGTCTGAGCCGGCTACCCTGGCGCTGTTCGGTCTGGGTCTGCTGGGTCTGGGTCTGGCCCGTCGCAAGGCCAAGAACTAAGCTCCCCGGGGCGTCCCAAGCGTCCCTATAAACCTGGCACCTGCACAGCAAACTGTGATGGGTGTCAGGTTTTTTTACGTCGGTTGTTTCCTGTCGGCGGAGTGGGCCTGGCGGCCATTCTGTCCGGGCGTTAACGTTGTACCGCTGGCTGTCATGATGGGCGGAATCCCGCGATGAATCTCAAATCCCTCTTTGTTGCTTGTGTATTGATGCTGGCGTTGCCGGCGGTGGCGTTTTCCCAGGTCTATCGCTGGGTGGACAGCCAGGGGCGCGTCCATTTCAGCGACAAGGCGCCACCTGATCAAAAAGTCGACACCGTTGCCTTGCCGGAGGTGGAAGCCACCCCGTCTGCGGATGTCCTGCCGGAAGCCGATGCGCTGGAGCGCCAGCGACGGCTGGTTCAGGTCCTGGAAGAGGAGCGCCTGGAACGGGAACGTCTGAAAGCAGAAGCCAAGGCCGAAGCGGAAAAGAAGGCGGCCTATTGTGAGCGCTTCAAGAACCGCCTGGAGCGGATGGAAAGCGCGTCGCTGCTCTATTCCGAGAATGACGACGGCACCGTCAAATACTGGAAAGACCAGGATGCAGACCGTTTCAAGCGGGAACAGCGGGCGTTGTTCCAGCAGGAATGCAGTCCGGCCTGAACGTAAAACGGGGCGATCAACGCCCCGTTCTGCTGTCTGTACCTTTCGTTCAACCGACTATTTCCCCAGCGCGATCTTCATGAACTCCGGCATTGCCAATGCGCCGCGGTGGATGTCCACATTGTAGTAGCGGGTAGCGAAGGGCTTGGCGGCGGCTTCGTCGTCGCGGAAGCGGGTCACCGAGCCTTGCGGGCTGGCCATGGTGCAGCTCCACCAGCCGGTGGGGTAAACAGGCTGCGGGAAGGGCAGGGTGTGGCACTGCTGAAAGCCCGCTTCCCGCATGTCCTGGTGAATCTTCTTGATGATGGTGTCGGCGTGCAGGATGGGGGATTCGCTCTGCTGCACCAGGATGCCTTCCGGCTTCAGGGCCTTGCGGCAATCCTTGTAGAAATCCACTGCGAACAGACCTTCTGCCGGGCCCACCGGGTCGGTGCTGTCGATGATGATCACGTCCAGGCTGCCGGGGGCTGCATTGCGAATCCAGGCGATGCCGTCATCGAACAGCAGTTCGGCGCGGGGATCGTGGTTGGCATCGCACAGTTCCGGGAACCACTTTTCCGAGGCCCAGGTCACCCGTTCATCGATGTCGATCTGGGTGCATTTTTCCACGCCGGGATGCTTCAAAACCTCGCGCAGCGTGCCGCAATCACCACCGCCGATAATGGCCACTTTCTTCGGCTCCGGATGGGTGAACAGGGCCGGGTGCGACATCATTTCGTGGTATAGAAAGTTGTCCCGTTCTGTTAGCATCACGCAGCCATCGAGCACCATCAGCTTGCCGAAGGTGGTGGTCTGGTACACTTCCAGATACTGGTAGCGGGTCTGCTCTTCGTGCAGCTTTGCGGTGACGGCCAGACTGAAGGCGGTGCCTTCCTCGCCAAAGACCTCGGTGAACCAGTGTGCTTCGGTTAGCTTGACCATGATGCGGCCCCTGTACGGCGGGTTGAATGGGTTGGGTGGACTAGTATGGCGGTTGGAAACGGGCGCAACCATACCTGAAGCGCGTTTTCCGGCCAAGTTTTTTAAGCTTATTCAGGCAATGTGACGGAAGAACGGAGCGAAATGGCAAAACAGCATATCGACGGCGCGCGGACCACCTACAGCATCGACAACTGGAGCGATGGTTACTTTGATATCAATGACGAAGGCCAGATCGATGTGGGCACCGGCCCCGACTCGGCCCGTGTGTCCCTGAGCGCGGTGGTGGACGCCGCCCGCCAGATGGGGCTGCGCACGCCACTGCTGATCCGCTTCCCCGATATCCTGCAGGATCGCGTCAGCAAGCTGTGTGGTGCCTTCGCCCAGGCCATGCAGCGGCTGGATTACGATGCCGAATACAACGCGGTGTACCCCATCAAGGTAAACCAGCAGCGTCGGGTGGTGGAGCGCATCTATTCCACTCCGGCAGGTCATCCCCGTTGTGGCGTGGGCCTGGAAGCCGGCAGCAAGCCGGAACTGATGGCCGTACTGGCGCTCAGCCGTCCCCATTCCGT
Organism: Pseudomonadales bacterium; assembly: GCA_020062665.1. Lineage (GTDB taxonomy): Bacteria > Pseudomonadota > Gammaproteobacteria > Pseudomonadales > Ketobacteraceae > Ch67. The sequence continues at coordinate 6,629 of JAGUVW010000073.1, forward strand.
GATCGTCTGCAACGGTTACAAAGATCGCGAGTTTGTGCGCCTGGCCCTGATCGGCGAGAAGATGGGCCGCCGCGTGTACATCGTGGTGGAAAAGATGAGCGAGCTGGCGCTGGTGCTGGAAGAAGCCGCCCGCCTGGACGTGAAACCGCGCATCGGCCTGCGCACCCGCCTCAGTTCCATCGGCAAGGGCAACTGGCAGAACACCGGTGGCGAAAAATCCAAGTTCGGCCTGTCCGCCACCCAGATTCTCGACGTGCTGGATACGCTGCGCAAAACCCATAATCTCGATCGCCTGCAGCTGCTGCACTTTCATCTGGGTTCGCAGATTTCCAATATCCGCGACATTCAGCGTGGCATGAAAGAAGCGGCGCGCTATTACTCGGCGCTGCGTCAGGCTGGCGCAGCGGTGGATATCGTCGATGTGGGCGGTGGTTTGGGCGTGGATTACGAAGGCACCCGCTCCCGCAGTTTCTGCTCCATCAATTATTCGATGGAGGAATACGCCTACAACATTCTGCTGGCGCTGCAGGAAGTCTGCGCCCAGGATGATTTGCCGCTGCCCAATGTGATTTCCGAATCCGGCCGTGCACTCACTGCCCATCACGCGGTGCTGGTGAGCAATGTGATCGGCGCCGAAAGCCCCGCTGCTCGTAAGCCGGATGAACCTACCGCCGATGATCCGGTGGTGCTGCAGGAACTGGCGCGCTGCTATCACCAGATCGAGGAAGGCGCGAAGGGTCGTTCCCTCACCGAGCTGTATCACGAAGTGGTGTATCGCCTGGGTGAATCCCAGGATATGTACACCCACGGCGTGCTGTCGCTGGAGCAGAAGGCGCAGGCGGAACAGATTTACGGCGCCGCCTGCCATTGCCTGCGCGACAAGCTGGAAGCGTCTTCCCGCGTGCACCAGGACATCATTGACGAGCTGAACGAAAAGCTCGCCGACAAAATCTTTTTGAATTTCTCGCTGTTCCAGTCGATTCCGGATGCGTGGGGTATTGATCAGGTGTTTCCGGTGCTGCCCATCAGCGGGCTGGATCGCCCACTCAATCGTCGCGGCATCGTGCAGGACATCACCTGCGATTCCGACGGCCGCATCGACAAATATGTGGACTCCGGTGATCTGGCCACCAGCCTGCCCATGCCCGCCTACGGCAAGGACGAGGAATTTGCGCTGGCGATTTTCATGGTGGGTGCGTATCAGGAAATTCTCGGTGACATGCACAACCTGTTCGGCGACACCGACGCTGTTGATGTGGCGCTGGACGGCAACGGGGGGTTCAAAATCGTGAACACCCTGAAAGGCGACACCGTGGATCACATTCTACGTTACGTGGAATACGATCCCATGTTGCTGCAGCAACAGATTCACGAACAGTTGCTGATGACTGGCCTGAGCAAGGAACTGCAGAACGAGTTTCTGGGTGAGTTGCGTGAAGGGCTGGTGGGTTACACCTATCTGGAATGATGGGTTTCCTGAACGCTCAGTAGTTCCACAGCAGGCCCAGCCGCAGCTCGCGCCGGCGGTTGGGCACACCATCCTCGATGTTGCTGGCCTGGGTGGGCGTGAAATACTCCTCGTCCAGCAGATTCAGTGCTTCCAGTTCCGTGCGCCATTGCGGCGTCCAGCGATAACCCAGCTTCATGTCCACCACCCAGAATCCTTCCAGTGTCTGCAGCCGGGTGCCGTTCGCGACCAGCGTTTGGTGATCGCCGTGGTAGTAGCCGCTGATGCTGCCGTAGAGGGCGTCGCTGTCATACAGGCCGCTGACTGAATACAGATCGCGGGCTTCGCGGAAAAACGTGTCGGGGGTTTTCAGCAGCCAGGTGGCGGTGGCCAGCAGTTTGAAATTCTGTGTCGCCTGCAGTTGCAATTCTGCTTCCACACCGTCGCTGATTTCGGTGTCCGGGCTGTTGCGGTAGGTGCGCAGGTTGTTGACGATGGCCTGGTCGATGGCGTCGCTGAATTCGTTGTAGAAATAGTTGAGTGTCAGCTGGCCATGTTGGCGCTGATGCAACCAGATCAATTCGCTGGTGACGACCGTTTCCGGCGCCAGGTCAGGATTGCCGCGAATCACCGGATTGTTGGTGGTGTACAGCTCACCGGCTTGCGGCGCGCGAAAGGCTTCACTGCTGAGCAGCTTGAACGTGTTGTGCTCGTCGGCATGGAATAGCAGGCCAAGACGCGGGCTCAGATGGTCGCCGATCTGGGAATACTTGTCGTAGCGCAGGCCGGCGATGGTGCTCCAGCGCGATGTCCACTCCGCCTGCCACTGCCCGTACAGCCCAAAGACATCCATGTGGGCTTTCTCGTTGACCTGGTATTCGTATCCGAAGCTACCATATTCCGTCAGCGGAAAATCGCCATTGGCGACTTCGTTCAAATCGTAATTGCTGAAACCGTCGGCGCGGATGATGCGGGGATGGCGATAGTCACCGCCGAACTGGAAGCTGTTGCTGTCATTGCGTTGCCAGTCGTTCTGCCAGGTGAGCCAGGATTCCGTGGAGCGGATGTCAGCCCTGAGGTCGATCTGGTCGCCGGTGGGAAGCGCCGCTGCCGTACCCTGCGGTGCGAGCCGCGCGTATTTGCTGCCGAGGAATATCCGGCTGTCGATGTCTTCGTGCCAGTGCAGCGCTTGCTCCAGCATCAGGCCGGCAAATTCCAGATCGTACTGGTTGAAGCCATTGTTGATGTTGCCAAGGGTATAGTAGTTGCGCGGATTGGCATGGCCGCCGATGAACTGAATCCGGGAGTCGTCGCCGATGCGCAGTTGCAGCTGCAGGTTCAGGGTGGAATAGGGATCGTTGGTGGTGATCTGCTGCGGACTCAGGGTGTCCTGCACGCGAAAATCCTCGCCCTCGTCTTCCCGCGCATGCAGGAAGGTGGCACCACTCAGATTGCCGCTGCGGAAATGCTGTTGCCACTGGCCTTCCACGTGGTGGTCATCGGCGCGCAGGCCCACTTCATTGACATCATCCACCGTCACCAGATTGATCACGCCGGTGTAGGCGTTGCTGCCGTACACCGCCGAGCCCGGCCCGCGAATGAATTCCACCCGCGCCACATTGTCCAGCGGCAGCAGGGGCAGCGTGGAGTTGATGCCGCCAGAGTAGAAGCCGTCGATCTTCATGCCGTTCACCAGCACCAGAATCTCGCGGTTGCTGGCGGCTACCCGGCGGCCCCGGATCGAGCTGGGAAAATTGATGTCGCTTTCGGTGGAGCGATACGCCTGGAACCCTGGCACCCGGTTCATCAGTTCGTCGAGGGAATTCACCGCCAGCACACGCAGTTCGTCACGGGTAAACACGGTCACCGACGCGGGCACGTCGCGCACGGATTTTTCGGTGAGCGTGGAGCCGGTGATCGTCACCTGGGATAACTCTTCCAGGGACAGTTCAAACAGATCCGGCGATGCGGCGCGGCACAGGCAGGGGGTGATGGCGAGCAGCAGCGTCCCCACGCGGAATCCGCAAACATGACGCTTCAAGTGGCGTGTCCTTGTCCATTAAGGCTGGTTACTCATTAAGCATAGACGAGGATTGGTGCAGCGGAATGCGGGCTCGCCGGGCGGTCAGTAGCGCCAGAGCAGTCCAAGGCGAACGCTGCGGCCGGGATTGGGAACACCTTCTTCCAGCGTGCCGGTGACCGATGGTGTGGCGTAGTCCACGTCGGCCAGGTTGAGGATTTCCAGATAGGTTTCGAGATCCTGTCCGGCGTAGTAGCCCAGTTTCAGGTTGCCCAGCCAGAATGCATCCAGGGTGACCCGCTGGCTGCCACCGTCGCCGAGCGTCTGTTTTTCGCCTTGATAGTTGGCAGCCAGGGTGGCGTAGCCAAAGGGTTGCTGCAGGCGCGCGATCAGGGAAAACAGCTGTTCCGATTCGCGAAAGCCGGAGTCGGGCGCATGGATCAGCTCGGTAAGGGTGGCACGCAGGTTGAGGTTGGCGTGGGGTTGTGCGATCAGTTCCAGTTCGATGCCGTCGCTGGTTTCGTGCTCTGCATTTTCATAGGTGCGCACGCCGTCCACCACCGCCTGGGTGATCGATTCATGAAACCGGTTGTAGAAATAACTGGCGCTGAACGTGGTGTGCTCGCCCTGGTGCAGCCAGAGCACTTCCCAGGTATCGACGGTTTCCGGTTTCAGATCCGGGTTGCCCAGCAGGATGGTGTTGTTGATGGTGTACAGCTCGGCCGCCACCGGGGCATCGAACGCACGCCCATACAGCAGCTTGATGCTGTCGCCGGCGCGGGGATACAGCGTGAGTGCAACCCGCGGACTGACGGCGGAACCGATCTGGGAATAGGCATCGTAGCGCACGCCCAGCAGCAGATCGGCCTTTTCACCCAGAGGCGACTGGTATTGGGCGAAGGCCGAGCCAATGTCCATGTCCACCGGCTTCACAGTAGTGCTTTCGTTGCTGAAATCCTCGCGGTATGCGATGGGAAATTCACCGCGATACAGCGCGCCCAGATCGAAATTGCCGTAGATCGTGGCGCTCTCCATGGCGGGCTTGCGGTAGCCCAGGCCAAACTGCAGGGAGCTGCCATTACCCAGATTCCAGTCATTGTGCCAGCGCATCCAGGCTTCGCTGGTGACAATCTCCGAGAGGAATTTCAGCGGCTCCGCGCTGGCCGGTGTGCTGATCGCCGTAAAGGCCCCCGCCGCGCTGGCCTGGGTGTCCACCTCCAGTGTGTATTCCGAATAGCCCGCCTGCAGTTTGCTGCTGATGGCGTCCGACCACGCCAGCGTCTGTTCCAGCATGCCGTGATAGTAGCGGGTGTCGTACTGGTTAAAGCCGTTGGACAAAAAGCCGGTGACATAGAAATCATCGGCATTGCGTTCGACCGCCAGCAGTTGCAGGCGGGTGGATTCACTGACATTCAGTTGCAGCAGCGCGTCGCCGCCAGTGAGGGGATCGCGGGTGTCGATCTGCTGCGGGCTGAAGGTGTCCTGCACCCGATAGTCGTCGCCGCTTTTCTTCAACCCCTGCAGGAACAGACTGCCATTCAGTGTGCCGCTGTCGATCTGCTGCAGCCACTGCCCGCTGTACTGGTCCTGGGTGCCGGCACTCAGATTCAGCGCACTTTCACTTTCTTCGGTGATGATATTGATCATCCCCGTCATGGCGTTGGAGCCGTACAGCGCCGAACCCGGCCCGCGAATGAATTCCACCCGCGCCACGTTGGCCAGCGGAATCATCGGATAGGTGCCAGCGGCGCCGCCAGTAAAGAAATTCTCGATGCGCATGCCGTTGATCAGCACCAGCACCTCGCGCCCGGACACACCCAGCTTGCGGCCGCGCACCGAGTACGGCTGACTCATGCTGTTATCGGAAGAGCGGGCGGACTGGAAGCCTGGCACATAGTCCATCAGCTGCTCGACGGTGGTGACCGGCAACTGGCGGATTTCGGCGCGGGTGAACACGGTTACCGCTGCAGGCACATCACCCAGGTTGCGGGGTGTCAGGGTAACGCCGGTGATCTGGATAGCGCCCAGCTCTTCCAGCGACAGATCCAGCAGATCCCGGGTAGTGCCGTGCGCAGTTGGAGTCGCCATCAACACGGCGGCCAGCAGCAGGGGTCTTGCAGCGGGAAAAGGCAGCTGACGCATCCGATGTCCCATGGTGTGAGAATCCTTCGTTATTATCGGGTATCCACTCTTTTTCTAAGCGTAGCATCAGGCAGAAGGCGGTATGGCCAATGCGGCCCAACGGCGCGCCTGTTCCCGCACCTGTTCCAGAAAAAGCGCAATGCGCTCAGCTGTGAGATCCGTATCTTCAAGCAGTGGCAGAGCGGGAAAACGCTGGCGCAGGTGTTGTGCAAACACGCCGCTGCCTTTCGGATCAAGAATCTGCTGTTGGGCAGGATCGTACACGGGGGTGGACTCCAGTCCGCAACTGGGTGACCGGCTCTGCAGGATGAATCCGCACAGCTGCGGGTAACTGTTGGAGAAGGCCTGCGCCACCGTGTACAGGCGGTCGGTGACATCCCGGTGCGGGGCGTCGCGGCCCACGGCACGAATGCCGTCGGTGGTGTGGATCAGGTTCACCGGCGGGCGGGGAATGCCCATGCCGGCCACTGCTTCCGGGCAGAACGGCAGCAGGCGGCAGTGGGGCGCAATCTGCTCGGCCACCAGGGTACTGAACTTGTCGCGGCCGTCGTAACGCACCCGCTGCCCCGCCAGGCAGGCGCTGATGCCCACCAGGGGTCGCAGGTCATGATCCGCAGGTGTCATCATATTCCGGCTCCTAAAGCCTTATAAGTTTGAAAATCCATCAAAATTTGGCCGCTGATGGCTAAATGGGCTTTTCTTAATACCATTTTGTTTGGTATTAAGGCGATCTAGAAATAAAGGCGATAGATGGCTGAATCCTTAGACAAAAATGCCATCGAAAAGCCGCAAAATTTTTTCGCATTCCACCAACGCTCGACTATAAATATCTTTACCTCTGCAAGCAGGTGAAATAATTGAGGATTGTGCCATGTCCGAATATGAAGAAAACGAAGAGCTCCAAGCCGAAGAATCCAGCGAAACTGAACTGCCACCGGTAGAAGAGCCGGTTCAGATCACCTTCGAAGATGGCCGCGATCGCACCGTGACTTCCCGTGAAGCCGAACGTCGTCGCCTGGAAGAAGACATGAAACGGTTCCTGAGCGGGGGTGGCAAGATCACCCAGGTGGACGCCAACGTCCGCATGGATCCGCCCAAGAAGCCGGAATCCAACTACGGCAGCCGCCCCATCTGACGTCGAACTGCTTGCAGCGTAAAGATGAACGTCTGAACTCTTATTGAATGCGATAGTGTTGGAATCTGTTTGAACCCGGCCCTGGTGCCGGGTTTTTTTTGCCTGTGTTTTGGTAATAGTGGATGTCGCGCATCCACACAACATCACTGCGGTGCCGTCACCGGCGGCGCACACTGCACCTCGTTGAACCTAGCGGGGTGACGGAACACCATGAACAACTGGCAGGAATGGATGCGACAACTGATGGGTTTGCTGGGGTTGCCGGCGAGTCTGGCCGGTTCCTACGTGAATGCTTTCATCCCGGTGGCGCGGGAACTGTACGACATCGATCCCTATGCCATTCTGCGCGCCGCCGACATCGCGCCGGAGCAGCTGGCGCAGCCGGGTTTCCGGCTTTCCCTCTATCGCACCTTCAAATTGCTCAAACTGGCGGAAGAAGCCACCGGCGATCCGCACGTGGGCCTGCAGCTGGGCAGGCATGTGCAACCCAAATCCTACGAAGTGCTCGGTTATGCGCTGATGAGTCGCGGCACCCTGCAGCAGGCGATTGAACAGCTGATCCGCTTCGACGCGCTGATCTGGGATGTGGGCGGCACGCGTTTTTTCCAGCGCGATGAACACGCGGTGCTGGAGCTGAATCCGCTCTATGTGCCCTGGGTGCCGCCGCAGGCGTTCGAGCTGGCCATCAGTGGCCAGGTGGCGTTCGGGCGCTGGATCACCGGCTTCCAGGGCGCGCCGGCGCGGATCTGTTTCCGTCATGCCTGCCGTGGTGATCGTGCGGTGTATGAGGATGTGTTCGGCTGCGAGGTGGAATTCAATGCGGAGCGCAACGCGGTGCTGTTCCCGCGCGAATATCTGCAACTGCCACTGCGTTACGCCGATCCGGCGCTGGCGAAAATCATGATCGATACCGGTCAGCGTCTGCTGAAACATTATCGCGAGGAAACCAATATCGCCAACGAGGCCCGCGCGCTGATCTGTGAATTGTTGCCGCTGGGTGAACAGCAGTTGGAGTCGGTGGCTCAGCGCCTGAACATGACAGCGCACCAGTTGTCGCGGCGCCTGCAGCAGACCGGCTACAAGTATCCCGATCTGGTGGACGAAGTGCGGCAGGATATGGCGCAACATTATCTGGCGGGGGATGAGCTGGGGCTGACGGATATCGCGTTTCTGCTGGGTTTTTCCGAGCAGAGTGCGTTCACCCGCGCCTTCAAACGCTGGACTGGCCAGGCGCCGGCCCATTACCGCCGTCGGCAGGCAGCCACGTCTGCCGCCTGAACAAGAATTCTGCTCCGATGTTGTGTTGACAGCATCGGGGTAACCCAACGCCCGGCAGGGTGCTTGGTGAGCTCGCAACCGTGAGTGGCTTGCGCATTCACGGGTTCACCAGCACCGCATTCGCCGACGCGGGCCGCTCGCATCGAGCGGCTTTTTTATGCCTGCGTGCGGTGTCAGTTATACAGACATTCCACGTACAGCGTGTTCACGTTGGAACCGCCATCCGTGGGCCCGTAAACATCGGCGCTGGCGAAAATGCCGGAGCGGTGATGCACCGAGAAGCCGCCGAAGCAATGCCGCACGCTGCGGGAGCGGAAAATGTCACCCAGATTGGCGTCGAAGCTGAAGTCCAGGTAATTCAGCAAGTGCGAGGTGCCCTTGTTGTCGGCATCTTTCTTGGCGGTTTCGGTGTAGGGCACCTGTTCGGCGTAGGAAAGTCCTTCGGCCACGCCAAAACGTGTCAGCACCGTGTCCGACCAGGGGAAGTTGCTGTAGAAGAATTTGATCGCAGCCACGTATTCGAAGAAGTTGTCCTGGTAGGGCTCTTCCAGCCGGTAGGCCACACCGAGGTTGGCCCACACTTCCCAGTTGGTGCCGAAGAAGGTGCGCATCAACTGCTTGCCGCCGAAGAAACTCACCAGCTTGGTTTGCGTGTCATCGAACTCGATGTGAGAGCCGCGAATGATTTCGTTGAGCTTGGTGTCGGTGCTGGTGCCGGCGGCAAATCGGTACGACCAGGGCCGGCGCTTGGAGGTGAGGAAGTCGTAGCTGCGTCCGGTGGGTTCGATTTTCTCGTCGGAAAACTCCAGGCGGTAGTTGATGCCGAGCTTGAGCACGTCCTGCTCGTTGACGATGGGGCTGTTGTAAATGTCGTCGCCCAGGCGTTCGTATTCGATGTTGAAGGTCAGGTACTGGATGTGATCGATGCGGTAGCGGATGTCGGTGCCGATGCGGAAGCTCACCGTTTCGTCGCCGTAGTAGGCAGGACGGTCGGCGGTGGCTTCGTCTTCTTCCACGCCGTAGTAGTAGCGGTTGAAATCCGCCGAGTACCAGCTGCCGCCCACCCAGGGCAGCACTTTCCAGTCGCCGTGTTCGTAGTAACGACTCCAGTACAGGGACAGCACCTGACCGTTGCTTTTGCTGGTGATGTCCGACGTGGCGTCGAAGGTGAAATCCCCCAGCGGCGTGATGCGAGTGATGTCGAAGCCGGCGTCGACACCATCCTCCCGTGCCATGCCAGCCAGAAAACCGCTTTCCTGCCGGTCGTAGCCGCCGAAGCGGTAGGCGGCATAGACGTTGGCGCGCCAGTCTTCATTCTTGAAGGCGTGGATGCCGGCCTTGGTGCCTGCCAGGAAGAAGATTTCGCCGGAGTAGGCGATCAGCGGCGCAATGTCGGAATGAAAATCCTTGTCCTTGTAGGGCGACGTCTGGGTGCGGCCGGTGATGGCCAGGGACCAGCGCTGGCTGTAGTCGTCCACGGGCATGAAGCTGACGTCGCCAAAGCTCCAGCCGGTGGCAGGGGCGGCGAACAGGGCAATCCCTAGAAGCAGTAAGGAGTAGTGGGTGCGAATACGGCGGGCGACGGCCATGGGCAAGCAATACCGGTCAGTGGAGTGGCGCGCATTTTACGGGCTTTTGGTGGCAGGCAAAACCACGGGCCTGTAACAGTCGGTAGTTTTCGCCGGATGGAGCAGTCGATCCGGGCGCGGCCGGGAAAGCGCTGCCTGGGCCTCAGCCTTCCTGTTCGATCTGCGCCAGCAGGGCCGGGATCTCCCGCAGCTGCCGGGTGTGGTACCGGGGCGTGAATGCCGGCCGTTCCGGGTGATAAGGCGGATTGAACCAGATGGTGTGGAAGCCCAGGGCCGCCGCCGCTGCCACGTCCTCGTCCGGGTGGTCGCCGATGTGCACGGCTTCGTGGGCTTTGACGCCGGCGAAGGCCAGGGCCGCCTCGAACATGTCGGGGAAGGGTTTGGGATTGGGCACCTTGTCCGCGTTGAAATGGGCGCGGAAATACTGGCCGATGCCGACGCGCTGCAGATCCGCATTGCCATTGGTGAGGGCGATCAGCGGGTAGCGCTGGCTCAGTTGCTGCAGCAATGCTTCCGCCTCGTGAAACAGCGTGACCTGATTGCGGTGGTGGAAAAACACCTCGAACGCCTGCTCCGACATGTGCTCGGCGTGATCGTGCTCCAGTGCGGCCGCGCGGAACATCCGGTACAGCATCTTCTTGCGCAGAAAAGTCGGTTTGTGGGCGATGTCGGGATGCTCTTCCACCACCCGCTGGCGCAGGGTTTTGAACTGCTGCAACTCCAGCTGTGCCACCGCTTCCGGCACGTGCTGTTCGATCCAGTTACGCATGGCATGGTCGGCCTTGACGATCACCGGATCGATTTCCCACAGGGTGTTGTCGAGGTCGAAGGTGATGAGCTTGATCATTCGGAATCGGTAACCGGATTGTCGGTGGCTGTGGGGCGCTCGCGGCGGGCACGGGCGCGGGGGTGCGCTGCATCATACACGTTGGCCAGATGCTGGAAATCCAGATGGGTGTAAATCTGCGTGGTGGCGATGTCGGCGTGGCCCAGCAGTTCCTGCACGCCGCGCAGATCGCCGCTGGATTCCAGCAAATGGCTGGCAAAGGAATGACGCAGCAAATGTGGATGCAGGCCGCGATCGATACCCTGTTTGATGCCCCACTGCTTGAGCCGCTTCTGCACGGTGGAAGGATGCAGGCGCGAACCACGCTGACTGACGAACAGAAAATCCTGCTGCGGTGCGAACTGTTCCCGCAGCTGCAGCCAGTCCTGCAATGCCTGCTGCGCCAGACTGCCCACTGGCACGATGCGTTCCTTGTTGCCCTTGCCCACTACCCGCACGCACTGATCGCTCTGATCGTAGTTGTGCAGATGCAGGTTGAGCAGTTCGCTCAGGCGCAGGCCCGAGGAATAAAACAGCTCCAGAATTGCCTTGTCGCGCACTGCCAGCGGATCGTCGGGATCGATGGCGAGCAGTTGCTGCATCTGATCCACATCCAGCGTATGGGGCAGGCGTTTTTCACCTTTCGGCGCGCGGATGCCGACAGCAGGATTGATGTCCGCCTGTCGCTGCTGCAACAGAAAATTGAACAGGCCGCGCACGCTGGCCAGCAGCCGTTGCAGGGATTTGCTGCCGCTGCCCTTGCGATGACGTTCGGCAATCAGCATGCGGACGTGATGGGGTTGCAGTTGGCGACATTCTGTCAGCGCGTTTTTTTCGCAGAACGCCAGCAGATATTGCAGATCGCGCCCGTAACCTTCCACCGTGTTGGGCGACAGCTGGCGTTTCTGCTGCAGGTGGGCAAGATAATCGTTGATGGCCGGGCCGACCGCAGTCATCACGCGCTCAGAAAATGTTGCAGGCGCCGGCTGAGGATGTCGCCGATGTAGGCGGCGAACGCGGTGTCCATGCCGGAATTGAAATGATTGGGATCGGTGCTGCCCACGGCCAGCAGGCCCAGTTCGCCACGGTAGTGCAGCGGAATCAGCGCGGCAGAACCTTCGGCCTGATCATAACCGGGGAACAGGAACGCCATTTCCTGCCGGCGCAGGGTGGTGCAGATGATGCGATTGCCCCGCAGCAGATCGCCCAGCACGCCGTGCACTTCGTTCTGCGAAGTCTGAATGATGGATTCCGGCAGCGGCATATCGCCGTACAGCAGCAGGCTGGCGTGATCCAGATGAAAATCCTGCAGCACGCTGATGCGCAGCACGGCTTCGCACTGCTGCAGGTTTTCCGCTTCCAGCAAAGCCAGGCCGAGCTGGCGGATCTGCTGGAACAGGCGATCGTTGTCGCGGGCGATGCTCACCATCTCGTTGAGCTTGTGGCGCAGTTCGGTGTTGCGGGTGCGCAGTACACTGGCCTGCTTTTCCAGCAGCGATGAAGCGTTGTTGTGACCGTGGGGAAGATTCAGATCGAACAGCAGGTCGGCGCGGTTGAGAAAGAAATCGGGATTGGAACGCAAGAAGTTGGCGACATCGGCAGCGGTGAGTTTTTCTTGTTTTGGTTTCGCTGTTAGTTCGCTCATACGGTGATGATCCCCTCGTACACAGTGGTGGCGGGCCCGGTCATCAGCACCGGATGACCTTCGCCCTGCCATTCAATTTCCAGCGTGCCACCGGGCAGTGTCACGCTGACGTTGTTGTTCACCCGCCCGGCGGCAATGTTCACCACGGCGGCGGCACAGGCACCGGTGCCGCAGGCCAGGGTTTCACCCACGCCGCGCTCGAACACCCGCAGCTTCATGTGATCCCGATCCACCACTTCGCAGAAACCGATGTTGGCCTTGTTGGGGAACAGCGGATGCGCTTCGAGTTTCGGCCCCAGCTTGTCCACCGGCGCGGCATCCACGCTGTACACCTGCAGCACGCCGTGGGGATTGCCCATGGACACGCTGGCCAGCTCCACGGTGTCGCCATCCACATCGAATTTGTACAGCGACTGGCGATGATCCGCCTGCAGTGGAATCTGCGCCGGCTCGAACACCGGTTCGCCCATGTTCACCGTCACCAGGCCGTTCTGCTCCAGTCTGAGCTGGATGCGGCCGCTGGCGGTTTCCACCGGAATCACGTTCTTGCTGGTGAGTTTCTTATCATAGACGAAGCGGGCGAAACAGCGAGCGCCGTTGCCGCATTGTTCCACTTCGCTGCCGTCGGCGTTGAAAATGCGGTAGTTGAAATCCACATCGGGCGATGACGGCGGCGACACCAGCAGCAACTGGTCGAAGCCGATGCCGGTGTGGCGATCGGCCCAGGCGCGGATCATGTCCGGGGTCAGCTCCACATTCTGGGTGACCTGGTTGATCACCATGAAATCGTTGCCCAGGCCGTGCATTTTGGTGAATTCGATTTTCATCGCGTCAGGGTACCAGTGATTCCAGGCCAAGTTGATCGTCGTAGGTTTCGCGGCGGCGCACGATGTGGAAGTGATCGCCGTCCACCATGATTTCGGCGGCGCGGTTACGGGTATTATAGTTGGAACTCATTACAAACCCGTAGGCACCCGCCGAGCATACCGCGAGCAGATCACCCGGCGCGATAGCCAGTTCGCGATCCTTGCCCAGAAAATCGCCGGTTTCGCACACCGGGCCCACGATATCGTAAGTCTGCTTTTCAGCCGCACCGTTCGGCGTCACCGCGATGATGTTCTGCCACGCGCCATACAGCGACGGCCGGATCAGATCGTTCATGGCGGCGTCCACCACGGCAAAGTGCTTCACTTCGGTGGATTTGAGCAGTTGCACTTGCGTCACCAGAATGCCGGCGTTGGCGGCGATGGCGCGGCCCGGCTCCATCAGGATTTTCAGCGGGCGATCGCCCAGCTTTTCCAGCAGCTTGCCCACGTATTCCTGCGGACTGGGCGGGGTTTCGTCGCGATAGCGCACGCCCAGGCCGCCGCCGATATCCAGATGCTCGATGTGGATGCCCTGTTCCGCCAGCCGGTCGATGCGCTCCAGCACCTTATCCAGGGCGTCGAGGAACGGCGTGACCGTGGTGAGCTGGGAACCGATATGGCAGTCGATGCCGGTGATCTTCAGGTTGGGCAACGACGCCGCGTGCTGATACACCGCCAGTGCGCGATCGATATCGATGCCGAACTTGTTCTGCTTGAGGCCGGTGGAAATGTAAGGATGGGTTTGTGCATCCACGTCCGGGTTCACCCGCAGGGAAATGTGGGCAGTCTTGCCCAGGGAACCGGCCAACTCATTGAGCACATCGATTTCCACTTCGGATTCCACGTTGAAGCAGTGCACGCCCACCGCCAGTGCCCGCGCCATTTCAGCGCGCTGCTTGCCCACACCGGAGAACACAATCTTCGCCGGATCGCCGCCGGCCCGCAGCACCCGCTCCAGCTCGCCCTGGGACACGATGTCGAACCCGGCGCCCAGCTTGGCCAGCACATTCAGCACAGCCAGATTGGAATTGGCTTTTACGGCGTAGCAGATCAGGTGGGGGTGACTGCCGAAGGCGGAGTCGAAGGCCTGCCAGTGGGCTTCCAGCGCGGCGCGGGAATAGACGTAGCAGGGGGTGCCGACAGCGGCGGCAATGGCAGAGACGGCAACCTGCTCGGCGTGCAGGCTGTTGTTGCGGTATTCGAACTGGCTCATGGAGTGGACTCTTGGGGTTCGGCAGTCGGGGTGTCGGTTGTTGCTTTCTTGGGGGATTTCTTCTCGGGCGTGCTGTCGCCGTTACCGTTGCCATCGGCGGGCGCCGGCATGATCAGCGGCGGACAGGCGCGACAGGCACCGGCAGGCGGTTCCTCCTCGCCAGGGATGGGCATGTACAGCGGGCCTTTCTGGCCGCAGGCAGCGGTCAGCAGCAGGGCACCTGTCAGCAGGATCAAACGCATGGGGAATTCCGGTGGAAAAGAGAGCGGCCATTATAACCACGGGGTGTGGGCGGGGCGAATGGGGTTGTTGGGGGGCTGTTGTGGGGTTGGCTATTGGGTGGGATGGGGTGGCGGAGCGGATGGATGAGGTGGCGGAGCGGATGGGC
>JAGUVW010000021.1 GCA_020062665.1 Pseudomonadales bacterium
AGGCTCAGGGTGATACAGGTTCCAGCTGGGCCGGACTGAGCATTGGTTTGCTGCTGATACTGGTGGCTGGCGCTGCGTTCGAATACGGGCGCCGTGCCGCAGCACCGGTCATCATGCTCGACAACGCGCTGCTGCGTCGGGTGATGGAAGGAGCGAAGGAATGAAACCCGCTCCCTTCGACTATGTCGCCCCCGCGACCATCGACGAGGCTTGTGCTGCACTCGCCGATGCAGGTGGCGGCGCCACGGTGATTGCCGGCGGCCAGACGCTGATGCCGCTGCTCAATCTGCGCATGAGCCAGCCGTTCATCGTGGTCGATATCAATAACATCGCCGAACTCAAAGGTGTTTCCCGCACGCCCGGTGCCATTCGTGTCGGTGCTATGTTGCGGCAATACGAAGTCCTCACGCATGAAACGCTGCAGCGGGATCTGCCGGTGCTGGTGCAAGCGGTGCAGCATATCGGCCATCATCAAACCCGCAATCGCGGCACCGTCGGTGGTTCGATCGCTCTGGGCGAACCCGCCGCCGAACTGCCCGCCACTGCCGTTGCGCTGAATGCCACCATCGAAGCACGCTCTGTCAGCGGCACGCGGCAGATTTCGGCCGCTGATTTCTATCTCGGGCCCTACATGAACTCACTGCAGCCGGATGAGCTGGTAACCGGCATCAGCTTTCCGGACTGGCCACGGAATCACATTCCCCTGTTTCGCGAACTGGCACAGCGTCCCGGTGATTTTGCTTTGGTGGGCATCGTCGGCGCGCTGGTGATCGACGCGGGCAAAATCAGCCGTGCCGGCCTGGCCTGGTTCGGCATGGGCCCCACTCCGATCAAGGCGAGCACCGCAGAACGGATGTTAGTCGGACAGACGCTCGAATCCATCGATCCCCAGACGATCGCCGAAGAAGCCATCGCCGACACCGCACCCTTCGACGATCAGCACGCCAGCGCCGAATACCGTCGCACCGTCGGCAAACGTATTTTCGCCAGCGCACTGCGCGACGCGCTCAAGGCCGGAGAGACTGCATGAGCAAGCATCATATTGAAGTGACCATCAATGGCCGTCGCCACACCGCTGATGTAGAGGCGCGCATTTCACTGTCGGATTTGCTGCGCGATAACGCGGGCTACACTGGTGTTCACGTGGGATGCGAGCACGGCGTTTGTGGCGCATGCACCGTGATTGTGGACGGCCTTGCAGTACGCAGCTGCCTGATGCTGGCGGTACAGGCAAATGGCGCGCAGATCACCACCGTTGAAGGACTGGCAGCCGAGGACGGCACCCTGCATCCCGTGCAACAGGCGTTGCTGGAAGAGCACGGCCTGCAATGTGGTTTCTGCACGCCCGGTGTCGTGATGACGTTGGCAGCACTCACCGGCAACAATGCCAAACCCAGCGAACAGCAACTGCTGGGCGCGCTGTCCGGTAACGTGTGCCGCTGCACCGGCTATCAGGGCATTCGCCGTGCCGCGAAACGGCTTGCCTGTGCAGAGACAGGAGAACACGCATGACGGCACCAGGCGTGAAAACAGAAATCGGCACCGGGCGCTATATCGGCCAGCGCGTGCGCCGCAAGGAAGATCCGCGCCTGCTCACCGGCCGCGGCCAGTTTGTCGATGATATTTCCCTGCCGGGCATGCTGCACTGCGCCTTCGTCCGCAGCCCGATTGCGCGAGGCAATATTCTGGGCATCAAAACCGATATTGCCCGAGACGTACCCGGCGTACACGCAATTTACACCCAGCAGGATCTTGCCCACTTCAAAGCGGATCTGTTGAGTTTCTATCTGGCAGCGCCCGATGTGGAAATGACGCCACTGGCCAACGGTCGCGTTGCCTACGTGGGTGATCCCATCGCCATCGTCATCGCCGACAGCCGCCACAGCGCCGAAGACGCAGCATCTCTGATCGAAGTGGACTACGCCGACGAAGATCCCGTGGTCACGCTTGCCGATGCTGCACGCGGTGCACCGGTGCATCCGCGCACTGACAACAACATCGCGGCGCAGATGGGCGAAGAGGAAATCGACGAGGAACTGGCCGCCAAACTCAGCAGTGCGCCACACCTGATCACCCACAAGGTCGTGCACCAGCGTATCTCGCAATCGCCCATGGAAACCCGTGGTGTGGTCGTCAGCCGCGACGGCCCGGAAGAACTGACACTCTACATCACCTGCCAGAGCCCCCATCTGGTGGCGCGTTGGCTGTCACTGTCACTCGGTCTGCCTGAAAAAGCCATCCGCGTGATTGCAAAAGACGTGGGCGGCGGTTTTGGCCTCAAGAATCATCCGTGGAAGGAAGAGCTTGCTGTCATTCTCGCGGCGCTGAAATTCGGCCGCCCCTTGAAGTGGATCGAAGATCGCTACGAAAACCTGATCGGTGCGAATCAGGCACGCGAACAGGAAATGACACTGCAGGTGGCCTTCGACAACGACGGCAGACTCATTGCTTCTCACGGCGATTACAGCGTCAACATCGGCGCCTACCCGCAACTGCCAGAATGCAATATCGCCGTGCACATGTTCGTATGGGCGGCCTACAAAATGCCAGCCTATGGCTTTCTGACCCGGGGTTGGTACAGCAACACGGTGGGCTACGCCGCCTATCGTGGGCCATGGGCCATGGAAAGCCTGATCCGCGAAACTGCATTGGACATTGCGGCGCGACGCATCGGCATCGATCCCATCGAAATCCGCCGTCGCAATCTGGTAACACTGCAAGACCAGCCCACCACCACCTGCATGGAAATTCCGCTGGAGGACATCACGCCAGCGGAATGTCTGGAAAAGCTGCTCGCCCACTTCGATGTGGATGCCTTTCGCAAACAACAGAAAACGGCGCGGGACGAAGGCCGCTATCTGGGATTGGGCGTCGCCGCCTACATCGAACCCACCGGCGCAGCAGGCAGCATCGCCACCATGACCGGCGAACTGGCGCAGGTTCAGATAGAACCCACCGGCAAGGTCACTGCCATCATGAGCACCCATTCGCAAGGCCACGGCACCGCCACCACCATGGCACAGATTTTTGCGGATCGCCTCGGTGTACGCTACGAAGACGTCACCGTGTTTGAAGGCGACAGTTCCCGTGGCGGATTCTCTCCCGGCGCGGCGGGCAGCCGTCAGGGTGTGATTGCCGGCGGCGCTGCCATCATGGCGGGGGATCTGCTGGCCAGCAAAGTGAAAACACTGGCCGCCCATCTGGCAGAAACCACTGTAGATGCCATTCGCATCGAGGACGGCATGGTGCACGTGGAAGGCCAACCGGAAAAATCCCGCACCCTTCGCCAGATCGCCGAAATCGCCTACGGCGAACCCGATCGTCTGCCACCTGGATTCGAGCCTGGACTGGAAGCGAAATATCGCTACCAACCACCACCGATGACATTCGCCAGCGCCGCCAACGCTTGTGTGGTGGAAGTGGACATCAACACCGGATTCGTCAAAATCCTGCGCTGGATATCATCGGAAGATTGCGGCACGCCCATCAATCCTTCGGTGGTGGAAGGCCAGATTGCCGGCGGCCTGGCGCAGGCCATCGGCATGGTGCTGTATGAGGAAATGTCCTTCGACGATCGCGGCAATCCCTTGGCAGCCACCTACAAGGATTACATGCTGCCGCTGATTTCCGACATACCAACATTCGAATTCCTGCACGCTAACACGCCGTCAAAATCCGTGGGTGGCATGCGTGGCGTAGGCGAAGGCGGTGCCATTATCGGAACGCCGACTCTGGTCAACGCCATTGCCGATGCGCTTGCACTCTTTGGCGAAGTGCCGGTGGATCTGCCGCTGACACCAGCCAAACTGCTCAGCGTAATTGAAGGCCGTGACCTGGTATCGCCCTCCCTTGCGCCAGAAGCACCAGCACCCATGGTTGCACCAATTGTCACGCCAACACCTGCAGTGCAGCCTGCCAGCGCGCCGGGCAAGGAAATCCAGATCGATGGCGACTGGAAGATGGTGCTATCCACGCCTGTAGGCCCACAGGAAATGACCGGCCACTTTGAAACCAATGGCACCGCACTGAGCGGATATCTCGCCGCTGCCGAAGGTCAGCAATCCTTTACCGGCATCGTCGACGGCAACAACCTGATCTTCGATCTCAAGGTTGAAAAACCATTGAAGATTACGCTGAAATATAACCTCACAGTGGAAGGCAACCGTATCAGTGGCAAGTGCAAAATGGGCATATTCGGTTCTGCAAAACTGACCGGACACAAACTGTGAAAACCGACAAGAACCAAGTGACTCAGCACCGCAAATCATAAGCATTCTGGCAACGACGCAGTAGGAACCCACGATATGCCAACCTCCAATCAAACCTGTGTCATCATCGGCGCCAGCCATGCTGGCTCTTCGCTCGCTACTGCTGTCCGCAAGGAAGGCTGGCAGGGATCCATCATCATGCTGGGCGACGAGACCATACTGCCCTACCACCGCCCACCGCTGTCCAAAGCGTTATTACTGGCGGAGAAAACCGCCGACCAGATCGAAATCTTCAAACCCGCCGTGTACGAAAAAGCCAATATCGAATTTCGGCTTGGCGTGAGCGTCGAGAAAATCGATCGCGCCAACAAAAACGTGCTGCTGAACAATGGCGAAACTATTCCCTATGACAAGCTCGGGCTTTGCACCGGCGCCAGGGTCCGCAAGCTGGATATTCCTGGTGCTCAACTCAAAGGCGTGCACTACCTGCGCACTATGGCTGATGCCCAAGCGATCCAGGCCGAAGTAAAACCCGGTGGCAAAGCTGTCATCGTGGGCGGCGGCTATGTCGGATTGGAAACTGCAGCCTCGCTGCGCAAGCTGGGTATGGAAGTAACCGTGCTCGAAATGATGAATCGCATTCTGGAACGGGTGACCGCGCCGGAGCTATCAGCCTATTACAGCGATCTGCATCAGCGCCACGGCGTCAACATCATCGTCAATGCCCAGGCCCTCGAACTGCGTGGAACAGATCGCGTGCAAGAGGTAGTGTGCAACGAGAACCGCACACTAGACGCGGATCTGGTGATCATCGGCATTGGTGTGATTCCCAACACCGAACTCGCAGCAGACGCGGGGCTGGCAATCAGCAACGGCGTGGTGGTCGACGAACTGGCACAAACCAGTGATCCCGATATTGTCGCAGTCGGCGACTGCACCAATCATCCCAATGACCTGCTGGGTTATCGTCTGCGTCTGGAGTCAGTACCGAATGCGATGGAGCAGGCGAAAGCGGCTGCCGCTACCCTGTGCGGCCAGCACAAACCCTATCATGCCCTGCCCTGGTTCTGGTCAGATCAGTACAACATCAAACTGCAAATCGCCGGCATGAATCGCGGTTACGAGCGCGTGATAATTCGCGGCGTACCTGCAACAGATCAGTTCGTCGCCTGGTACATGAAAGGCAACCAGGTGCTGGCAGCAGACTGCATCAACAATCCCAAGGAATTCATGATTGCGAAAAAAATCATCGGCAAGAAAGTGCAGATGAAAGACAGCGATCTGGCAAATACCGGCATCGACCTCAACGCCTGCATACCGGCAGGGGAATAGCCCAACAGGTTGCACGCAGTGATTCCAGCAAAAAGGGCGCTTGATGCGCCCTTCATTTTCAATTCAGATTGGCCCGTTGCGCTCATTGATAACCGTACAGCAGCGGCCCGAAACCCACCAGCAACAGCGTGGTTCCCATCACCAGCAGTGGCAACAGCAAGCGTTCATGGCGGTAGTAGAATTTATGGCCTTCGCGGGATGCCAGCATCGCTTCTTCCTCTCCCACCACCTGACGGGTAAAGATGTGGCTGAGTGCCACCGGCGGGCTCAGATAACCCAGCTCCAGCGCCACCAGACACGTCATCCAGAAATGAATGGGGTCGATTCCCTGTTGATAGGCAATCGGCGCAATGGTCAACGAAACAAGTCCAGCCGCGGCCATCGACTCCATAAACATGCCGATCACCACCAACATGACCATCAACATGGCCATCACGGTATAAACGCTGCTGAACTCGGCGAGGAAAGTGGCAGACATGGCCTTGCCACCCAGCCCCATCATGATCACAAAGGTGGACATCATCATGAGCAGACCGCCGACATGAATCGAAGCATCTGACATGGATTTGGTCACCGCCGACCGCACACCAACCATCCGTTCCGGATCATGATAGATCGGCTGGGCCTTGCTGAGCTTTCGTTCGAAAACAATGATGGCGGCAATAATCACCGGCAAAATGATCGGCGCCGAAAACTGATCGAGATAGGCGTTCAAAACCGTTGCATACAGCACCGCCATGATGACGAAGGTGGCCACATACGGAATCAGCGCGCCGGCATTGCCTAGCGAGACCGGCAACGCTTCACTGGTACGCGCCACACTGAGCTTGTCCTGTTTCGTCACCAGCGCGTAGATAAAGAACACCGCCAGCGTGAGCATGAAAACCCGGGTACCCCAGTAGAACAGATCGTCAGTAACCACCTCTTTGTTGAGAATCGCGATGATCACCACGATCAGACAGGGCTTGAGCACGATACCGGAACTTCCGCTCATGGCCGTTGCCGCCAACGCCAGTTGACGCCGGGCACCCACCTTGCGCAATTCACGATACGTTACCGCTCCCATGGCCAGAATAATAATGGCCGAAGCCCCGGTGTAAGCAGTGGGCACCGCAATCACCGCAATGGCCACAAATGCCAGTAACTCCGGCGGCAACTTCCATGGTGTGAACACGCTAAAAACACGTTCGCCCAATTGAGTCTGTTTCAGCAACATGCCACACCAAAGATATAGCGCCACATCCAGATACGTACCCGCATTTTCAAAAAACGCACTGAAATAGATGGACAGACCGGCCAGGTGCGAATGCCTGAAAAACACAACAAATGCAAACGCCAGCATGGCATAGGTATATAGGGGAACCGCCAGCAAAGCGTGTTGAACGGAACCGCCGGGCGGAGCATCCCTGGGCGGATTGAATAGCTGCCATGCAGACAGGATCGTCATCACAGACGAGCCCGCCACCAGCGTATTGATGATCATCGGATTGCTGACCGCGATACTGGAACTGAACGTGGTATCACGAAAGACCCAGCTGGACAGCGCGAGTGAACCATTGGCCAGCAACTGCAGGAATGTCGAAACACGATGATCCATGACAGATATCATCGGACGGAATGCAATATGGTGCCGCTTCCAGGTAGCAACGCCTGCGGCAACGAACAGTAAAAGCACCAGAAACAACTGTTGCTGCGCCGTGGCAAAAATACTGGCTTGGGAAAACTTGTGCTCAATCGCCCGGAACAGTTTTACGCCCGACGTAACCCGGCTGTTGTAATTCTCCGCGACGGCATGTTCCTGCCGGCACAGCTGAATCAGGCTTTCCAGCGACTGACGGGCGGCGCGGCGATCAAACTCCTCCGAAATCAGATCATCCAGCTCACTCTCGGCCTTCCGCTCCAGCTGATCCAATCTGGCTTCAATATCCGGATCTGGATTACAGGTAGGCGCGGGAATGTCCGTGCGCAGCGAAAAATAGTCCTCCCAGAAAAACTGCCCAAGCTTGGCCATCTGCCCGTGCACACTTTCACCGGTTCGCGCAAAAATCAGGAACACCAACAATCCCAGAATAACCAGAATTGGAATTCTCTCCAGGACATTGATCTGGGACTGCGCAACTTGGGACACGGATACTTCACTCACGGATAAAAACCTGTTCCAGGCAATCTGACGAAAGTGCAGAACAAGATGGCCAGGCAGCCATCACTTCATTCTGCATTGGTGGCACTACACTCCGCCAGGGTGGGCTCTTTGTTGCACCGAATCTTGCGCAACAACGTCAGCATCCGCGCGTCATAGACATTCTGATCGCGAAACGCAAGGCGCACCCTGAGGGTTTGTGCGTTGAATTCATCACGTCTTTCCTCCGGCAACGGAATCCACCATTTTTTCGGCACGTTTTCTTCAGCTGTGCGCAGAATATTGAGGCTGCGATCAAAGTTATCGACAAAGTACTGCCGGGATTTCTGCCCAAAACCCGGGGGAAGCTTTGCGGTACGACCAACAAACTGCATGCTGGCCTGCATGATGGGCTGCGCCAGAATACCGCCATTCGGCTCCAGGCCTTTGTGAAGCTCCATCATCTCATAGACGATGGCGGGACCACCGGTAATATCCACAGCACCGTTATTGAACTTCTGGAAGATATTGGTAACGGTAGAGGACACTGGCGTCATTCCAAGATCCACTACCAGTTTGCGAACCTCCGGCGCTGAATCGAGAATTGCCATCCTTTTTCCTGCCAGATCAGACAACCCCGTGAGCTTGCGATCGTTGCTGAACAGAAAAATGGCGCCAGCCGACTGGATGCCAATGATTTCGAACTCTCCTTCCTGCATGTATTTTTCTGCCGAAGGCTTGGCCAGTGTTTGCAGAACAGTGCGGAAATGATCATAGGTGGGAATGGCCGCGGGTGCATCCAGCGTTCCGGTAAACTTGTTGAAGCTGCGGGCTTGCATGCTGGTCAGATTGGTAATGTCACACACGCCAGCCTTCAGTTCTTCCACGACCACTTTTTCGTTCATGTAGGGTTTCAGCGTCAGCTTCACGCCCCAACTCAACGCGGCTGTCTGATAGTCCTGCAGAAACTGATGTTCCGGACCACCCTCCCCCATGAGCATAAAGGCACACATGGTGAGTGGAACGGGCTCAGCTGCATGCACACTGGCGCCCGCAGCGGCACTGGTTGCGATTATGGCCACCCAGGTTTTCATCATTCGTTTGATTTTTTGTAATTTCATGATTATTACCCTTTTAGAAGTGTGAGCCTGAATCACAGCAGATCGTCGATATCAGGTGCACTCGACGACTGTTTCAGGCTGTCGTCCCAAAAGTGGCCCAATTGATTGAAGGGGGTACGCTGGCCGGTGTGCTGCGTCCACATTTTGTCAGAAATAAGGCGAATGCCGCGGGTGGACATTTCATCCAGCAAACGCAGGGAAGGGTCTGCCGGCGTTTCACGAATCGTTTTGACGTGTTTGCGAATCACATCTTTGGTTTTCTCTTCGTCGCCCTGTATTGAATAGAGCGTGGCCTCCAGCATGTGCACGATTCGCACGCCCCTCTCTTCACCCAAGGCAGATGCGGCCGCCAGTTTGGCATAGCCATCGGCCAGCTCTATCCTGTCGTCACCGACCTTGGCTTGCATGATCTGCACCATGGCCTGAATCGCTGCCGGTAATCCCCAGAACTCATCACTGTTGAGGCAGGACAATCCGCCCATCGCTTTATGCAAGGTGTCCAGCGGAACACCCGCAGTACCGCCATTGGCCAGATCCGCCTGCAGCGCCTGGAATCCGCCGAAGAGGCCAAACATATACGCCATCTGCTCGTTTTGATCGGCAAACTCCGGACACTCACCACCGGGCACGCCAAAATAACGCACAAGCGCCTGGTAACCCGTGTACTGACGCCGCGCAGCCAGATCAGACCAGCGCTTCTGCATGGTACGTGCATCCTGTGCTTCGGTTACATTATTCAGGCGCATGGCACGAATGTAGCGCAGCTCTTCCTCTTTGGATCGCTCATCCGCGCACATGCCGGATGCCAGTGTCACCATCGGAATCATTGGATCTATTTTTGGCCCTAACGGAAACGTCATGGGCACCATGCCTTCCCCAATTGCACACATGATGTCGGTATCAGTGGAAGACATAAACCAGGGTTGAATGTGCTTGTTACCAAACGACACCATGCCCGATGCCGCCATGTCGCGCACCATATTCTGCGTACAGCCTGCCAATACAAACGCCACTCCGGTGAGCGCGATTCTAATAGTTCTGACCAATTTCATTTTTGTTATTTCCCGTCTTGATTATGCAGAGGCAGATAAAGGCTATTTTCCAGATTCTAACGGAAACACAGAGAGGGGTTCGACGCATGCATGCGCAATAGAACTTGCACACTCAGGCAACAGCGTTTACGAGTGGTTCAACTGATTGAACGCCGAAAATTATTGCTGTTGAAATGCATGAATGCCGACGATATGATATTAGTACTACTCGGTACTAATAACAATACACAGTGCACCTCACAGGTTGCCAAAACTGTAATCCAGCGAGCATTTACCATGCCAGACACGCCGACGCCCCGCATCACGCCACTGTTGCCCTCAAACTGGGACGCCACCGTTCACGATGCGGCAAGCGCGTTCCCGGCCAGCAGGGACTTCGTTCTGAACAACTGGCAAACGGGAGACGCCCGCGGCATGAACGGTCTTGGCGCCATCCTGAATCATCCCGCACTGGCCAAGGCGTTTCTGACTTTCAACAATCATGTTGCAATGGCGAACAGTCTACCTAAACGCACTTGCGAACTGCTGATACTGCGCATCAGCTGGTTGCGCCGTTCGGAGTATGAATTTCAACAACATGTGATTCTTGGATTGAGGGCGGGCCTGACCGCCGAAGAGATTGAGCGCATTCAGGCAGGTTCCGATGCGGCAGGCTGGAGTGAGCTTGATGCCAGCCTGCTATGCGCGGTAGACGATCTGGCATCGGATGCCTATGTCAACCAGCACACCTGGGACACTCTCAGTCGCCATTTGAACCAGGAACAGCTGATCGATCTGGTGTTCACCGTAGGCTGTTATGAAGTTCTAGCCATGGCGTTCAAGTCCTTCGCTGTACCGTTTGAACACAGTCTTGAACCAATGTCACCGGAAGTTCGAACAAGGATGCTTGCGGTATCTTTGTCAAACTGAGCAATCGCTGATTATTCAAAAGAAGCTGATCAATCAAATTTCAAAAGGATTACCACTATGTCAGTCGCTATCCAGGAAAAACTGAAATCCACCAAGATCAACCCGTTTATTGGCAGCCAGGTTCATCTGAGCAAGGATGATCTTCTGAGCGGAGAATTCGCTTCAGATCTGCGCGAATTGCTGGAGCAACGGGGCGTCCTGGTTTTTCCCAAGATCGGATTCACCGAAGATGAACAAGTACGCTTCACCAAAACACTGGGTAATCTGGCGCCAGAGATGGCGGGCGAGCTGCTGTACAAGGTGACACTGGATACGAAGGCCAATGCGCGCGCGGATTACCTGAAGGGCTCCATGTACTGGCATCTGGATGGCACCATGAACGAGGTTCCGATTCTGGCGTCGATTCTAACTGCCAAGGTGCTGGCACCTACTGGTGGAAATACCGAATTCTGCAATACCTATTCAGCTTGGGAGCAGCTTCCGGATGAAGACAAGCAACGCCTGGAAGGTCTTCGCGTCATGCATTCGGCCTGGACGTCGCTTTTCTACTACGACCCTGAGCCAACTCTCGCCAAAACCCGTGAGATGATGTCGATCGGCGAGCGCATTCTGCCGATGGTGTGGAAGCATCGGTCGGGTCGAAAGTCGCTGGTTCTCGGCTGCACCGCGCATCATGTGGAGGGCGTGAGTGCCCGCGAAAGCACCGAGCTCCTGGTGCGTCTGCGTGAATGGGCTACCCAGCCACAATTCACCTACAGCCACAAATGGTCAGTAGGCGACACTGTGATCTGGGACAACACCGGCACCATGCACCGCGCAACGCCTTACGATCCCGCCTCCGGCCGCCTGATGCTGCGGACCAAACTGCAGGGTGAAGAACCATTCGCATAAGCCGTCTTCAGCCCATTCAGGAGCGGGCAGAAGCCAACGTTGCCACACCTCTCCCT
Organism: Pseudomonadales bacterium; assembly: GCA_020062665.1. Classification (GTDB taxonomy): domain Bacteria; phylum Pseudomonadota; class Gammaproteobacteria; order Pseudomonadales; family Ketobacteraceae; genus Ch67. The sequence goes on from JAGUVW010000021.1 coordinate 11,689, forward strand.
GGTTCCACTTCTTCTTTCGCCAGAAGAAGCGGAACCAGGCGAACAACAGGAAAAATCTTTTTCTCTGCTGGCACTTTCCTGCCCTACTCCCCTTTCATCATTTTCAGAAAGCCTTCGTTGGTGATCAGCAACGGAGTGTTATCATCACGCATGTGAGACCACTTCAAGCTGATGCCACCGTCCACTGTCAGGCACTGCCCTGTCATATATGACGACATTTCCGACAACAGAAACAGCACTGCACTAGCCACTTCCCTGACATCACCTTTGCGCCCCATCGGAATCGCCTGACGCTCCAGCTCAGGATTTGGCGGCAGCAATGACGCAGGGCTCACCATCGCACCGGGCGCCACTGCATTGACACGAATATTGGACGAAACCAGTTCGAGCGCCAGCGTTCGCACCACCGACAGTACGGCTGACTTCGCAGTACCATACCCAATATTGTAGGGATGAGCCCCTAGTCCAGTGATTGAGGAAATAGCTACCAGCGAGCCCGCGCGCTGCTGCCGCTTCAACTCCGCCGCCACCGCCTGGCACATGAAAAACATGGAATCGAGATTCTGCGAAAGCAGATTTTTCCAGGTTTCACGGGTAACTTTTGTCGAAGGGCCCCAGGTTTGCGGAGCACCCGCGCCAACCACGGTGACAAGCCCATAAAGATCACCTCTGGTTTCCCGAACGCGCTGCATGACAGCAGCCACACCAGCATCGGTTTCGACGTCAGCCGCAACCGGAATTACAGAAAGCCCTTCGGCAATCAACGGGCCCAGGTGTTGGTCGAGATTTTCCTGGCGCCGGCTGACGCCAATCACGGTTGCACCCGCTTCTGCCACCATGCGGGAAACAGTAGTACCCAGGCCCCCGCCTCCAGCGCCAGCTACCACAACAATACGTCCATCCAGCTGTAGCGGATTTGATTTCATCTTGCTGATGTTCTCCATAAAAAAACTCCTTACCGGTGCGCCAAATGTTTGATCCGGTTTTTAACGCAATCAACCAGCATTAAGCGCTTCGGGTGACAGGTATTTGGTGGAAGACCAGCCACCATCCACCACAATAGTCTGACCGTTGATAAACGCTCCGCCCGGCGAACAAAGAAACGCAATCGTACTCGCCACATCATCCACCTCACCAAGGCGGGTATGAGGTGTCATATCCACATTCATTCGCCTGAATGCTTTGTCATTCAAACGCTCGCGAACCATATCCGTTACGGTCACACCGGGAGCGACACAGTTTGCGCGAATACCCTGCGCGCCATACTCACAGGCAATATGAAGGGTCAAGGCCGTCAACCCACCCTTTGCTGCAGAATATGCGCCGCCGCGACGCCCTCCTACGACAGCGAATGTCGACGTCACATTGATAATGGCCGATCCAGGTTTCAGATGGGGAATCACTTCGCGGGTCAGTCGAAAGGGTGCGCGCAGCATAATTCCCAAGAACCGGTCCAGCGTTTCATCATCGGTTTCATGCAGGGGCTTTGGACCACCGATGCCGGCATTGTTGACAAGAAAATCGATCCCGCCAAAACGGTCAAGGGCCAGGTCAACGATCTGTGTGGGCGCGTCGTCGGCAGCAATATCCACCGACAGCGTCACCAAACGATCGGGATCGTTGATCTGCTTTTCAAGATCGGCCAGTTTTCCTGCATCACGCCCGACACCAACAATGCACATGCCCTTGTCATACAATTGTTTTGCAGTAGCCAAGCCAATGCCGCTTCCAGCTCCGCTGATGATTGCAACTTCCACCTAAACCTCCGACTCAATACTCTGCTTCTCATTTCTATGCGCAGTATAACCAGGGTGGCCGATGGTGCACTTCCGTGAAATGCCAAAATACAATACGCACTTTCAATGCTGCAATCAGCATGACAAACCCAAGCCGCTAGACACAAATTTACGGCTTGCCGAGAAAAACAGCGATCGCAAGCACCACGTACCAAATTTTCTGATCCCTTGTTTTCATAAGCTGCATGATTCCTGTCTTTACGATTCAAATCACAACAGATAGGAAACCAAACAGACAACACGGTAACGACCAATGTGAGAACACTATCTGAAGGCATTTTCGTTTACAACTGAATCGCTCCTGTTGCACCTATTTTTCAAAATATCGAACAAATTTTCGTTCTACCATCAAAACCAGCATCCAAACTTCAATATACCGAACGAAAAGCGCTGTTATTGGATTTCCACGCCACATCTGACCTTAATCAAACTGCCGAAATATTCAGATCTTCGTTGAACGGCCCGTTCCGTTCCGATAGATTGACTTTTATGTGTCTTGAAATAGCTCAGATTCAACCTGCTGAATCAGTTCACTCGGCAGCCCTTTGCATATTAATAAACAGCCATCAGTATCAGACTTTGACGCACACTCTGAATTTTTTAGAAATTGACCGCACAGGCATCGCAGTTCGCACATAATCCATTCATCCGAGAACGTGTTATTTCAGCCGCTGGAGCATTCTCCTCAATGGTTTCTGAACAATCTGTCGGGGAATTGTTGTAGACACGAAGGTGCGCCTGCCTCCCGAGCCACCGATTCGCAAAATGTCGGAGAAATAGAGGGGCCGGAGCTGTTACGCGCTGTCAATACCAGAATCGATCTGATCTCCGGGGAAAAAAGTTTCCTCAATATCAACAACAAACCAGCACTCGTTCTTTCGCAATTTTCCCAACCCGGAGAACTACTGATCATTCCCGAAGCGGGACACCACATCATGGTGGATTTCCCGCTGCAACTGGTCTCCGCAATCAATTACCTGCTGTCGCAAAATACGTAGAGCCGTCGTATTGACTTTTTGGATCACCCCTTTAATATGAAACACATAGTTTCACATCTATGTCTTGGGTGCGGCGTCCCTTCTCTTAATATAACTATCTGTTTTTATTAAGATAAAAGTGAAGTCCGATAGCCAGCAGATCCGGCAAAGACCCCAAAAGTCATTAAAAAATGAAGAGAGAGGGACATATGACCAATTTTGCAACTGCGGACTTCTTCACTGACACTTCGCTGATTGAAAACCCATTCCCCTATTTCGAGTATCTGCGCAGCCAGGGGCCCATTGCCCGACTTCCGCACCGCAATGTTCTGGCTGTCACCGGATACGCCGAAGCGTTGGAAATTCTCAACGATCCGCAAACATTTTCCTCTGCCAATGCTGCAACCGGTCCAATTCCTGATCTTCCATTCGAGCCTGAAGGTGATGACATCACTGAACAGTTGAATGCACATCGCGATGAAATGATTGCGACAGGGCTTGTCGTCGCCAAGGATGGAAAGGAACACGCCAATCACCGCTCATTGATGATGAACCTGTTTACTCCTACACGTTTGAAATCAAACGAAGAGTACATGTGGACGTTGGCGGACACCTTGCTCGACAGTTTCGTGGATCGGGGCCACTGCGATCTCATCGCGGAATATGCGACACCTTTTGCAACGCTGGTCATTGCCGACTTGCTGGGTATTCCCGAGAACGACCGCATCACATTTTGCGAAAAGCTGGGCCCACCACCCGGGGCTGTCGGCGGAGAAGTGGATTACATGGACGCCCAGGTGTTAGGCATGAGCTTTCTGTTCGAATACTTTGGCCAGTATCTTGCCGAGCGCCGCGAACAATCCAAAGGCGATATTCTCAGCCAGTTCGCCCAGGCCAAGTTTCCCGATGGATCTACACCCTCTGTCGACGATCTGGTTTGGATTTCCGCGTTCCTGTTTGGCGCTGGACAGGATACAACAGCCCGCCTGCTGGGTGCCTGCCTGCGTGTTTTCTGCGAGAACCCTGAGCTTCAAAAGCAGGTTCGGAATGATCGCTCACTTATCCCCGCCTTTATCGATGAAGTGGTGCGCTATGAAGGGCCGGTTAAATGCGCCAGCCGTCTTGCAGTGAAAACCACCACCGTAGCCGGTGTGGAAATCAAGGCTGGTACCACTATTTCATTGCTTTATGGTGCCTGCAATCGGGATCCGCGCGAGTTCGAAGCCCCCACTGAAATCCGGCTCAATCGCCCCAACGCACGCAAGCATCTGGGTTTCGGCCGTGGTGTACATACCTGTGCAGGCATGCCATTGGCTAAGGCGGAAGTGACAGCCAGTTTGAACCGCATTCTTGATCGCATGACCGATATCAAGCTTTCAGAAGAGCATCACGGCAAGCCAGGCAATCAGCGTTTCACCTATGAACCGATTTACACCCTGCGCGCACTCAAAAACCTGTTTATCGAATTCACATCCGTTCGTTGAGAGTAGATAGCGATGCCTCAGATCACCGTTACAACCCGCAGCGGCGAGAAACACGTGCTGGAAGCAGCAGTGAATCAAACCTTGATGGAAGTGATTCGCGATAGTAGCATCGACGGAATGGATGCGATTTGTGGTGGGTGCTGCTCTTGCGCCACCTGCCACATCTATGTTGATCCCGACTTTGTCGATCAGCTGCCACCCGTTAGTGAAGATGAAGAGATTCTGCTGGATGGCTCCAATCACCGGAAACCAGAGGTCTCCCGCTTGTCCTGCCAGATCCGGGTGTCGGATTCACTGAACGGCCTGGTTTTGCAAATCGCTCCTGAAGACTGAATCCTAACAGGCAATCAGGGTAGCTGTATTAAATGAAGCACGGCAAAATCTATCGGTCCGATTACTCCACTGCAACGGATGCCCGTGTTCACCAGACACGGGCCGCCATCCGTAAGGCTTTTTTGCAATTGCTTGATCAGAAGCCTCTCGATCAGATCACCATCCGCGAGATTGCTTCTGCTGCCTCGATAGGTTACACGACTTTTTTTCGCCATCATCCCAGCAAGGAAGAGCTGCTCAACGAAATTGCAGCGTCCGAGATCAAACATCTGATCGAACTGGCAATGCCTGTGCTTGGGCCGATTGATTCCCGGGAAGCCACACTGACCATGTGTCGCTATGTGGCTGAACACCGCGCCTTGTGGTCGACGCTTCTGACCGGTGGTGCCGCTAACGTATTGCGCGAGGAATTTATCCGCCTGTCACTACAGGTCGCCGCGTCTTGGGAAAGCACTAATGAGTGGCTTCCTGCCGAGGTTGGTGTCATTCTGGTAACCAGCGGAACAATTGAATTGCTCGCATGGTGGCTCAAACAGAAAGACCCTATTCCGGTGGAAAAACTCGCCATCATTTTTGATCGAACTATAATATCACCCGTGATAAACCAGCAGCGAAGCTGATACTGACAGGCGAACGGGAATTACCTATCGCTTGTCAGTGCACAATACTATTTGCGCACAAAAACATTCTACTGAAATTCAGTCACGGATCGCAGGCACAGATATCTGACGCTTATGTCACATCCTTGCCTAACCTCACTCAATTCTGCATCAAGAATGACGCCTGTTTTTGCTTCTGCAGAATAGCGTCAGGTCGTCGCAGGCAAATTACATAGCCCGTGAAGGCATGTTATGTTGTCGCTGTATCAGATAGATTTCTATAAACCATCGCCATTTTTCTGTCTGGTCTGTTCAATAACAACTATAAAGTCAGCCAACATTATGCTTTATAAACCCAATACCGATTCAGTGCGCCAAGTGTTTGCTGAAACACTCAGGTTCTGCGGCTGGCTGCTTTTTGTTTTTTTCTCTCACTCTGCTCTTGCGTCATTCACCGACAGTCTGACTGTTGGAAATGCCAAAGCACTCGCACTCGGCCACGCAGTTACAGCCGATCCTCCCGGAATTGACTCAGTCCACTTCAATCCCGCAGGACTGACTCGCCTGAAAGGTCGGCAAATGCACATCAAAGGTGTGTTCGGTCTTTTTGAAACCAATTATGAGCTGGGCGAATATGGCGAATATCAACAAGGGTTGATCGATCAATTGGCGGAACTGAAGTGGCCCGGCCAAAGTGGCAACTTGCCACCAGAAGCCCAGGCGTATTTCTACGACGAAGCACTCAATTCAAAAAGCGAAGTAGAAGGCCCCACCGTCATGCTACCCGGGGGCATGGTGGATTTGCCATTCTCTGGAGGCATGATGGGCGGCGCATCCTATTCGCCTCCCGGAAGCAAATACACATTTGCGACCAACGTCTATGCGCCGATGATGAGCGGATATCATCGCGCGGACGATGATCCCGGCCGATTTTTTCAGAGGCGAGGAGCTTTTACGCTGCTTACGTATTTTTCTCCTTCATTGGCCTTTGAAATGTCGGATGAATTTCAGGTCGGCTTTTCAATCAACTTCAGTTACGCAGGCATGGGGCTCGACATCCCGGCGCGGGAACCTCACCTGCTGCTGTTCTATTATGGACATCCCTGGGTGCAGGAAACCTTTTGTAATGAAGATGGCACGCAAGCTCCAGGCACACCCGACATCTATCTCTGTCACGTCGTAAGCCCCTATCAGACCTATGGAAACCTGCTGATCGAAGCAGATCAACCGCTTGTTTTTGGCTATAATGCCGGCCTGCTATGGAGCCCACAGCCATGGTTAACGTTTGGCTTGGCATACAACTCCGCGATCAAGACCAATCTCAAGGGAAAATATGATTTTCCCATCGAACCATTCTTCAAAGAGGTGTTGCTGGATGCAATGAACGGCAGCCTTTGGCCCACGCTCGTCGCCGCTACCAGCGCGTTAGGGCTACCTTTGCCAACCGCCGAGCAGACCGAAGCGCAAGGCAGCGGTGATATCAACGTAAAATACGAAATTCCCCAGCATCTTAGCGCCGGCATCAGTATCCAGGTAACGCCGCGCTGGAAGTACAACCTCGATATCAAATGGACAGAATGGTCTGCATTCAGTGATATTCAGTTGCTCTTCGACAAAGACATTGCATTTTTTATGCTGGGCAGCCTTGCAGACAATCTGATGAATGAAGGAAGAAATGGCATCGAACCTGATGCGGTGAGATATCAGCTGGGTCTTCAGGACGTCACCTATTGGGGCATGGGCGCGGAGTTCCAGTACAACGAACGTTTGGCGCTGCGTGCTGGATTTGAAAATCGGCCTTCGGCTGTTCCAGATGATGCGCCCAATGCATTCATTCCCATCAACGATGGCATTCTGTATGGCGCTGGATTTTCCTATCAGTTTGAAAGCAAAAGCATGCTGGATGTATCGATAGGATATATGAAATCGGAGTCCCACTATCCACCGTGCTCGGCAAAACTGGGCAATGGCTGCAACCCAAGAGACGTCGCCTATCCCAACTACCAGGGCCAGGATATTAGATCGGAAGTTTCATTTTTGCTGTTTGAAGCAATGTATAGCGTGTACTTCTAGCCACATGGATATTCTGCTCCGCCCTTTGCACGCACCACATCTGCTGGTCAATGCGTTGAACCAGGAATCGAACCAAGGACATGATCGTCACCGGTGGCTTCAATGTCTATCCGTGGGAACTGGAAGACATTCTGGCAGAACACCGGCTGTGTCACAGGTCGCTGTTATTGGCGTACCGCATGAGACCTGAATCCAATTTGACATCAAACGATTCCTGGCTCACCCGCCGCTTTCAAGCGCTTGAATGCCTCCGCACGAATTTCCTTTGCTTTGGCTTTTTCATTGCCCGTCATGGCAAAATCTGATTCCGTGAAAGTCAGTATCTTGCGCGGTAACTTGAAACTGGCGAGCTTTTGCTTCAGGTAGGCAGTCAACGCGTCGGCATCGACGCCAACACCATCCACCGGCACGATACAGGAAACCACCATTTCGCCGAGGGTTTCATGCTCAACACCAACTGTCTGGCTGCGTTTGATTCCTGGAAACCGTGCGATAATCGAATCGACTTCTTCCGGGGATACATTGGCGCCGCCAGTCTTGATAATGTCGTTGAGACGTCCCTCCCAGAACAACCTGCCCTCGCCGTCAACATATCCGCCATCACCTGTGCGGTAGTAGCCGTCCTCATCAAAGCATTCTTCCAGCGTCTTCCCGATGTATCCGATCATCAAGGTCGGCCCCTTGATACAGATCTCGCCCCTTTCACCCACCGGTGCCAGACGACGGGTTTCCGGATCAACAATCTTCAACAGGTTCCCGGGCAATGGCACGCCAGCGCTGCCAGCATAGGTCTCTACTGACGTATCGGCATCAAAGGACGTATTGATCGTCATGGTTTCCGTGGTGCCGAACGACATCGGCAACTTCCAGTCCGTGTTCACACGGGGATGCGCCATAATCAATTCACCACGCGTCACATAGCGCAGGCTGCTGAGATCCGCACCGTCATAACCTGGTACTGCCTGCAGGCGCGCCCACTGGTGTGGTCGACCATTCATGAACGTGATGCGTTCCGCCTCGACCAGCCGGACAGCATCGGCTGCGTCAAACAGCGGCTGCAGTATCACAGCACCACCGGTGGACAGGGCCACACCGACAATCATGGATATGTTGCCCGACCAGAAAAAGCCATTGCCCGTCCAGGCCCGCGCCGGTTCTTTCACGGCCATCACGCGGGGCCAACGCCACCATTGAATTGCAAACGCCTGCTGCGAATGCAGAATGCCTTTGGGGAGACTTGTGGTGCCCGAGGAAAAAAACAATCCACCCGCATCGCCAGGTGTTACGGACGCGGCACGGGATTCCACTATCGAGGCTGAAATGTGCGACGCATTGGCAACAAACGCGCTCCAGGATTCGAAGGCGTCAATATCCAAATATGCGCGGTCGGCATCATCCGGCCTGGTGATCCCATCAAGACACACCAGCCGCTTGAGGAAGGGAAATTTTGTGGATTCAAGTTGACCTGGCGCACTTTCCTTGATGATCGGATCCAGCTCCATCAATATGCGTGCAAAATCCTTCTTCAGCACCCTGTCTTCAAAAACCAGAATGGAAACGGCTGAAGCAGACAGCAAATGCTTAAGCTCATCAGGTGTGGAGAATGTGCTCAACGCAACAGAAACGCCGCCTGCCAGCGCTGTTCCGAACAGCAGCGACAGGTACTCGGGCCGATTGGTCAGCAGAATGCCCACGCGGGTATCCTTGCCAACACCTGCAGCGATTAGCGCCCTGGCGACTTCGACAGAGCGATCCCACAACTCACGGTAACTCCAACGCACTTCCTCTGTTGGTGTGTTTAGCACGACGGCTTCACTGTCACCATACCGGCTGCACACTTCGCGCAAATACCCGGGAATGGTCAACGCGCCCACTCCCGCTTCTTCGCTCAATGGGCTACCGCGTACCAAGGAAACTGCCATATCCGCAACAATCGCGCGCTTGCACCCCATGAGATCTCCCCTGTTCTCCATCATCCATTCCGTGCGTCAGTAAGGCAGCTCCACTTCTGCAAGACCGGTAAGAATGACATCACCGTCCTGCGTGGTCTGCTTCACCTTGATTTGAACCACGGGCATACCGTAGGGAGAGAGAGTCACTTTGTCGACCACCTCGCCGTCCAGGTAAGTTACATCACCTTCGAAGGCAGGGCTGCGAAACTGGGATTTGGAGTGCCAGACAAACCCATTGTGCCCTGCCCAATAAGCCACGTAATCGACAAACCATGCATTCATCGATGCGCCATAACCGTAGGCACCACCCATGCCAATATCTTCTGCCTTGTCGGCGTTGATGTGGCCACTGGAGGGGCCATGGAACAAACCATCTGCCATGCGCGGATCGATTTTTCTGGCTTCAAAATCATACGACATCTTTTCCGAAAAGCCGGCGTCTTCAGTAGCAGGGTCGTACACACCCTCAGGCACATTCCAACGCCAGGTTCCCCAGATATTCTGCCGATGCGCACGACATTCCAGTGCGAAGGTGACAACGGAATGTGGACCAATGACGCGACGCGGAAGCTTGTCCCCAACTTTGACACTAGCAAAGTGTGGCGAAACACCCTCGCGATTCGACAGAATCCAGTCCAAGCGCAACTTGTTGACCACTGCCAACTCATCGGCACTCCATTTCTTGGGCGACCGCTTCTGCTTGTCGTACATGCCCCTTTTCTTTGCTTCGTCCACCAGATAACGAATAGCGGTCGCACGCTCCTTTGCAACCAAAGCGCCATGCTGGTTGCGGTGAATCGTATCGCCGCGGGTGAAAACCGTAGGGCCGGCAAACTTGGTGTCAGCCACGTCGTATCCATCGAAGCGGCGCTGCTGGGTCAATTTGTCACCCGGACGAACCGGCGTGCCGTAGAACCACCATTCTTCGCCGCCAAAGATCAAATGAGAGCCGGGAATCTTTCCAACGCAGGAGGGGTGACAGCCGTGACCGTAATCCATTGCCACTGTGAATGACTGGGGAGCTACGATTCCACCAAAGCGGGAAGAACGGGCGAAATTTTCGTCCCAATGCAGCGGGTTGGCATAATCCATGGCCTGAACCCAGCGTCGGATATCTGTTGCATTACAGGCATCCCACATTTCAGCAAAGACGACTGGCTTGCCAACCCATTTATCCAGTTCTCTCAGATCGAGCTGTGTTTGATTTTCTTGTGCTTTAACAACAGACATACGGGCGAACTCCATTGGTTCATTCAATCTGACTCCACGCACGCTACTTATTTACATCCACCACCAAACGGCCGCGAATTTTACCTTGCAGCAGTTCGGATGCCGCAGGAATGGCCTCAGCAAGACTGATTTCGCGGGCGATTACCGCTTCCAGCGCAGAAACGTCCAGGTCTTTCGCCAGACGGTTCCAGGCTTGCAGACGGCGTGATTTCGGCGCCATCACACTGTCAACACCCAGCAGTGCAACACCGCGCAAAATAAACGGCATCACGGTGGAAGGAAAATCTGCACCTTGCGCCAGACCACAAGCCGCAACAGCTCCACAATAGCGGGTCTGGGCACAAGCATTCACCAGCGTATGGCTGCCGACTGCATCAACCACACCGGCCCAGCGCTCTTTCTGCAACGGCTTGCCTTTTTCAGCCAGCGTGGCGCGATCGATGATGGAGGATGCACCCAGATCCTTCAGGTAACTTTCTTCAGACGCCTTGCCCGTCGCAGCAACCACGGTGAAGCCTGCTTTGACCAGCAGCAATACAGCCACACTGCCCACACCACCCGTTGCACCGGTGACCAGAATTTCACCCTGATCCGGTTTAATGCCGTAATTGACCAGCGCATCGACGCAGAGCGCAGCGGTATAACCCGCAGTTCCAATAGCCATCGCCTGACGGCTGGTAAACGCTTTCGGCAGCGCAATCAGCCAGTCACCATTCAGACGAGCTTTCTGCGCCAGACCACCCCAGTGTCCTTCACCAACGCCCCACCCGTTCAGAACAACACGATCACCGCGTTTCCAGTCCGGATGACTGCTCTCGCTCACCACACCCGCGAAATCGATGCCTGGCACCATGGGAAACTTTCTGACCACAGGAGAGCTGCCCGTAATGGCCAATCCATCCTTGTAGTTGAGCGTGGAGCAGTCGACATCCACAGTCACGTTTCCTTCAGGCAGCTGGGATTCGTCGATCTTGGCAACTTCGACGGTCTGGCCGGCATCGGTTTTGTTAATCAGAATTCCGGAAAACATACTAACTCTCGCTACTGTCATTCGTTGATGTGAGAAGGCCGTGACAAAACCGACCAATGAAGAGCTGTTAGTCTGCTGCCTCGACCAATACTAGTCAACAATGGTGTTCTATTCTCAGCCCCTGAAACTTGCTCATCGACAATTCGCGCAAGCACTGAGCCGCCAGAACGGGAACTGAGTTACCAATCCCGGTCATCGGCCTGATGCACGAATTGATCTTTGCATCAGGCCAACGCGATGAAGACCTTTTCCAGAAGAATTCCGACACGGATTGAATCGGACTAGGCTTTCACCGCAGTGAAAGAGAAGGATCCCATAAAGCCGGTTTTGACTTTTCCGGTCATGGTATTGCCATCCACAACACCCTTGAACTGAAGTTTGAGTTTCATGGGCTTCTGGATCTTGTTGATCCACTCGATTTCACCATTGCTGCTGTTGTAGGTGATTTCGTCGATGGGATCATTGCTGCCGTTGCTCGACTGCACGCCGCCCAACACGCCACTGACCTTTTTCAGCACCAGCGAACTGTCCATGGGGCCAGTTGGGCTTTTCACGGTCACCGTCCAGGTTCCTTCCACCGTCGCAGGAGCGCGGGTGCCCGCCTCATCCTTCGCTTTGGCTTCAGACGCAGTCTTCGCTGCGACTTTCGCTCTGATCTTTTCCAGGCCGCGTGCGTTAACGTAGGCAGGCAGGGTTTCCCAGCCACGCACTGTAGACGTGGAAGACAGGTTGGCATGCTCCAGATCCACGCTCCAGTCTGGAATGCGCTTCAACAATTCCTCGAATACGACGCGCGCCTCCATGCGTGCCAGCACGTTGCCAATGCACGTGTGAATGCCATGACCAAAAGACATGTGCTGAGGCCGCTTGCGGTGCATATTGAAGCGATCGGGATCTTCGAACACTCGATCGTCGTGATTGGCAGATCCCACCAGCAAAAGGATGGCGCTGCCTGCCGGCACGATCTGACCTTGGATTTCGACATCTTTCGCCACATAACGCCCAACGTGCGGCGGCGGTGGCTCCAGACGCAATGTCTCTTCGATGGCCTGTGGAATCAGTTGCGGATTTGCCACCAGCTCTCGACGCTGCTCAGGACATTCCGCCAGGGATTTTGCCATCCAGCCAATCAAACGATTTGTGGTTTCATTGCCGGCACCGGCCAGCAGATTCACAAAGGTAGTGAGTTCTTCGATGCTCAGTTTGCGATTGGTACCCGTTTCATCGACGAATTCAACACCCAGCAATTCGGTGATGACATCATCCGACGGATTTTTCATGCGCCAATGAATGTAGCGTTCGAAATCCTGTTCGATATTCAGGCCAGCCGAATAATCAACGGGCTTGCCCTCCTCTGTGATGATTTTGGAATCCGTAATCCGACGGACTTCCTGAAAATCCTCTTCTGGCAGTCCCAACAGCATGCCGATAACCCGCATGGGGATCTGGCCACCAACATCCGCAATGAAATCGAACTCGTCCCGCCCTTTCAGCTCATCCATCAACTTGATGGTCATCACACGCACCTGATCTTCCAGGGCAGTCATGCGCTTGGGTGCGAAAATGCGTTGGACGATTCTTCGGTGAGCAGTGTGCAACGGCGGATCTTCGAAAATGAAAGTGCCTGGCGGCATTTTCACGTTTTCCTTGATGAGCTCCAGAATGCCACCGCGGCCGGAAATGAATGTCTCATGGTCAAGAAAGCACTTCTGAACGTCACTGTAGCGGCTAACCGCGTAGAAATCGTATTTCTCGTTGTAATACAGCGGTGCTTCTTCTCGCAGGCGCCGATAGACCGGGTAGGGATTTTTGACGATTTCCCTCAGGTAAGGATCGTAATAGACCTTGGCATCATTCAGGATTGCTTGCTCGCCCATGACGACGATCTCCATTTTTTTAATTTGGTGTCAGCATAGTGACACCAAATTAAAACGCCGTCAATTGAAACGCAGTGCATCCGGTTCATGCATCGTGCCATGGCCAGAACTGCATAATTTCATAAGGAAAAGACTGGTCTAACGCTTCAGTCTGAACGCCATGACAGAATCGTCCATCGTGGAGTTATACATACTGTGTCCACCCGCCGGGATCACAACATACTGTTGCCCCTCCACCTCATAAGTTACGGGCACAGCAGTCCCCGCCGCCGGCAAATTGCCTTCCCACAGCAACTTACCCGTGTGCAGATCAAACGCCTTGAGTGTGTCATCAAGCGAATACCCGATGAAAACCAACCCACCAGCGGTAACCAGAGGCCCACCGGCACCAGGCATCCCCAGATCCCACGGCATGGGAAATGGCGACATTTTGTCAACGCTGCCCAATGACACTTCCCAGGCGATTTTCTGGGTAGCAAGATTCACGGCTGTCAACGCAGCCCAAGGTGGCTTCGAACAGGGAGCGCCAAATATGGAAAGCAGCCCCTGCACTTTGGGAACATAAGGGGATCCGGCGACGGGAAATATCATTTCTGAAGTCGCTTCGATGGCTTGCCCTTCCTTGAGCACTGCTTTCTCGCGCGGCACCAACGTGACGATGGTGGGTATGCGATTGGAAGGCACGATCATCAGATTGCTTTCCGGATCATATCCGCCGCCGCCCCAATTGGGACCTCCACCCACAGAAGGAGAAAAAATTGTTCCCTGCTCGCTGGCTGGTGTATAGATCGGACCGTAATTCAGACTCTCCACTTTTTTTCTACACAACCACTCATCCAGCGGTGTAAATCCCCAAACGTCATCAGGCGAAAAGCCCAACGGCATCACGGCCGGCATGCCAACCGGAAATGGCTGTGTCGGTGAAAGCACTTCGCCTTCAACTCTTCCTTGTTGTGGAACCTGGCGTTCTTCGATGGGAACCAGAGGCTCGCCCGTTTCCCGATTGAACACAAAGATCAAACCCATCTTGGTATTCTGAACCAGTGCTGGAACCATCTTTCCGTTGTGAGGGAAATCGAGCAGCAAAGGATCTGACGGTGTGTCGTAGTCGAACACATTGTGGTGCACGAACTGGAAATGCCAGGCGACTTCGCCGGTTTTACCTCTGAGTGCCACAACGGACGATGTATAGTGATTGTCTCCGACACGGCCGGCGCCATAAAAATCGCTGGATGCGCTCGAGGTTGGCAGATAAACCAGATCCAGTTTCTGATCCACCGACATGCCCGCCCAGACATTACCGGCACCGAAGCCCTCGGTGCCGTTGGCCCAACTCTTGGCAGCAGGGTCGGCAGGATTGCGAGGCAGTGGATCAAACTCCCAAAGCTGTTGGCCAGTACGTGCATCAAACGCCAGAATACGTCCGCTGGGTGCCTCTACACGCTGGTTGTCTGCAACTGTCGATCCGACTACCACCACATCATTCACAATGGCAGGGCGGGAATTGGCAAGCACTTCCCCCGTGAAGATCTCAGGCTTGCTGATGGGCATTCTGACCTGCCCCTGATCGCCAAATTCGGTGCACGGCTTGCCTGACCTGGCATCAAGCGCAATGAGCCGATAATCGGCAGTCCCAAGGAAAATTCGGGTCTTGCAGAACTTGTCATCAGCCGCTTGTGTGTCAATCCAGTTGGCGATACCGCGACATTTTTTCATTCCGGTTTCGGGATCTTTTGGATCAAAGACCCAGCGCTCCTGACCTGTCTTCGGATCAAGCGCAATGACACGACGGTTGGTGCTGCACACCACCAGATTGCCTTCGATGAGACTGGGTTGATCCTGAAACGAAGTGAGCGAGCCAGGCTTGGGGTGAGCGCCATCACCGGTGTGATATTCCCAGGCCACTTCCAGACTGGCCACGTTATCTTTGGTGATCTGTTTCAGTGGCGAATACTTGGTTCCGAGCTGGAGCTGATCCACCACAGATTCTGATGCTACAGTTCCCAATGGCAGCGCTAATGCCACAACAAAACAAACACTCCGGCCAACCGCTCGCAAGAAGGAGGCCAGCGAAAATTCAATATTCATAGTTAATATCCTGACAGCAGCACACTATCCTTATTTGGCGTCATGATGGTGACACCAAATAAAAAGAACGTCAAATAAAGCGAAAATCCAACCGCGACGTGCAGCTATGGGGAGGCCTGCTCGGGTGCATAGCCCAAGATACCCTTGATCTCCAGGAAATCGTGGAAACCGTATTCGCCCCACTCACGACCATTGCCACTCTTTTTGTAACCGCCAAAGGGACAATTGAAATCAAATCCGTCGTTGATGGACACCCACCCCGCACGAATCCGGCGCGCAACAGCTCTCGCTTTGTCGAGATCCGCACCCATCACGTAACCCGCCAATCCGTACTCTGTATCGTTCGCGATGTCGATGGCGTGCTCCAGGTTGTCATAACCGATCAAGCAGACGACCGGCCCAAAGATTTCTTCCCTGGCGATCGTCATGCCGTTGTCGACATTGGCAAACACCGTGGGTTTTACAAAATAACCTTTGCTCAACCCATCGGGGCGGCCAACGCCCCCAACAACCAGCGTAGCGCCTTCATCAATGCCTTTCTGAATCAGGCCCTGGATTTTTTCAAACTGAACTTTTGACGCAACCGGCCCCATGATCACACCCGTGGTGGGGTCGCCCACTGTAACCTGCGACGCTGCATCGCGAGCAATGCCAGTGGCTTCCTCCATTCTGTTGTGTGGAATCAGAACACGTGATCCTGCGCTGCAGGTTTGACCGGAATTGCCCATCATGCTGGCAACACTGCTGGCGACATTCCTCGCGAACATCGCATCGTCGAGGATGATATTGGGACTTTTGCCGCCCAGCTCCTGAGTGACACGCTTGACTGTCGGTGCGGCATTGCGCGCAATCTCGACACCCGCTCGCGTCGAGCCGGTAAAGGAAATAATGTCCACATCCGGATGACAGGACAACGCAGTCCCGACACCGGGGCCGTCGCCCTGAACAAGATTGAACACGCCAGCGGGAACACCTGCTGCATGCATGATCTCGGCAAAAATCTGTGCGGTGAACGGCGCAATTTCCGAAGGTTTCAGAATCATGGTGCAGCCCGTTGCCAAAGCGGGGAAAACCTTGACAGCGATCTGGTTCAGAGGCCAGTTCCAGGGCGTGATGAGTCCGCACACACCTATGGGTTCTTTCACCACCAGCGTTGCACCGCGCTGCTCCTCGAACCGGAAGCTCTTCAATACTTCAATAGCCGTCGTCAGATGTCCTGCGCCAAGTCCCACCTGGAAGCCATTCGCCAAGTGACTTGGCGCCCCCATCTCCTCGGTGAGCGCTGCTGCCAGATCGGCTGCCCGCTTCTGGTACTCAGAGAGGATGTTCTGTAGAACTTCGATCCGAAACGAGGTGGTGGTCAGCGACCAACTTGCAAAAGTCTTGCGGGCAGCCTTGACAGCCTTGTCCACGTCCGCCGCGGATCCAATCGCGATTCTTCCGCAGACCTTTTCAGTCGCCGGATTTTCCACATCCAGCGATTTGAACATCGCTGGATCGACCCACTGGCCATCAATATAAAACTGAAAGTTCTCGCGCATGGTGCGCCCCCGAGTGTGAATTTGATGCCACCCATTGTCTGCGTGCAGACATGCATCCATTGATCGCCAATGCGCACGGACAGATGACGGAGCGTTGAAAAAAAATCTCTACTTGTCGATCAATTGTGGCGATCCCCGCCCCATATAGCGAGCCAGATTGCGATGGAAGTTTGTGATCTTTTGCTCCTGATGCGGATTGGGCAAAGGGCCACGGAAACCACGATTACGCATGCCTTTCTGCACTGCAGCCATGTTGGTGAAATCCTGCGCTAGCACTTTGCGCCACTTTTCTTCTGTAGGCTCCGCATACACCCACTGGGTCTTCGGTTCCTCTCCTTCGGGAAAGCGCTCCAGTGCGTAGGATTCATAGATACATTTATTGGGATCGTTGCCATAGGGACGGGTGCGATAACACAAGGCAAAGGTCAATCCCGGGATAAAGGACATATTTGGAAATATGTGCCACGCCAACCCGGCCTTTGCCAGTTTGTCTGGATCGATTGTCGGCCAAATGATGCCGCGCGCAGCATCATCACGCTTGGCTGACGCATACCAATGCTCATGGACATCATGCGCCGACGTTCCTTCTGGAAGCTCATCTACAAGGCGTTTCGCTGCGTTAACGAGCGTCGGCGTGGTGCTGGCCCCGATGGTTTCCCAAAACTCTTCCTGCATCTGCGCAATCATCTTGCGTGCATCCGGCCCCTTTCCTGCGCGCGTGACCGTGGTGGTCGCCGCCGAGGTTTCGTCCGGGTTCTTGGAATCAAAACCGTCATTACCATGCAAGCCTTGAGCTTTGCTCCACGCATAGAAATCGCCATAAACGCACAGCTGCGGGTGGGTGCCTTCCACATGGTAGGGCTCCATGAATGCTTCCAGCGCCGTCTTCCAGTTGCAGTCGAACACAACCCATTGGCGCCAGCGGAAGCGCATCTTTTCGAATTCAAACTGGCTCAACAGATCTGCGGCAGGTTCAAGATATTCGAGCAAGGGTTCGCAATCGGGATTCATGTTGATCCAGATCCAGCCGCCCCAGGTATCCACCTTGATCTCGTTGAGTTTCGTGCGCTCCTCACAGAGCGCTCCCTTCCAGTCATCCTGGTCAAGGATGCGTGTGCACTTCCCGTCCAGGCTGTAAGTCCAACCATGGTAGCCGCAGACAAAACGCTGCTTCTTGCCACACACGCTATGCGTGCCCTTGGGAACGTCCACCAGCTGCCGTCCGCGATGTGAACAGACGTTATAGAAGGCCTTGATGGTGTCCGGAGCAGTCCGCACAATCACGATGGAATCATCCATAATGTCGTAGGTGATGTAATCTCCGACATCAGGAATTTCTTCCACACGCCCGGCATGCTGCCACACTTGCGACCAAAGCTTGTCTGCTTCCTCCTTCGCATATTCCGGACAGGTAAATGCGTCCACCGGATACGTCAGCGGTTCGGAAAGGTCTTCCACGGAAATCAATTTCTCTGGGTCTAGTTCGGCTTTATTGTTCATAGAATTCTCCATCCTTGCGTTTTTCCAAACCTTCCAGATCACCTTTATCCCGCCAGTCTTGCATCAACTGCTGAAATGCACCCCAACCAGGGCCATAGGATTCACCCAAATACCAGCGCAACTTCTCCTGGCCCTTGTCATCAAACTGGGCTTCGCCTTCATTGTTGAAATAGCTGGGCGTACATTCACGCTGGAACTGCGAGATGTCGATTGCCGTTTCACGAATGTGCCTGACCCAATTATCCTGGGCTTCCTGACTTGGCTCTACCGTTGTGATTCTGCGAGACAACGCTTCCTTGATGATGTAGGCGACGTGCTGCCCCTGCCGATTGAATGTCTCCGTGGTCGTTGCATTGAATCCACCTTGATAGAATCCAATGTAAAACTGGTTGGGAAAACCCCGACTCATCATGCCATGCAGCGTCTTGTAACCATCTGCCCAATGCTTGTAGATTGAAAGCCCATTGCGGCCTTCGATCACATCGATACCCCAGCGACGATCCAGATCACTGGTCACCTCGAATCCACTGGCAAATATCATGCAGTCGATTTCATATTCCTGGCCATCCGCAACAAAACCTTTCTCGGTCATGGCTTCGACGCCTCGGGTAGACGACACATCGATTAATTTGACGTTAGGGCGATTGAAGGTGGAATAGAAATCGTCATTGGAGCAAGGTCGCTTGCATAGAAAGCGATACCAGGGCTTGAGGTTGGCAGCGGTATCCTTGTCCTTAACAATACTGTCAACTCGCTGGCGAAGCCGCTCCATCACCCGATAGTCCATGACCTCCCGGCGAGCCATGAACTCCTCCGCCGTTGTGGGCCAGCCTTCCTGCGAAAACTCAGCCAGAAGGTTACGATTGATCTCGGTCCAGATATCGCAAATCAGATCCGGATCGCCAGGCGCTAAGGTATCGATGGTGGCTTTCTGGAAATTTTCCTGCCGTTCTTTTTGCCATCCTGGCTTGAGCGTTTTAACCCATGCTGGATCGGTCGGAATGTTCTTGCGCTCATCGACGGTTGAAGGTGTGCGCTGCAGTACATAGAGTTGCTTGGCAAAACGACCGAGATATGGAACAGCCTGTATGGCTGTGGCGCCAGTACCGATAATGGCAACACGTTTGTCTGCCAGCTTGTCGAGCACGGGATTTCTGTAGCTGCCGCCAGTGAACTCGTAGTCCCAACGCGCAGTATGAAACATCTTGCCTTTGAAATCGTGAATCCCGGGAATGGCGGGCAACTTGGGAATATTCAGAAGTCCATTGGCCAACACAACAAAGCGGGCACGAATATCGTCACCGCGATTGGTACTAACACGCCAGCGTTGAATGGATTCGTCCCAGGTCAGCCGGGAAACCAGTGTATGGAAAAGAGCCTTTTCGTAAAGTCCGAAACGGTCGGCGATACTGCGAATGTAATCGTAAATTTCATAGCCATCAGAAAACTTCTTGGATGGCATAAAGCCCATCTCTTCCAACATGGGAAGATAACAGTAAGCATCATTGTCACATTGAACACCAGGATAACGATTCCAATACCAGACGCCGCCAAAATCGCCCGCATGATCAATATTTCGGAAACTGTTGATCCCGGACTTTTTCAGATGAACTCCTGCCAGCAAGCCGGACCATCCACTACCAAGCACAACGACATCAATGTCTTCGTTGAGGGAGTCGCGAGCCTGCACAGGCATATGCGGATCAACTTCATAGGACTCCGAGAATTCATCCATCGGCCGCACATACTGCTTTTGGCCTTCCTTGCGAACACGAATTTCTCGCTGCTGCCGATATTTTTCTCTCAACGCCGGTATATCTAGATTCGCTGCCGGTGGCACGTTGGTCACTTTGCACGTCATATCGCGTTCTCTTATTTTTGGCATTGATCCAACAGCTCACAGAGCTTTTCAAACATTGCCATGGTTGAAAGATGCTGTAAATACAGATCCACGTTTTATATATCGAACACCGAATGCGATATTTTTCGCACTGCATTTCACTGTCACGGCATCACCCTGCCGCCGTTCACGCCCAGCGTGAGACCGGTGATATATCCAGCCTGTTCTGACGCCAAGAATGCGCATGCACTTGCGATATCTTCAGGCGTACCGGCACGTTTCATCGGCGAAACCTGGATCTGCTTTTCAATATCGACTGGCGACTGGCGCAGCATCGGCGTGTCGATAAATCCAGGAGGAATGTTGTTAACAGTGATCCCCTTCGCCGCCAGCTCCAATCCCAGGGATTTCGTAAACGCAATAACACCGCCTTTCGAAGCGGAGTAATGACACATCATCGGTGCGCCGGTTTGCGCGGATGACGACGAAATATTGATGATTCTGCCCCACCCGGCGTTCAGCATGTCGGGGATGATTTCTTGACAGCACAGCATCGGCCCTTTGATATTGATGGCCATGATGCGGTCAATCATTTCTTCAGATATGTCCATGAAAGGGGTGAATGATGATATGCCGGCATTGTTCACCAGAATTGAAATGGCACCCAACGACTGCCGTGTCATTGCTGCGCTACGAGCAATCTCGATCTTTGCAGAGGCGTCCCCAGCACAAGCGATAGCACGCCCACCCGAATTGACGATCATCTCAACGGTCTGTTCCGCGCTGACACTATTCAGATCCCAAACCGATACTGCGGCGCCATCCTTTGCGAGCTGCACGCTGATTGCGCGTCCGATTCCACTTCCGCCACCGGTAACAACGGCAACCTTCCCCTTCAGTGACATGAATAATTTCTCCCGCTGGGCTGATTATATCTTTGCATTATTTGAATAATAATACCGACCAGTATTTTTATTTGTCAAGCTGCGGAAGACATGCAAATGCACAAGACTCCCGCTCTTCCAACAAGAGCAGGAGACGTGTGACTGCGCAGAAAATTCATGTATCAGGGAGGGGATTACTGCTTGATTCTCAGGACTATTTCAGATGTTACCAATCCTGGCGGGACGACAGCAAAGTACGCACGGCGCGATCCACCCAGCGCTTGCGCTGCGCGTCTGACACACTCCTTTTTGACAACATAACGTTGATATACCATCCGCGAATCATGTGAATGAACACCTCCGCCACTGCATCAGGATCCTTGCAGGGTATTTTCTCGGCCACGGCACATTTGCGAATGAAATCGGCAATACGGTTGATACCGATCTCCGTTCTTTCCGCCGCCGCGACACCCAGTTCCGGGAAGCGATGAATCTCACTGTAAATGAGGTGATTCACCGCAAGCTCGTCATTGTGCAGACTGAGCTCCAGCGTCCGGTTGGCATACGCTTTCAACCCTCGCTCCAGGTTGGGCGTGTCTGTTTCCATACTCAGGGAAGCCCACGGAGAATAGCGCTCAATTTGCCTCTTCAGAATGGCGCGAAACAGTTGCTCCTTGGATGGATAGCGCGAATACAGGGTGGTTTTTGACATGCCGGCGGTTTTTACGATATTGGACACCGATGCCGCGCCATATCCTTGGTCCTGGAATTCCTGCAACGCCACTGTCAGCAATTTGTCTTCGATATCGGCGACGTCTTCCGGCCTTGGTCGTCCCCTTGGTCGCCCGGACTTGGCCTTTACGGATTTTCTGGCTGCCATTGATTTGATACTGGATCTGTATGATGTCTATGGGATTTTATCATTTGCATTGCGCCAATGATGGAGCGTAACAGTATCAGATTTCGCCTGATCTGCCTATTTCCTTCACTACTGCGACTTCGCAAACCCCATTTACTTCACACGCTCCCACCTTTCAGCCGCTTCGTTGCCAGCGCTTGCAGCTCTGAACACTTGACCTTGGCGCTACCAGTCCACTCAAGTTCATTCGCACCGAAAAACAGGATTCGACGCGGCACTTTGAAACTCGCGAGCTGCTGTTTGGCAAAATTGCGTACCGCGTCTTCTGTCAGTTCTGCGCCGTCTTGTGGCACGATGCAGGCCACAACGAGTTCCCCCAGCAGATCGTCGGGAACACCCACCGTCTTGGTGATCTTTACCCCCGGGCACTGGGCAAGAACTGCGTCGATTTCCACGGGAGACACATTCGCCCCACCGGTCTTGATGATGTCATTGAGGCGTCCTTCCCAATGCAACCGCCCCATCTCGTCAAAATATCCGCCATCACCGGTATGAAAGAATCCTTCTTCATCCAGCGTCTCATCCAGCGGAATGCCGAGATAGCCCAGCATCAGGGTTGGGCCCTTCACAGCGATCTCACCGCGCGAGCCCATGGGTACTAGCTGGCCTGTCAGAGGATCAACAATTTTAAAGCTATTACCTGCAGCCGGCTTGCCATGACTGTCGCCAGTAATGTCCTTGGGCGTATTGGCAGGAAACACCGAACTCAGTGTGAACGTCTCGGTGTTTCCATAAGAGTGGGTAGCGTCAATCCAGCTGGATTTTACCGTAGGGTGAGTCGCAACCGGAGAATGTGCATCTATATACCTCAGCGACGACAGATCAACGTCGAGCCAATTCTTGGCATCCACCAGCTGAGCCCACTGATGAGGCCAGGCAAAGATATAGGAGACACGTTCAGCCTCCATGATTGAGAGCGCCTCATCTGGCTGAAAGGTTCGCTGCAACACCAGCGTTCCGCCGGCTGACAGCGTTCCACCAATGCCGATGGCGAAATTGCCCGACCAGAAGAATCCGTTGGTAGTCAACGAACGCACATCACGATCCAGCCCCAACCATTTTCGCCATCGCCATAGCTGCAGACAAACCCCACGGTGCGCACTGAGAATACCTTTAGGTTTCCCGGTTGAGCCAGATGAAAAGAACAGCACGCCAGGATCGGCAGGTAATACCGAGCTGGCAGTGGCTTCCACCAAGGCAGCTGATACTTGATGTCCCCGAGCCAGAAAATCGGCCCAGGTTTCAATGGCACCGAAAGACTCGGCAGTATCAACCATGGCAAGATGACGTAAGAAAGGAAACTTGAGAGAAGCCAATTTACCTGGCGAGTTGACAGCAATCTCAGGCTCCAGATCCGCCAGAATCACCGCGAAATCCTTTTTAAGAACGTTGCGCTCCAACAACAACACCGAGCAGCCCGACATGTCCAGCAATACCTGCAACTCGGCTGGCGTCGAAAAGGTATTCAGCGTCGTGGCGACGCCTCCTGCCAGCGCGGTGCCAAACACGGATGATAAAAACTCCAGCCTGTTTGTCATCAGGATTCCCACGCGCGTGCCCTTGCCGACACCACAAGCTAGCAAGGCGCGCGCTACGGCAACCGAACGCGACCAAAGTTCATCGTAAGTCCAGCGCTCCGCTTCATCAGCGCCACGCAAAACGGCTGCCTCTTTCGCACCGTAGCGCTGGACAACTTCTTTCAGGTAGCCACTCAGGGTAAGTGCACCAAGCCCTTCTTCCTCGGCCAGAGGAATTCCCCGCACCCGGGACAACGCTTCTGATGTGTTCTTGGACATGCTCATGTGCCTACCCCGGATATATCAATGCCTGATCAATCGTCGCAGAACTCAACGTCCGCCGTGACTGGGCAACTCGACTACCGCCGCCCCGGTGGCAGACAATTCGCCGCGGTGTGTTTCCGCCTGCTGGCTGATTTCCACCAAATGTTTGCCGCCTTCAACGAATTTTCGAACAACGGTGCCATTGATGAATATCACATCGCCATCAGGATTGTGGCGACGAATCTGACACTTGCTCTTGCGCAGGAAGCCATCATCACCCATCCAGTTGGTCAGTTGATGCGTTAACCACGAGCAACGTTCTGGGCCATAATCGTAAGCGCCAGGCGCCCCAACCTCCAGCGCGAAGGCCTCATCCCAGTGAACACGCTCAGGACAGTCCGGAACATTGAATCGGTTCTTGATGCCCAGACCGGGGTGCGCTTGCTGCATTTTCCAGGCGAGCTTGTTGGCGCGGATGTACAATCCACCCCAACCCTGTGCATAGCAGATAAATCCAGTCACAGTCATCGGGCCCTTCATCATGGTCGGCAGTTCCTCACCTTCCTTGACGTCCTCCCAATAGCGCGGCGTGGCACCACGAATTTCTTCCTTCGCGTAAAGCTGACCGAATTCGGCCAGTTGCTCGTCGGTGAAAGGCTCAACCTTGCCACGCACATCCGTGTACTTCGTACCACGCTCACGGGCCTCATCACGGTCTGTGCGAAACACCCACGAATCCGCCTCTGCAACCTTGTCGCCGGACTGGTTGAAAAAATCCACGTGATAGATCTGCTGAAAGGCTCTACCGGCGAACTTGGTCTTGTGCTCGACAAGATCTTTCAGATACGCCTCGGTTGAAATCACATCATTCCTCAGTACCGGCTTGTGCCATGTCCAGTCAGCTCCTGCCCACATTGCATGAACACCCGACAAACCACCACAATATCCAGAAACAATCCGGCTGGTAGTAAAGAGAAAACTGGGAAGCGCAACGATAGAACCATGCTGGGTTTTTGCAGCGTATTCGGGATCACACCACAACGGATTATCGTCACCTATCCCGTGTGCATAGTGACGGATGGCATCGCGGGTTGCCTCATGATTCCAAGGCTCAATTGTATTGGTAATCTTGACTCCAATGCGTTCCCGCAATTCAGCGAGACCCTGTTCAGTTATTTTAGGAAACTTGGCAGACATTTCGACGTTTCTCCTCGGTTTTCAGTCATCGGCCGCAGCCTTCAGTTTGGAACAGCAGCCGCCTTGGCCGCCTCACGATCACGCAGTACCTTTCGATGAACCTTTCCTGCCGGTGTTTTGGGAAGCTCACTCACGAATTCAATATGTCTTGGAAACTCATGCTGGCTCAGCTTCTCGCGCGTGAAATTCTGCAGTTCCATGACGAAAGCATCGCTGGGCGCGCGATCGCTGACAACAAACGCTTTTGCGACCTGTCCGCGCGTTTCGTCCGGCACGCCAATGACACCCACATCAATGACGTTGTCGTGCTTGAGCATCGTGTGCTCGATCTCAACCGCGCTCATCGTCCAGCCAGCAGAAATGATCACATCATCTGCGCGGCCGCAATGATAGAGATAGCCCTCGTCATCAAGCTTGGCGCGATCCTTGGTGGTCTCCCAGTGATCGCTCTTCCATAACATCAACTCACCGATTTCGCCTGGCGCAGTCGGTGTTCCATCAGGGCGCTGCACCTGCAACTTCATGCCTGGAATAGGCTTGCCCAATGAACCTGGCTTCACCTTGAAGTCCTCGGCTCCCGGGTAATTGACAAGCACAACACCGATTTCGGTGGTTCCGTACATGCTGCAGGCAGGAACATGAAAATACCGGTCGATGAACTCCAGGGTCGCCGGATCGATCGGTTCACCCGTAAATGACAGTTTCATGAGATGGAAGGTGAATTCATCAGCCCTGCCAGTATTTTTCATCATCCGATAATGCGTGGCTGCAGCAGACATATTGGAAATTCTGAAATCCTGCAGCGCTTTCATGAGTCGCACCGCATCAAATCGACCTGCGAACGTACCGGTTGTCACACCCAGCGCAAGCGGAGCCAACGTGCCATGCCACAAACCATGACCCCAGGCCGGCGACGATGGGCAAAAAAACTCATCGCCCGGACGAATCCCTGTTCCATACAGCGCAGCATACATCAATGTGACGATAGCCTTGTGTGTGTGCTTGACCGCCGCCGGCAACTCACGCGTGGTGCCTGACGTGTACTGGAAGACAGCGAGATCACTGGCTTTAGTTCTGGGGTTATAGCGAGTTGGGTACTGTGAAATTTCACTGAGCAGACTGTCATCGGCCACCACAACCCGCACGTCGTCGATTGAGCGTACAAGTTCTGCCTTTTCTGCATTGGTAATCAGAAGGGTTGGCTTGCAATCGTCAATGCGCAGACGCAGTGCATCTGGCCCAAACAGCGTGAACAGCGGAACACTGATGGCGCCAGTTTGCATCGCGCCGAACAGACACACATAGAACGGCAACGATGGCTCCAGCATGAACGCAATGCGATCCCCCGGCTGAATACCACTTGCGTCCAGCCAATGCGCAAACTGTGCTGAGCCTGCCGAAAGCAAATCAAAATCGAGGATCTCATCAACGCCATCAGCGCGGGCGATACGCACAGCCGCGCGGCCAGAGCCATCAGCGTGACGGGTAATACATTCATGAGCAATATTGAGATGTTCTTTGTCACCATCAAACAACGCCCATACAGCAGCAGAATTGGCATAAGCCTGCGCATCTGCGTAACTGGAATATTCCGTGAGTCGTGCCATTCAGCCACCCGATCCTAAACCTGCAACCACGCCTGTGCGCTAAAAAAAACGAACCTGTTCGAGCGAGAACAGCTATCTCTGTCGCGCAGCGCCCCGACACCAGCAGGATATTTTTGTGTCTGCAAAATTTGGCACGAATAAAAGTTGTTGTAAATACAGAATAGAATTTTATATATTGAACACGAAGACAATGGGAATTCTGCTGAAGCAATCACCCAATACGATCAGATGCGTTGAAAGAAATCTAAATACAGAGGCATTCCATGACACGACAGACAAATCAAAATGCTCCCAGAGACCAGAAGCTCGCAAACGCCTTGAAGGAAAGCAAAGCTCCCGCCATTTCGCGAGCGGCTGCCATCCTGCGCTTGCTCGGCAAAAGCGACACACCTCTCGGCCTGCAAACCATTGCGCGCTCACTGAATCTGGTGCCTAGCACCTGCCTCTATGTCCTCAGAGCGCTGGTAGACGAGGAGTTCGTCCATTTTGATCCGGACACCAAGCGTTATTCGCTGGAAGCCGGTGTGCTTACGCTGGCCCGTCACTGGTTGCGACGAAACCAGTTTACCGATCTGTCCCAACCTGTTCTCAATAGCATTAGCCAGGAATTCGACGTAACCGTGCTAGGTGTCAACATTGTCGGGCTCGAACACATCATCATTGTCGCGATCTCACAAGCTGGAAACAATTTCCAGATCAGCGCACAGGTTGGCAGTCGTTTTCCTGCGCTGATCAGTGCAACGGGACGCTGCATCGTCGCATTTGGCGACTACCCGGAAGACGAATTGCAGGAAAAATTCAACTCTCTTCGCTGGGATGAGCCACCCACCTTCGACGAGTGGAAAGCGCAGATCGAAAATGCGCGCTCTGATGGCTTCGCCATCGACGACGGCAATTACATTGCAGGCGTAACCGTGGTCGCCGCTCCTGTCTGGAAGAGTCGGGACAAGCTGAGCCATGCCCTCGTTGCAATCGGCATCAGCAGCACACTGAAGCGCAATGGCCTCCCCCTGCTGCAGCAGACACTTCTCAAAAGCGCACAAACGTTGTCAAAACAACTGAGTGGCGACCTGCTAAAGGATTAACAGTAGCAGCGGTGGTTGTTAGTGCGCTGACGATATCAGGGCACTAGCAACAAGCAGAATCCCAGCGCAGACGAACGGCTTTACCTTTTCGGCAACTCGATTTCCGCCTTCGCTGTCGCGAGCGTATTGCCAAGATGATTCTTCAATTTGCAGTCCAGCTGAACGATATGCCGGCCTTCTGAATCAACCAGTTTTTCGATGATTGTTCCCGTCATAATGGTGCAGTCACCGGTGAAAGCCGGTCCGCGGTATGAAGAATTGCAATGCACAACCTGCCCCCACTCACCAGCCCAACCCCCAAGGTAGTCCAGTATCCAGGCGCCCATGGACGCACCATAACCATAACCCCTGGGCATTCCGATCTTGCGAGCGTAATGCGGAAACAAGTGCCCGCGGGAAGGACCAAAATACGCACCATCGGTCAACTCTGGATTATCTCTTTCCATGACCGGATCGTTTTCATGACCGGCCATTTCCTTGGTGAATCCCAATGCTTCCATGTCCATACCAGGGCGATGCGTACCACCCCAAATAGTAAACAGATAAGCGCGCCATTCCGTAGTAAAGCTGGCGATACTGTGAGGGCCAATCACGCGCACAGGCAGCTCACTGCCGATCTGGATGTCATCCCAGTAGCGCTTGGCGTGCCCTAGATCGTGCATCATTTTGATATAGTCGTACTTTCTGACCTCGAGTTCTTCCAGCTGCTGCGCTGTCCACTCGGGATCTTCCTCGCTGTCTTTCATCGCTCCCATTTCCAGTGCAAGATCAGCACGGTAGCGAATCGTTGTCGAACGCTGGCGAGCGATCAGATCACCATTCTGATTGAAGTAATTGTTGTCGCCGCGCTGAAAACAGGTGGGCCCTGCAAATTTGGTCTCTTTCACCACGTAATCAAAAGGCACTTTCTCATTGGTGATCATGTCGCCACCGAAGATTTTGGGGCCGTAGAACCACCACTCATCGCCGCCGAAAATCAGATGCGAATCCGGGATCTTTCCGACACAAGCCGGAACTGCACCATGGCCATCATCGGTGGCGACGGCAAAAGACTGTGGCGCAACCAATTTTCCATAACGACCCTCAGCCGCAAAATCATGATCATAGTGCAATAGGTTGGGATAGTGCATTGCTTGCACCCAGCGCCGAAAATCATTGTTGTGCAAAGGTTCCTTCATCTTTGCAGGCGCCATCGGCTTGCCCATGTGCTGATCGAGATCGGAACAATCCAAATATTTGTCAGTCATGCTAATCCCCGTTCCTAAATTTATGCGTCATTGAGTGAGTAAATCCGGATGCAACTTCAACACGCTGCCTTCGGCATCGGCTGAAACATAAAGCGCACCGTCCGCTCCTTGAGCAATACCCGCAAAGGGGCCCATCGGACCTGACAACACACCAATTGCACCCAGGAACTTGGGCGTAACGCCCGGTGGCGCGCCAACAGGCAAACCGGAAGCGACTACCTTCCTGACACCACTCAACATGTTGTATTGAACCAATTCCTTGGCGCCCGCATCGACCACATATAAAAGATCCTTGTGCACAAGAATGCCCTGCGGTTTCTGCAAACCATCCAGCACCGTCACTACATCCCCGCTGGAAACATTGACCACTCTGCCAGCGCCCTCTTCAGCGACGAGACACCCCTGATCGCAAATCGCAACGCCAGACGGTTGATTCAGATTTTGGGCCAACGTGTCCACATAGCCCGACTTGACAGCAAGTACACGCCCTCTGCCCTTTTCCGCAAAAACGACAGCCCCGCCCGGCGCAATCGCAACGCCGTAGAGCTGGTCGAATCCATCGGCGAGAACCTGATGCGTCTGCCGGGCTGGCACCCAGCGCGATACTTGTCCGTTTGCCGTTGTCACCACATATTCACCCGGAGCAACGGCAACGACATCACGGGTATACCCAGGAAAGCCCGGCGTAAACAGCATTCCTATCGGCTGCAATTCGCCCTGCGCACGCAAAAGATAAGTAAAACCGCCATCAGCGACGAAGAGCGCGCCATCGTCACCCATCGCCAGACCCAGCGGCCAGTTAAGTCCGTCAGGTACCAGCGAACGAACTTTTCCATGCGCCATGATTTCATTGATCTGCCCCGAAATGCTCGACACAAACAGGCGGTCGCCAACAAAGGTGAGGTTGTCCAATCCAGGCGCGATGGTAGCTAGCACAGTACGTTCACCAGTGCGAGGATTGATGCGCAGCACCTGCCCGCTGGCCACCTGTGTCGACACAATAAATCCGCTGGAATCGAACTTGACTGCGTCGGGCACACCCAGATCACGAGCCACAACTTCCGGCGCACCACCGTCTAGGCTCACTCGCCAGATTTCATTTGCACCCATGACAGGAAAATACAACATGCCATCCGGCCCGACTTCCATCGCATTTGGCAAAGGCACATTGTTCAGAATGACGCGCGGAGACCCGCCATTGATGTCGAGCTCCAGAATTCTGCCATCAGGACGACACTCACCTGCGAATAGGCGCCCCTGATGGAACGTGATGGGATTGGCACAAGGCAAATCGCCACAGAGCACTCGCGTACTACCGTTGGGCGCAAGCACACTGACACGTCCCTCGGTAATTTCCGTAACGAAAATATTGCCCTTGTCATCAAAAACCAGATCATCGGGGGCTACGATGTCTCCACCCTTTGGGCTGACAGTCACAATCGCGCCACGATCCACATCAATGGCACTGATCTGGCTACCCGACACCTGAGCTACATAGATGCGGCCATCAGAACCCGCTCGAATGCCGTTGGCACCGAAAAGTCGACTGGGTGGCGTGAGCCGTTCCAATGACCAGCCTTCAGCCACGCTGATATCCCCCGAATACGCATAGCGCCCTCTAAGTGAGGTCATGCTGAAGCATTCTCCATTGTTATTATTGATATATCAGTGTCGAAAAGTTCACGCCCTGCGGGCTTGCACAATAATGCTGAAACACTCTCAACTAATCAACACTTGTGTTCATTTACAGTCAAATGATATCGTAACGAAGTCAAGACGAACACTACATTCAGCGCCTTTTTGCGGATATCCGTGCGACCTGCAGACCAACGCAGAAAAACTCCGCAATCGTGCAATTTCCCATTCGGTCAGTACCGGTTCAAAGCAGGAGGAATCACCTCTCCATGGATTCCCTGAACAAAAGTCAGCGTAGAGTCATCGCGGGTATGTCTGTCCGCTGGGATGAGGAGGCAGCCAAATCCGCCTATGAGCAAGGACTTTGGGTGCAAGACACCCTGGCAGATGCACTGAAAGGCGCTGCTTCGCAGACACCTGAACGCATTCTGATTGTCGATGGAAAGGTACGGCTTGACGCACGCACGCTGTATGAAAAATCCAAGTTGCTCGCTGGCGCCATGGCCCTGCGCTGCCCCCCAGGTAGCGTAGTCTCATTCATGCTTCCCAACTGGCATGAAACGGCCGTCATCTACATGGCAGCAACGCTGGCGGGCATGATCGCTCACCCCATTCTGCCATCACTGCGCGAGCATGATCTCCAATTCATGCTGACTGATGTCAAATGCCGAATGATCTTTATCCCTGAAGAATTTAGACAACATGATTACGCGAACATGTTGTCGCAGGTTCTCGAGCAGCTGGATGAACCACCTGAAGTCGTTGTACTGCGCGGTAGGGATCGTTCATTTACATCCTATGAATCCCTTCTTCTGAATACGCCCTACCGCCAACTGCCTGATATCGATGCCAACGCGGTACGCATGGTCATGTACACATCCGGCACCACAGGCAAGCCCAAGGGAGTCATGCATAGCCACAACTCCATTCATGCCCTCATCCGGCAGATCGGCAAACACTGGATGGTTCACCCTGGGGATACATTCTTGGTAGCGTCGCCCATCAGCCATATCGGCGGCTCCATTTACGCATTCGAATGCCCATTGTTACTGGGTGCAACCGCAGTACTGATGGAAAGCTGGAATGCCGACGATGCCGTAGAAATCATGGCGTCAGAACACTGCACCCATTTCGCCGGTGCAACTCCCTTCCTGACTCAGACACTGGCCGCAGCCAAGCGCGCAGGCACGCGCCTTCCGAGTCTGAAATTGTTTGTATGTGGAGGTGCATCAGTTTCACCATCCCTAATTCGCGAAGCTGCAGAATATTTCGAACGCGCGATAGTGACTCGTGTGTACGGCTCCACCGAAGTTCCGGTCATGACCATTGGAGCGACAAACGATGCAGCACATGCCGCCGACACCGATGGCCGACCAGGCATTGCACACATAAGACTTTCCAGTAATGGGAACAGCATTACAGGCAGCGGCGAGATTCTGGCAAAAGGGCCGCAAATGTTGGTCGGCTATCTTCACCCTGAAGACGAAATCGGCGCGTTTGATGCCGAAGGATATTTCCGCACCGGTGATCTTGGCCATTGGGTAGATCAGGAATATCTGGTCATCACCGGTCGGGCCAAGGACATCATTATTCGTCACGGAGAAAACATTGCACCCAAGGAAGTGGAAGATATCCTGATCAGCCATCCCGCCATTGCCGAAATTGCCATTGTCGGGCTTCCTGATTCCAAAACAGGAGAACGGGCCTGTGCTGTCATCGTCCCCAGGGGATCTGTAAAACCCACCGTCACAGATCTAGCAGAATTTCTGGCGACCAAGGGCGTTGCGAAGTTCAAATTTCCAGAACAGGTTGTGATATGGAATGCGCTCCCAAAAAATGACGCTGGGAAGATTCTTAAACACAAAATACGTGTCGATCTTATCGGAACGTCATCCTGACCCTAACCAAATGTCAAATCTTCAGCCCTAAGCGCAAAAAAAAAGCCGGCTGGTAGCCGGCAAACGACAAGAAGTTCGATTAAAGAGCAGCACCAGATCTTAGCCCTCAAGATGGGTACGACTCATGTCCATCGATGGATCGCAAATGACACTGCAATCCATGGGTCAGATTAACCCCTACTGCAGCGAGCCAGAACGCTCCAGCAGACCAAGCAGATTCCCACCCATCACTTTCTTCTTCTCAGCGTCTGTATATGCATCCAGCCTGTTGATGAAGTCCAGAGGACTTGCGACACCTTCTGGGTGCGGATAGTCACTGCCGAAAAGCACACGATCAGCGCCGACCGCTTCACGAAGAATATCCAGGGAGTCCTCATAGAACGGTGCAACGTAGACATTTTCCTTGAAGCGCTGAACTGGATCGTACTTGAACTCCTGCGGAAAGACCTTGTGCGCTTTCGCCATCGTCTTCAGCAAATCGCCCACCCAGGCAGCACCATTTTCAATGGTGGCCACTTTGACATCCGGAAACCGGTCGAACACACCATGACAGATGAGCGCTGTGATCGTATCCGCGATAACGCGAGCAGCCGGCTTGAGAATGTGGCTGAAAGCCGACGGCGCGAAAGGCCTGAATTCATTCCCGCCAATCCACATACGCACAAAACGATCGTATCCACTGTCCGATGCGTGCATGGAAACAAATATTTTCGATTCATTGATTCGAGCCCAGAACGGATCGAATTCCTTGAAGCCAGGTGAGCGCGAGCCTGCAATGCCTGGAACAGGTGCAGGACGAACCAGTACAGTCTTGGCGCCATTCTTCAATGCCCACTCAAGTTCATTCACCGCCCAATCGATGTCAGCCAGACTGATCACTGGCGCGGTAAAGATCCGGTTCTTGCGGTTGAAATTCCACTCTTCCAGCATCCACTGGTTCAGAGAATGCATGATCGCGCACATGGCCTTGATGTCATACTGACCCATGCGCTCCTCAACGGCCGACACCAGCGTGGGGAACATCAATGCCCCCGTCACGCCCTGTTCGTCCAGCTCTTTCAGACGATCTTCACCTGTACGCCAGGCGGTTTTTGCGGAGATCGGTTTCCCCATGCTTTCACGCATGGTCATCCCCTCGGGATTTTTCCCCGAGTACCAGTCCACAAGCTTGCCAGGTGCAGCAACATGATCAAACGTGGGATCAGGAATGTAATCTGTAATCTGACCACCGATAGCCAACTTGGTACGACCATTAACCTGCACGTACGAAATAGCGTGTTTGTATTCCTTGGGAAGATGCCGCATAAGTGCTTCAGGCGGCTCATAAAAATGATGGTCTGCGTCATAAGTTGGATACGGTAAGCCAGACATGATGTCACCTTTCATCTTGATCATTGGTTTATATTAGAGTATCGAAGGATACCCCATTAGTCAACAACACTGTTGACTTATATCAACCAACTAATGTCCTTTTTTCCATTACTGACGACAACGCCAATTCACATTGATCCTGCCTGATGCTGCTTCTAATTGCCTCAGCCAACCGCGATGATCGCAAATACGAACGATCGACAAACCCGATCTCTGCTTAGCATGACACTCAACATGACCGTCAGGATTGGACCAATCCCACCAAAATCCCAAAGCGCATGTCTATTTTTTGAGTGCCATGTTTCCATTAGAAACCGGGTTCGTTGTCGCTCTAGCTAGATAGCACTTCTACTAATAACCAACTTTATTTTGCAACCGGCGTACCGGAAAACAAAATCTTCGCCATAGCTGCTTTTATATGCCCGCTGATATTGTTGTTCTCGTCGAGCGTAGCGATGTAACTTACAGTGAGCTTCATGGGCGAGGTGATTTTGCTCTTCCAGGAAAGAGTTTGGCCGTCAAACTTGCCATCTTCAATATCCTGGACACCAAACTTTTCATTCGAAATTGTTCCAACAAGAACGTCTCCCTCGGATTTCAGCGTAACAATGCTTTTCTGCTCACCGCCCGGTGCTTTTACAGTAATATCCCATGCTCCGTCGATGGCTGTTGCTGTAGTAGACATGATTTTCTCCCAAACATTATTGTTGTGAATGCGTGCTAAATATCGCCACACTTATGCGCAACTATACATGCGACATAAAACGGAAACCACTCAGAATAAGAGAAATTGCCGCTAAAAAACGAATTTTTCTCGAAGCCTGATATTCAAAATATTGAATAAAATGAGATCCTGCTTTGAGTCATCTTAAACCGCAAATAACCGCTTATCTAATTGACTGAAGAATCACTGTGGCAGTCGCAACAATCTTCCCTCCGTCTCCGGCGTCCAGCAATCTGATCATGATCGCACTATGATCACTGGCATCACGCATGATCGAACCAATAGTCCGCAAAGGCCCGACCCGTACCGGTGCCACAAAGTGGATATTCACGTCAGCGGTTATCATTCCTGGTCTCATGGCCTCGGCTGCAGCTTCTGCAACAACGGTTTGAGCACCACCATTGATCGTACCGATACTGTTAGCCACGTAGAACGAATTGGCAACTTCAACTATTCCAGCATCACTGTTACACACCTTCAAGCCAATCCTGTCGTTCAACAGAAGCACATCTGAACACTCAGAGTTTCTTCTTCGTTCAATCCCGAGCCAGCGGATCGGATCATAGGATTCAACACCTTGAGCTGCATTCCTCGTGATTTTTGCGAACGTCGCAAGGCCTCGAGCCGCGACATTGAGGCGTAGCTTTCCAGGAACGGTGGAATCAATGCGATCCCGTAGCTCATCAAAGTCCTCAATACCGTTGCCTTCATAGACATCAGCGGAAACAAATACCACCTTCTTTCCGGCCTTCAACAATCTGACGTCAACCACAATCGGCCCATTCTTCAAAGGGCTGACACTTGTCAGGGACAGATGCTGTGTTGCAGTCCAATCAGGACTCCAGACCGCCAGAACAGGATCAGATGCAGCGACATCGATCATCGTTGCCACAACACTCAAACGAGCTGTTCGAATACCTGAACGAATATCGTCGGTCAGCGGGGCAAACATCAAACACCGCTCACGATCTATCAAACAGGAAGTCAAATCCAGATCAGAACAGAAGTTTCGCTGATTCATAAAGGGATGTTGCGTCTATTGAGTTCTTAAGATCAGACCCTACGGAGTAGGATCAAAAATCGCTTTCTATCCGCTGCGACCACCGCTCACCCTAAAGTCTTGAGGCGATCACACCGCCGTCACACAGTATATCCACACCTGTCAAATATCCGGCTTTTTTGCTCGCACAAAATGAAATCAACTCCGCAATCTCTTCAGGCCGGCCAAATCTCTTTAAAGCAGCTCTCTTTACCATTTCGGCAGAACCACTTCTTTCTTCAACGCGCCCCATCTCTGTATCAAAAGACCCAGGCGATACTGAGAGTATTCGCGCATTCTTTAAGCCAAATCTCGCTGCTCTTTTCCGGCACAGCCAGATGACAAAGTTTTTGCTGACCGCATATGAGTAGCCGTTTCGGTACAGTCCCTTCGGTATTAATCGACATGGAAGCAGGACTTTTTTGGTAAATGCATCGACGTCAACAAGTGCGTGGGAATAAGACCGGACAGGAATAATCAACCTAGGTAACATGTGTGCAGCCATTGAAGCGACACAGACCAGTACAAAATCTTCTGACGCGATTTCATAGGCTGCTTCGACAACATTGAGTGTTCCTACCGCATTCACTCTCATGATGATGTCTGCGTCGGCCATTTGTGGGCTGATGCCCGCAGCATGAATCACTGATGCCACCCGACCTTTGCTGACCGCCAGTCTGAATGCCACCGCGATCGCTTGCCTGTCGGTAATGTCGCAGACCACTGAATCACAACTTATATTGAGTTGATGCAATTCAGCAGCGGCGGCATCCAGCCGGTCCTGACTGATATCGCAAATGACGACATGATGGTCGCGCCCGAGGACTTTTGCCGTGGCAAGTCCCATTCCACCTGCGCCTCCCGTGACAATTGAAACGTCTTTCACTCAGGCACTATCCGTTCGCAGATTAGTGCTTCGGGTGCAACATACTTTGTCGTTGACCAGCCGCCGTCAAGCGCAATGGTTTGACCGTTGATATAACTACCCTCTTCAGATGCCAGAAAATACACCGTGTTTGCGACATCATCTACGGTTCCATCCCGGTTGAACGGCGTTAATTCCTGATTGGTGCGCTGGAAGCCGGGATGATCCCAAGCGGCGGCTGTCATTTCGGTTTTCACAACACCTGGCGCCACTACATTGGAGCGTATTCCTTTGGCACCATATTGCGCGGCAAACGCCTGACTCATACCAATCATGCCTGCTTTGGCAGCGCAATAGATTCCGCCATCCAGCCCGCCCAACAAACCAAACACGGATCCAATATTTATAATGGACGCACCTGGTTTCATCGCCTTGAGCGACTCGCGGGCAAAGCGGAACGGTGCCTTCAGGCTAACATCGAGCACTTCATCAATCATGTCATCGTCGGTTTCGCCAGGTGGCGCCCACTTTCCGGCACCCGCGTTGTTGACAAGACAGTCGAGTCTCCCGAATGCACGCAAAGCAAGATCCACTGCGCGTCCCGGAGCGTCTTTTCCCGTGACATCTGCCACCAGATATTCCACTTCGGTAATGTCAGCCAGTTCCTGTCTGAGCTGCACGAGACGTTGTTCGCGTCTGGCGACTGCCACTACTCGCCAACCCATTTTGGCAAACTTGCGGGCAATGGCATCACCAATGCCGGAGCTTGCACCTGTGACCAACACTACCGGATTACCTGATCCGTTGCTCATGACCCCTCCTTTCTCTAATCTATTGCAATTTACGAAATCGGGAACATGCCCGGAGAACCGCAATCTCAACTATTTTTCCGCCCGTTGTAGTCATCAGCAAAGCAACCGGTATGTTACGCACAATGTAATTTGCCTGACGAGAAGATCAGTCATTGATTGCCATCACAATGCAGCCGCAGGCACTTGAATACGCCTCTTCAGACTAGTTGCCGCAGATTTCTATCCAGGCAAGACCGATCGCCTGCCCATTCCCCTCGGCCAGATTTCCTGCGACTGACAACCAGTCAGCCTGCGCTGACGGTAGAGTCCGCAGCACGAACTGTCAGGACGTCCTTCATGTCCCATGCTACAACTGGCCGGCAGTCGCGCACCTTTGGTGTTCATTCCAGGGCATAACGCCCCAACGTCTGGCTTGATACGGGAAGCCTGCCGCTCCTCACCACACCCAAGCGTTCATGCGGACCTCTTCGGGAAGGCAAAAGATCATGAAAGAATCCCCAAGTATTGAAGAACTTAAAGAGGAAGCGAAACAATACATTCGCTACGAGAAGGACACGGACAACAAGATCGCATACCTGACTTTCAACCGGCCAGAGTCCCTGAATGCCACAACGACGGGTATGCGCCAGTACTACGCCGACCTGGTGTTCAAGGCCAATGTCGATGATGACGTCAAAGTGTTGGTCATTCGCGGAGAGGGCAAGCACTTTGGCAGCGGCGGTGACTTGCAGGAACAGGCTGACATGTACGGAGAATCCAGTGAAGACATGTCATTGCTGCATGAATTTGGCATCAACGATCCTGGCATCAAATACCCTCCCAGAGGTTCCTACCGCTTCCTCCATAGCATGACGGATCACTACGCCAAAGCGCCTGCAGGTAATCGTCCGCTGCAGGAATTCAAGAAAATCAGCATCGTTGAGACAAAAGGCTACTGTTACGGCTGGCACTTCTACCAGGCCGCGGACGCAGACTTGCTCATCGCATCTGAAGACACGTTGTTTGGACACCCCGCATTTCGCTATGCCGGTTGGGGGCCGCGGATGTGGACCTGGATTGAGCAGATCGGTTTGCGAAAGTTTTCCGAAATTTTGTTTACAGGTCGTCCTTTCACCGCGGCGGAGATGTACGAAACCAACTTCATCAATAGCGTTGTCCCATTGGAAAAACTCGAAGAAGAAACCAGAAAGTACGCACTGGCTTGTTCACGAACCCGCCCCACCGATGTTGTTCAGGTGCAAAAGACCTTTCTGGAACTCTATAAACAATACCGTGGTGAATACATGGGCAGCCTGTTGACCGGATTCGTGGAAGGCATGCTCCCTTTGATGAGCAACGACCGCAAAAACCAGCCCGGCGTTGACAGCGAAACATTCGAAAAAGGCCTCAATAACGTAGTCAAGGACATCGATATGTCCTACCCCCCGGAGTGGCGAATGGGAATGTCAAACCGGAAAAAGCCCTGAATTCCGCAAAAGCTCGACACGCTCATGCATAAGGAACGTCATCATGTCATTTGAACTCAACCGAAAGCTGGCCGCCAAACGGCCGGCACTGCCATGCCAATGCGAAATTGATGCAGTGACGGCGAGTATCATTCGTGGCGCACTGGAAACGGTTTGCTTCAAGGCCTGCGCGCACCTCGGGCGCGCGGCTTCGTCGCCAATCATAAATCAGTCCAACGAACGTAACTCTTCCATCATTGATTCAAACGGTCGACTCGTGGTGGGCTCAGTAGGCACACCGCATCTCACCTTTGTCACTCAGCTAACCGTACGCTACGGGCTTATGCATTTCGAAGACTATGATTGGGGGCCTGGCGATGTATTCCTGGGCAACGATCCAGATCATGGTGGCGGCCACTTGCCGGACTACAACGTGTATGCACCGGTATTTGATGACAATGGCGAGCTGGTTCTGGTGCAGGCACTGCAAGCGCATCAGGGCGATACTGGTGGCAAGGATCCCGGCGGCTTTACCCTTGAGGCAACTGACATTTTTACCGAAGGACTGGCGATCCCCTGTCTGAAGCTGGTGCATCGGGGTGAGAAACGGCGTGACGTCATCCGGCTTGTTGAACGCAACAATCGTTTCGCGACCTTTGCAGGAGATCTGGCAGCCATGATCGGCGGCGTCCAGATTGCAGCCAGGGAACATCAGGTTCTGATCCGGAAATATGGTACCGATAAAATCCGCGCCGCCCTGAATTACACCGTGGAAAACACCGAGAAGCGTTTTCGCGATGAAATTTCTCATTGGCCAGACGGTACATACGAAGCTGACGTATTCATTGACGCAGACACGCAAGGCACGCCGGACGTAAAAGTCCACGTGGCTTGCAAGGTGGATGGCGATCAACTCAGCGTAGATCTGACCGGCACCGACGATCGCCAGAATCTGGTGGGTGTCTGGAATACCTTCGGAAACACACGTGGTTACATCATGATTCAGCTGTGCGCGATGATTGATCCAACCATCCCCAAGAACGAAGGCCTTTTCAACGCCGTTGAATTCATAATTCCCGAAGGATGCATTGCCCATCCACCACCGAATAAACCTGCAGCGCTGGGTTCGTTCCATCCGGCCTGTGAAATCACCGAAGCTGTCTGCATTGCATTGTCACAAGTTGTTCCCGAGCGGGCGCAACCCCAAGTCTACAAGATCGGCATGCCCAACGCGGTCATAGGTTTCTATGACAACGGCATGATGTGGATGGATCAAGGCGTCGACTCGCGTTCTATGGATGTATCTGCGGTCAAAGGCATCGATGGCTGGGGTTCCTGTCCAGCATCTCTGGGAGGACTGCTGTTGGCCATGGCAGAAGAAGCTGAAGCCCGTTTTCCCGTGGTCAATATCAGCCGGGAGATGACCACCGACTACGGTGGAGCGGGACAATGGCGAGGCGCTCCAGGCAGCCTCAATATCAAGAAAGTGCTGGAGCCGGTATCTGCCATGGCCTGGATGGTGTCAGCAAAACATCCGCTGCGGGGCATGTGTGGAGGTGATGATGCCAGTCCTTACAGCAACCACTTTCTGGTCGGCACGCAAGACGAATACAAAATCGAGCTGGTGGAAAGCACGCAGCTGCCAGCAGGCGCTGTGATCGCCTACCAGCACGGCGGTGGCGCCGGTTTTGGGCCGGCGATCGACCGCGATCCCGAGGCCGTGAAGGAAGACGTGCTGGATGAGTACGTCAGCATTGAAGCAGCGCGCAATCGCTATGGCGTGGTACTGAGAGGATCACTAGAAGAGTACGACCTCACCGTCGACATTGCAGCAACGCAGGCGTTAAGAAACAAATTGAAGTCTGAGAAAGCACTGGGAGCAAGTCGATGAGCTATCGCGTTGGAATTGACATCGGCGGCACGTTCACTGACTTTGCATTACTTAAAGGTGATGAAGTCATTCTGCACAAGAATCTCAGCACACCAGAAGACCGCTCAATCGGCGTCATGACCGGACTGGAAAGACTGTCTGAAAAGGAAGGCATGACGCTTGGCGACTTCCTCGGCCAATGCGATGCCATCGTGCATGGAACCACCATCGCAGACAACACGCTGATCGAAATGAATGGTGCGGTAACAGGCCTCATTACGACGCAAGGCTTCCGGGACGAAATGGAATATCGTCGAGGCTACAAGGAAGATATCTGGAATGCTGCACTTCCACCGTTCAAGCAGATTGCACCGCGCCGTCGCCGACTGACAGTACCTGAAAGGATACTGTTCGACGGTTCGATTTATCAGCCGCTGGATGAGAATGCTGTCAGGGACGCCTGCCGAAAGCTGAAGAAGCAGAACGTCGAATCAGTGGCGATATCGCTGATCTTCTCCTTCGTAAATCCCGCTCATGAAAAACGGGTAGCAGAAATTGTCAGGGAAGAGATGCCGGGCATACATCTGTCAGTTTCCCATCAGGTATTGCCGCGTGGACCAGAGTACGACCGCACTAGCACGACCGTTGTTAATGCCTATGTAGGCCCGCGCGTGACATCGTACCTCGACAATCTGGTCGGACGTCTCCGCGACGGCGGCTACAAAAACCAGCTGATGGTAATGCAGGCCAGCGGCGGCGTCATGACCAAGGAATATATCGAAGGATCACCGATTCGCGTGCTGGCATCTGGCCCGGCCGGAGGCGTGATCGGATCTGCTCATACTGGTTTGGCAAAAGGCTATCCCAACCTGCTGTGTGTAGACATGGGAGGCACATCGTATGATATGTCCATCGTACTCAACGGAGCAGCACCGGCAACAGCCGGGTGGAACATCCATCATCGCTATCTCATCGGCGTCCCCATGGTTCAAGTTGAAACGCTTGGGGCGGGCGGCGGCTCAATCTGCCAGATCAATGGTGGCGAATTGCAAGTTGGCCCGCGATCTGCTGGATCGGAACCGGGGCCGATCTGTTATGGACGCGGCGGAACCGAACCCACTGTGACCGATGCCCTGCTGATGCTCGGCATTCTTTCTGCAGACGGAGACTTTGCCGGTGGCAGTTTCTCACTGACACAAGCTGGTGTAGCGGAAGCATTCCAGCGACTGGGTGAACAAATGGGTTACAGCGCAGAGGATGCCGCGTTCGACTGCTGGCGCGTCGTCAATGCCAATATGATTCAGGCGATCCGAAGAGCGACCGCCGGCAAGGGCATCGACCCGAAGGAAATGGTCATGCTGGCCTATGGCGGCAATGGCCCGGCGTTCGCGGCGGTTCATGCGGACGCACTGGGGATCGAAAAGGTTTTGATTCCAAAAGCATCACCCACATTTTCGGCCCTGGGCACACTGGTTGCGAAGCCAACCATCGATGAAGAGCGCTCCTGCAGCTTTTCGGCAGGAAAACCAGATCTCAGGCTGATGAAGTCACGCTGGCAAGAACTCGAAGCCCGGGCTGAGGCATACTTTCGCAATGCCAATATTCACAAGCGAAACATAAAGTTCAGCTATCTGGTGAACATGCGCTATGCGGGACAGAACTTCGCCGTTAGTTTTGAGATGCACACCAGTCAGGGTTCACAAGACTACGCATTTCTGAACGATACATTCGGAGAAAGTGCGTTACAGGCATTCAACCAACGACACATGGCAGAGTTTGATCACATTCGCGACTCAGAATTGCCTGAGATAATTGGCGTACGACTGGTGTCGTCAGTGGAAA
Source organism: Pseudomonadales bacterium (assembly GCA_020062665.1). GTDB lineage: Bacteria > Pseudomonadota > Gammaproteobacteria > Pseudomonadales > Ketobacteraceae > Ch67. Next base: position 54,230 of record JAGUVW010000021.1, read on the forward strand.
CTGCAGCGCCTCCCGTTGGCGAAGGATTCAGTGCTCCGGCGTCCAGGGCAACGCCGTTGAAAATTCGTCGGGCCAATCTGGGTGAAGGCTACATGGATACGCCAATCTTTGCCGGCGTGTCACTCAAGCCAGGGCACGAAATAGCTGGCCCCGCTGTGATCGAGGAGACTTTCACCACCATCGTGGTCTATCCTGGATGGAAAGTGCACGTTGACGATTCAGGCGATTACGAAATGAGAAAACTGTATCACGCGTGAAGAACGGGACAGCTGCTGACATAGCAGATTGTTGGCAGCGGTCCTTACCTTCAGTAGCCTATGTCTGGTCTGTTTTATGTTCGCCTGAAGGTCATTGGGTTGCAGCTTTTTGTCGAAAATGCCTTGGTGTCATGCCTGTCCAGCGTTTGAAAGCCCTGCCAAAACTGGATTGCTCTGAATAACCCAGATTCGCTGCTACATCATCCAGAGTAAAGTGGTGTTGTTTCAAATAGCTCTGAGCCAGCGCAATTCGCTGCTCTTCCAATAGGTCGGAGAAACTGAGTTGAGACTCACTCAGCTTGGCCTGAAGTGTCCTTACAGAGATATCCATTTTCGCTGCGCAGCGTTCGATCGTGCAATTGCCCTCGGGCAGGGAAGACCGAATGAAATCCTGAACCCGATCCGTCAGTGTGATGCGTGCAGCATCTTTAACGCGACCCAGATAGCCGCCCAGCAGCCTGAACAGCAACCGATTGGCGCTGGTAATCCGCAGATCCAGAATAGGTGCCGGGAAAGCGATGACGTTCTCCGATGATCGACTGTGAAACCGGCAGCCGAGTTGCTTTTCCAGTTCATCAATGTCCCTGTGGCGAGTATCGACGGCAAGCTTCACATAATGGGGCTGGAAGTCCCTGCCTCCGAGCTGCCGCAACAACTTCAGGTTCAACAAGGCGGCCTGATAGTTTGCCTGCTTGTTATTGCCCAGATCAGTTCGGACACCCCATCTCAGCATGGCAATCTCGTCGCTTACCACCAGCTCTTGCATTGCCGCCGGTGAATGCGCTACAGGAATGAACTTGATCAGACAATCGATCGCCTCCCTAACGGTGGCAGACGCCCGACATAGTGCCGTCACACAGCCATAAACATCAGGCTCCTGCACCTGCGCAAGACGCAAACCAAACAACGGATCATTCAGCAGTGTACTGCAATCTTCGAGCAGATCTACGTAGGATTGACAGTCAATGTAGTGATCGGGATCACGCAGACTGAATGGATCAATATCGTGGCGCTCCAACAAGCGCCGCGGATCTGCGCCCATACTTCGCGCCAGTAATGGAAACGCGCCAAGATTGGCGACTCGCATTTGTCGTTCTGTTGGCATCACCTCAAGCGGTCCATCCAGACTGAAAAAATTGCTCTCACTCATGAGCTGTCACCTCTTCTTAGTTTTATTTGGCTTTGCTGCATGTCCGCGCCAACTGTTCAGTGAATCTCGCGAACTGTCAGGAACCTCGTTGCGGCCTGTGAAAAGCTGAAATCGAAAGGCAATGAGCCGCATACGCTAGCTTCCAGGAAACCGGAGTCAATCTGTGCTCTGTACCTTGCGCTCAAGAACATGCTACTGTACATCAGTGTTGTTGTATAGCGGAGGTGGAGCGAGCCATTCCGGCCTGCTCAAATCCCGGACCAAACCTACCAAAAACAACGTTAAAATATTGTTTATATTGGATTTAATTTTATAGGGCCTCGAAGACGAACGACGTCGATCAGGAATACAGACAACTAACGGGTTCGAAAGAAATAGATATGACTGCCTTACACGGGATCAGGGTGCTGGAGCTGGCAGAGGGCGTGGGCGGCGAATACTGCGGCAAGCTGCCTTCGGACTTTGGTGCTGAAATCATCAAAGTCGAAAGGCCGGGCTGCGGAAGCCCGACCCGAGGCTTGAGGCCCTTCGCCAACGGCAATGCAGGAACGGAAAACAGCGGGCTGTTTGCCTATCTGAACACAAACAAACGCTCGATCGAACTGGATTTGACTGGCAAGAATGGTCAGGAGGCGCTAAAGCGCGCATTACAGCATGTGCACGCTGTCATTGACGACCATAGTGCTGATTGGCTCGCGCAAATGGGGTTAACTGCTGAAGCCGTGCATCGAGACCATCCGGCACTGGTAGTTTGTTCCATCTCCAACTTCGGTCTCGTACCTCCGGAAGATCGACTTCACGCCGAAGATCTCAACGTATTTCATAGCAGCGGTTGGGGCTACCACACACCCACTGGCGGCGATGCGTCTATGCCTCCCCTCAACAGTGCGGGCCGCTTTCTGCCAAGTTACGAAGCAGGTATTGACGCCGCACTGTGTGTAGTAGCAGCTCTGTTTGAACAAACAAGCTCCGGCCTGGGTCAATTCATCGAGATTTCCAAACAGGAAGTGCTGGCATCCCGAATTGATTACGTCCTGGCGCAGATGGTAGCTGGCGAAATGAATGTCGGTACGCACCGCAACGCTTTCGATCTAACAGGACCTGCAGGCATATTTCCCTGTAAAGATGGCTTTATCTACATCTGGCTGTCAACGCCGGCACATTGGAAAGGTCTCCGCAAACTGCTTGATGACCCAGAGTGGATGTCTGACTTCCCGGACAACTGGCTGGAACGCGAATGCACGCCGGAACGCGTTGAATCATGCAGACAACACATCATCGAGTGGCTCAAGACGCAAGGCAAACACGACGCTGCGGAAAAGGCGCAGAAACTTGGCGTCACACTTGTGGCAGTGAACAACGCACAGGATCTGGTGGAATCTCCGCAATATCAACATCGCAAATTCTTCGTCGAGCTGAGTCATCCGGTGCTAGGCAGTCTGCACTATCCCACTGTGCCCTACCGCTTGAGCGCAACTCCCGCAAAACCTTCAAAAGCGGCGCCGCTGCTGGGACAGGACAATCACATTGATTGGCAAGATCTCGTTACGCCAACAAGGAGGATTCGCCAATGAACGGTCAACAGCGCGGTGGCCCCCTGCGAGGTGTGCGTATCGTCGAACTGACCAAGGTATGGGCGGGCCCATACACCGGGAAACTGCTGGCCTTTCTTGGGGCCGAAGTCATTCGTGTTGAGAGCGAAAAATCGCTGGATGTAACGCGATTCTACGGTGTCAGCGACATCAACAATGCTCCAGGATTCAAAGCGGTCAACCCGCAAAAACTCAGCGTGCAGATCGACATGAAATCCAAAGCCGGCGTCGAACTGATTCTGTCGCTGGTGCAAAAATCTGATGTCCTGATCGAGAACCTGCGGCCCGGCGCGGTGAAACGACTGGGACTCGGCTATGAGACCGTCAAGAATGCCAAGCCCGACATTATTTACGCCTCTATGGGAATGCACGGCAACGAAGGTCCTCTCAGCTATCAAACCGGGTATGCACCTTGTTTCGCAGCACTCAGTGGCCTGAGCTCACTGGTCGGTTATGAAGGGCAGCCACCTGCTGGCATGAATGTTCGTTATGCAGACTCCACATTCGGTGCGGCTGCTGCACTTGCTATCGTTGCAGCACTGTTTCATCGCCGCCATACGGGTGAAGGTCAGTATGTAGATGTCTCCGCTGTGGAAAGCATGACCAGCATGATTGGTGACTCGGTCATGGACTATCTGCTTAACGGCACAATTGAGACCTGCCACGGCAACCGACACCCTGATATGGCGCCTCATGGCGTTTATCCCTGTCAGGACGATGAATGGATCAGCATTGCGACGGCCACTGACTCAGCCTGGTGCCAACTGGCCGAAATAATGGGGTCTCCAGAGCTGGCCAGAGATGAACGGTTCAGCTCATTGCCCCATAGAAAACGAAACGAAGACATTCTGGACCGGCTGTTAGCGAGCTGGACCGTCCGCCACTCCGCCGCCCCCCTGGCAAATCAACTTCAGGCTAGGGGTGTAGCAGCCATCAAGAGCGTGAATTCAATGGATCTGGTGGCAGACGGCCATCTTTGGAACCGCGGTTTTTATCACGAGGTGACCGAGAGCGACGGCTCCACTCGCACTATTGTCGGTCCTGGCTGGAAGATGTCGAGGGGCGCATCGATCACATTAGGTGCGCCGCGTCTGGGCGAACACAATGCCTACATATTTGGCAAAGTCCTTGGCCTTTCCGCTGAAGAACAGCAGAAGCTGGCAGATGCAGGCATATCACGATAGCGTCGCCTGACTGCGTCACTGCACGAAATGTACAAGGAAAAACACAGAGTGAAGAGAGGACGTACCAGGAGCGCAATATAGTGAGATTTGACAGATTGCGTTAAAGAATAGGATCTACTGGTTCACCTACAAACAAAAATGGCTTAGGGGCCAAACGCTACAACCATTCGGGAGAGGGAATGTGACAGAAGAACTCTTTGCGTTTGACGAACGCAATTTTCAGGAATGCCAAACCTCATTTCGTGGTGAGCACAATCAGGAATACTATCTGGGTGAATACGTTATCGACGCAGGAGCCAAGGTTGATGTTCGCGCCGACAAAAAGGCGGTTGGCGCGTGCTCCATAATCCGGCTCCAATCAAAATCGAGACTGTTCTTTAGGCGGTCATGGTCACACATCCGCGAAGATGCCACCGATGTCGTCGTGCTCTGGTTCGTGAAGCGGGGAAGCCTGTGCATATCACACCAATGCGGCACCAACGTCGCAGAATCCGGCGCCTTTGGCGTTACCAAGTCAATGGCGCCATTCAGCATGGAATGCCGGCCCGACGAGCAATCCATGCATGAGGTCCTTCATGCTGTAATACCTTCACACATTTTCAGACGCTATGTCCCTGATGACATCAATGCTGGATTCTGCATGAAGGCGGAGCATCGCGAATTCAGAATGGCCGAGCGCATCTTCACTGAAGTTTTCAATGATGCCGATGAGCTGACAAACCGCTCTGAACAGCTGCTGGTCGACTGCGCGCTATCTCTTTTTGCCGAAGGTCTGAAACACTGTGACAACGCAATGCACGAACGCCAATCGCTCTCTCAAAAGCGGCGGCAAGACGTTCTGAGGTACGTTGAAATCCATCTGTCAGACCCAAAACTCAACGCGGAAATGGTGGCCCAGGCATGTGGCATTTCCCGCCGCTACCTATCCCATTTGCTGCGGCAGCAGGGAACCTCCTTCCCTACTCTGATCTGGGATTGGCGACTGAAGACGGCTCATGAGTGGCTGTCATCCAATATGACTACCGACATATCCATCGCTGAAGTAGCGTTTCGCATTGGCTTCAAAAGCCCGGCACATTTCAGTCGCTTATTCAAACGGGTGTATAACATGAGCCCTCGCGAGTACCGCTCGACCAGGACAGCAAAAGCATCCGTGCCCGATCAGAAAGAGTTCTACGTTGGCTCATCCACTTCCATTCAGTGACTGCTCTTCTGTTCAGAAGAAAAATAGAGAGATAGATAAAATGACCACCATTGAAAAGAACAGCGTGGCATCAGGTTGCCCATTCAGCATGGGCGAAACACCACTCAGTCAGATGTCACTGACGGATCCACTGATTCAGGCTCGCCCACACGCGTTCTATTCAAAGTTACGCAATGAAGATCCCGTTCACTACGATGAAAAATTGGGAATGTGGCTGGTATCTCGTTATGACGACATCGTCACGCTGCTTCGTGACCCACAAACATTTTCCGACAAACAAGGCTATGAAGCTCAGTATGCCAGCGGGTTTTTCCAGGAATTCAAACAGATTCTGGAAGAACAGGGAGGCGGATTTTTTCCCGATGTAATCAAGAGCGATCCTCCAGAGCATACCCGCATCCGCAAACTAATGGACGGTGCATTTTCAGCGCACCGGGTCAAGATGCTGGAGCCGGTAATCACTCGTATCATAGCGGATCTGGCAGAAAATATGGCAGACAAGGGTGCAGGAGGAAAGGTGATTGACGGCGTCAAGGAGTTCGCAATTCCATTAACAATTGCCGTGATCTGCGAACAATTGGGTATGAACCGGTACGATGGGAACAAAATATCGGAGTGGTCTGCAGCGATCACTGCGCAGATAGGCAGGATGCAGAACCGCGAGCAAATGGTAGAAAATGCCCTGAAGGTCTGTGAGCTGCAGAAATTCATTATCGAACAGATGAAGGACCGGCAGGCACAGCCAAAGGAGGACATGATTTCTGATCTTGTGCACTCCCACACAGAAGATGGTAGCAGCTTGACTTTTGGCGAGGCTGTCTCGCTGGTGCGGGCACTCATAATCGCTGGAAATGACACCACAGCAACGGCCATTGCCAATCTTCTGTTCATCCTGGCGACCCAACCCGGGGTGGCGCAACAGCTTCATGACAATGTTGATGACGAGCGCTACCTGACTCGTTTTGTCGAAGAACTGCTCCGATACGCACCGCCGGTTCGCGGCCTGGCAAAAATGACTACCCGCGAAACCGAACTGGGCGGCACCAAATTGCCTAAGGGTGCCCACATGCTGGTTCTGTACGGCTCCGGCAACGACGATGAATCCCACTTTGATTGCCCTCGTAACTTTGACATAGCCCGTGGCAACACCGGTACTCATGTGGCATTCGGTGTAGGCATCCACCGCTGCATAGGCGCTTCGCTGGCCCGGATGGAAATCAGGGTGGCTGCAAAAGAACTCATTAAACGTGTTCGCAACATCCGATTGGCCATACCAGCAGAGGAGGTCATCTATCAGCGTACTGTTGCAACACATTCCATCTCTTCGCTACCTATCACGCTCGAGCAGCGATGAGAAGAGCAACCATACGCACAGCCCCATAGCAGAGGGCGGGGAATCGACATGGGTCAGGACTTATCTGGAAAAGTTGCAATTGTCACCGGAGGTGCAAGCGGCATTGGGCGCGCCAGCGTAGAGCTGTTTGCCCGTGAAGGCGCCAAAGTTGTGATTGCCGACATCAATGATGAGCAAGGTGAATCTCTGGCAAGGGAAATCGGTAACGCTGCATTTTATCAGCGTGTAGACGTTTCCTGCACACGGCAAATGCAGTCTTTGGTGGACAATGCAGTCGCGCGTTTTGGCCGCCTTGACATCATGTTCAATAACGCAGGAATCTCTGGCGCGCAACATCCCCGGTTTCTTGACGATGACCTTGCAGATTTCGATCGCGTCATCGGCATCAATCTATTCGGCGTGATGTCTGGCAGCCGAATTGCCGGAAGAATCATGTCCAAGCAAGGCAGTGGCGTCATTATCAACAATTCTTCGATTGCCGGTCTGCTCCCGGGTCAGGCACTGATGACCTATCGGGCAACCAAAGCTGCGGTGATCATGTTCAGCAAATCCCTCGCCATTGACCTGGCCGAGTATGGAATTCGCGTGAACTGCCTTGCACCAGGACACATTCGGACTAGCCTTACCGCATTTTCAATGCCGGGCATGACTGCGGAACAAATCGAGCGCGTAAAACAGGCAATTTCGCCTGCTTTCGATTCCAATCAGCCTCTTAAGCGTCACGGCAAGCCTGATGACGTGGCACAAGCAGTCTTGTTCCTTGTCAGCGATCGAGCAGCGCAGATCACCGGCATTGTTTTGCCGATTGATGGTGGCATCACCGCAGGCGATCCAGTGAATCATTTGCGTGAAATCATGCAGGCACGCGCCCAGGCACTAGCCGATATACAGGTATGAGTTCAGCTCAGTTTGAACTGCAGGAGTAGCAAAAATGAGTGAAGTAAGAATCACGTTTGTCGATTGTCGTGGCACTGAAAAAGTGATCGAAGATGCGCCTGTCGGCGACACGATGATGCAGATTGCAACGGCTAACGGTGTCGATGGCATTCTGGGTGAGTGCGGTGGCGGCTGTGCCTGCGGCACCTGCCATATCTATATCGATCCTGAATGGCAACATGTGGTTGGTGCGCCTGACGACGTGGAAGACATGACGCTGGACATGGTATTTGAAACCCGCAAGCCCAACAGCCGCTTATGTTGTCAGATCACTGTGAGCGAAAAAATGGATGGCCTGCGGGTCGTTGTGGCGCCCGAATCACTTTGAATACTGCTATCTCGGCATACCATATTCACTTTAAATCGCAGAAACACAGTGCAAGCATGTTTTCCAGCGCCAAATCCGGAGAAGATCATGAATACACCAGAAACCTATGATGTGGTTGTCGTGGGCTCCGGGGCGGCTGGCGCTTTGGCAGCACTGCGTGCTGCGGATCTTGGTTTGTCTGTGCTGATCGTAGAGAAAGCGCACAAGTACGGAGGCACCTCGGCCACTTCTGGTGGTGTGATGTGGATTCCGAACAATCAACTGTCTCCAAGTGAAGATACACGCGATAAAGCCTTTACCTACATCAACAGCCTTTTAAGAGGGCCTGTCCAGCGTGACCGCCTTGAAGCCTATGTCGACGAGTCACCCCAAATGGCACGCTTTCTGGTTTCGCTCGGTGTTCCACTGGTGCAGGCTGCCTGGCCGGATTATTTCCAGAACGCACCGGAAGCCCGCTCTGACCGATCCGTACTCTGTGAGACATTTGACGGCCGTCAGCTCGACGACAAATACTTTGTTTCGATGCGAGAACAATATAACCGCTTCAAGATTTTCCGCCGCTACGCGATGGATATAGGGGAATTCTTCGCTATTTCCACCCGCGCACCAGGCTGGGTGCGCGTCTTCCTGAAAATGCTCTGGCGATACTGGTCGGACATCGACTCCCGAATGCTCAGTAGCCGTGATCGTCGCTTTACCCAAGGAGGGGCGCTGATGGGGCATATCTACAAGGAGATATTTGAACGCGGCGTGGAAGTGCGTACTGAAACCGGTCTGAATAAACTGATTGCTTCCAATGGGCGTGTCTCGGGCCTGACAGTCAGCCATTTCGGCCGTCTGTATGACATCAACGCCACTTATGGCGTGGTGCTGGCGGCAGGCGGGTTCGAGTGGAACCAGGCGCTTCGAGATCGCTTTTTCCCAATTCCGGGCCACACTCGATTCAGCAGCTCACCGGAGGATGCCAATCGAGGCGAAGCGTTGATTGCAGGCATGAGTATAGGTGCATCCACAGAGCATACCGAGGCCGGATGGTGGATTCCCACCATGCACAAACCCATGACTGGGGCATCCAATTTCGAAGAAATCCACCAGGCAGCGTTTGATGTCGGTCGCCCACACAGCGTGTGCGTCAATCGCAACGGCAAGAGATTTGTGGATGAAGCCTGCAGTTACGACGAGTTCGGCATCGCCATGGTGGAGGATCAGAAGAAGACGGGCGCCAATACGCCCTGCTGGCTGGTGTTCGACGCCACATTCCGCACAAAATTCACAGCCGGTGGTTTTCTGCCTGCCATGATCATGCCTGATTGGCGGATTCCGGCGGACTGCTGGGATCATTACATTTTCAAGGCAGAGTCGATCGATGGGCTTGCAAAGAAGATTAGCGTGCCAGCCGACGCACTGCGAAATACTGTTTCCAGCATGAACAGCTACGCCAAGACCGGGGTCGATCCAGAATTTGGACGCGGGGGCAACGCATACGACCTGATGTTTGGTGATGCGAATATAAAACCGAATCCGTGCCTGGGGCCGATTGACAAGGCTCCGTTCTATGCAGTGCTTATCAATCTGGGCGACCTGGGCACAAAGGGTGGTCTGAAAGCCAATGCAAGGGCGCAAGTACTCGACAGCAACGACCGGCCAATCCCGGGGCTCTACGCAGCAGGCAACAATGCAGGAAGTCCCTTTGGCAATCTCTATCCAGGCGCAGGTGGAACTATCGGCCCTGCGGCAACGTTTGGATTTGTAGCCGCAAACGATATCGCGGCTCAGGCAGGAAAGCTTACACCAGAAAAAAGCACTGAGGTCAAAGCAAGAAGCAGTGAAGCAATGGCTTAACGGATGAGCATTCCATCACCGCGCCACAAATTTTCCTTCAAGCGACTTTTCCTTCCGGCGCATGAATGTCCTCGATTGCCCCCAGCCGCAACAAGTTGACGGCCCCGATCAGAACCAGCGTTCCCCCCACCAGCAGAAACGCGGTAAAGCTGTCAGTCTTCGAAAGCATGTAGCTCAACAATCCAGACCCAAGCCCAATGGCCAGTCCAACGGCCGTGGTGAGCAACCCCATGACGGAACTGTAGATATGCATGGGGAAGTAGCGTGCGGTGACATAAGCCAGAATATCAGCCTCTGCACCAAACGAGAGGCCGATCAAGATGATCGCGAGGCCAAGCATGACAATCTGGGTTGTATCGGTCGCAAGAATGTAGGTACCAATGCACGGGAGCCCCATGCCGATCGCGGAAACGATGTGAGTCGGCCATTTATCCAGCGCAACACCCGCTACCAACCTCCCAAGAATCACGCCAATGGCAAACACTGACACCATATAACCTGCGCCGACGTCCGAGACGCCGTGATCCCCCAGCAGAATCTTGACCTGCGACGTCGCCAACGCATGCGTCAAGCTACAGAGAAATGCGCTGACAGCGATGACACGAAACGCTGGGCTTGAAAAGATCGCACGATAGTCCTTTCGGGCACTAGGCCTTGGCGCATCCGTCTTTCTTGCACGTGATTTTTTTGGAAGCAGGGCAAGCGTCAGTGCACCGAGCAGTCCTGAGAAGACAGCCATAACATGAAATCCTGACCGCCAACCGTTGGCATCGATATAGCTGGTCAACAATGGGCTGGCTATAGCCCCCGCAACGGCAGGCCCCGCCGCGCAAACAGCCAAAGCCAAGCCGCGCTGTTGTGAGAATCGCTCTGCGACGACGCGACAATACACCGTTGCCGTGGTTGAAGCACAGAATATTACCTGCATGAAATGGATCGCATATAGAACTCGCACATCGCCGGTCATGAGCCCCATCAATACGAAGCTTAAGGGATAGGCGATGATGCCAATAATCGCCACATTACGAACACCGAACACATCCGCCATGCGCCCGATAAACGGTATCCACAGCACGGTGATAATGGATATTGCACCGTTAAGAGCGTACTCTGCCTTGCTCCAGTTGAAAGCTTCCAGTAAGTAGGGGCCAAAAATATTATTGATATATGCATTCAAACCCAGTCCCGCACTCATTCCGGCAGTCGCAGCCAGCAGCGCTGTCCATCCGGTTCGGAATTCTCCATCTTTGATTTTCATTCCAATATTCCTGGCTGCATTGAAAGAGCGGACACTTTAATGTGTTCAATTGCGTCGCCTTTCAGATTCGACACGCGTCGCCATTTACACACCAACGTTGTATATTATCGGCGTGGACTATGTCAAAGACTATCAGGGAAATCCTGATACCGGGAATACACCAAAACAAATCCTTCTACAGCCTGTCCCAAAACAGCAGCGCGACTGTTATTAAACACGCGAGTGGATTAATCTAACGCTCCCTTGTCTACGTTGACTCCTGCCAGTGAATTACAAATCGGTTGGTGCCTTTGCGCCACTCAAGCACAAAACCTTTCGCAACATTTGGACAACCAGTGTTTTCTCGTACTTCGGGCACCTCATACTCGGTGTCGGAGTAGCGTGGGAAATGACTCGGCTCACCGATTCACCCTCCATGGTGGCACTGACACAAACGGCACTCATGATGCCTTACATGTTGGTGGCGATGATGGCGGGCGCAGTAGCGGATATGTTCGACCGCCGCCTGATTGCCCTGTATTCCCTGGCATTTTCCATCCTCATTTCGGCTACGCTGACGATCCTGGCTTTTTTCGATCTCACCACACCCTGGATGCTACTGTTCTTTACCGTCATGATCGGCTGCGGTGTAGCATTCTATTCGCCGTCCTGGCAGGCATCCATTCAGGAGCAGGTACCGGGTGAGCAGTTGCCTGCTGCTATTGGGCTGGGTTCCGTGGCCTACAATGTGGCGCGCAGTGTTGGCCCTGCGTTGGGCGGCGTCATTGTGATGGCCTTTGGTGCCGATTATGCATTCGCGGTCAACTCTGTCTTCTATGTTCCCTTGTTCATTGCATTCTACTTCTGGCACCGTACTACCAGCGCATCCCGCCTTCCTCCGGAACGAATCGGCCGGGCGCTGGTGTCTGGCCTGCGTTACGCACAACACTCACTACCCATCAAACGTGCGCTGATCCGCTCGTGTGTCGTATGCATCTGCATCGCTTCAGCGAATGCGTTGGCACCGCTGATCGCGCGGGACATTTTGAGGGGTGACGCCGATCTTTATGGGATACTGCTGGGCATAAGCGGCATTGGCGCAGTCTGTGCTGGACTATCGGTGAATTTTGTCAGAGCACGCGCGCCTACGGAAAGAACATTGAAGATCTTGTCATTGATTGGTGCAGTGGCGCTGCTTGTGGTCGGGCTAAGCACATCATTGACCCTGACATCAGTGGCATTGTTTATCGCCAGTGGGGCAAGCATCCTGATCGTCTCGCTGCTGAATATCACAATTCAGCTTTCGGCACCTCGCTGGGTGATTGCTCGGGCACTCTCGATGTTTCAGACCTGCACCGCTGGCGGCATCGCCATTGGATCCTGGGTCTGGGGAGCAATCGCCACCGACTTTTCCGTGCAATCAGCGATGATGTTTTCCGCCGTTGCCTTGCTCATTACGATTATCATCGGTTTTCTTCTCCCGGTTCCCGATGACATCAAGGACGACATTCAGCTGATTGAAATTTCCAGTGAACCCAAGGTCGCACTGGATCTGTCGCTGCGCTCCGGCCCCATCGTTCTGGAAATCGACTATGATGTCGCACCTGGCGAGGCTAGAGACTTCTATAACGCGATGCTGAACATGCAGAGAGTCAGACTGCGCAATGGCGGCTACGACTGGTCACTGGCGCGTGACATTGAGAACCCTGCCATGTGGACTGAACGTTTTCATTGTCCCACCTGGGCTGACTATCTACGAATGCGATCCCGCTACACCCAAACTGATCTGGCCATTCATGCCCTGGTTAAGGCGTTCAATCGTTTGCCCGGCGATACCAAAGTGCGTCGCAAGCTGGAACGCCCCGTCGGATCGGTGCGGTGGACAGAGGAAACGCCTGATGTCAAGCAGGAGCCGGTTGACTACACGGGTCCATAATGGTTGCTGGATGATTCACACCTGCGCCACTTTCAGTTTTTCCGATGCCGCGCGACTGGTAGTTTGCCGGTGCAAAGTATTGAGCAGCATATTCAGTTCAGACTGATAGCGCTTTACCGACGCCTCCTTCACCGGTCCATATCCGCCGATATCCTGGGCTGCCGCGGCAATCCGGATGGCCACATCCAGATTGCCGGAATGGAGAGACGCAACCACACGTTCAATCAGACTGCGATAGTCAGCAATAAGACGACGTTCCAGCTTCCTTTCCGGAAAATACCCGAACACATCAAACGCGGTTCCGCGCAGTCTCTTCATCTTGCTGAGCAGCTGGAATACCGACAAAACCCAGGGCCCAAAACTGCGCTTTCTCGGCTTTCCTGTTGCCTTGTCACGTCCCGGCAGGATAGGCGGCGCCAGGTTGAATGACAGCTTGAAGTCACCAGCGAACTGTTCGCGAATGCGTTGCATGAACACCGGATCGGCATAAAGACGCGCCACTTCGTATTCATCCTTGTAACTCATCAGCTTTGCAAGCGTGATCGCCACTTGGCGCGCGAATTCTTCTTCCAGATCCAATCCCTTGGCGGCGACTATCTGACGAATTCCGTTCACGTATTTACGATAGGAATCGGCATAAGCCGCATCCTGGTAATCTGTCAGCAGGCGAACGCGACTCACAAGAACATCTTCCACAGTATCGAGCGATGGCAGTGCCGGCGCGTCGTCGATTTCAGATTCCAGTGCAGCAGGATCGTGCGCAGCGAGGCGGCCGAGAGCAAATGTCCTCAGGTTCCCGTCGACGAAAGTGCCATTGAGGCGGATTGCTTCCTGAATGGATTCGACGGACAGGGGAAGCAGGCCCTTTTGCGCGGCATAGCCCAACATGAGAACATTGGTGCCAATGCTGTCACCGGTCATATCTGTGGCCAATCTGCTGGCCTGCAGATCAAAACAACGACCGCCATCCAGAGCCTTGATGATGGCGGCACGCAGCCTTGTCTCACCCAGATCCAGATACTTGTTGCTCTGGAAATCCCCGGTCGGCGCCACATCGGAATTGAGTATTGCTGCAGTATGGCCAGGACGAACGGTTTTAAGCACTTGACCACTCGAACCGACTATCAGATCGCAAGCTAGCAAAACGTCTGTCATGCCTTCGCTGAGGCGTGATGTATAGATTTGTTCTGGATTCTGACCAATACGAATATGACTGGTAACCGCCCCACCCTTCTGCGCCATTCCCGTCATATCGAGAATCGTGCAGCCTTTACCGTCAAGATGTGCTGCCATACCCAGTAATGCGCCAACGGTCAGCACCCCGGTACCACCGATGCCTGCCACAAGAATGTTGAATCCAGCGGCGCTCAATGGCGTCCGCGCCGGTTCTGGCAACGATGCCAGCAATGCGTTCAATCGTTTTGGATTACCGCGTGAACTAGTCGCGATCTTGCCGCCCTTAACGGTGACAAATGACGGACAAAAACCTTTGACGCAACTGTAATCCTTGTTGCAGGTTGACTGGTCAATTTTGCGTTTACGGCCAAACTCCGTTTCCAGTGGCGTGATACTGATGCAGTTGGATTGAACAGAGCAATCGCTACAACCCTCGCAAACATCAGGATTGATAAAAAAACGTTTTCCAGGATCAACCATCAAACCGCGCTTGCGCCGGCGGCGTTTTTCAGTTGCGCAAGTCTGCTCATACACGATACCGCTTACACCTTTCACTTCACGTAATTCACGCTGCAGACGATCGAGCTCATCGCGGTGAAACAAGGCTGCATTTTCCGGGAGTCGAACATGCCGATACTGCGCCGGATCATCTGTCACCAGATACACTGGACGCACACCTTCCGATAGTAGCTGATTAACCATGTCCACTGACGTAATCTGTTGCTCGACAGGCTGGCCACCCGTCATTGCCACGGCATCGTTATACAGGACTTTGTAGGTAATATTGACTTTTGCTGCCACTGCCGCGCGAATGGCCAGCACTCCAGAGTGAGAGTAGGTGCCGTCGCCAATATTCTGGAACATGTGCGGAGTATCGACAAACTGCGCGACGGAAACCCAAGGCGATCCTTCGTGTCCCATGGGCATGAACTGCATCGTATCACGCTCCATCACCACTGCCGCCAGCCCGTGACAGCCGATTCCACCCATCGCCCGAGAACCTTGAGGAATTTTGGTACTGTTATTGTGCGGGCAGCCTGAACAGAAATAGGCGGGACGATTCACTTGGCTTCCAAGCGCATGACTGCGCTCCTCCAAGGTTTGGTAACCAACATAACGCGCTTTTAGGTCTGCATCATTAATACCAAGCTGATCGAGCAATGTCATGATGGCGTGACGAATCCTGCCTACCGTCAGTTCACCAACAGCAGGCAACAGCGGTGCACCACGCAAGTCTTCCTTGCCAGCCAGCGCAGGACGCTGGTCCGCCGAAACCGCATAAAGATGACGCGCAATCTGCTCTTCCATCACAGGTCGTTTTTCTTCGACGACCAATACAGCCCTGCTACCAAGAGCAAACTGATTGAGGCCGCTCTTATCCATTGGCCATACCAGTCCAGGTTTGTACAGGCGAACGCCCCGCGTTCGACACTTTTCATCGTCCAATCCCAGATCTGCGAGCGCCTGGCGTACATCAAGAAACGCTTTTCCCGCACTGACGATCGAAAGATTGCGCAGCTCGCTATCAATGATGATGCGATCTACACCATTGGCGCGAGCAAAGGCAGTTGCAGCCGGCAGACGATAATTTACCAGCCATTCTTCTTCTACCAGCGGTGGCAAGTTGGGGCGAAGGTTCAGACCTTGCGAAGGGATGAGCACGTCTGCAGGCGTAACATACGTTCTGAATGCATCGGGAAGCTCGACACATGCAGAAAGATCCAGAGTATCAGTGATGGTCTTGAGTCCGACATAACAACCACTGAAGCGGGACATAGCCCAGCCAAAAAGACCAAATTCAATGATTTCACCGATAGTGGATGGATACAGAATTGGAACCATCGCTGCCATCAGCGTGTTTTCGGACTGGTGGGCGCTGTCAGAGGATTTTCCGCCATGATCATCACCAGCAACGATCAGAAAGCCGCCCGACGCGGAAGCACCTTCCAGATTACCCAGTTTCATGGACTCGCAGGCACGGTCAACACCAATGCCTTTTCCATACCAAAGACCGAAAATGCCATCAAACTCGGACTGACCAAACCACTTCAGTTCCTGCGTACCCCGAATTGCGCTGATCGCGAGCTCTTCATTCAACCCCGGCCTGAACACTATACGATGCTCATCCAGCAGTTTCTGCGCAGACCAGAGTGCTGAATCATAAACACCGAGAGGTGAACCACGGTACCCGGAAATGTAGCCCGCCGTTTTGATGCCACCTGCCCGATCCCGTCGCGCCTGATCCAACGGCAAGCGCACAAGGGCCTGATTTGCGTTCATGAAAACACGTCCAGAGGGCTGGACGTACTTGTCATCAAGAGTCACTGCTGTGGATTTCATTGCGCGGGACTACTTCAGTCTTTTTACGACGGCAGGAAGATGCTCAAGCGGAAAGTCGCATTTTCCGTCGATGGTTTCCTGGATCTCGATCAGATTGCCTTCGGGATCTCGGCCGTAAATGGTGATCACATGACCCACATTGATTGGCGCAGGTTCAGGAAAGGTCATTCCCAGTCCTTTCAGGCGCTCAAACTCCATTGCAATGTCGACAACATCGACACAAAAATGGGTATAACCCTTGTCGTACGGGTCAAGCCCGTTGCTGCTATTTGGCTTTGGCGCGCTGTACTGGAACATTTCCAGATAGCAGGTGCCTGCACGCAACATGGCGCCTTTGGCCGCAGATCCCTTCACCGCTACGATGCGATCGATGAATGCATCATTTTCCCAACTGAATGGCTCGCCAACCACTTCAAATCCAAAGGCATCCCGGTAAAACCTGATCATCCGATCCAGGTCATGAACGTGTACAGCAACGTGGTGAATTCCTCTGATCACGGGTCTCTCCTGCTTTGCTATTTTTCCTCATTGAAACGAGTTTACCGGCTTGGGTAAAAGCCGATAAGTAGGCGTGCAAAGCAGTCAAGTCCCTATGCGCTTGCGGTCATTTTGACCACTCTTTTAGAGAGGCATAATTGGCCTAGAAAAATGGCGGTTAATGAGAATTCCTGAGAAGGAAAAACAGGCGGGCATTGAGGGAATGACCATGAGCAAAATTCTAATACGTGGAGCCAGGATTTTCGATGCCACAGGTACTGATCCATTTGTCGGGGACGTACTGGTCGAAGGTGACAGAATCACGAGAGTACTGCAGGCGCCGGGCCAGATACCTCAAGAGAATTGCAACGTCATCAATGCCAATGACATGTTCTTGATGCCTGGCATGACCGAAGGCCACGCACACCTGTCGTTCGACAACGTGACTGCAACCGCCGATCTGATAACACCACCACCCGAAGAACATACGCTGTTAACTGCCCGCGTCGCCGAACGACTTCTGGATCACGGATTTACCAGTGCTTGGGGCGCCTCCGAGGCAAAGTTACGGCTGGGAGTGGCCGTGAGAAACGCTATCAACGCAGGTCACCTGAAGGGTCCGCGCATACGTGCAGGATCATTGGAAATATCGGTGACCGGCGCCATGGGCGACGAAAGCCGGTTGCACGATCCACGCCCGGGCGGCCCATCCATCATCGTGGACGGGCCGGAAGAAATGCGCAAAGCGGTTCGACTCGCCTGCCGTGAAGGCTGTGACAACATCAAACTGGATGTATCGGGGGACCCGTTCTATCCGGGCACACCCGCATTCACCACACCAATGACATTTGAAGAAGTAAAAATGGCAGTGGATACGGCGCACGCATACGGTCGCAGAGTCAACGCTCACGTGCGATCCATCGAAGGTGCCCAGATCTGCCTGCGCGCCGGAGTTGATGTACTGTATCACTGCGAATTCACCGACACTGAAACCCTCGATATGTTCGAGGCAGCAAGAGACCGCGTCTTTGTCGCTCCCACCGTCAGTCTTTTCCACACCCTGCTCCACGAAGCCGAACCTTACATGAGCAACGACATTGCTCGCGCCATGCAAATCGATCGCCTGCTCGAGGCGTCCCAGGAAACACACAACGCGTTACGCAAACGCGGCATTCGTCACGCCATCGGCGGCGACTACGGGTTTGCCTGGAGTCACAACGGCACCAACGCGAGAGATATCGGATTCTTCGTCCAGTACTTCGGCTACACCACCAAGGAAGCGCTGGTTTGCGCTACCGCAAATGGTGGCGCCATGATGACCATGGGAACCGATGAGAAACTGGGCCTGATCAGAGAAGGATATCTGGCCGATATTCTGTTGGTGAATGGAGATCCGATTGCAGATCCCTCCGTCATCGTCGATGCCAGGAACCTCAAGCTCATCATGAAAGCTGGATCAATCCACAAGAACAGCGTCGCCATCAGCTGACCCCGTTGATATCGAAAATGTGTTCGGAGATACAACCATGAATATGAAAATAAACGTCGTAAATGGCGAGGCACGCTGCCCTGACGCTCCTAGCACCCAGGAAATCATCGCGCGGGACAAGGTCGGCGCGCCTGACTGGGTATGCTCGGAATCCTATCAGTTTCTTGGCAACGAGGACATTTCCACCGAGCGCTACATCGATTCCGCCTACGCCAAAAGGGAACTGGGAACGCTTTGGAAAACGACCTGGCAGTTTGCTTGCCGGGAAGAACACATTCCAGCGGTGGGTGACTATTACGTCTACGATCTGGCGCACTACTCATTCATCGTTACCCGCGTAAGCAAGAACGAAATACGCGCCTACTACAATGCTTGCCTGCACCGTGGCACCAAGTTGCGAGCTTCAGGGACAGAAGGTTGTGCCAACGAATTTCGCTGCCCATTCCATGGCTGGTCATGGAACATTGACGGCACTAACAAAAATGTCACGTGCGACTGGGACTTTCCGCATGTGGATAGAAAGGAACTGTGTTTGCCGCAAGCACGGGTTGAAACCCTGGGCGGCTTTGTATTTGTGAATATGGACGACAATGCGCCGTCACTGGCAGACTATATCGGCCCCGAAGCCATGGCCCACATCAGCAAATGGAAGCTGGAAGACCGCTACATCGTGGCGCACGTTTCCAAAGTCATTCCTGCCAACTGGAAACTGACGATGGAGGCCTTCATGGAAGCCTACCACGTGATCGAAACCCATCCGCAGGTGGCACCCTCCAATGGTGATGCCAACTCCCAGTACGACACCTACGGAGATCACGTCAATCGCTTCATTTCAACGCTCGGCGTGGTCAGCCCCCATCTCAAAGGCAGAATCTCTGAACAGGACATCCTCGACCAATTCACAGTGGGTGACAGCTCTGTTCTGGCAGGCGCTGATCGCAAACTGAAACAGGGGGAAACCGCACGCCAGCGCATGGCAGACATGATGCGGAATATGTTTGAACAAGCTACCAATGCCGATCTCAGTGGCGTTTCGGACTCCGAGCTGCTGGATTGCTTTTCCTACACCGTTTTCCCCAACACCTTCCTTTTCCCCGGCATTTCACTACCGATGGTCTACCGGTTCCGTCCGGTGAAAGGCGATCATCGCAAATGTCTCTACGAGGTACTTTTCCTGCGTCCGGTACCAAAAGACGGCACACGCCCGGAGCCTGCGAGCGAAATCTGCCTGGAGGAGCATCAATCCTTCACCGAAGCAGAAGGCATGGATCTCGGATTTGGCGCCATACTCGACCAGGATACCGAGAACCTGTTGCTGGAGCAGGAAGGCCTGGAAGCCAGCGCCAAGAAAGGATTAACCCTGGGCAATTATCAGGAAATCAGAATCCGTCACTTTGAACTCATGGTGGACAAATACGTTAATGGCTGAATCAGGCGACACACCCAACCCGACCAAGGGCACGGAAGGAAACATTCCACTGGTAAAGGCATTTACCCGCTTCTGCGAGCTTGCCTTGCTGCCAGAGGGATCCAAAAAAGCAAAGAAGATTAATGACGCCATGGTGCTGGTCTGTCACACCAAAGGCCAGCTATTTGCCGTATCCAATGTCTGCTCCCACCAAGAGAAGTTTCTTCACGTCGGGCGGGTACGCAACTGCAAAATCACCTGCCCGCTGCACGGCGCGCAGTTCGATCTCGCAACAGGCAAGGCCACTTGTCTTCCCGGCACTAAACCCATACCCACCTATGAAGTCAGAGTAGTGGACGGCTGGATAGAGGTCTGTGTTTAGCAGGAAATTTCAGTTTAGGTCACCACCTTTCAATCACGACCACCGGTGTCATTTCACTTTGACACCGGAATTTTTTGTTAAATCAGAGAGTGCAGCAAACGCAGGCAGGAGCTGAAGCCGCATGCCTTCTATCTGAAGCAACTGTTGAAAGAACTCAAACTCACGACAACCGAGCAACAATCTGCGGCAAGTCGGTGGAAGCGCAGATACCAGGATCAGCAGCGCAAACGTAAGGAATCGCATTCACCGCGCGATGAGCAGTGTATCCCGCCATCCGCTCAGCAAAAGATTCGCGGGTTTCAGGAAGACAGATACTGATATCGAACGGCGCATCACTGTCCACCTGAATACGCCAACCAGATTCCTGTAGCTGCCAATTTTCTTCAATGTCCAGCGTGCAATACCAGTTGGCCCTGAAGCGTAGCAGCGGGCGCCCATCTTTCATCGCATTCACGGTAATTCGCAGCGCCCCGATGGAACCTGGCTCGATGACTCCACCGCCTGGAGTCTGCACGCGGCGGCGTGCTGCAGCTGTCTCGCCTGTGCCTTCAATGGAATCTATAGGCAAACCCAGCGCATCGGCCACCAGGGCCAGCGAGTGGCCAAATCCATGCACGGTGTAATCCAGCATCAACTGATTGACTTCGCCGTCATTGGGCTTGCCATAGCCCATAAACCCAAATATCAGCTCATCCGAGCAGCTGTCGGTGATGTTGGCATATTCGTCAATGACCAGACCATTCAGCTGACGGGTCACCGATGTGATGACCAGCGGAAATGCTTCGGTTATGAACCCTGGGCTGATGCCTGTGCCATGGATGGACGCTCCGCCTTCACGACACGCCCCTTCGACACGTTCACGTGCTTTGGGATCCATCATGGCAGGGAAGAAAAAGTCGCTGCGTGTAGTCACTATGTTGATACCGGCTGCCAGCAAACTGCAGATGTCATCAAAGTCTGTGGCTTGAGGCGTATAAAGAACGCAATCCGGCTTCAGCGCAATAATTTCATCCAACTTGCGTGTTGCGAGAATACCTACTGATTCGAGGCCACACAACTCACCCGCATCCTTTCCTTCCTTGGATTTTGAATAAACATAGACACCAACCAATTCCATATCAGGATGCTTGATGACGGCTCTCAAACCGCTTGCCCCAACCTTGCCCGGCGCCCACTGCGCAACACGCAGTTTTCTGTTGTGAACAGGCATAATCAGCACTTTTTCCTGACTTTCCATACGGGTTCGAACCTCGTGCATTTTAGTTTCTACTTTTAGCTCAAACCTACCACCGGAATACCTGCTCCATGGATGGCGCTGCTGGCGTCCGACGCAAGAAATCCAACCACACTAGCCAGATCTGCTGGCTTTACCCACTTGCTGTGATCCGCATCAGGCATGCTATTGCGATTGGCCGGTGTATCAATGATGGAGGGCATAATGCAATTGACGTTGATTTTTTTTGCACGCAACTCATCCGCCATGCTTTCTGTAAGGCGCAGGACAGCACTTTTGGAAGCAATATACGCCCCCAGATGGGCCGCCCCCTTAAGCGACGATGCCGCAGACACATTGATGATCTTGCCACCGCCCTGCTTCAGCATGACCGGCACCGCTGCCGAAGCCGTATTGACAACGGAGCGGGTATTGAGATCAAAGAGAAAGTTCCAGGTCGCTTCCGTTGTTTCATGCACGGCCTCGCCCATGATGAATCCGCCAGCGATGTTCGCCAGTACATCGATACGACCAAACCGGCCAACAATGTCAGCGAACGCCTTGCCAGTAGAGTCGCGATCGGTGAGATCACATGGAATACAGAACTCTGATTCTGGATTGCTGTCTGGAAACACCTTGTGCAGTATGGCAGCGCTGACATCCAGCAAAGCCAGCCTGGCCCCCTCTCGCCGGAAATAGGCTGCGATGCTTTGACCAAGCCCCCCGGCAGCGCCCGTCACAACAACAACTTTATCGGTAAACATGCTCATAACCGTGCAATCCTTCTGTAGGCATACCGTTTCTTATGTCTGAGGTTTTTTTCCAGCCTGCTTCAGCTTTTCCAGATCCACCAGCACCGGGAACCCGCACTGTGCCACCGCGTTGCCGTGTCCCAGGGAATGGATATCGAAAACAGATTGAATGGCAGCATACTGACCCATCACGTCCAGAGTCTGATTGACAGCACGCTTGGCCATGGCAAGACCGAAAGCAGGCATTTTCGCGATCTGCTGGGCAAGCTCCATGGCTTGTGAATCGAGCTCTGCCAGCGGGATGACGCGATTGACCATGCCCAGCTCCCGCGCTTCCTCGGCGGAGATGGAAGATGCAGTGAACAGCATTTCCTTGGCTTTGCGCGGACCAAACTCCCAGGTATGGCCGTGGTACTCAACCCCACCGATACCCATCATCACCACCGGGTCCCGAAAAACAGCATTATCGGCCGCCAGAATCAGATCGCAGGGCCAGCACAGCATCATGCCCGCTGCAATGCAGGAGCCCTGCACAACCGCGATCGATGGCTTTGGAATGTCACGCCACTTACGACTGAATCCCAGAAAGTGCTTTCGCTCGTGCATGTACAACTTCATCATTCCGGATTCAGCCTTATCCTGTTCAAACTGAGCCTGAGCATTTGTGTTCGACAGATCGTGACCCGATGAGAAGTGTTTGCCATTGGCGCGCAACAGAATCACTTTTACCTGATCATCTTCAGCGGCTCTGTC
Organism: Pseudomonadales bacterium; assembly: GCA_020062665.1. GTDB lineage: Bacteria > Pseudomonadota > Gammaproteobacteria > Pseudomonadales > Ketobacteraceae > Ch67. Next base: position 77,240 of record JAGUVW010000021.1, read on the forward strand.
CCAGGCCTTGTCCAACTCAACCAACAGCTCCTTGTTCTGCGCATTGGCTTGTTGGGGCCGATTCAGGCTTATCACGGCCACGGGGCCTTCCGTCGTGTAAGTGATGGGTGCTGTAACGCTGGCTTCATTTGTCATGGTAGTAGTCCTCTTGAATCCGTCAGTTTGCGCAGACCGTTACCGGGGCTGCATCCGAATGGCGCCATCGAGGCGCACCGTTTCACCATTGATGTAACGATTGCGAATCATCTCCAACACCAGGCTGGCAAATTCGTCAGGGTGACCCAGTCGCTTGGGATGGGGAACCATCGCGCCGAGGGAGTCCTTCATTTCCTGTGGCGCCCTGGCCATGGCAGGCGTGTCAAAAATCCCGGGTTGAATGGTATTGACCCGGATTGCCTCTCGGGAAAGATCACGCGCAATGGTGAGCGTCATCCCCACGATCGCAGCTTTTGCAGCAGAATAAGCCGCCTGCCCTATCTGACCTTCGGTAGCAGCAGCAGAGGCGGTGTTAATAATCACACCACGCTCATCATCAGTTAGATCTGCGCCCAGCATTCCGGCAGCGGAGCGGGTGATGCAGCGAAAGGTTCCAACCGTATTTAAGCGCAGCACCCATTCAAACTTATCGGTAGGAAACATTTTTATCTCGCCGCTTTTCTTGTCCCGACTAACTGTGGGAATAGCATTTCCACCACCCGCGCAACACACCAGCACGCGCTCCTGACCATTCACCTCCCTCGCGTGCGCAAATGCCTGATCAACGCTTTCGTCCGACAACACATCACACTGGCAAAATAGGGCACCGGTTTCCGCCGCCACCTTTTCACCGATTTCCCTGTTCAGATCAAAAATCGCGACCTTGACCCCTTGCATTCTCAGCGCCTTTACCGTTGCCAAACCCAGTCCCGATGCGCCGCCGGTCACCACGGCGGCCAGAGTGGAATCAATTTTCATGATGCACAGTCCTCTTCAAATCGCCCACATCACAGGGCTTAGTTATTATTAAAAAATTCATGAGGTTACAAGCCTCCCTCGCTCAACCCATCAGCAGTCTTCCAATGCCATTCGATTATATACAACAGTGTTGTTGTTTAGTATCATACTTTGAATTCCTCTGACAAATCCAACGTATTCAATACGAGAAACCGCATCCGTTGCGGAACTGGAGAACCCCATGACGCAAGTAATGAAAGGTGTGAAAGTTCTTGAGGTCGCACAATTTACTTTTGTGCCTGCGGCCGGCGCGATTCTGGCCGACTGGGGTGCTGATGTCGTCAAGATCGAACATCCTGTTCGTGGTGACACCCAGCGGGGATTCATCAATATGGGCGGGATGAAAATCGATCCACAACGCAACACCATGATGGAACACGCCAATCGCGGCAAACGCAGCGTGGGAATCGATATCACCAATCCTGAAGGGGTTGAACTGATTTACGAAATCGCCAAGACGGCCGATGTGTTTCTCACCAACTATCTGCCGGCCCAGCGCCAGAAGCTGAAGATCGATGTCGAGCATATTCGCGCTGTGAATCCGAACATCATCTATGCTCGTGGCAGCGCCTATGGTGACAAAGGGCCGGAACGGGACGTCGGCGGATTCGATGGCACTGCGTTCTGGTCTCGCAGCGGCGTTGGATTCTCCATGTCACCCGCTGAGTTGGGACAACCTCTGCCGCAGGGAATCGCCGCATTTGGTGATTCTATTGGCGGCATGAATATCGCCGGCGGCATTGCAGCGGCACTGTTTCATCGCGTCCAAACTGGGGAGCCGTCTGAAGTGGATGTTTCACTGCTCAGCACAGCCTGGTGGGCTGCGGGATCTGCAGTGGATCTGTTTATCGAGAAAAAGGAAGTCATGCGCAATCGCATGCCCCGTTCTGGCGGCAATCCTGGCAATCCGTTCACCGGCAACTATTCTACGTCCGATGGCGGAACCATCAACCTGTGTATCCTCACTCCAGGGGCCTATATTCGCGACACATTTGCACATCTCGGCATCCCGGAGGCTGCCAATGACTCGCGCTTCTCCACCACAGAAGCATTGATGCGCAACTGGAGTGATGCCAGCGAGTTGATGACGAAGGCCTTTGCCAGCAAGCCTTTCGAATATTGGCGCCAGCATCTGAAAACGATGAAAGGCCAGTGGGCGCCCGTTCAGAGTTTGCTTGACCTCGCCACTGACGAGCAGGCGCTTGCCAACGACATGTTGTTTGAAGTGGAATCCGTTGACGGTGGCGATCCCATCAAATTGGTGCGTGGCCCGGTTCAATTCAATCATCAGCCGGTCAACAATACCCGCGCACCTCAGGCGGCTGAACATACCGAAACTTATCTGATGGAACTGGGCCTGGAGTGGGATCGCATCGATCGGCTGAAAGCCAGCGGTGCAATTGCCTGAAAAATACTAAGAATAGCAGCAACAACGAGAGCATTATGAAACCTGGAACAAAACTCAAAAGCGCTGTTTGCGATACTGAAGTGATGGTCATCAAGGGCATCAACATTGTGGTGGAGTGTGGCGGTAAGCCCATGTCAGACGCACCTCCGGCTGAACGTTCCGAACTGGATTCAGCCTTCGCTGAAGGCACAAAAATGGGTAAGCGCTACGTAAATGCTGATGGCAGTGTTGAGTTACTCTGCATCAAGGCCGGCAAGGGCTCGCTGTCAATCGGGGGCACTGCGCTCCAGATCAAGGACAGCAAGCCATTACCATCATCCGACTGAAGGCCGCCAGCCCATGAATATTTCACTTCTTCTGCAAATGTCGGCCGAGGCGGAACCGGACCGCATTGCCCTGGTCTGCAGTGGACGACGTTGGAGTTACGATGCACTCTGGCGGGCAGCTCAAGGCGCAGCGTCCTTCATCAGTCAAAGCGGCTGCCAGTTCGTCGCCCTGCTCGATGAAAGCAGTGAAGGGACGCCCATTGCGCTGTTTGGCGCTGCATTGGCAGGTATTCCTTACGTTCCACTGAATTATCGGCTTGCTGATGAAGATCTCTCTGCCCTGCTGAAGCGAATTGCACCGGCCTGCACCATCGGCGATGTAACGCGGGTTCAACGTCTCGACCCAGAAGGCAATCACACCCGCTTCACCCGCGCAGAGTTCGTCGCAGCTGCTGAAGCAGCAGGCGGGTCTTTTGCCGAACAAGAACAGCTGGACGGAATCGCCGCGCAAATCTTTACCAGCGGCACCACTTCCGCACCTAAAGCAGCGTTACTGAAACACGCCAATCTGCTTTCGTATATCCTTGGCACCGTTGAATTTGCTTCAGCACGTCCTGAAGAAGCCAGCCTGGTATGTGTACCCCCCTATCACATCGCAGGAATTGCGGCGTTACTCAGCTCAATCTATTCCATGCGAAAAATTCTGCTGCTTCCAGCCTTTGATCCAGACAGCTGGCTGCTGCTTGCCAGCGAGGAACGCGCCACCAACGCCTTCCTGGTACCGACCATGCTGTCACGCATCATTGCGCGCCTGGACGAGGGAGCCGATGCAGATCTCTCCACTCTACAAGCAATCGCCTATGGTGGCGGACCGATGCCGGCGGTTGTGATCGAGCGCGCCATGCAACTTTTTCCTGCCTGTGGCTTCACCAACGCCTATGGACTCACAGAAACCAGCTCCACCATTGCGTTACTGGGGCCAGACGATCACCGTGCTGCCTATGCTTCCGACGACCCGGCCGTACGTGCACGACTCGGCTCTGTGGGTCGCCCGTTGCCGACGATCGAACTGGAGATTCGCGACGAAGATGGCCGTCGCCTCCCCGCCGGGCAACGCGGGGAAATCTACGTGCGTGGCGAACAAGTGTCCGGAGAATATCGCGAACGCAAAGCGCTGGATTCGGATGGCTGGTTTCCGACCCGGGATGCAGGCTGGCTGGATGAAGATGGGTTTCTGTTTCTTGCCGGCCGCGCAGATGATGTCATTGTTCGTGGCGGTGAAAACATATCACCAGGGGAGATTGAAGACGTTCTGCTGGCACACCCATCGATCGCAGATGCGGCTGCCGTGGCTGTGCCCTCTACAGAATGGGGTGAAGCAGTAGGCATTGCCATTACGCTAAAACCAGGCTGCACAGTTCCGAGTGAAAACGAACTGCGGCTTTTGATCAAGGATCGTCTGCGCTCATCTCGCGTACCGGAGCGCATCACGATACTGGACACGCTACCCTACAATGAAATGGGAAAACTGCTGCGTCGCGAAATCAGGAGACTGTTTGCAAGCTGATAGTTCCTAACAAAGGCGCGTTCATCATCGCTGACCACTACTGCATCACCTTCCGGCTCAATTTGAACTGTATGTCATTCCAAAATTGAGCCGGCTTTTAGCATGTTTCCACTATCAGAGTTTTTCCGCGGGTATATCAAAGACCGTCAGACCCGTTCGATGATCATGGCTGGCGCCATCCCACCAGCAGCACACATGGTAATCAGTCCTCGCTTGAGATCGCGACGCTCCAACTCATCCAATACTGTGCCAATCAATATTGCGCCGGTTGCACCGATGGGATGACCTAGTGCGATAGCACCACCATTGACATTGATCTTGTCGCGATCGATATCCAGATCACGAATGAACTTTTCGACCACCACGGCAAAGGCCTCATTGACCTCCCATAGATCAATGTCCTTCGGCGTTAGTCCAGCTTTTGCCAACACCTTCCGCGCCGCTGGTACGGGAGCATTCAACATAAGCGTTGGGTCTCCTCCCATATTGGCCGTCGCCACGATGCGTGCACGAGGCTTCCAGCCTTGTTTTTGCGTGTAAGACCTGGATGCCAGCAGCAGGGCGGCCGCACCATCCACTACACCGGAAGAGTTACCTGCATGATGAAAGTGTTCAATTTTGAGATCAGGATAGCGTCGGTTAATGAGTTGACGGTAGGTCGTGCCATTACGATCCGCTGGAAAATCCGCAATTTTGGCAAAGCTCGGCTGCAACGCCGCAAGTTCTGCCATGGTTGTCTGGGGGCGCGGATGCTCATCGCGTGCCAGCACAATCTTTCCGTTATCATCCACCACCGGCACAATTGATCTGTCGAAGCGCCCTTCTTCAATGGCCAGCGCAGCCCTTTGCTGACTCTCCAACGCGAAAGCATCCAGCGCAGCGCGATCAATTCCCTCCATGGAAGCAATGGCGTCTGCACAAAGTCCCTGGTGTGACTGAGGATGGCGCTCCTGCAAGCGGGCATTACCCGAGCCAATTCCCATAGGCTTTAAGCCAGCTTCCATTTCCTGCTTGCTGAGTGCTGTAATCAGCGACATCATCTCCGTGCCGCCAGCAATGATCAGATCTTCAAAACCTGCAACCAGCTGTCCGGCAGCAAGATTGGCCGCCGTCAGACCGCTGCCGCAGAAACGATCCAGCGTGACACCGCTGGCCCGCACATCAAAACCAGCGTCGAGCGCGGCCATCCGCCCCATATCACCGCCTTGCTTGCCTTTCTGCGCGCTGGTTCCCCAAATGATGTCGTCCAGTTCAGCCGTGTTGACATCATTGCGCTCCTGCAGCGCCTTCAGCACTACAACAGCCAGATGCTGTGGATGCAAATTTGCCAATGCACCCTTTTCCATTTTGCCTATACCACGCGGAGTACGGACGGCGTCGATGATTAAAGCTTCGGACATAATGCAATTCTCCTGTTGAATCACGGCTGATGCCTGTGGTTGATGCCGCTATACGCACGACTATACCATCACTCCACATTATTCAACATAGGTGTTCATTATCAATATTCCCGCATCCGCAGTCTTGCATAGTTTTGCCTTCGCCCACAGAATTTGGGATTATTCAGCAAGATAGCGACATGAGATCACACCAGAATGAAGTCTCGATCCACACACCGCAAGACGGCAAAAGCTGCTGCAACGTTGAAAGACAAAAAATCAGTGAAAGAACCGCCAACAGAAAAGCGACGCTACAACAGTGTCGTGCGCCAGCAGCAAAGTTCCCAGACGCGGGAGCTCATCATCTCCAGCGGCGTTGCCCTGGCTCACGAGTTTCCTTCCTGGGACTGGAAGAATCTGACGTTTCGTGCCGTTGGCGAACGTGCGGGTATCAGCGAGCGGACTGTCTATCGCTATTTTGCAACGGAGCAGGCGCTCAAGGACGCAGTTATACAGCAATTGGTGAAAGAATCCGGGGTCGACCTGAACACGCTCACGCTGTCCGAATTCACCACGACAATCAAGGGACTTTTTCAATACATGCTGTCGTTTGCCGCCAAGTCGAAGGAAATTGAAGACCCTTCGTTCAGCAGCGTCGATCATGAACGGCGAACCGCCCTGCTGCGCTCAGTCACCCAGGCAACACCTAACTGGTCGGAAGCACAACAGCTGGTGGTGACAGCTGGCCTGGATCTGCTCTGGCAACCATCCACCTACGAGCGCTTGCTGAATGGATGGAATTTCGATTCCGAAAAATCACTTGCGACCCTCACGTGGCTTATTGATCTGATAGAAAAAGCCATTCAGGATGAACATCGCCCTGATATCAAGTAGTCGCGCAAGCACGGGAGCCAATAGGTGGCTCCCGTGCTTGCGTATTAGCCCGCCTGAACCTTCTTGCTTCCTTCCTGAGCATGGTGCGCAAACATTTTCATCAGATCACCCGACGTGATCCGCCGCATCGATTCATCTGCACCCAATGGCCGTTCGCCACCATAGGACTTCGGTGTCGTGTCCACGCCGTCTCTGGCCGCCCTGGCACGCAGCGCACCCACTGTGAGATCCTGCTTCTTGACATGCTTGAATGGATCGAAGTTGAACCACTTCATCGCATTCAGATGCGTAATCTTGTTGATCTGCTCATCATTCAGATGCCTGATGGTTTTCCAGAGATGTTCCGGGCACTCGGGCCACAGGGTGTCGGAGTGAGGGTAATCACACTCGTAGGCGATGAGATCCTCATTGAGTTCATCCAGATTCTTCAGCCCATAAGCGTCGTCGATAAAGCACAGCATGAAGTGCTTCTTGAATACTTCACTCGGTTTCATCCCGTTGAAGTGATTATGAGTCCAGAATTTGTGACGGGAATGCGCGAAGTCTGCACGCTCCATGAAATAGGGAACCCAACCGATACTGGCCTCGGACAATGCAATCCTCAGATTGTACTCATGCAATGCACTGAGATGCAGCCAGTCTGCGGCTCCAACGGCGCTGGACAACGGCATGGTGGTAATCCAGGCTTCGATCGGTGTTTCAGCGGAAGCGTGAGGAACCGGATTACCCGCGCCAATATGCAGACACATCGTAATATTGTGGTCCGCGATCGCCTTCCACATTGGGTTCCAGTATGCGTTGTGCACACTCGGCAAATCTTGTTTGGTTGGATTCTCGTTGAGCGATACAGCCGTGCAACCCTTCGCAGCAATGCGTTTGATCTCAGCAACGGTTGCATCCATGTCCCATGTAGGCAGCAGCGCGCAAGGGATAAAGCGGCCAGGGTAAGCAGCACACCACTCATCGATATGCCAGTCGTTATATGCACGCAGATGTTTGAGCGACAGTCTTTTGTCGGGCGCTTTATGAAACCGGCCACCATCAAACCCAACACAGGTACCAAAGTTCAGCGATGCAGCTACACCATTGACATTCATGTCGTTGATGCGCGCATGCACGTTGTACACACCTTCGCGCATTTCCTCCAGGGAGTTTGGCTCCATGCCATATTCCTCCAAAGGGCGGCCAACAACGGCATTCAGCCCTACTGAAGGCATGTACATGCCCTGGTACGACCAGTAGCTCTTGCCTTTTTCATCGGTGTGGAATTTTGGCGCCGTTTTCAGATCATCGCCTGAGAGATGCTTGTCAAACATATCAGGAGGTTCAGTGATGTGATCGTCCACACTGATGATCACCATATCGTTCATTTCCATGATTCATGTCCTCAGGTTGTTCGCTGGGCGAGTTCAATCTTTTTGAACTCTGTTGTTATGGTCTTCAGAAAATCCTGCACGCAGGCTTCCCATCAAGTAACCGGCTTGAATTCATCAAGCGGCTGATCATTCCCTTGGATGAAATCCCGAATTCTTCCGATCCTTTTTGCCAGCTGCGCCCGTTCCGGCTGAAAAGTGTAGCAACTGGCAGGCATCCTGGTGGCGTCCGATTGATTCTCTAGCGGAATGATTCTGCCATTCGCCAACATGTTGCCCCACTGCAGCAATCGAGCCGGTTCCTGCAGTGGCTGATCAAGGCCATCTATCCAGGATCGCAACTTATCGAGACGACATCCAGCCGCGCTTTCTGGTTTTACAATCTGAAAGCCTGACTCAACCCAGCTCAACAGGATTTTCCCGTTTTGACGAATTTCCGCCAAGCGCTGATGATTCACCGGATCCGATACCAGAATGTCATAGACTGTCTGTTCTTCGTCGGCTGCGTGATTGGCTGCCAACAGTGCCAGATCATACAAATGCGTGCAGTTGGACTTCTTGTCACCTCGCTCGGCAAACAGTCGCAGCGCCACACCTGTAAATGTTTGCACAACATATTCAACTGCACCCGGACAAGTCGACCAGGGTGCACGACGCATTTCCGGAATGATCTGAACTGCTTTTTCACCATCATGGTGGACGACGACACTCATGCAATGGAAATCGTCCTCCACTTCGGCCTGAACCACATAAGGCGAAGGCGTCAATCGAAACCTGCGCCTGAATCCAGGCGTACGATGCAGGATTACCACATCAATCCCGCGCCAGCAGCAGGGCCGTCGCCAATGGCCCGCCTCCGGATGTCGCAACAGCCAGCTTTACGTCTTTTTTAATCTGACGATCGCCACCCAAACCACGCAATTGCAGTACGGCCTCGTGAGCGAATCCGAATCCGTGTAACCGCCCACCCGCGATCTGACCTCCGCCTGTATTAATCGGCAACTCTCCATCCAGGGCGATGCGCTTGCCACCTTCGATAAATCGTCCGCCATCTCCAACATCGCAGAAGCCCAAGGCTTCCAGCCAGGTTATTGCAAGAAAACTGAAGCCATCGTAGAGCTGGGCAGTGTCGACATCGGCAGGTTTATAGTCCGTTCGCTTCCACAGATCCCGTCCAGTGGCATAGGACGCCATCCACTCCGCCTGATCCCAGCTGTGACGATCCACGCTACCCGCCATCGCTGCAATGCGGATGGATGTACATTTCACTTCATCCAGAACATCTCCCGCCGACACGATCAATACGGTCGACGCATCTGTATAACGGTCACAGTCAAACAGGCAGAGCGGTTCAGCCACCATTCGGGACGACAGATACTGATCCATGGTCAGTGGCTCACGCACCAGTGCACGCGGGTTTCGCAATGCATTTGCGCGATCATTCAGGGCAATCTGGGCGAGCTGTTCGCGCGTCAAGCCATACCTTTTGACATGCCGCATGGCGTACTGGGCAAACCAGGTCGCAGGCGACAGCGCGTTGAACGGAGCGGTCCACTGCGCTGAGCCCTCGACCCGGTCACGACGGGGCATGGGATATTCCGCCGGACGCGCCATCGCAGCCGCCTCATACACTGTGCGATAACAGATGACATGACGCGCCTGGCCAGACCTTATGGCTCCGACAGCGGCAACCACCGCGCCCAACTGAGAGCTGATTTCACCGCCCCCTGCATACCAGGTTGCCTTGATGCCAAGCGCATCAATCAGCTCATCAGCACCAATGGGCGAAAAGCCCAACATTTGCGGCACACGGCCGGGATAAGTGGAAACGCCATCAATCTGCTCGATGGACAATCCAGCGCCATCCAACGCTTCCTTGACTGCATCAAGCGTCAACAGCAATGGGTGCCGCTCCAGATTCATTCCAACCTGGGATTGCCCAATTCCAGTGATAAAAGCTTCGCTACACTTGGTCATGATGCTGTTCAGCCATGATGGATACGCACAACTCAATCAATCTTTACGAAAAGCGGCAGATATACATCATCCTGCTGCTCGAACTTAACCTTTACCCGGACACCAACATCGACCTCATCGATGCTGCAATCCACGATATTGGTCGTCAGGTAAACGCCTGGGGCATCGTCAAGAGCCACCCTCGCGATGACAAAAGGCACCTCCATTTTCGGGTGCCATTTCTGATGATTGATTGTGAAGGTATCTATCACTCCGGTACCTGAAACGACCTTGCTGGCAACATTTTCGGAAAGGCAATGACGACAAACAGGACGTGGTGGATGAATGAAATTTTCACAATCTTTGCAGTATTGGACGCGCAGCTCTCCCCGCTCTCCACCCGTCCAGAAATCGCGGTTAAATGAATCCAGTTTAGGTAAAGCGCGCATCGTCAATCCCGCTGTCCAAACGCTATTATTGCCGTCTTGATATCAAGGCAGACTTATTAACCTGACCGGTATTCATGGCACCCATGAAACCACCATCGACATGCTAAAGACCCTGGGCGTCGGCGCCCAACGTCAGAAGAAGACCAGCTGTCACCTCGTCCATTTCCAAGAAACAACAGTTCACAATCATGTTATTGAACACCATTGATGATTAATATAAAGCAAGCCGACACGATAGTCCACTGGCTTGCACACCGGTGTTTTCCGTTCCTTAACAGGCATATCAAACGCCCGCCATCGCCGAAGCAGTCAGTCATAACTAGCGGAAATTTCGCCCGTTTTGAGGAATAGACCACACTCACATCCGGGCAAGCCCCAGTCATCACCTGGTGCCTGCCATCAATACCCGCGCAGTTTCCTGTGTGCAGACATTGGTGGCACTACCCAGATGTTCATTTAACAAAGCGCGCTTCAAAAACAGATGGCAGGGATGCTCCACAGCCATGCCGATTCCACCGTGCAGTTGCAGACAGGCCTCAGCAACGCGCGCAAACATCGTCGTTGCAAAAGATTTGGTGCCCATGGCTTTGATTCTCGCATCAGGCGAGTCAGGCTCATGCCTTACTTTGCGCGCCGCATCAAAGAGCAATGCTTCAGCAGCATCAATGGATGCTTTCATATCGGCGCAACGGTGCTTCAGACTCTGAAACATGGCCAACGGTCGCTTGAATTGAATGCGCGTCTGCAAATGGTCAACTGTCATTGCCAATATGGAAGCAGCACCACCCACTGCATCCGCAGCCAGCGCAAAGTCTCGCTGCACTAACAATCGGCGTATCAGGCTTTCGGCGCTTGCTCCCTCCGCGAGAATGACTTGCTCACCAAGATCGATATCATTCAAACGGACGCTGAACAAGCGCCTTGTTTGATCCCAGGTGTTCTTCACAACGATGTCGATTCCCGGCTGGTTCAGCGCGATCAGCGCGACAAGTTCATTGCCAGCAGTCCACACCAGCATGTGACGGGCGCTGTCGGCTGACTGAACCCCTTGAACATCGCCGCAAAGATGTTTTCCGCTAGTTTGGACACCGGACTCTGCCAAGGAGGCGGTAACCAACTCGCCAGCAATCATACGATCCAGCCAGTGCTCTCGATCACTGAAACCAGACTGACAAACGGCATCGACGGCCAACGTGGCCGCAAGGTATGGTGCAGCCGACAGGCCTCGGCCCAACTCTGAATGCAGGATGCACGCGCCCGGCAAGCCCATGCTCAACCCTGACAGTGCCTCCGGTACGGACACCAGCAGCCACCCCAGCTCCACCAGCTGCGACCAGGTGGCGCTTTCATTCGCTGCCAGCCCTGCCCCGCCTATTACCTTGCGGGCAGATTCCTGCAATTCATTCAGCTCGACGCTCATGGCCTGCCCTCCACTACCTGCCAGCTCTTTGGCTCTCTGGGCATGCCAAGCATTCTTTCGGCAATGATATTGCGCTGGATTTCATTGCTGCCGCCGGCAATTGACCAGTTGTAGGAGTTCATGAAGTCGAGCATCCAGTGGCCGGTTTCCTGAGTCGCACCGCGCATGAAGCCTGAGTGGTATTGACTCTCCAACCCACCAATCCGCATGCCCAGCGAAGCAAACTCGCGCAACGTCTTTGCATAAAACAGCTTAACAACAGAGGCATCGCCCACCTGCTCAGCGCCTGCAATACGCTTCGTCAGATATTGATCCGCCAATGCGCACGCCGCATCAATATTGACGACCAGACTACCCAGGTCACGCCGGATCACTGCGTCGTCCTCACAACCCTGTTCGCGCATTGATCTGACTAACCGCGGCAACGCATAGCGCATACGCTGAGTCAGTTCCACCAGCGTCAAACCACGCTCAGACGCCAGTGTCGCCTGCGCCACAGCCCATCCATCGCCCTCGGCTCCGACGCGATTTTCAACTGGAATTTCCACATCATCGAAGAATATTTCGGCGAACTCGTCATCGCCGGTAATCTGGGAAATAGGGCGCACGGATACGCCCTTGCTTCGCATGTCGAGCAACAAGTAAGTAAGTCCAGCCTGTGGCGGCCCTGAGCTGTCGGTGCGCGCAAGCAGCAAACAATAATCGGCGTATTGTGCCATGGTGGACCATATTTTCTGACCATTGATGATGTAACGATCGCCATGGCGCTCAGCTCTGGTTCTTAGTGCAGCCAGATCCGATCCGGCATTGGGTTCCGAAAATCCCTGGCACCAGACCTGGCCGTTCAGAATGCCTTCCAGGTATTTTTCCCGCTGCTGGGCAGTACCGCACTCAAAGAGCGTGCACGCGGCGTGATAGAGCGCTACAAAATAGAGAATCAATCGCGGCGCGTCTGCGCGGGCCAACTCCTCAAAAATGACCTTTTGATCAGACAAGGATCGACCACCACCGTGCCAGCCCTCCGGCCAGTGAGGCGTCGCATAGCCGGCTCTTACCAGCTTCTCAAACCACATCCTTTGCAACGCAACGAACGCGTCCTGCCCAACGTTGGTCATGGCGTCCCGCCAGCCTGCAGGCACATTTTCCAGCAACCAGGTACGTACTTCCTGACGCAATTGATCGCAATTGTCACCTGTATTCATCTGACAGCCTTATGAATTTCCGGATTACGAAACATCACCCGATACAACAAATACATCACAGGTCAGAAAGATAGCTGACCCCTGTCAGCGATTCGGAGACCGCCCACACCTGGCGTCCAAATTCGATGTTTTTTGCCAGCGGATTGATGCGTGCTTTGCCAGTTCTGCCCTTGATTTCAAACAAACCGGTGGGACCGTAATAGTCTCCACCGCAGACGTCGTCGGCACTGGCTGCATGAATGATGGGCTCGGCAGCCCGCTCGGGCACAGCAACCACCCACGCTTCCATCTTGCTTTGATACCAGCGGCCAAATGCAGTCTTGGGGGTTGTTGCGCCGGTCTTTCTGCCCATGTCCGTTGCAGCGAATCCAGGATGGGCGCTCAGCGCGATCGTAGTACTGCCTAATTTCTGCAGGCGACGATTCAGCTCCATGGTGAAGCTCGCTGTCGCAATCTTGCTTCGAGCGTAAGCTTTCCAGTTGTTGTATCGGGTGTTGTTCCAGTTAGGATCTTCGAAATCAAATTTTCCAAAGCGATGCGCCAAACTGCCTACATTTACCACTCGCGTTGCTGCCGTCTTGTTGAAAAACGGCAGCAGCAATCCGGTCAGCGCAAAAGCACCCAGATAATTGGTGGCAAGATGCAATTCATATCCAAGACTGTTGCGCGCCAGGTGCGGGGTCACAATGCCCGCGTTATTGATCAACACATCAAGCTTGCCGTATTGCTCGCCAAAGCGTGCTGCAAAATCCCTTACCGATGAAGGCTCAGAAACATCAAGAGGCAGAATTTCTATTTCTGCATCTGACATCTGGGACAGGATGTCGCTACGCGCCTGCTTCGCCTTTTCCACGCTACGACACGCCATCAGAATCCTTGCGCCACTGCCTGCAAGCTTCTGAGCAGCCTGAAATCCAATCCCGGCATTCGCCCCCGTGATGACCACCGTTTTGTCCGACACACTCATTGGCATATTGCGTTCGTGCAGACTTTTTTCGATTTGAAGACTGCTAGGTTTGGAGTGCATTTGGCCGATCCTTTATTGCCCGTTTCATTTGTACTTTTTGCTGTAGGGGCTACACAACAGAGTCTTTCCCGAACCCTCGATTCAGCCATGATCTGACTCACGCATGTTCCCACACCTCAATTTGTGCCACAAATCACCACAATAAACAACTGTGTTGACTATTAAATGAATGGAATGCTAGGATCGATTCAACAATATCCGCCTGGCTTCACCGCATCGATATATGACAGGGACACATTGTGTTTTCAGCAGCTTAGGTGAATCTGATGCGCGTCAAGATGCAGTGAAACGGAGCAAGCAACAGCGGACGCTCGGCATTCACCACCCACTGACTCGCACACGGCGGTGATTTCATTGGTTGAGCGGTCGATCCGGCGCGCGACGACCGGCATTCTGTTTTTCTCCGACAGACTCAACCAAACCGACCTGATCTCGATCTGCGGTTCAGATTTATAGGCAAATAAAAGCAACTTGGACATGCCTGTCCCTGTCGCCACATTGATGGAGTCGCCTCAATATGAATTTACACCTCTCGGAAGACCAACGCCTGATGCGCGAAAACTTCGTGCGTTTCCTGGCAGAAGAAAGCAGCAAGGCACGCGTACGGGCAGCACAGCCGAGCGGATTTGATCAGCGTCTCTGGCATGGGCTGGCCGAGATGGGTGCTTTTTCCATGCGCGTGCCTGAAGCGGCCGGAGGTCTTGGGCTAGGACTGTTGGATGCTGCCATATTCATGGAAGAAGTTGGCCGAACACTGGCGTCTGGCCCCATTGCTGAAACGCTGGTTTCCACTCGGTTGCTGGCGCTGCTGGGCGTCAATGCCAATGCTGAATTGCTCGAAAAGGCCATGCGTGGCGAAACCATCGTTACCATCGCGTTTCACGACATCGCCGAGCAGCCGGCGCAATGGGTAGCCGGTGGCGCGGCGGCGGACTTCGTGATCGCCCGCAATGGGAACAAAATCGTACTGGTAGACACCGTAGCAGCAACCTGCTCGGAATCAGGCTCGCTGGGCGAAGAAAACCTCGCCTCGACACCACTGGCGGAATTGCACCTGGCCAACGCGGCGCAAACACTACTGACCGACACTGTCGACGGACGCAACACTTTTGCCCAAGCGATTGAAGAATGGAAACTGCTGGTAGCTGCCGCCCTGGCAGGACTGTCACGCGAGGCCGTGCAACTCGCAGCCGCCTACGCCTGCGAGCGTGAGGCATTTGGTCAGCCCATTGGCACTTACCAAGCCATTTCACATCCACTGGCAGATCGCATTACCGATATCGACAGTGGCAAATATTTTGTCTGGAAGGCGATCCACGATATCGCGCACGGCGAGCCCGAAGCCGGCGCGGAAGTTTCCCTGGCTGCCTGGTGGAATGCCAGAACCGCAAGTCTTGCAGTCGCCCACGCATTGCACACCTTTGGCGGCTATGGACTGACAACCGAGTACGATATCCACCTGTACAACCTTCGCGCCAAGGATTGGGCGCTGATTCTGGGTGATCCGGAACGGTTGCTGGAAGAGGGCGGTCGTCGCCTCTATGCTGGCGAAGTGGCCGTGCTGCCCGATGTGGGAGAGGTGTCCATTAATTTTGACCTGGGTGAACAGGCACACCAAATGGCGGCCGAGCTTGATGCCTTCTTCACGAAGACGCTGACACCTGAATTGAAAGCAAAAGCCCACTACTCTTTTGACGGTTTCGACGCAGGGGTGCATCGAAAGCTGGCCGAAGCCAAGCTTCTGTTTCCCGACTGGCCCGTTGAGTGGGGCGGACGTGCAGCCCCGCCATATGCGATGAGTGCACTGTCCCATGTCTGGGAAAAGCATCACTGGAGCCATCACGCAGTCGGCACTACCTCAATGGTTGGCACCATGATTCGTCGCTACGGAAGCGACGAACTGAAGCGTGAAGTTCTGACCAAAATCGTCTCTGGAGAAGCCATCTGCAGCCTTGGTTACTCCGAACCCCATTGCGGTTCCGATGTGTTTGCTGCCAAAACCCGTGCTACCCGGGAGGGTGATGGCTGGCGCATCGATGGATCGAAGATGTTCACCAGCGGCGCCAATATTGCGCAGTATGTGTTGATGCTCACCCGCACCAACACGGATGTTGCCAAACACAAGGGGCTCACCATGTTCGTGGTTCCCCTTGATGCTCCTGGTGTCGAAGTGCAGCCTGTCTACACGTTTCAGGAAGAACGCACCAATATCACCTACTACGAAGGCGTGAAGATTCCGGACAGCTATCGCCTGGGAGATGTTGACGCGGGCCTCAAGGTGATGGCGGCCGGACTTGAACTGGAGCACGGCGGCGGCAGTTTTGCCAACCACCAACGCGCCTTGGTAGATGCGGCAGCCGAATTGTGTCGTGAAATCCGTTATCGTGGACGCCCCCTGATCGAAGACCCTGCAGCACAAAAACGTCTCGCCAAGTCGATGGCACATTATTTCCTGACCGAGATGATCTCGCGTCGCTCGCTGTGGGCCGCTGTTGAGAAGCTGCCCAATCTGGCCTACGGGCCCATGGCGAAAATGTTTTCATCCGAGAAATTTCTTGAGGATGCATCGGATCTGCTGGATCTGACTGCACCGTACTCTTTGTCCAAGCGGAAAGGCGCCGCCGCGCTGCTCAACTTGAGCTACCGGCACGCACAGGGCACCACCATCTATGGCGGCACCAGTGAAATTCACCGTAGCATGATTGCAGAACGTGCCCTGGGCCTGCCACGCAGCCGCGCCAAATAATCGAGCCATTGCCAGGATCTGTTTCGATGGAATTCAGCTGGAACAAAGAACAGAAGGAGTTTCGCGCAACCGTGCGTGATTTTCTGGCCACGCACTTACCGGACAATTGGGAACACATTGCCCACGGCCCGGGATCAGCGTCACAAAGCCAGTTTTCCAGGCAATTCTGCGCACAGCTGGCTGACGCCGGATTGCTGGTTCCCCACTGGCCGGCGCGCTGGGGAGGTCGCGATGCAGACGCATGGTCTGCATTCATTCTGGCAGAAGAAATGTGGGCAGCCGGAGAACCTCGCGGCGGCCAGTACATGAACGTAAACTGGATCGGCCCCACGTTGATGAATTTTGGTTCCAAGGAACAGCAAGCGCGCTATATTCCGCCGATGGCGCAAGGTCAAACGCTGTGGTGCCAGGGATTTTCGGAGCCAGAGGCTGGGTCGGATCTGGCGTCACTGCGCACTCGCGCACATCGGCAGGCAGACCAGTACTGTATCAATGGGCAGAAAATCTGGACCTCCTACGCAGCTGAAGCTGAAACCTGCTTTCTGTTGGCAAGGACAGGCACCGGCAAGAGTGGCATCTCCATCTTTTTGGTTCCCATGGACACTCCTGGCATCACGGTGGTGGAAATTCCCAGCCTTATCGGTGAAGGTGATATCCACGAAGTATTCTTCGAAAACGTGTTGGTACCGGCCAGCGCAATGTTGGGAGAAGAAGGACAGGCCTGGGACATTGTGCGCACCGCGCTCTCACTGGAACGGGTTGGCATTCCCCGCTTTGCACTGGCGTCGCGAATTCTGCATCGTGCCGCTACCCTGCTCAAACAGCGTGATCGCTTTAGCACGGGCGCCACTGAACAGGCTGCGCGGGCAAAAGCCGCATGCGAAGCCGCCCGACTTTTCAGCTATGAGATCATCGATCAACGGCAGAAAGGTATCACCGCAGGATCGGAAGCCAGCGTCGCCCGCATTGCCACTGTCAACGCTGAACGGGCAGTGGCAGAGTTCGTGGTTGAGCACCTGCCAGAAACACTGGCCGGCGGTGATCCTTTGCTGTTGGCGCATCATCAACGGGGCATAGTGGCCGGTATCGCATCGGGTGCGGCTGAAATCCAGCTCAATCTGATTGCCACACAACTACTGCAACTGCCCAGGGAGCCACGCTGATGGATTTCGCACCCAATTCAGACCAGATTGCCCTCAACAGTGCACTTGATAAGCTGGCTACCAAATTCAAGAGTCCGCCCACTGAGTTTCGCGGGTTCAACCTCGTCGATCCAGCATTGACTCACGAACTGGAGTTGGGCGGATTTTTTGATGCCGCACAAATTCCCGAGCTCGGGCCGGTTGCTGCTGCCATGATGGTGGAACGTCTGGCACGCCTGCCCTATGCAACAGGAGCCGCAGTTTCAATGCTGGTGGGGCCTCAACTGGGTGGAGACTGGTCCCGGCCCATCGCAGTGGTTGAAAATGGCCGTCCTGGACGTTTTGTCGCGGGAGCAGCGACATTGATTATTCTGGATGGTGATAAAGTTGGTATCATCAGCCCAGCGCCAGGCGATGTCGACGTTGTGGACTCCCTCTATGCTTACCCCATGGGCCGCCTGAAAAGCATTCCTGACTACGCGCCTTTGCCAGACAAAGACGCTGCCAACATCCGCAAATGGCTGCGCATCGCTCTGGCAGCCGAGGCTGCTGGATTGTTGCAGGCAGCACTGGATGCAGCCACAGAACACCTGACGATCCGCAAGCAGTTTGGTCGCCCGCTCGGCAGTTTTCAGGCTGTGCAACATCGTATGGCGGAGTGTACTGTGCTGGCACGCGGCGTGCGGTTGATGGCCATCAAGGCTGCCTGGACAGCAGAGGAAGGCGACGCCGCAATAGCAGCACTGCACGCGCAGGATAGTGCGACGCGGGTCGTTTATGAGTTGCATCAGTTCGTGGGCGCGATGGGAATGACACTTGAATTTCCGCTGCACCTTTGGACATACCGTCTGAAAGCACTGCTGTCCGAGCTCAAAGGGCGTGGTGGACAAGCACAAGCAGTTGCCGATCATTGTTTTCAGTAACATTGAAAGCAGCACGACATTCAACAAGACTCGAACAAAGAATGTGGAGAACAGTCGCGTATGTCCGAAACACAGCCCGTACGCCAGTACAACCAGTTGATTGTGACACGCGCGGGGCGCCTTCTGGCCATCACCCTCAACCGGCCTGAACTGCTCAATGCCGTCAATCTGGAAATGCTGCAGGAACTGGCGGACGTGTTCATCTATGCAGCCTCCGATCCCCATTCCGATGTCGTGGTGCTGACCGGCGCCGGACGAGCGTTTTCAGCCGGTGGTGACCTCGAACACATTGCCGGCAATGCGGCTCGGCCAGAGCAGTTCGAATATGAAGCACGTCTGGCCAAGCAAATCGTGTATTCCATGCTGGATCTGGAGAAACCACTGATTTGCCGGCTCAATGGACATGCGGTTGGGCTCGGTGCCACGTTGGCGTTGATGTGCGACGTAATTTTCGCAGCGGATACAGCCAAAATCGGTGATCCTCACGTAGCACTTGGACTGGTGGCCGGCGATGGTGGTGCGGCCATCTGGCCTCAGCGCATCGGCTTTGGTCGCGCGAAGGAATATCTGCTGACGGGTGACCTGCTCACTGCTGTCAAGGCGCAGGAAATTGGCCTGATCAATCACTGCGTGCCGGTGACAGAACTGGATACGGCGGTAACCGCTTTTTGCGAGCGTATGCTGAAGGGCGCGACCAAGGCCATCCGCTGGACAAAAGTCCTGATCAATCTGGAACTGAAGCGCATCGTCCACTCGTTGCTGGATACGGGCCTGGCCTATGAAGGGCTCAGCGCTCACTCGAGCGATCATCGCGAAGGCGTACGTGCATTGCAGGAGAAACGCAAACCAGTTTTCGGGCAGCCAATCTCTCCGGATCGGAAAACGTCACAACCCGATCAATGATACCCTTCATACAGCCCGAAACCCGGATCAGCAACATGCGCAGTCTCACGTCCACCCCACATCACACGAATTCCGGTTTGGGCATGCTTCTGCTGTTTCACTCCATTCTGTTATCAAGCGTCGCCCTCACCTGCCACGCTGGGCAACCATCACCTGACGACACGCCACTGCTGGAAACGATCACCGTCACTGCCAACAGAGTCGGTCAGCCCGTTTCCACATTGAACAGCAGTCTGAGTGTGGTTTCACAACAGGATATTCAGCAAGTGTCCGCCGTTCACATCAGCGAACTGATGAACCGCGTGCCTGGTGTCTGGATCACTCGCGGCAACGGCCAGGAACATCTCACCGCCATCCGCTCACCTGTACTTACCGGCGCCGGCAGCTGTGGTGCATTTTACATTGCGGAAGACGGCGTATCCGTGCGCCCCGTCGGCTTCTGCAACGTCAATGAATTGTTTGATCTCAACACCGAGCAGGCACAACGGATCGAGGTTCTGCGCGGACCCGGCACGGCACTGCACAGTTCCGATGCGCTCCACGGCGTGATCAATGTCATTAGTCAGCCGTCGTCTTTGCAGCATGAAGCGCTGTTTTCAGCGGAAGCGGGCCCCAACGACTATGGCCGCGCCAAGCTCAGTGTCAGCGACAGTCACGGGAACTATGGTTACCGCATCAACGTCAATGGCGCATCCGACGGCGGCTATCAGGATGACTCTGGATTCGACCAGCAAAAGCTGACAGCCCGACTGGACTATCAGGGCGAGATCTGGAACAGCTTCAGTCTGATCAGCATGAGCAATCTCAACCAGGAAACAGCAGGGTATGTGGTTGGCACCGATGCATACAAGGACGACGAACGGCGGAAGGAAAATCCCAATCCGGAAGCCTACCGCGACAGCCAGTCCCTGCGCTGGCAAACCCATCTCGAACGCGATCTGGCAGATGGCAGCGTGCTGATCATCACACCCTATGCGCGACATTCCGACATGGAATTCCTGATGCACTTCCTCCCCGGCGAACCGGTGGAGGAAAACGGTCAGACCAGCGGTGGCGTTCAGACCACCTATCACAAACTCATTTACCCTGAACTGATTCTTACGCAAGGACTGGATGTAGAGTTTACAGATGCCTATCTGAAACAAACCCAGGCCGACGATTTTGCATGGAACATTCCATCTGGCAAACAATACGACTACCAGGTAGCCGCCCAGTTGCTGGCGGCATTTTTGACTGCGGAATACCAATGGACTGACCGGATGAGCGTTTCATT
The DNA here is from genome assembly GCA_020062665.1 of Pseudomonadales bacterium. Taxonomy (GTDB): domain Bacteria; phylum Pseudomonadota; class Gammaproteobacteria; order Pseudomonadales; family Ketobacteraceae; genus Ch67. The sequence continues at coordinate 98,161 of JAGUVW010000021.1, forward strand.
GGGCGGGCGCTATGAAACTCTGGAATACGACTACGACAATCGCATGATCAGCGGCAGCACGGATGCAGACGGCAACACCTGCGAAAACATCTCCACCGGTGCAACCGGTTGTCGCTACTCCCGCCCAGAAGATCGTATCGACGACTTTGAAAACGTTTCTGCCAATACCGGCGCAGTTTACAGCTACAGCGATGCATTCATCACCAGCGTCCGCTTCAGCCATGGATTTCGTGCACCGCAGGCGACGGAACTCTACCGCCTGCAGGCTGGCCAGCTGATTGCCAATCTCGACTCGGAAGAAATCAACAGCACAGAGTTGGGCGTCAGAGGCACCATCGCAGCCGTCAGCTACAACCTGACCGGTTTTCACATGAAGAAAAACAATGTGATCTTTCAATCCTCGGATCGGCAGAATATTGATAGTGGCAAGACCCGCCACTATGGCCTGGAGTATCAATTGCTGTGGGCGGTGAACGAGCAGTGGGATCTTGGTGCCGGTGGAACCTTCGCCCGACACTTTTATACCAACGATGTGACGGCGCCCGCCTCCAGCGCGCTGTTGCAAACTGACGGTAACGACATTGTCTCGGCACCACGGCGGATGAGTTCAGTGCAAATCGGCTGGAAACCTTACGACGCGACCCGGCTGGAACTGGAATGGGTATCCATGGGCAAGTACTACACGGATCTGGAAAATCTGCACAGCTACGACGGACACGACCTGCTGCATCTGCGACTGCGGCAACAGGTTAGCGACGCACTCAACGTGGGCTTGCGTATTACCAATCTGACCAACAGAGATTATGCCGAGCGTGCAGACTACAGCGCTTTTGGCGGCGACCGTTACTTCGTCGGCCTACCACGCTCCGTCTTTTGTGATGTGCAATTGCGCTTTTAGCGGTTGTGATCGTGATGTGGAAACCGGAAGACTGTTCTACATCGCGTTATGCCCGGAATTGCCAGAATCGGCAGCAAAATCCCGGATCATGGTGTGAACCGAATAGGTCGCCAGCAAACGCCCGTCTATCGAAAATATCTTGCCCACTCCTTGCGCCTGACCTCTGCCGGCATAAACAGCATCATTCACATAGAGCATCCACTGGCTGACATCCACCTCGTCATGAAATGAAATGTCGGTTTTGAGGGGGCCAGTGGATAATGACACGTGCGCAAGCGCCTGACTGAGACCGGGATGCGGACGCAGGGCGGCGGCGATTGTCCAGTGCGTCGTGGCCTGCGTCATCAACGCTGTGTGCTGGTAGGATTCTGCCGGTGCGTCACGAAAACGAATCCAGGCATAAAGCTCCGGCGGGCCGATATGATCAAGGTCGTTGGTGTAAGCGCCATCAACGATACGGATTTCGCGGCCAGTCACTTTCATATCCAGCGGCACTGATTCGAGCGGGCCAGCCACGCTGGGCATCGCCATAGTATTCCTGATTCTATCCCCTGGCGATGCATCCATCAGCACCAGCCCCACCGACCTCAGCTGATTGCTCTGCACGGTTTTCACTTCCAGCGTGGAAAAATTACGGCCACCCCGCAACAGCTCCACGTGGACATCGAGCGGCTCTTCGAAGCTGGCAGCCTTGCTGAAAATCATGGATGCAGAAGTTACCCGCTGGCTTGGGATGGTCTTTGACGCGGCAACAATGGCCTGAGCCAACTGATGACCACCCTCCACCACACTGCGCCGGCGTCGCGCCTTGAGTTCGGCAATGAACGTGCCGATGGGCGGATCGGGATAAGGAGCACTGACAAAGTGTTTGTCGGCAACCGGTTTCACATCCAGAAGATCGAGCAGATCGGTAGCATCGCCCCAAACAGGAAACGTCGTTACAACCGCATGGTCTTTTTCCGCACCCCAGCGCTGCACCAGTTCCACTTTGAGTTTTTCGGTGTCGAAAGACACATATCCTTTCAACCCTTCCACTTCAGGAAAAGGATCACGATAAGTCCATACCACGTTTTCGACGCATACATCCCCCAGCTTCAACGACCAGTAGCTGGCATCACCTTTGAATGGGCAAAACGTCTGATGCGGACTGGCCTCGAAAAACGACCAGTCCACATCGCCTTCCGGAAAATACAAGCGGCTGTCATGATCGGATTCCTGCACCACCAGACAAGCTTGGCTAAGTGCCAATGTTTTGCCCAAGTGGGAGATCCTTCCGGTTGCGCGACATGGCAGCAGGTCAACCCGATATCCCGAATAACGATCCCAGGCAGAACACTTCGCACTCACGGTACAGCCCCTATAAATCAGAATCAGCGTCTATTTGCGTGTCGCACCCAGCACTTCACGGCTCTTTGCCGCCAGGAAACCATGCAGGGTAAGACGCAACACTTCATTTCCAAATCGCTGTGCCATCTGCAGCCGCATTTTTTTGGTCTTGGCATGAGCATCAACCCATACCGGCCACAGGAAAAACCCAGACAGCATCAAAACCGCCAGCGCTTCGGTATCGATATCGGGCTCACTCACGTCACTGCTGGCCAGCCTTTCGATCGCCTGCAGGAAGCGCTTGTAGAACACATCCTCCTTGGGATCCTTCTTGGACAGCACGTCAAAAAGCCAGATGCGGCTGATGTCCGGATTCTCCACCGTAAATTCCGCCATCCGCATGGTAAAACCGGCCATGCGCTTGATGACATCGGGCAAGTGCTGCAGATCCGCATCCAGACCATCATCGCCGGGATAGGCGTTGTCTTCCGTTTCTTCGAATACCGCTTCTAGCAACTGGTGACTCACTCTCTCCATCGTGGCTTCGATCAGATCTTCCTTGGCCAGAAAATGCTGGTAAGCCGTACCACGATTGACGCCTGCCAAATTCGCTACACGGGAAACACTCAACGCTTCCGCACCATCCTGCGCCAGTATGGACTGGGCTGCATCCAGAATTGCACTGCGGGTTCCATCCGGATCTCTTCTACGACGCTCTCGGGGCATGGCTTTTGGCATATCGGGATCCCAAATCATGTGTGTTTTAGAGAAAAGTTGCGCGCAAAGTGTAACACGCCGACGCCCGCATTTCATCGCTGGCCCTTGCAAGAGCCAGCGAGCCGCGCTGCCTTTCATGTCACGCAAAAGACCAATGGACTGCTGCCTCGCCAGCAGGCATAATAGACAACATTGTTGACTTTAATAATAACAGAGAATTCTCCGTCTGCGTCAATAACGCTGAAATTGTGATGAAGACTCCACGCCACCAGCACTGAAATCAAAAGACATGATCCTGACCGATACACAGCTGGCCATTGCGTCAGCTGTACGTAATTTCGCGCAGCAGCAGCTACGCCCCAAGACCCTCCAATTCGAAGCCAACGGGGACTACCCACCGGAGCTGTTCGAAGAACTCGCGGAACTCGGTCTGATGGGGATGACCGCTCCGGAAGCCGTTGGTGGTGCCGGCGCCAACTACGTTTCCTACGCTCTGGCACTCATGGAAATCGCCGCGGCCGCCATCCGGACCCGGGCTACCTGGACTGGCAGCCACTATGTCCTGAATGGCGCCAAACAGTTCATCACGTCGGGAAAAATTGCTGGCCTTGCCATCGCGTTTGCGGTGACCGATCCCGCCGCCGGGAAGAAAGGCATTTCCGCTTTCCTGGTGCCCACCGATCGCGATGGCTATTGCGTCGACAAGGTGGAACACAAGCTCGGACAGGGAGCATCCGACACCTGCAGTTTGCGCTTTGAAAATCTGCTGATTGAACCTGCATTACGGCTGGGAGAGGAAGGTCAGGGCTATCGCATCGCACTTTCAAATCTGGAAGCGGGCCGCATTGGCATCGCGGCGCAATCCATCGGCATGGCCAAGGCTGCACTGGATATCGCGATTGCCTACGCCAAAGAGCGTCAGTCCATGGGCAAGGCCATCATCGATCATCAGGCTGTGGGATTCCGGCTGGCTGATCTCGCTGCCCGCCTGGAGGCTGCACGCGGCAAGCATCAAGGACACCGGCATTCCCTGCCTAAAGGAAGCGTCGATGGCAAAGCTGGTTGCTTCAGAAACCGCCGAGGCCGTCTGCTCGGGCGCCATTCAGACACTGGGTGGTTATGGCTATCTGGAAGAGTTCGGACTGGCCAAGATCTATCGCGATGTCCGCGTCTGCCAGATTTATGAAGGCACTTCGGACATCCAGCGCATGGTCATCGCCCGCACACTCTAATCAACCTTTCAGAAAAGGAGTCCATCATGTCACCAGATCCCGTGGTCATCGCTTCCTACGCCCGTACCCCCATGGGCGGATTGCTGGGCAGCCTGTCAGCGCTGAAATCGACGGAACTGGGCGCTGCTGTCGTCAAGGCTGCCGTAGCGCGGGCCGGAATATCCGGCGAAGCAATCGATCGCATCTACATGGGATGCGTGTTGCCTGGCGGTCTTGGTCAGGCCCCGGCACGTCAGGCGGCACTGAACGCCGGACTGCCCCGCTCAGTCCAGGCCACCACTGTCAACAAGATGTGTGGTTCCGGTATGCAGGCGGCTATTCTGGCGATGGAAACCTTGTTGGCGGGTGCAGCAGACATCATCGTCGCGGGCGGCATGGAATCCATGTCCAACGCGCCGTATCTATTATCCAAACACCGTGCCGGCAGCCGTGTCGGTCATGACACCATCAAGGATTCCATGTACCTGGATGGGCTGGAAGACGCTTACGAACAGGACACCCTAATGGGCGTGTTTGCGGAAAACAATGCTCGCAAATTTGGCTTTACCCGGGCCGATCAGGATGCGTATGCCGCTGAAGGACTTGCTCGGGCGAAGCTGGCGATTGCCAATGGTTTGTTTGAGGATGAAATCGTGCCGGTTGAAGTGACAACCCGCACCGGAACCCATTTAGTGAGCGTGGATGAACAACCGGGCAAAGTGAATCCGGAAAAAATTCCCACATTGAAGCCCGCATTCGCCAAAGACGGCTCCGTGACGCCGGCCAATTCGTCTTCCATTTCCGACGGTGCCGCTGCCCTGGTACTCACCCGCGCCAGCGTGGCCCAACGCATGGGCATGAAGGTGTGTGCGCGAATCGTGGCAACGGGCTGTCATGCTCATGAACCAGGGGATTTTCCCAGCGCACCGGTTCCCGCCATGAAAAAAGTGATGGCGCAGGCAGGTTGGTCGGTCAAGGATGTCGATCTGTTCGAAGTCAACGAGGCGTTTGCCGTAGTGGCCATGATCGCCATGAAGGAACTTGCCATTCCCCACAAAAAAATCAACATCAATGGCGGAGCCTGTGCCCTGGGCCATCCCATAGGTGCATCGGGGGCCCGTATTGTGGCAACTCTGCTGGCTGCACTGAAGCAACGCGGTTTGAAACGTGGTGTCGCGGGCATTTGCCTGGGTGGCGGCGAGGCAACCGCCATGGCTGTGGAACTGGTTTGAACAGCAACGCACACGAGCGAGATACCACGATGAAAATCAGCAAAGGACTACCTGCAATTGTGACCGGAGGCGCTTCTGGATTGGGCGCAGCCACGACTGAAATGCTGGCAGAAGCAGGCGCCAGCGTGACCATCTTTGACATGAACGAAGAAGCCGGCAAAGCCCAGGCGAAAAAAATCAACGGCACGTTCATCACGGTGAACGTAACCAATGAGGACAATGTCCGCGAAGCCATCGCCGCAGCGGAAGCGCAATATGGAATCGCGCGTATTCTGGTGAACTGTGCCGGCATTGCAACCGGCGCCAAGACGGTTGGCAAGGGAAACACACCGCATCCGCTGGGCCAGTTTCGCAAGACCATCGAGATCAATCTGATTGGCACATTCACCGTCATTGCGCACTTTGCCGCCCGCCTGTCCACAGCTGAACCCATTGGCGAGGAACGCGGCGTAATCATCAATACCGCCAGCGTCGCCGCTTTCGAAGGCCAGATGGGTCAAGCTGCCTACTCGGCTTCCAAAGGTGGTGTGGTTGGAATGACACTGCCCATCGCGCGCGATCTGGCTCAGTATGGCATTCGCGTAGTTGCCATCGCACCCGGCATTTTCTATACGCCGATGATGGCAGGCATGCCGCAGAACGTGCAGGATGCACTGGGCAAGCAGGTGCCCTTCCCCAGCCGCCTTGGCCAGCCATCGGAATACGCCCTCATGGTGCAAAGCATCATCGCCAACCCAATGCTCAATGGCGAGGTCATCCGACTCGACGGCGCAATCCGCATGCCGCCACGCTAACGCACACACAGAAGACCAACTCAATCGGGAAAACTGGCAAACATGAGATTCAGCACACGCATCACAGAACTATTAGGCATTGAATATCCCATTGTGCAAGGCGGCATGATGTGGGTGGGGCGCGCCGAACTGGCTGCAGCGGTTTCCAACGCAGGTGGCCTCGGCATCCTGACAGCACTGACACAGCCGTCACCCGATGAGCTGCGTCGGGAAATCGACCGTTGCCGTTCGATGACCGACAAACCTTTCGGCGTGAACCTGACCATTCTGCCATCGGTGAATCCGCCGCCCTACGCGGAATACCGCAAGGCGATCATCGACAGCGGCATCACCATCGTCGAAACTGCAGGTCACAATCCTAAGGAACACGTAGACGATTTCAAGGCAAATGGCATTAAGGTCATTCACAAATGCACCGCTGTTCGACATGCATTGTCTGCCGAACGCATGGGTGTGGACGCGATATCCATCGACGGCTTCGAATGCGCAGGACACCCTGGCGAGGACGACATTCCCGGGCTAGTCCTGATTCCGGCTGCCGCGAACAAGGTCAAGATTCCGATGCTGGCTTCTGGCGGGTTTGGTGACGGTCGCGGACTGGTGGCAGCGCTGGCACTGGGTGCAGACGGCATCAACATGGGCACTCGCTTCTGTGCCACAGTCGAAGCGCCAATCCATCAACGCATCAAGGAATTTCTGGTGCAAAACGATGAGCGAAGCACCAATCTGATATTCCGCTCACTACGCAACACCGGGCGGGTCGGCAAGAACAGTGTCTCGGATGAAGTGGTGCGGATTCTCAAGGATCCGGAAGCAAAATTCGAAAACGTTCACCACCTGGTGAAAGGTGCAGACGGCAGAAAGGCCCTGGAAACCGGCGACGTCGATGCAGGCCTGATTTGGGCGGGCCAAGTGCAAGGCCTCATCAATGACATTCCAACCGTATCCGAGCTGATTACCAGAATCATCGGGGAAGCTACCGACATCATCCAGGATCGCCTCAGTCGCATACCGGCATAATCAGATAGCACGCCTGTCGGGGATCTTGCACTGGGTCTCCGGCACTGTATTCGAAACAGCCTGCGCAGGCAGCGATTTTTCCCGCCGCGAATACCAGGCCATCGCGTCCTTTATGGTCTCCCTGATCGGGCGCGGATTCCAGTGCAGATCCCTGCGCGCCTTGCGGCTGTCCATCCGCTGAACGACGTTGGAAAGAAAAACAGCGTCGGTGCTCACAAGGTAATCCTTCCGGCGCAACAGTTTCAGGAACCGTTCAGCGACCTAGGCAATCCCGTATGCCAGTGATCGCGGGATGACATGTACCGGCTTGTTGCCGCATTCAGCTGCCGCCGCACTATAGAAGTCCCGATTACTGATGAACTCATTGGCAATAATGTAGCGTTCACCGATTTTCCCATGAAGTTCGGCAAGCAAGGCAGCCTTGGCAACATCGCGAATATCCACAGTAGGCGCAACGGCATCTATGATGAAGCGAACTTTTCCACGCGCAACATCCCACAACATTTTGCCGTGAGGTGTTGGCTGATAATCCTCGGGGCCATAAGTGTTGGCCACGCACAACGCCACGCCTGGCAAACCCTTGTTATGACAATACTGAAAAAATGTTTGCTCTGCGTGCAACCTGGCAAGAATGTAGGGTGGCGCCATATCGTACCAGTTGAAGTCAATATCCTCGGTGACCAGGCCGCCGGGATTGATGCCGAGCGTAAACAACCTGAACAAGCAGATTTTCGATTGCATCCTGGCGACTGGTCTTCCGCATCAACACGCTGACCTGACGCCCCTGTCTGACCAGCTCCCGGGCTGTATGACTTCCCACGAAACCGCTCGCCCCCGCAACCAGCACAGGCTTTTCAAGAAAGCCCTGTTGTTTCGACGTCATGGTATGAAAACCTTTGTTGTTATCTGATTTGATTTTCAACAGATCAGGACAACAGCGGCTCAAGATTCATGAAACACCGCAGCGCCTCTGGATTCGACAGCGATTCCATATTCTTGACCGCCCTGCCATGCACCACATCACGCACGGCGAGCTCGGTGACTTTCCCGGAATGGGTGCGAGGAATATCAGTAACCGCCAAAATTTTCGCCGGTACATGGCGCGGCGTTGCATTGACGCGAATTTCATTTTTTACTCGTCGCACCAACTCATCCGTCAACTGGAAACCTTCCTTCAACCTGACAAACAACACCACACGCACATCATTGTCCCAATCCTGTCCGATCACAACAGATTCCAGGATTTCCTCGATATTTTCCACCTGCCGATAGATTTCCGCGGTTCCGATGCGTACACCACCGGGATTCAGGGTTGCGTCCGAACGGCCGTAGAAAATCATGCCTTTCTCGGGCGTCAGCTCCACCCAGTCGCTATGACACCAGGCACTATCAAATCTGGCAAAGTACGCATCAAAATAGCGCTTGCGGTCAGGGTCATTCAGGAATCCCAGCGGCATGCCAGGATGGGGAGACAGACAGACCAACTCACCAGGTTCCCCCATGATCGGTTGTCCATCACCATCGTACACCCGGACATCCATTCCCAAATGCCGCTTCTGACACTGTCCTGCGTAAACAGGGCCGATCGGATTGCCCCCGACAAAACATCCAATGATGTCGGTTCCACCCGAGATGGAAGAGAGACAAACATCCTGCTTCCACGAAAGATAGACATATTGAAAGCCTTCGGCGGACAAGGGTGATCCAGTGGACAGAATGGTACGCAGACAAGCAAAGTCATGGGTTTCGACCGGTCTTACATTCTGTTTCGCACAGGAATCCAGATATTTGGCCGAAGTTCCAAAGTGTGTAACCTTTTCCTCTGCCACAACATCCGCCAGGTGATACGCATTCGGATAGGTTGGAGAACCTTCATATAGCACCAGCGTCGCATCCGATGCCAGCGCGCTCACCTGCCAGTTCCACATTGCCCAACCAAGGGTGGTAAAATACAACAGGCGATCCTGCGGCTTTATATCGCACTGCAGCTGATGTTCCTTCAAGTGGTGCAGCAAGGTTCCACCCACTGAATGGACAAAACATTTCGGCAAACCGGTTGTACCGGACGAGAACAGGATAAATAGCGGATCACGAAAATTCACCTGCGTGTACTGCAGCGGCTGTTCTACATATTGTGAGCAAAGCTCAGTGAGCAGAACACCCTTCTGACCCAGAATCCCGATCTTTGGCTTGTCGTTAACAAATGGAATGACGACTATCTTTTTGACGTTGGGAAGGTGTGAACCCAATTCCGCCACAACGCCCAATGAATCGAAAAACTTGCCATTGTAGGTGTAGCCATCTGCCGTAAACAGAACCTTGGGTTCAATCTGACCAAAGCGATCCTTGAGCCCGTTCACGCCGAAATCCGGAGAACAGGAAGACCACACAGCGCCCAGAGACGCCGTTGCGAGCATGGCTACCACAGCTTCTGGAATATTGGGCAGATAGCCTGCAACACGATCGCCTTTCTGAACCCCCATATTCCACAGCGCCTGTTGCAGGCGTGAAACCTGGTCGCACAGTGTCTGATGCGATATCTCCTGACGCATGCCACTCTCATGACGAAATATCAGCACCGGATCAGCCTTGGCTCCGCGCAGCAGATTCTCGGAATAATTGAGACTGGCATCGGGAAAAAATTCGGCGTTGAAGAGATCCTGACCATTGCGCAGAACCTCCTCCGCAGGATCACCCACCACACCACAGAAATCCCAAACCGCGCGCCAGAAATCCTCGATCTCATCCACAGACCACTGCCATAGCTGATCATAATCCTGGAATACACCATACTGTTTGCAGATGCTGTCCATAAAGCGCTTGAGCAACGTGCCTTCAATTCGTTCCGGGGATGGTGACCAAAGTTTCTGTGTCATGACTGAACATCTATGAAAATTGAAAGTTGAAAACCATTCTTTACTTCTCGACCGTTGCAACGTCAGGACTTGAACCGCTGCAATATCATGGAGTGTCGATATCGGGAAGCAGGATGCGTATTGATTGTCACCTGAAGGATTTTTCCACTGGATGCCTTGTAAGTACGGCGAATTTCAAGCGCGGCAGAATCTTCCTTGACCTTGAGCTCCGCCGCAAGCGCTTTGGACACCAGCGTGGCTGCGATCTGCTGATGAACCTCAGCAACCTTTTCACCAAACATGTCCTCGATCAGCGGAAATATCGGGCCTTCGTGTCGCAGCAAAATCCTGCCTATGGCTGCGAATGCACTATTGATGTAGTACTCCGACTGGCCCACCGGTTCATCTGCGTTTTGAGTTCTGCGAAAGCCGAGCACCTGTAGCCACTTTTCTCCCACAGGCAATCCAGTTCGCGTCGCCAGCTTGCTGTCGATGGTCACCATCTTGATGGAATCAATGGCAAAGCGGGTACCGGTGCCAAATGCCAGCAAATCATTGATGGACATCACCTGATGGATATCCGCATCGCGCGGACGGGGCGGAACAACGATGGTGCCCGCACCACGACGGGACGACACCAAGCCCTCCTCACGCAGAACTCTCAGCGCCTCCCTCACCGTGTAACGGCTGATGGAAAAGCGCTTGCACAGCTCATCCTCTGTCGGAATCAATGACCCAACGGGATACACACCATTCACAATTTCGGCCTTCAGCTCCAACGCCGCCTGCATGTATAGCGGACGCTTGGAATCAGCCTCCACCGTCATGATTGTGTGCCCTGCCTGCGCCGGTGCTTTCTTGGGTTTAACCGCCGTTTTGGATCGGTTCTTTATCATGGCCTCGCATTCGACTCCGCTGGTGGACAAAAACGCCAAAAAGCCTGGCGCCTTGTCAGATTACTATATTAATCCGGACATCTACATCAATCATTGAATATTCTAGCACCATATGGCTTCGCAACCTTGATTGTGCCATCATACATGTCCGGACATATTTTTTGAACTACTCAATCAATCATTCAGGCGAAAGCCGCTGGCACGACAGAGCCACCCTGCACCGCCTAAACGGGATTGGAGAAGACGATGACAAATAAAATAACCGGTATCAAGGAAGTCCTGTCTGAACCGGTCACCATTCCAGTGGATGCCTATATCTCGCAGGACTATGCCCGGGCTGAGCGCGACCGTCTGTGGCGCAAGGTGTGGCTCCAAGCCGGTCGCGTGGAGGAAATCCCGGACAACGGCAACTTCATAACGTTTGAGATTCTGGATGACTCCGTCATCATCGTGCGCTCGCAGGAACACATCCGCGCGTATCACAATGTCTGCCCCCATCGCGGCCGCCGCTTGGTCGACACACCTCCCGGCGCCCGAAATGCCCAGGGTCAACGCAGTCAGTTTTTCTGCGGCTACCATGGCTGGCGGTTCAGTCTGCAAGGCGAGAACACCCACATTCCACACCAGGAAGACTGGCAGGGTGCGCTCACCAAAGGGTGTACGGATCTGAGTCCCGTCAAGGTTGATACCTGGGGCGGCTGGATCTGGATCAACCTGAATCCGGATTGCGAACCTCTGCAGGACTACCTCAACCCGGTAACCAGCATGCTGGATCCCTTCGAATTGCAGAACATGCGCTTCCGCTGGCGTAAGTGGGGAATCTTCGACTGTAACTGGAAAGTCGCACTGGAAGCCTTTAATGAAACCTATCACGTGCAGACCACACACCCGGAATTCAACAAATTCGGTTCATTTCGCGGCTGGGCCAGAGCGCACGGGAAACACAGCAATATCGGCTACGAACGCCCCAAGGATATGGATGAAAACCAGTCGGCGAAACTGCGGATCGGCACCAACGATGACCCAAGAATTTCTACGGCCGAAATGCAAACCTATACCTGGGAAAAAGCCAACACCAACACCACCCAAACACTGGTAAACGCGGCAAAGCGACTAGCCGATGAATTGCCCCCAGGCACGCCCGGCGACCAAGTCCTGAAGCACTGGATAGAGTCCGCACGCCGAGACGACGCGACCCGTGGCGTCATCTGGCCTACCGTGGATCCCGCATTGCTGGCACAAAGCGGCACAGCCTGGCAGATCTTTCCCAACTTTCAGATCGGCCACTCTGTCAACAACGCGCTGTGCTACAGCGCCCGCCCTCATGGCTACGATCCTGACAAATGCATTTTCGAAGCTGCGGTTTTCGAATTGTTTCCGAAGGGAGAGGAACCACAAACCCAATGGGAATTTTGTCCGCCAACAGAAGAAGCCTGGTGCTACGTGTTGTCGCAGGATTTTTCCAACATGGCTGCCGTGCAACAAGGAATGAAATCCATGGGATTTACTGGCACCAAGCCAAATCCCTACATGGAACGAAGCACCGCCAACTTCCATCGCAACCTGGCGCAATATATGGGCACCGGCAATCCCAGGCCGCTTGCCGACAACAACAACTGACACCACATTCATTCACTTAGCAAGCATGCCACTATGTCTGACAAAAACACTGATCACAGCAAACAAAATGAAAAAACCAAGCACTCTGGCCCATTATCCGGAGTACGAGTCGTCGACCTGACCGCCATGGTGATGGGGCCCTATTGCACCCAACTATTGGCGGATATGGGCGCAGACGTTATCAAAATCGAACCGCCCAATGGCGATAGCACACGCTTCATTTCCCCTGGCCCGGTGCCTGGCATGAGTGGCGTCTTCGTCAACGTGAACCGGGGAAAGCGCAGCATAGTTCTGGATCTGCAATCGAAATCCGATTGCAACGTGCTGCGCGAACTGATCAAGACTGCGGACGTGTTCATCCATTCCATGCGCGCCAAGGCCATCAACAAGCTTGGCTTCAGCTACATGGATGTTTCAGCCCTGAATCCTTCCATCGTTTATACCAACTGCTATGGCTACAGCCGCCGCGGCCCGGATGCGGATTTTCCTGCTTACGACGATACCATCCAGGCGGAATGCGGCCTGCCAATCGTGCAACAAATGCTGACCGGCGAAGTCAACTACGTGGGCACTATCATGGCGGACAAAATTGCTGGAATGACTGCGCTCTACGCCACTGTCATGGCGCTGTTTCATCGTGAACGCACCGGCGAAGGCCAGGAAGTGGAGATTGGCATGTTTGAAGCCATGGCCTCATTCATGCTGGTGGAACACGCCAACGGCATGCTGTTCAATCCGCCACTCGGGCCCGCCAATTATCACCGGGCCGTGGCACCCAACCGGCGCCCCTATCAAACAAAGAATGGTTATATTTCTGCCCTGGTTTACAACGACAAACAGTGGTCGCTGTTCATGGACGCCGTGCAGCCACACTGGGCCAGCACAGAATTCGCCACACTGGAACAGCGCGCCAAGCGCATCAACACCCTGTATGGCCTGCTGGGGGAAACTTTCAAAGAGCGCACGACGGAAGAGTGGCTGGATCTGCTCCACACTCTTGGCATTCCTGCCGCCCCGCTACGCACGCCAGACGAGCTTTTTACCAACCCTCATCTGCAGGCAATCAATTTCTTCGAGACAGTCAAAGCCCCCTATGGCGAGATGCGATATCCCGGCGTTCCAACCTGGTTTTCCCGGACACCGGGAAAAGTCGCCCGCCCCACCCCTCTGGTTGGCCAGGACACGCAGGAAATATTGGAAGAACTGGGGCTAGCCCAGAAGACAGCAGTCACTTACGGCTAGAGACAAACAACAGGAAAGGCAGCAAAGTGATCTGACACCATATAGATCTGCTGCCCAACGCGCTCATCCCGAAATAAAAAAGGTGAAACCGTGAATTTCTCCTTCACTGCAGATCAGCAAAACATACGCGACTCCGTACTCAGACACTGCTCCCGCTTCACGGATGACTACTGGCTATCACGGGATCGGGATGCCATTTTCCCCCATGATTTTCATCGCTCCATGGCCGAAGCCGGCTGGTTGGGTGTCGCCATGCCAGAAAAATTCGGCGGTGCTGGCCTTGGCATCACCGAAGCAGCCATCATGATGCAGGCCGTAGCCGAGTCCGGTGGCGGCATGTCAGCTGCATCCAGCATTCACGGCCCGGTGTTTACCATGAAGCCGGTGGAACTGTTCGGCACCGATGAACAAAAGCAGCGCATGATACCGCCGGTCATCAATGGAGAAGACCTGATCTGCTTTGCCGTAACAGAGCCCAACACCGGACTGGACACCACCAAACTGAAAACTCGCGCAGAAAAACGCGACGGCGGCTATCTTGTCAACGGTGAGAAAATCTGGATCTCTGTTGCCAAGGTCGCGAAAAAGGTGATGTTGCTGGCTCGCACGACACCACTGGATGAAGTCAAACGCAAAACAGATGGACTCTCGCTGTTTTTTACGGATATAGATCCAGCCAAAATGGAAATTCGTACCATCCACAAGATGGGTCGCCATGCCGTGGATTCCAATATGCTGTTTATCTCGGATCTATGGATTCCCGAAGAAGATCGCATCGGCAAGGAAGGCGATGGCTTCAAGATCATCCTGCACGGGCTCAATCCGGAGCGGATACTGCTGGGCGCTGAAGCAATCGGACTTGGCCGCGTTGCATTGAAAAAAGCTGCCCGTTACGCCAATGAACGCATTGTGTTTGACCGGCCCATTGGCATGAACCAGGGCATACAGCACCCTCTGGCAAAATGCTGGGCTCAGCTTGAAGCTGCCAATCTCATGGTGATGAAAGCGGCCACCCTGTTTGACCAGGGCCTGGATTGCGGAATCGAAGCCAACGCTGGAAAATACCTGGCGGCCGAAGCAGGCTTCGAAGCCTGTCACACCGCTATGCTGACGCTGGGCGGAATGGGTTACGCCCAGGAATATCATGTGGAACGCTACCTGCGGGAGATACTGATCCCGCGCACCGCGCCGGTAAGCCCACACATGATCCTGAATTTTCTGGCCGAAAAAGCCTTGGGACTCCCCAAGTCCTATTAACTGGGCAACCGCAACGAGGAGGATGTAATGAGCGACGCGGTACTATTCGAAGCACGTGATGACGGAATAGCCATCATCACCCTGAATCAACCTGAAACACGAAATGCCCTCAGCCGGGAAATTCGTCAGGGACTATTTGCCGCCTGGGAGCGCTTTGAGCGCGATCCTGCTCTCCGCATCGCCATCCTGACAGGCGCCGGCGACAAGGCGTTCTGCGCCGGGGGCGATCTGAAGGAAATGGTAGACCGCGGACTGCAAGTGCCACCGCGCGACATGTTCCCTGTACCTTATGATTCAGTCGAGCTGTCCAAGCCGACGATTGCTGCCGTGAATGGCGTAGCGTTCGCCGGTGGCTGGATGATTGCACAGGCCTGCGACCTTTGTGTTGCCAGCACCCATGCAAAATTTGCAGTAACTGAGGTGAAAGTGGGTAGAAGCTCGCCATGGGCAGCGCCTTTGATTCACATGATTCCCCAGCGCATCATGATGGAAATCCTATTGACAGGAAAACCCATCACCGCTCAGCGCGCTTATGAAATCGGCCTGGTGAATCGACTGACAGAGCCCGAGACTCTCATGAAAACGGCGCTGGACCTGGCGGCAGAAATTCTTGATGGCGCGCCGCTGTCTGTAAGAGCAGCACGGGAAACCGTCATGCTGGCTACCGAGATGGGACGTTCTGCCGCGCTGCAAGCCGCGAGGCACGCATCAGAATATTGCTACAACAGTGAAGATGCCCAGGAAGGCCCCCGGGCGTTTGCCGAAAAGCGAAAGCCGCTGTGGAAGGGGCGCTGAGCCCCTTCCTTTACCGAAGCCCTTATTGTGCTCCTTCAGCATACCAGGTACGGAACTCATCATAGTTCGGCGTATCCTTGTTTTCATTGCCACCATGATTCGCCACCGGGTCGATGGGCACATGGATAACAGTCGGTTTGCCGCTGGCAAATGCCTCGCTGATCGCAGGTGCAAGCTCTTCAGGCCTTTCGACATACATGCCAACACAACCAAGACCTTCAGCTATCTTGTCAAAGCGCACGTTCTTGCCCCAGTGAACGCCCGGTTCGGTCGTGTTGCCATGACCAAATGTGCGCTTGTAAACACCGACCTCAAGGCCCCACTGATTATCGACAGCGACAACCGTGACAATCGGCAGATTGAGACGCGCAGCCGTCTCCAGCTCGCCAATGTGGAACAGGAATGCGGAGTCGCTGGTCGTGAACAACACAGGCCGCTTGCCGCCATCGGCGATCGACGCACCAATCGCATAGGGAAGCCCCGTGCCAAGATGGCCAAAATTCTGGTTCCAGATTACATCGTGCGGCTTGCTCTGCAGATACGTCCACGTAAAGATGACCGAGCCACCACCGTCGCGCACATGAATGCCGTTTTCAGGAAAAGCCTTGGTCGCCTCAGTCACCCAGCGAGCGGTGTGCATCCGACCACTTTCGGTTGTCTTACCTTCAGCTTCCCGGGCCAAATCGGCGATACGTTTTCTATCAGCCTCAATCCAGCGCGCCAGATCAGCAGAGGGTTCCCGCGGACTGTCTTTCAACGCCGCAGTTAACTGCGGCACCACAGTGCGCAAATCGCCTACCAGAGGAACATCGATGGGACGATTCTGACCTATGGCAGTACCATCCAACTCAACGTAGATCCACTTGCGCGAATCCTTGTTGTTTTCCCAGTGCCGCCAGCGACCATAATGCACCGGCTCGCCCAGCTCCGTGCCAATGGCAATGCACAGATCAGACTGCGATACCGCCTCGTTCGCAACCTTCGAAAAACCATAGGGGAATGTGCGATCTTCAAGGCCTGGAATGAATGCGGTGCCACCGGAAGTCTGAATAACGGGACAGGCCAGCACTTCCGCAAGAGCCTTCACCTGCTCCCCGCCACGGGATGTCTGCACCGCGTGCCCCACCAAGAGAATAGGATTTCTTGCAGCCTTGATCAGTTCAGCGGCCTTGGCAACCATGTTTCCGTCGGCACCGGGCTTCACCAAACGGTAAGCATCAGGCGCCACCGGTGGCGGCACATCCAGATCCTGCAAAATTACGTGAGATGGATATTCAACATAACAAGGCCCCGGCGTACCGGACTGACATATCCGCAAGGCATGCCGAAAGATTTCGTCAGTCTGGTCGGCATATTCGATGCTGGCGCTGTATTTCACCGAATTTTCAAACAGCGGCCCCTGTTTGACAAACTGGATACGACCACGGCGCACGCGCTGCTCGGTAACGCGCGCCCGCTGCCCTCCCAGGAAAATGATCGGAGAGTTCTCGACTTTGGCGCACATCATAGCACCAGCAGCATTCGCGATGCCTGGCCCCAACGTGGCGATGCACAGCGCAGGCGTGCCTTTCATGCGTGCATAGCCTTCTGCCATAAAGCCAACTGCCAATTCATGGTGAGGTGCCACAACATTCCAGCCCCGCTTTTCGGCGGCAACAAACATATGTACAAAATTTGGATCGGGGATGCCAAAGATTGTATTGATACCCTCTGCTTCAAAGAGTTGCAGGATGCGTTCGTAAACTTTTACCGGCATGTTCGTAGAGCCTCGTTCTGGAATTATCGGTCGCTGTCTGCTGGAATATCTTGCAAACAAGCTTACCGTTGCCGACGCCCCTGTGCAACAGAAAGAATCATTTATTTGTCCGGACATTTAACTGCCAAATCACTTTTTTCCGTATATTTCAGCACATATGTACAACAAATCTAGACACATATATCAGGACACCAAGTGAACACACATGATCAATACAGTCGCGAACCGCTCGTCAGGACAACCCCAAAAAAAAAGCCCGACATAAGTCGGGCAAACTTCTGGTAGTGAGGCGTAAACCGATCGGCCTAACTCTTGGAAGCCATCGAAAAACTGTAACGAAGGTGATCTACATGACCAGAGGGCACAGGAGAAAAAATAACGGGCTTATCAGCAGCGCGGATTGCATCCATCTGCTCAGCCACCTGCTCCAACGTCCAACTTGAACGGTGCACGCCCCGAGTCTCAGCAGCAAAAGCACGCGCAATTCGACCTGCAATGGAAATCAACATTTCACCGGTTATTGAGCAGGATTCATGCGCCATCCAGGCTACGGCCGGCGCCACCAGCTCGGGATCCATAGGGGGATATTTGCTGGTATCCAACCCCTCCGCCATCCGAGTGACAGCACCAGGAAGAATGACATTACTCTTGATACCGAACTCTTCACCCTCAATAGCAGCGACATTGGACAACCCAACAAGACCTGCCTTGGCAGCACTGTAGTTGACAACCCCTCGATTCCCATACAACCCATTAATTGAACCGGTCAGGACGATACGACCATAACGGGCTTCACACATATGAGGAAAAGCTGCACGAACAACATGAAAACCGCCCCGCAAGTGCACATCAAGAACACTCTCAAAGTCCTGGTAGGACATTTCGTGCAACAGCGCACGACGAACGATCCCTGCATTGTGAACAAGAATATCCACTCGACCATAGCGATTCAGTGCAGTATCGATGACCGCCTGCCCGCCCTCTGGTGTTGCAATGGAATCCGTATTGGCAACAGCTTCACCCCCAGAGGCCCGAATCTCGTCCACAACCTGCTGCGCCGGGGCAACATCGCTACCATCACCCGCCATACTCACGCCAGGGTCATTAACAACAACGCTGGCGCCCCTCGACGCAAGCAATCTTGCATAAGCAGCTCCCAACCCCCTGCCAGCCCCCGTGATGACTGCCACACGCTTATCGAATCTCAATTCTGTCATTTGATTAGCTCTGTTTAACCTTGGCGCTGCCTTTCAATAACCGGCAAAACATCACCGATCACGCTCAGCAAGCAATAGATAACGAATCACTGGTTTTGAGTATACACAGAAAAAGCAGCGCACAAAATCAAATGTCCGTATATATGAATGGATGAATGTAATTTTATTTTGCCTTTAAATGGCATTTATGCGCAAAAAACCTTCAAAAAAGACAAAAAGTCCGTACATTTAAAGACATGAATGAAAATCATGGAGCCGCCACCCGCAATACTGCCACCCCCCACAATAATTGACTATTAATCATTTTTATGGGTGAATTGATACCCAGACAACAAAAGAAACTGAAGCCCTTATCTGGGCACCTTGGCGCCGAATGACCACCTCAGGATCCTCCCTCGACTCCCTGCCACTCGCGACAAGCGCCAACCTGGCGCTCGAAAGGTTCGCTCACCTGTCGGGAATCAAAGGGAAATCGTTTACAGGTGCCGAATTGCTGTATGAGCGCGCAGCAATGCTCGGCTATGCATCCAGGGCAGAATTCTCTGCCGGCGGCAGCTGTCATTTGATCCGATGCCGCGATGCCGTACTAGCGGTCAATCTGCCACGGGATTCCGACTGGGAACTGATACCAGCCTGGCTGGGCCCGTGGCTGGATGACGCAAACATCGCTCACGGAAACTGGTCTGCTCTGGCTTACCATTGCCAACGCATTGCCGCCTGCAACCTGCTGGGACAGGCCCATTGCCTGGGGCTTGCCGTTGCCTTGGCTAGCGACCTCCCTCCACCACCTTCACACCCAGCCAATCACCAACAATTTCGCCTGCAACACAAAACCACCACAACCCTCCTCAGAGACGCACCCGTTATTGTGGATCTATCCTCCCTCTGGGCTGGCCCACTGTGCAGTCATCTACTCCATCAAGCGGGCTGCCGCGTAATCAAGGTTGAAGGCCTGAATCGCCTCGACGGGGCGCGCACAGGATTTCCGGGTTGCTACCAGCTACTGAACCAGGGCAAGGAATCCGTGGCTCTGGATTTTCGATCCGATGCAGACATTCAGCAGCTGAAAAAATTGATTGCCTACGCCGACATCATCATCGAAGCCTCTCGCCCCAGGGCGCTTCGCAACATGGGAATATATGCGGAACAGTGGGTTCAGTCTCAACCAGGACGAGTCTGGCTAAGCATTACCGGCTATGGTCGCGACAGTGTCAATGGCGAACGCATTGGGTTTGGTGATGACGCTGGGGCAGCTGCAGGGCTAAGCCACATCATGTACGAAGCAACAGGGAAATATCAGTTTGTTGGCGATGCAATTGCCGACCCCCTGACCGGCATGCACGCTGCGCTGCTTGCGTGGCAAAGCCTGATGGCAGGAGGCAACGAACTTATATCCATTTCACTGCGCGATACCGTTTCCTGGTGCCTGCATCAGGAACTGAACACATCTCGCAGGAACGTACTGGAATCCTGTCGGCGGTGGCAGCAACTTGGTAGCGGAATCAGTCGGCTGTTTCCGTCGGGTTTACGCACGCCATCTGCAGCTTGCGCCACACCAGGCCAGCACAACGAGACAATCTTCAAAGAGCTGGATTCAGTCGCAGGGGCCTTTCACTAGCAACATCATCCACAACTCCTTGATGGCGTCATTGAGTTTTTTGCGAGTGATTCTGGTTGCGCCTGCCAAGGCTCGAAAATTGGCTCCCGCCAACCGTTCCATCGCAGTAAACAGCACTAACGCCAGTGACAGCGGATTCTTGCAATGAGGTTGAGCCTCGGCCACTTTTTTCTCAAGCCCTTCAATAATTTCCCTGGTGGACTCCAAGCGAAACTGCAGGAAACGCAGATTACCCTGATCGGCTTCCTGGTTGCGAATGCGGAGCTCCACTGCGTGCTGCTCCCAAATATTCATGTAGGAATCCACAAACTCGGACACCATAGCCGCCATATTATCGCTGCTCCACTCCTGATTGAGGACATCCTTAATGCGCCCCAAATCCTGATCAGCCTCCCTCACGCAAGCGAACAGCACGTCTTCAATATCTGAAAAATACACGTAAAAGGTGGAAGTTGAGGTCCCCGCCTCGTAAGCCACATCCGCAACCGTAAGATCCTTGTAGGAAGAGTCCCTGATCAGCTCCAGCGCCTTTTCCATGATGCGCTTGCGCATGACCAACCCCTTGCGCCCCATCTTCTGCCCGTGTTTGTTAAGCAACTCCTTTTCCACCCTGTCGCCCCCATCTATGCCAACACCTGTTCTGATTATACCATCCAATAACTGACGAGTATTTATTTTTGTGATAGATTAGCTGCACGCCCATTGCACCAAAACGAATAGTTTCAGAGTCGAACACCACCATAATGGGAAGACAGAGCCTGGCAAGCGAATATAACTGACACGAAATCAGCTAAATACTCCAGCATGTTGATCAAAAACGCAGAAATCTACCAGGCAGGACTGAACGACCTGCGAGTTGAACAAGGCATCATAACCGCCATTGGCCGCCTGTCGCCGCGCCCGGATGAAACCGTTGTGGATGCGTTTAGCGGTGCATTACTGCCGGGCCTGCATGACCATCACATTCACTTTCTCAGCTATGCCGCATCATGGGCGTCTCTGGATTGCGGCCCCGCTGCTGCGCCCAACAGCCAAGTCTTCGCACAATTATTACAACAACAAACGCCCGGGATTGAGTGGCTGAGGGGAATTGGGTACCACGAAAGCATCGCCGGCGATATCGATTGCCACTGGCTGGATCAGTATTGCCTTAATCGCCCCGTCAGAATACAGCACCGGTCGGGAAGGCTCTGGATGTTCAATTCAATGGGACTCGCCATCCTCAAAGGTTCGCTTTACCGGTCGACCAATCCGCCAACACTGCCTGCAGAAGGCCTTAGATCCGGGCGCTTTTATGACGCTGACCAGGCACTAGCTTCCCTGCTCGGCCGTCAGCTCCCCCCGGTGAGCCACGCAAGCAAAAAGCTGGCGTCATACGGCATTACCGGCTTTTCCGACATGACACCCTCAAATGACCGGGACACGCTGGCGCTGTTCCAGCAGCTGCAATCGCAACACCTGTTGCTGCAGAACATCCGTCTTGCCCGTCGTTCTGTACTTGACGTAGCTGACACTGCGGATCTAACGGCGGACGCCCTCGGCCCCGTCAAAATCCATTTGCATGAAAACCGTCTGCCTGCGTTGCAGGATCTGATCGAACGCATTCACCTGAGTCACACAGCCGGCGCAGCCGTGGCTATTCATTGCGTTACCGAAATTGAACTTCTCTTCAGTCTTGCCGCACTGGAAGAGGCCGGCTCCATCGCCGGAGACCGAATAGAGCATGCAGCTGTCACACCGGAGCATGCACTCGATCGCATGCGTGCGCTGAACCTCACTGTAGTCACGCAGCCGGGCTTCATTGCAGAAAAGGGCGACACCTATTTGCGCGACATGGCAGCCGCCGACCAAGATTCCCTCTACCGCTGCAACGCCTTTTTGAAAGCGAACATCGCACTGGCTGGGAGCTCGGATGCACCATTCGGTTCCGCTGATCCCTGGGCTGCCATGAAAGCCGCAGTGACACGCCGCACCACGTCCGGGCAAACCGTTGGCAGAGATGAAGCCTTAACTCCTGAGCAGGCACTCGCGCTGTTTTTGGGTTCACTGGAAAACCCTGGGCAACCCAGACGCATCATGACTGGCGTGAGCGCAGATTTGTGTCTGCTGAAGCACCCCTGGTCAATTTCAAGAACTCGATTACAGAGCGAAGATATTCAGCTCGTAATCTGCAAAGGGATTCCAATTCACCAACGGGCACAGTTGTTCGAGAAAACAAGCTGAAGATCGTCCACAATTTTCAGGAATTCTCCAGGAATATTTCGTCAATGAGCCCCCACTCCAGCGCTTTTCTTGCATCAATTTTTTTGTTCATCAACACCATATAGGCTGTGCGCTGCCGCCCTATCCGACGGGAGATACTGACACACCCTCCCGCTCCTGGAATCAACCCCATGGAAAGCTCAGGCAGCCAGAACAGGGTTTTTGCCGACGCACTCAGATAACCGGCACAGGCTGGTAATTCAATGCCACTGCCAACACAAGCGCCATGAACATGAAAATGATAACGATCAGAAGCTGACAACAGCAGCCTGGCAGGGGAAACGTGTGATCGGATCATATGCGCTGATACGGGAGAACTTACCACACCAAACTCTGTCAGCTCACCACCAGTACAAAAGCAGCGACCCTCAGCACTAACCCGAACCTGACGAATCGATGCGTCCAGCTCCACCAGACTGAACGCCTCCATCAACGCGTCCCGCAACTCAACCGAGTAGGCGTTGCCGTTGCCCGGCCGGTTCAACACCAGCGTGAGCTGATCTGCATTTCTTTCCACGCGCACCGGCGGTCCGCTCTCTTTGGTAGGTGCGGCAGGATTTTGCGACTGATACTGCGTCAACCAACGCCGGAACTCTTCACCAAACTGCAACGTGGCATATCCTAGCGACTCCACGACAAGCCCATCTAGCGGTGAGAGATGCTCGATCGTTCGAAGCACCTGCACGAGCACGGCAGCCGCCTGGGGATTAACCGCCACGCGACGCAGCATCGTGTTGAGCTCGGCGTCACTCTCGACAACAGCATCGACACAAGTGACCGCCGGCAACGACTCATGTCCCTTGCCAACAACAGGACAAGGCTGCCTTCTACTCCAACGCTCCACAGCCACTAGATCGCTTTCACTCAAGCGGGACAGACTTTGCAGATCCAGAACAACAGCAGGTTGACTGCTCTCCGCAAGCAGATCTACGGCTGAGCGCATTAATGCAGAATCAATTGTCGAATCATCCAACAACATCAGAAGCCACCAGAATGCATCTCCCAGTCATCGCCCTGGTCTGTGCTGAATCCATTGCTTGCCGATGCCCAAAATCACGTAAGTGCAATCGCGTGCTTTTGCAGAAGCTCATTGACCGGATTGACGACATAGTGCTTGTTCTGCCGGTAATCGTCGTGAACAATCTTTCCGTCCCAGACAATGATATCCAGATCAATACAACGAGGACCGGATTTGATGGGCCCCTTAACCCTGCCAAGCCGCTCTTCAACGCCTTTGAGATAACGATTGAAGTCGTCATAAGACATTGTCGTACCGAGCAGATACGCGCCGTTGAGAAAATCAGGTTGGTTCCGGTAGCCATCCGGCGCGGTCTGAATCACTTCCGACTCACCCAAAAATTCCACTTCGCTCGCCAGAATTTTTCGGGCACCCTGCAGATTGTGCTGCGGTTCAATATTGGAGCCCACAGACACAACGACGAGATGAAGCTTTCTATCCATCGACCCCACCCGCCATCAGGAACGGTCACCGGTGAAGTTCTCGGCATTCCTGCCCACTTGGTTCAGGGATTCACCTCCATCAACAAAGAGGATCTGGCCTGTAACGAAGTCATTTTGCAGCAGGTAGTCGAGAGCCGCCATCAAATGCCTATCACTGCCCTTTTTTGCAAGTGGTATGCCGTCAATGCGCCAGCTCAGATAGGCGCTGTCTCGAGTTTCCCCTGGCAATGTCACGCCCGGGGCAATACCGTTAACACGAACATGAGGGGCAAATTCCAGCGCAGCCAATCGGGTAAATTCAGCCAACGTCTTTTTTGATAGCAGGTACGCAGAATAGTGGTATTGATTGTAGGCAATTTTGTTATCGATAATGTTGATCACCTGCCCCTGAGCAACGTTTCGCTTGAAGCTACCTGCCATCAAGAATGGGGTAACGAAATTAACCCTGAACTGGGTTTCGAGCAGCTCTCGACCTGTGTTTTGGGATGTGGCTGCCTCATAGGCAGAGGCATTGTTGATCAGACAGACCAAGTTTGAAAAACGTGTCAGCACTTTCGCAATAAAGTTGTCGGTATCGAAAGGCTCGGTGAAATCCTGAACGAAAACATCGCACTGAATTCCGCTGCTTTGCAGCTCCTGCGCCAGCTGCCTGGCACCGTCCAGCGAGGCATTGCAATGCAGCGCAACATCATATCCCCGGGACGCCATATGCCTGGCAAACAGGCTTCCCAATCGAGTACCCGCTCCGGTAATCAGAACCGCCGGTGAATTCACGTGTGATAAGCCCCCATGACCGTTTCGGGTCTTATCTCAAATAAAAGACGTGAAGTCAACTTTGAGTTTTCGGGCCACCAGCGCCGAAAAACACGTAAAGACTACGAGAATATTAAGTTACACAAGCAATTTGCGAGCCCCGAATAACGCAGCCATCCGACTCGCAGATGCCTACATAAAACTCACATATAGTCAATTATTTCGTCTAACCATACCCGCCCGCTCCCTCTCACCGAGCCACGCTCTTGCAGTCATCATCTAGTCCCAATTGATGAGATGCGGCGAAAGCGATTGGAGTAGCATACGCGGCAACACCTCAAGAAGATTCCTCGGCATGGAACCGGCAGACATCCGTCATGAATTCTAAGAAAGCCAACTGGAAAGCAAGGGTTGAACAGGGATTTGAACAGCTGGGATGGGCCATGGGCAAGCATCCCTGGCGCTGGTTGCTGGGCACCCTCCTGATCATCGTAGCGCTGGCATCGCAGCTAGGCCACCTTAAGCAGGATTCCAGCATCGAAGGTTTTCTGCCGGAAGACTCTGAAACCATTCTATCTTACGTCCAGTTCAAAGAAACATTCGGCCGCGACGAAACCTTTGTCATCACCGTCGAAACAGATGATCCCTACACCCAGGCTTTCGCCACCCAGCTCCACGCACTGCACCAGCAGATCATGGATGAAGTACCATACGTCGCCAAAGTGGATTCCCTGGCTAATGCGCGCCACACCCATGGCGCGGACGATACCCTGTTCATTGATGAACTCCTTCCTGAGATCCTGCCGGGTGACCCAGCCGAAATACAAAAGCTGAAAAACTACGCCCTGACCAACGAAAACTACAGAAACTTTTTGATCTCGGAAGATGGCCGCATGGTGACGCTCATCGTCCGTCTAAATTCTTTCGACTACCAGAAAGATCAACGGGGAGAACTACACCGCAGATACCTCGAAGAACCCGACATGCTGAGTGCGTACAAAAAACTCAATGAAATCATCCAGCAGCATCGGGGCGTCATCTCAAACGACATAGAGCTCACGGGTGGCATGCCACTTTCGCTTGAGCTGTCTGAACTGACCAGACGAGACTTCATCGTGCTGTCCGGGTTAGCCAATCTGATTATCGGGGTCGTTCTGTTCATTGTGTTCAGGAGAGCATCCGGTGTCGTGCTGCCGTTGATCGTCATGGCTTTCGGCGTCACCGTCACCATGAGTCTGATGGCCATCTTTGGCACGCCCATGCAGGTCAGCACATCTATTTTGCCTGCATTTCTGCTCGCCGTTTGCGTCGGCGACAGCATTCACCTGCTGACGATCTTCTACCGTCACTATGATGAAGGTGATGAGAAAATACATGCATTGGCAAAATCCATGGGGCATACCGGACTTGCCATGCTGTTCACTAGCATAACAACAGCAGCTGGCCTGATATCGTTCGCCACATCCGAACTGACCCTGATAGCCGCACTGGGCATCTACGGCGCACTGGGTTCTCTGGCCGCATTCCTTCTCACCATTTCCATTCTCCCCTGCCTGATTGCACTGGCACCAGTCAAACGGCGGCGACTGCATCAACATCAGAACATGGGCCTGAATCGATTCCTGGCCTGGAGTGCCTGGTGTTCTGTCCGCCATGCCAAGCTCATTGTCATAGCTGGTGTGACCCTGCTGCTTGGCAGCGCACTCATTGCCAGTCAGCTGAAGTTCAGCCATTACCCTCTGGCATGGTTGCCACAAGATAATCCGTTCACCGTGGCGCTGAGGAAATATGAAGAGCGCATGGGGTCAACTGCCAGCATCGAAGTCCTGCTCGATACCGGAAAAGATCGCGGCATATTGAATCCGGCATTCCTGCGCGCGATGGACGACATCCAGAAAGAAGTCGTCACCTGGGATACAGAGCATTATCAAATCGCCAAGGCGATCAGCATCACCAATATCATCAAGGAGACCAATCGGGCCTTGCATGATAACGCCGATGAGCACTACGCAATTCCCGATGACCCCATGCTCATCAGCCAGGAATTGTTCATGGTGGAGATGGATCAGCCGGATGATCTCTACAACGTGGTGGATCAGGATTACCGGGTAGCGCGACTGACCATCACCTCCACCTGGCTCGATGGCGTCCACATGCGTCCGCTGCTGGATAAACTGGAATCGCGCTTGAAAGAAGCCATGCATCCACACGATGTCACGTTTTCCTTTACCGGACTTTCCCCCATTATGGGTGTCACCTTCGGCAACATGCTGATTTCAACTGCGGAAAGCTATGGTATTGCAGCCATCTCGATCACTCTGATGATGGTGCTGCTGATTGGCAATGTGAAGCTCGGAATGCTCAGCATGATTCCATCACTGCTGCCCATTGTGACGGTGCTGGCGGTCATGCAACTGTTGAATATCCCGCTGGATATGCTCACGATGCTGATAGGCTCCATCGCCATCGGTTTGACCGTGGATGACAATATCCACTTCATGCATGGCTTTCGCAGGTTGTACCTCAAAACAGGCGACCCTGTATACGCAGTGGAAAAGACCTTGATGTCTACCGGTCGTGCCATGCTGATCACGTCCATCGTACTGAGTCTTGGCTTTCTCGTTTACACCCAGGCGCAAATGACCATCATGGTAGGCTTTGGCGTCATTACGGCGGGCTGCGTTGTACTGGCGTTACTTGCATCTTATCTGGTAGGGCCGGCACTGATGGTGCTTGCGAACAAGACCTGGCACCACCACGACAACCACAACAAAAGCACAGAAGTGAAAGCCGTGAAACCGGTCGCCCAGGCAGAGGCGGTGGACTAAAGCACATCTGCTTGAAAGGATACGATCCCGCACATCAAAACTCCCTGAGCCTGCAACGACATCGCAGCAGGGAGTCAGCATGATTCGAACAGTTTTCGCAACGTCGGAATGTGAACCTTCAGCGATGCGGTTCTTGGCAGCTCGTCCACGTAGATCCACCTCACTGGAATATGCGTTGCAGGAATGTTGTCCCGCAGAAGTTTTTCCAGCGCCTGGAAAGTAGGCTTCTCGGCACCCGGTTTCGACTGGATGGCAGCAGCTGGAACCTGCCCCAAGCGATGATCCGGAATGCCAATAACACCCGCAGCAGATACTGCCGGGTGTTGCACCAATACCTGCTCGATGGTTTCCGGCAGAATCTTGAAACCGCCACGCATGATGACGCCGTCGGCGCGCCCCCGCAGAAACAGAAATCCGTCTGCATCAATCTGCGCCAGATCCGACGTTCGAATCCAGTGTCCGCCGATTCGCGGGGAAATCACTTCCAGCAAGCCTTGTTCACCAATCGGAAGCGCATCACCACTCACCTGATCCACCACCCGCAACTGCACGCCGGGTAATGGCTTGCCAACGCTGCCCAGTTTTCTGTCACCCCATACCTGATGCAGATCCGGTGTCATGCTGGTAACCGGCCCACCAAATTCTGTCGCGCCATACGCAAGCAGGATAGGAACACCATAGCGTTCCTCAAATGCTTTTTGCACAGCCGGATCAAGGGGCGCCGAACCTGAGCCAATCATTTTGAGCGAGACAAAATCTTCCCTGGGCAATTGCGCGTCCAGAATCATCTGCACTCCCGATGGTGGAAGCCCGCCCGCCGCCGGCCGATACCGCACCAGATGATCATGCCACCCTTCTACGCTGAATCGATCCAGCAGCACACCTTTCTGGCCTCGCAACAACGGTGCAATGGTGGAGTGCAAACCGGTGATATTGCCGACGGGAAAATACATCAAAGTGGGAGGCAGCAACTCGGGATTGGAACCTGCCGAAGAAGGCGTTGGCCGACCAGCAACAATATGTCGGGCCACAGTCGCGTAATCGATCGCAAAGGGCTTCGGAGTTCCCGTCGTGCCGCTGGTGTGAATCTCGATATAAGGCTTGGTACTTTTGGTTGACGCGATTGATGAGTGCTCCAATCCATCAATGGCAACTGCATCGGCATCAGTCAGCCCGATGCCCGCGACACCCAAGCGCTTGAGCGCAAGCGTCATCTGGTCAGTGAAAATATCCTCTGCAGCAATCACAACTGCGGGCTTGATCGCTTCGATCTCCTGCGTCATCGCCGTGACAGATTGAAAGGGGTACACCATTCGAAACGAATATTGCCTGGCCATCAAACCAAGATAGGCAGCAATGGCTGCCGGGCGGTTTTTAGCCACCAACGCGATTTTGGCATCACCGGATGCGCCGCTCTCCCGAATAAGCGCCGTAACGGATTGCGCAACCTGTTGCAGTTCACCCCAGGTAAACCAGCGTTTGTCGAATTCTATGGCTGGTCTATCTGCAGGAAAATCCAGGACAGCTGCGCTGAGCTGGCTAAGTTCAGTGGAGTCCATGTGGTGTCATTAGCCCTAAAAAAGTAAATGCAGTCTCATTTGTTTATTCCTCCAATAATACATCATTGTTGTTTATTATCATGAAACACCTCCGTTTCCGTCGACCGCCCTTGCATCTCACCTCATCATCATTCTCTGGAATTGCAAAAATGTTCGTTTGTTTTCGTTTGAACTCCTATTCGAACATAGCTACACTCTCAATATTCAGACCGCCGACCGTCAGGATGCTGTGCATGAATCATCAGTCACTCTCCACCACCGAAAAAATGGTTGAAAATTCGCCCATTTACGATCTGTTTATTGTGGGCGGAGGCATCAACGGAACCGGCATCGCGGCGGACGCCAGCGGTCGCGGGTTGTCGGTGGCGCTATGTGAACAGAATGACCTGGCCAGCGCGACCTCCTCTGCCAGCAGCAAATTGATCCATGGCGGCCTGCGCTATCTGGAACACTACGAATTCCGCCTGGTGCGCGAGGCCTTGGCCGAACGTGAAGTCCTGCTCGCCAACGCGCCCCATCTGATTGCGCCCCTGCGGTTCGTCCTACCCCATCGACCTCACCTGCGCCCGGCGTGGATGATCCGCATCGGCCTGTTCATGTACGACCACCTCAGCAGTCGCAACCAGTTACCCGGCTCCAGAGGACTGAAGCTGAATGCGGGCGACGCCAGCAACCCGCTGAAGGATGCCATCCACTACGGTTTCGAATACGCAGACTGCCGGGTGGACGATGCGCGTTTGGTGATTGCCAATGCCCTTGCTGCCCAAGAACGGGGTGCCCGCATTCTGCCGCGCACCCGCTGCATGTCCGCCCGCCGGCATAACGGACTCTGGCACCTGTGGCTGGAAGACAGGATCAGCGGCCAGTCCTTCGCTGTGCGTGCCCGCGGCCTGGTAAACGCTGCAGGCCCGTGGGCACAACAGTTCTTCGAGCAACAGGTCAACACGCCCTCCCCGCGCAAGATCCGCCTGATCAAGGGCAGCCATTTCGTTACCCGCAAGCTTTACGACGGTGATCAGGCCTACATCCTGCAGAATGAAGATCAGCGCATCGTTTTTGTGATTCCCTACAACAAGGATTTCACGCTGGTGGGCACGACCGACAAACGCTATGAAAGCGATCCCGCCCAGGTGCAGATCGACGCGGACGAAGAACAATATCTGCTGAAAATCGTCAACGATCATTTCAAACGCCAGATCAGCAGTGATGATATTCTGTGGCGCTATTCCGGCGTGCGCCCACTGTGCGATGACGAATCGGATTCACCCTCGGCCATGACCCGCGATTACACGCTGGATCTGCAAGTGGACGACAATGGTCGTGCTCCCCTGCTCAGCGTATTCGGCGGCAAGATCACCACCTATCGCCGGCTGGCGGAAGCGGCGGCGCAGACGCTGCAGCCCTACTTCGCCAATATGGGCCCAAACTGGACACGCCAACACGCGCTGCCCGGCGGCGATATCGGCGAATCCCGTTTCGAACACTGGCTTGCCAACATCCGCTCACAGTACGCCTGGCTGCCACCGGCATTGTGCGAACGGCTTGCCCGCGCCTATGGCACCCGCATGCATCTGCTGCTGAACGGTTGCGACGACATGGCAGATCTTGGCCAGCAGTTCGGCCACGATCTTTACCAGCGGGAAGTGGAGTTTCTGTTACAGCGGGAATGGGCGCACAGTGCTGATGACATCGTCTGGCGCCGCAGCAAACTGGGGTTACATCTGACGCCCGCGCAGATTCATACCCTGCAGGCCTTTATCGAACAGCGTCACCCTGTACCAACGCAGATACTGCCACTTACCACTCCGGCCCTGCGTCACGCCGGCTGATTTCCTACTCAACCTCATGCTTGTGGTTGCCGGATTCCCTGTCACCCCCGACAGGGCGTCCGGTATTTTTTTCACATTCCCTGATACACTGACCTGACGTTCCACTTACTTGCGAATGCCATGGCCCGGATCGAAATCAAACACCTGCGAACCCTGATCGCACTGCGCGAGTGCGGCAGTCTGGTGGAGGCAGCCCAGCGCGTGCACCTGACCCAGTCAGCGCTGTCCCATCAATTGAAAGAGCTGGAAGATCGCCTGGGACAACCCGTGGTGATCCGCAAATCCAAGCCGCTGAAATTCACTGACAGCGGCGAACGTCTGCTGCAGCTGGCCGACAGCGTGCTGCCGCAAGTGGAGCAGACCGAGCAGGACATCCTGCGCCTGGCTCAGGGCAAGCAAGGCCGCCTGCATATCGCCATCGAATGTCACAGCTGTTTTGAGTGGCTGATGCCGACGCTGGATGAATACCGTGAAGACTGGCCCGATGTGGAAATCGATCTGATCAGCGGCTTCAATTTTGATCCGCTGCCCGCGCTGACCCGCTCCGAACTGGATCTGGTGATCACCTCCGATCCGATGCCGCTGCCCGGCATCCGCTACGAACCGCTGTTTGAATATGAGGCCCTGCTCTGCGTCGCCAAACAGCATCCGCTGGCGCACAAAAAACTGATTGAACCGGCCGATTTCAGCACTGAAACCCTGATCACCTATCCGGTGGAAAAAGAACGGCTGGATGTGTTCAAGTATTTTCTCAATCCTGCAGGTGTCGCGCCAGCGGCGGTGCGCACGTCAGAGCTGACGCTGATGATCATCCAGCTGGTGGCGTCGCAACGGGGCGTGTGCGTACTGCCCAACTGGGCGATCACGGATTATCTGGCGAAAGGCTATGTGGTGGCGCGTTCGCTGGGGGACGACGGCGTGTGGGCCAAACTCTACGCTGCCGTGCGCGACGAGACCGCGTCACTGCCGTACATGGAAACGTTCATTCACACGGCGCGGGAATGCAGTCATCGCACGCTGAAGGGAATACTGCAGGTGCCGCCGGAACCAGCCAGCTGATCAGTTGGATTCGCGCAGACTCTGCAAGCGCGGCCACAAAAAACTGAACTTGGCGCCACCCAGTTCACTCTGCGTTACCCGGGCGCGGCCGCCATGCCAGTACGCAATGCGCGCCACGATCGACAATCCCAGGCCATAACCGCCGGATGCCCGAGTACGGCTGTCATCAAGCCGGGTGAAGGGCTGAAACACCCGCTTGCGATCCGCTTCGGGAATGCCGGGGCCATCATCTTCCACATCGATGCGAAACACATCGCCCACCACGGTAAAACTGATCACCA
This sequence comes from Pseudomonadales bacterium, assembly GCA_020062665.1. Lineage (GTDB taxonomy): Bacteria > Pseudomonadota > Gammaproteobacteria > Pseudomonadales > Ketobacteraceae > Ch67. The sequence continues at coordinate 130,647 of JAGUVW010000021.1, forward strand.
CCTTCGAACGGGCATAGCGCAGCGCATTGCCTACCAGATTCTGTACCACCCGATGGACATAACGTTCCTCGCCTTCTGCCCAACGACGCTCTTCCGGCAGATTTGGGGCTTTGTAGATCACCTGCTTCTTGCCTGCCAGGGCCTGGCTTTCCTGTTCCAGGCGACGCAGCAGCTTGTCGATGTCGATCATGACGAAATCCAGCACCGGCGTGCCTTCTTCCAGTTTGGAGTAGGTAAGGATCTCGTCGATCAATTTGTCCAGTTGCTCGATATCGTTGTCGATGGCCTCGGCGGTTTTCAGCCGCTGCTCGTCATTCATCGCGTCGATCATCATTTCCAGGCCGAAACGGATGCGGGCCACCGGCGTGCGCAATTCGTGAGACACCGCGCGCGTCAGTTCCTTTTGTGCGGTCAGCAAGCGCTGGATATGTTCGGTCATGCCGTTGAGCGTACCCGCCAGCTGGCCGATAGCATCGGCACCTTCCACCGGCGCGCGCGCGTTCAGGTCGCCTCCGCGAATCCGCAGCACGGCTTTTTCCAGCGAAGACAGACGATTCTCCAGCGGCTTCACCAGCATGTACACGCCGAAGCCCACCAGCGCCAGCGCGATGATCACCATCATCGTCATCAATTCGAAGGGATACCAGTCGAACAGTTCCTGGGGGCCGAGCATCAGGACTTCGCCTGTTTCCGGCAGCAGTTTGTAGGCGGAAATCTGCGTGCTGCTGCCCCGGTTGCCAGCAAAATGCGCCACCGCCTGCTCCTCGTTGAACAGTCGCTGCTTTTTGTCGTCATCCAGCGTTACCTGAAACGGTGGCACGCGCTTGATGGGAAAACCGAAGGATCGGTTCAGGCGTTCCAGCACAGCATTCCACTCGTTGACCGGATGAGACGACAGATACTGCGAAACCAGCTCGGCAATGCCGCGCGCCTGCTGTTCGGTGAGGTATTCGCCGCTGCCCACGATGTAGCGCGGCTGTGGGCCCGGCACCTGTATGATGCCTTCGCTGCGTCGGCTGAAGTCGTCCACCAGCCGCAACACCAGGCGGCCTTTCTTCACCCGCTCGAGATCATCCTGGTCCAGCGAAAGTTGCTGCAGCTCCACCAACTCCATCTGGGCATCCATCAAATGCCCCACCTCCTGCACCCAGCGCGACTGATAATCGTAGGGCTGCGCAGCGGTCATCTCGGCCACCAGCTCAATGGGGCCGGTCACCAGATTGGCGCGGAACAGATTGAGGCGGAAAAAATTGATGGTTTCCAGTGAGGCATAGAAAAGGATGCCGATCAGCACGCAGACCAGCACCATGCCACCATAGATACGCAGGAATATGCTGTTCAATCACAGCTCCGGATCAGGTCAGATCCCGCACGAAAAGATAGCCCTTGCTGCGCACGGTTTTGATCCGGCGTGGATTCATGGGATCGTCACCCACTTTCGGGCGAATGCGGGAGACGCGCACATCGATGGAGCGATCCTGTCCATCGTACTGAATGCCGCGCAGACGCTCGAAGATTTCTTCACGGGACAGAATGGTGCCGGCGTTAGAAGCCAGCAGCCACAGAAGATCGTATTCCGCGCTGGTGAGATCCACTGCCTCGCCGTTGAGCCACACTTCGCGGGCGCTGTTGTCTATAACCAGATCGCCGAATTCCAGACGGTTGCTGACGTGTTCACCGCCAGCTTTTTCACCCTGCTTTTCTGCCGGATCGGAACGCCGCAGCAAAGCGCGAATGCGGGCCAGCAGCACACGGGGTTTCACCGGTTTGGCAACGTAATCGTCGGCACCCATTTCCAGACCCAGCACCTGATCCACGTCGTCGGTGCGGGCGGTGAGCATCAGAATCGGTTTCTTGTAGCGGTCGCGCACGCTCTTGCAGACTTCCAGGCCGTCGGCGCCCGGCAACATCAGATCCAGCACCACCATGTCGGGCTGGTTGTCGATGATGGCATCGATAGCTTCACTGCCATCACCGATGACTTGCACCTTGATACCGTTACTGCGCAGGTAGTCTGCCGTCAATTCCGCCAGGCGTTCATCGTCTTCCACGATGATCACGTAGGGTTGCATGTTTTCACTCACATCTGTGCGCATCAGACCAACCTCATCCCCGTTGAGCCGGGTTTAAACTTCTTGTTTTTTATCAACTTAGTTAGAAAGATAGGATGTATACGGCAACCGCGCCAGTTTCCTGCGCAGGTTTCGGTCAATAGGGTATACCAGTGCGTTCTAATTGAGCTAGGCAAAAATTCGCAATCCCACATCATTCCCACATTTTATCCACAATTTGTCCCCAGAAAATCGCCTTGCGAGGTAGGGATACCCGCACTATCTTGTATACACGAAGATACGAAACAACCAGATATTGTGGTAACCGGCTTGACCATGCGGTTCCATGACTGGTCGCTGCACCCGTAACAACCGTCAGATTCGAGAAGCACGATCCACTGCCCCGGGGGCCATCAAACCGTCTACACCCATAATAACTACAATCGTCAAAACCGCGCTAATATGGCCCCGCATCGTCCCCGCGATCGCGGGGCTTTTTTTGTGCGACAGCTTTTGAGTGACAGGAAGGCCGATGAAAGCGAAGACCCGTTGTACCTGGTGTGGCGACGATCCCCTCTACCAGCAATACCATGACGAAGAATGGGGCGTGCCCCTGCGGGACGACCAGACGCTGTTTGAATTCCTGATCCTGGAAGGCGCCCAGGCCGGCCTGAGCTGGATCACCGTGCTGCGCAAACGCGAGCACTACAGGGCCGCCTTCGACCAGTTCAACGCGGAAAAGATCGCGCGCTACACCCCTGCCCGCATCGAGAAGCTGCTGCAGAATCCCGGCATCATCCGCAATCGCCTGAAAGTGGAAAGCGCTGTGCGCAACGCCCAGGCCTATTTGAACATCCGGGAGAAACACGATAGCTTTGCCGACTACTTGTGGCAGTTCGTGGACGGTCAGCCGATCCAGAACCGCTGGAACAGCATCCGCGAAGTGCCCGCCTCGACGCCGGAATCGGATCGCATGAGCAAGGTGCTGAAAAAGGATGGCTTCAATTTCGTGGGCAGCACCATCTGCTACGCCCACATGCAGGCCACCGGCATGGTGAATGATCACACGGTGGATTGCTTCCGCCACCAGGAGTGCAAAAAACTTGCGAAGAAAAATAATCGTTCCGCCTGAAAAGATTTCCACCCGCAAGATTCTGCCGGCCTTTTTGCTGTGCTTCTTTTTCGGCGTGTTTGGCACGCACCGCTTTTATGTGGGCAAGGTGGGAACCGGTCTGCTGCAGATGCTGACGCTGGGCGGACTGTTCTTCTGGGCGTTGTTCGACATGATCCTGATCCTCAGCGGCAACTTCACCGACGTGGACGGCGCGCAGTTGAAAGACTGGACGTGATGTCAAAGTGGAAAAAGCGGGAACGCACATTCATTCCCGCACAGGAAATTCTCTCATCCATTCGCGAACGGCAATGAAATCCAGCGTCGGGGCTTCACGCCTTCGGCACGATCGGCCGCCTTGAGTGCCGCAGTATTGATGCGCATGATGCGGGAATCGCCGAACGGTGTGGTGCCACCCGCGCTGTTCACCGTAAAACCTACCGCCAGATGACGGGACGGATCACACCAGGCACCTGATCCCTGAAATCCGAAATGTCCGAACGCATCCGGCGCTTTCACTCCCCAGGAAAACACCCGGTGATAACCCAGCCGCCAGTGCATGGGAATCGGCACCACCTTGTCGATCTTGCGGCTATGCACGTGGCTGATGCGATAGACCCTTCCCGGCGACATCAGCCGCACGCCATCAATTTCGCCATCGTTCGCCATCATCGCATACAGACGCGCCAGCGAGCGGGCAGTGAACATGCCATTGGCAGAGGGAATGCACGCCTTCACCACCGAGGGATCGTTGAAACTGAACCGCCCCATGCCCCTGGGTGCCAGACCGCGCTGCAGATCATCCAGATCCACCCCCAGCACCTGCAACACGCCGCGCATGGTACCGATCTGCACGCGGGACACCAGGCCGGGCGAACGACGCTTGCGTGCAGAGCCTTCAGCTCTGGGTGGACGATGAGTGGGCGGGAACGACGCCAGCAAGGCTCGGCGGTGGAATTCGCTTTCCGGCAAACCCACATGGAGGCCATCCAGTTGCAGCGGATCCGCCAGCTCGGTCTTCAGCAATTCGGCGAACGTCCTGCCGGTGACGCGCTGCATCACCTCACCCACCAGCCAACCATAAGTAAGGCCGTGATAGCCATGGGTGCGACCCGGCGCGTGCAGCGGCGTGGCTTTCGCCAGCGCATCGATCATGTAATCCCAGTCGGTGATGCGCATGGCATCGTCGATCATGCCACGGATATCCCACAGCCCGGCCTGATGGGTGAGCAGGTGACGCACGGTGATGTTGTCCTTGCCACCCTGTTTGAATTCGGGCCAGTAGTGCCACACTGGCTTGTCGTAATCGATGAGGCCGCGATCCGCCAGCACATGCAACAGCGTGGACGCAACGCCCTTGGTGGTGGAAAAAGACAGCGCCAGCGTATCTTCGCACCAGGGATTGCCGTCGTGATCACGACAGCCACCCCAGACATCCACCACACACTGTCCCTGGTGATAGACCGTCACCGCCGATCCGCTGCGACCGTTGCCGGGGATCTGGCTGGCCAGCTCTTCCGCCACCGCAGAAAAAGAAGGATGTACGTAACCTTGCACCATGATGCTGTCTCCGTCGCAGTCGCAACTAGGCCTTCCGTTCAGGCGTGGCGAAAAAATCCTTCAGCTGTGCGCACACCGCTTCATTCAGATAGCAGGTGATGAACTTGCCATTGCGCTCCACTGTAATCAACTCAGCGTTCACCAATTCCTTGATATGGTGGGAAACCGTAGGCGCACCCACATTGAGCGAATTGATGAAATCCGTCAGCGCACAGCCGCAGACGTCTTTCGAGTCCATCTGGCGGCGCTGCATGATCTCCAGAAAGATCTGCAGGCGATTGGGATTGGACAGGGCCTTGAAGGCTTTTGCCAGTTGCCGTGAATCGGTCAAAACACCACTCCTGAAAACTTGCATAGTTTGACAAGTATAGAAGTATTGTCAGGCAGAAGACAGCCAGGGCTTGCCTACCCGTTGCCCCGACGCCTCCGCTATAATGCGCAGCCCCTGCAACCACCGGCTGCCCTTCATGCCCAGTGACACCCCTCCACTAACAGATAGCTACGAAAACCGCTTTGGCGGCATCGATCGCCTGTACGGCAAAGGTGCCCTGGCGATCCTGCGTCAACGGCACGTCTGCGTGGTGGGAATCGGTGGCGTGGGTTCCTGGGCGGCGGAAGCCCTGGCCCGCTCCGGCGTGGGTGAAATCACCCTGATCGATCTGGACGACATCTGCATTTCCAACACCAACCGGCAGATTCAGGCGCTGTCCGGCAACTTCGGCAAGCTGAAAGTGGAGGTGATGGCGCAACGACTGCGCGCCATCAATCCCGACCTGATCTGTCATGCAGATGCGGATTTCGTCACTGTCACCAATGTGGCAGACAAGCTCGACAAGCGTTTTCACTTTGTGCTCGACGCCACCGACAAGGTGAAACACAAGACGGCAATGATCGTGCACTGCAAGCGCAACAAGATTCCCATTTATGTCGTGGGTGGCGCCGGCGGCCAGACGGATCCCACCCGCATCCAGCACGCCGATCTCACCCGCACCCACCAGGATCCACTGCTCGCCCTGGTGCGCAAGAAACTGCGGCAAAATCATGGCTATACCAGCAATCCCAAACGTCGTTTTGGGGTGGAATGCGTGTTTTCCGACGAACCACTGGTGTTCCCCCAACCCGACGGCAGCGTCTGCGCCCAGCGCCCCCAACTGGATGAAGACGGCAGCATCCGCCTGGATTGCGCCGGGGGATTTGGGGCTTCCACCTGCGTGACCGCCAGTTTTGGATTTGTCGCCGCTTCCCGTATCATCCGAAGACTGATCGACAAGGCGCGGGAACCGGGGACAAGCGACTGACGCCCCACCCGCCAATACAATACCAATAACATCAAGCGGGAATACACCATTCCGCTTTTCAGGATTCAGGCAGTTTTCTCATGACGACACTTCGCATCTGGACGCTCACCTCTCTGCTGCTGGCGATATCGGCCTCTGCCACGGCGGCCGTTGAAAAACACACGGTTATCGACGGCATTCCCCACACCCTGGTGCTGGAGCAGAACACTCATCTGCAACTGCCGGACGATCCTGCCACCCACTACCTTGGCCACCTCAAGGATGCGCCGGAAAGCTGGGTGCGGGTAACGCAGATGGGAGAGCAATGGAGCGGTCTGATATCCCATCAGGATCAGCTCCATGAAGTGCACAGCCTGGCGGATACGCCGATCCTTGCCCGCCGCAGCAAGCAGAAGTTGACCACCTCCCTGGACGGATTTGAGGCCATCGGCAGCTGTGCCGCCGGGCAGTTTTATGCACCGACACTGGGCCAGGGATCACTGACCGGGCAACTGAAAAGTTCCGCCGGCGCCAAGACACTGACTTTCAACAACGCACTCACCAGCGCTGCAACCCTGAACTTCCCCACCGCCTGCACCCAGACCATCAATGGCGTGTGTCTGGTGGCGGAACTGACTGTGTTCTTCGATCGCAGTTTCCGTCAGGCCTATCCCAGCGACTATCGCAGCCGGGGTGCCGAGATTCTCAATATTGTCGATGGCTTCTACCGCAATAATCTGGGCATTGCCTTCAATCTGCTGCACCTGGACTTCGACAACGGCGACCAGTTCACCACCAACAACAATCCGCTCACCATTCTGCAGGACATGCAGGGCAGGCGTTTCCAAGCGCGGATTCGCCCCGGCGATCCCAACATCCGTAGCCTGATGCATCTGGTAACGGCCCGTGATTTTCTGTTCGATGATGGCCAGACCGTGGATGACAACGTGGTGGGGCTGGCATATTCCACGGTTTACGATGTAGGTACATCGCCTCTCGAATTCTATTCAGTACTGTGTGGCAGCTCCGGCGAGGCGGTTGCCACCAGCCAGCTGATCTATCGCAACGGTCGGCCCAGCGCTGCGATCACTGCGGTGCTGGTGGCCCATGAAATCGGTCACAACCTGGGAATGGAACACGACGGCGATCCCGAATCCGCCACAGCCTCCAGTTGCACCGAGCCCACCCGCATCATGTACCCGGCCGTGATCGCCAACGCCACGAACTTTTCCACCTGCTCCCAGGACGCGGCGGGGCTGAATATCAGCGCGTTGCCGACGGTAGAGAGCTGCTTCGACTTTCCGGTAGAAGTCAGCATCGCAGCGGAATCCGGCAACACCACGCAGACTGGTGCTGGCGCTGCGACACAACACCAGTTTGATGTCGCCCTGGCAACGGCCAACGGCTTCAACGGCAACATTCTGGTCAACGGTGGCATCCAGGCAGGCGATGGCGCCATCACCAGCGTCACACTGGCCGGAAACAACTGCTCGGTGAACGGCGCCCAAAACGGCTACAGCTGCAGCATCAATTCACCGGGCCCTTCGAGTGCGCTGGTGGTTTCCTTCACCACCGGCAGCGAGCACCTCAGCCTGCAGCATCAGGTCAGCGCCGGCCAGAACCTGTTCGACATCAATACCGCCAACAACACTGCCGCCGCCACCGTTTTGGTGCAGGGCGCGGGACTGGCTCCCACCAACCTCACACTGACGCTCGATCGGTCGCGGGATGCCGTGGTGCTGCGCTGGCAGGATCACGCCAATGACGAAACCGGCTATCAGGTGGAGCGACGCGGTAACAATGGTGGCTGGGCGGTAGTGACCTCCACGATTCCCGGTGATGCGGAAACGTTTGAGGATGTAGCCAGCCGGCTGGTGGGAACCAACGTTTACCGGGTGCGCGCCCTGTTCGGTACTACGGCATCCGCTCCCAGCAACGAAGCCAGCATCGAATTCAGCAGCAACCGGCTTATGGATCGGGGTCACTCCGGCGGCGGCGGTGGCGGTGCCCTGTCCTGGCTCAGCCTTGGCGGCCTGCTTTTGCTGCTGATCCGCCCCAGACGCAAGGCCTGACTGAGCAAATCGTGTCCAACCTAGCAAAAATGATCGACTGAATCCGGGAACGGGCAACACCCTCTGGCCCCTTGACTACACTTGCAAGGGTAAGAACCAAGGAGTTGCCCCATGTCCCTGTACCAGCCGTCCCTGCTTTGGCGCCTGATTGATATCGCCAAGTCCCTGTCCACCGAGAAGGATCCCTGGCGTCTGCTGGATCGCATCCTGACCGAAAGCCTGAACATTACCGGCTGCGACGGCGGCACGCTCTATCTGCTGCAGGAGGATGACGACGGCACCTGGCTGAACTACGCCATCCTGCACAACCACTCCCTGAACATTGCCCAGAGCAGTCGCGAAGGACAGGACTCCGCCCTGATGCCTGTGCCCGTTTACGACCGCAAGACCGGCGAACCCAATCATCACAACATCGCGGCCCATTGCGCGCTGTCACAGACGACCATCAAGATCGACGACGCACAGCAGGAAAAGCGCTTCGATGTCAGCGGCATCAAGAATTTCGACGAGCTGTTCGACTATCACACCCGCTCCATCCTCACCGTGCCGCTGCTGAACAAGGACGGCGCCTCCATCGGTGTCATCCAGCTGGTCAACGCCCGCAACCCCATCGGCAGCATGGTGCAGCCGTTCACCCCCCAGGACGTGAACGTGGTGCAGGCACTGGCGGCGCTGGTAGCGATCACCGTGGACAACAACGCCCTGGTTTGCATTGGCCGTGAAAAGGCCCTGGCGCCGGAACAACCCCACTCTCCCAATGTCCTGGAACGGATCGTGGAAGAAGGCATGGAGCTCACCCACGCAGAAGGCGGCACGCTCTATCTGTTCCGCAACGATCCGCGCCGGCTGGAATTCGCGGTACTGCACAACACGCCGCTGGGACTGTATCAGGGTGGCAGCAGCACCATGCCGGTGGATCTGCCGCCGCTACCGCTGGAAAGCGACGGTGCCCCCAACCTGAACAACATCGCCACCTATGCCGCCATCAGCAACAAGACCGTCAATATCAGCGACGCCTACGAGAACGTGAGTTTCGATTTCACTGGCGTGAAGCGTTTCGATACCACACACCACTATCGGTCGCGTTCGTTTCTGGCGGTGCCACTGCGAGATCATCGCCAGCAACTGCTGGGCGTACTGCAACTGGTGAACGCCCGTGGCATCGATGGCAAGGTCGTTCCATTCACCCAAACCCAGGAAGCGCGCATCCAGGGCCTGGCCAACTACGCCGCCATTGCGCTGGAAACCCAGATGCAACTGGATCGCGCAGGCGTCACCACCGGACACCTGAGGGAGCAGTTGCGCACGCTTACTGAGCAGGCCGGCACGCTGTCACCACAACAGCAGACCGTGGCAAGCGACTGCCTCAAGCTGACTGACTACCTGCTGCAGCAGATCAATTTCCAGGCAATCTGAACCGGCCACCCGCCCCCACGCCCGCATTTTTGGTAATTTTTCACAAAGCCAGCGGCATTTTGCTAATAACCAGAGTGACTTAAAGCTTCTAGTATTCGTAGTGATGGCCCTGCAACGTCGCAAGCACCTTAACGTTGCGGGGACTGTCAGCCTCAGGAGGCCTCTCCTGGGGTAGAACAATGCGAGCACCAGGATCTGTTCGGGCAAGGATGTCCGGCAAAGCGGATCCAATCGTGCTGGTAAGGGATGCGAGCCCCTTACCAGCACTTTTTTAAGGCGCTCCCGTGACGAACTCTCGCCCTGGCGAGTCGAATTGAGCAATGACCGCTGATGTTGAGCACTTACGCAGGGCAACATCAGGATCAGTCACTGGAATACCGGGAATGTTGGCGACCAAAATGAACATCGAACTGGCTGTGCTCGACGCGCAACAGTGGAAAGATTACGAAGGCGTGCAAAAGGTGGTGACCGCCAGCAACGGCCGCATGATCGTGGTCATCACCTCCTGCAATCCCGCCGCCATCACTGCTCCCATTCCTTCCTACTTCCACGGATTTGCCGTGTCATTCTGTGAGATGACTGGCAGTCCGCAAAATTTGGATTCCTGACCAAGCCCCTTTATACTTCCGGAATATCCGGGCATTCGCCAAAATGACCGGGCCAATCGCACTGTTCGCATCCGATATTCCGAGAAACACCGATGTATTGCCAGGCTTGCGGGGCCGAGAATCCAGCTTTTCACTCATTCTGTTACCAGTGCGGCCAGTCACTAAAGGAACAGAATGAATTTGTACGCCCGGAGATCCGCACACCTCACCCCCGCGATCTGGAACCAGAACTCAAGAAGGTGTCGATCCTGTTCGTGGACATCACCAATTCCGTCCACCTGATCCACAAGCTGCGACCGGAAGACAGCACCGAATACCTGGAACCCACCCTCAACACCCTGAAGCAGTGCGCCCACCGCTACGGCGGCATGATCAACCGGATCGATGGCGACGGCATGATGGTGATCTTTGGCGCACCCATTGCCTATGAAGATCATGCCGTGCGCGCCTGCTACGCCGCACTGGACATGCTCAAGGCCGTGAAAGCGGAATACGAGCGCACCCAGATCGGCGTGCGCATCGGCATCCACTCCGGCGAAGTGCTGATGAAGCCCTTCTACAACGATTTTTCGGTGGATTACGAAGCCCTCGGGCCCACTGTCTATCTTGCCCACCGGATGGAGGTGCTGGCGACACCCAACACCGCCATCCTGTCGCGGGAAACCTATCGCCTGGCCCAGAAGCACATCAAGGCGCTCGATGCCGGCCCCACCCAGATCAAGGGGCTGGAACAGACCGTTCACATCTTCCAACTGCAGGGCCGTGTCAGCCATCAAAGCGAGCAGCTCACCCGGCTGGAACTGAATCCGTTTATCGCACGTTTCAATGAAATGGTGGTTCTGAACAATGCGCTGCAGGAAGCCACCCAGCACCACGGGCGTTGTCTGGCCATCTGCGCCGAACCGGGCGTAGGCAAATCCCGCCTGGTGCAGCAGTTCCTAAACCAGATCGACCGCGAATACATTCAGGTCATCGAGTCCGCCTGCGATTCCCACAACCGCAACTCCGCCTATCTGCCATTCACCAACATCCTGCGCTACTGGCTCAACGTGGTGGACACAGACAAGCAGCTGGATATCGCGCAGAAATTGCGGGATCGCGTTGCGCGCATGAACAACGAGCTGGTGGAACACTTGTCGGCGTTTCACTTTTTGCTGGAACTGCCGATCCAGAACCAGGCCTGGAACACACTGGAACCGGTGCAGAAGCGACAACAGGCGCACAAGGCAATTCGCGCGCTGATCGACATTCTGTCGAGCCACAAGCCACTGGTGATGGTGCTGGAAGATCTGCACTGGATCGATGTGGAAAGCCAGCTGCTGCTGGAGGAAATGGTGGAATTCGTGCAGGAGAACGCCATCCTGCTGGTGGCCACCTTCCGCCCGGAATATCAGGCCAGCTGGCTTAGCGATAACGTCAGCATGCTGGAGCTGAAACCGTTTTCCGACACCGAGGCGCTGGAATATTTGCGCACCACCCTGGGCCGTCACGTCAGCATGGAACCGGTGCGCAACGAGATCGTGAAACGCTGCGAGGGCATTCCTCTTTATATGGAGGAAATGATCCATCACCTGATGGACAGCAATCTGATCTGGGGCGAACAGGGCAACTTCCAGTCGTCGCTGGATACCTTGCCGGAATCGCTGCCAGTGACGATCCACTCGGTGATTTCCACCCGCATCGATCGCCGCTCGAAAATGGCGAAGACTATTCTGCAGGCCGCATCCGTGGTCGGGCAGCGCTTTTCCGCCACGCTGCTGGATTACATCACGGACATTCCCCGCGAATACGCCCGCCACGCCATCGACGAATTGATGCAGGCCGGTCTGGTGGTGGAAAGCGGCGATCCGATGAACGAGGAATACCAGTTCAAGCACGCGCTGATTCATCAGGTGACCTACGATGCGATTCCCCGTGATCGCAAACGCCTCACCCACGCCAGTCTGGTGAATGCCATTGAGTCGCTCTACAAGGAGCGTCTGGAAGAACATATCTATCGTCTGGCGGAACACGCCTACCAGGGCCAGTACTGGCACAAGGCGGTGGAGTATTACCTGAAGGCCTGTTATCACGCGATTGGGCGTTCGTCGCACCATCAGGCGGTGTTGCTGCTGGATCGCGGCCTTGAAGCGCTGCGCCATCTGCCGCTGAATCAGGACACGCTGGGCCAGCGCATCGATTTTCTGGCGGTGGGCATGAATGCGCTGATTCCGCTGGGCGAACAGGATCGTCTGGTGCGGGATCTGAAAGAGGCGGAAAAACTCTGCGCTGCAGTGGGTGATCCCAAGCGCACCTGCCCCATCCTGTGCCAGCTCACCAACGCGCTGTGGATGGTAGGCAAACATCAGGAAGCCCTGCAGGCCGCCACCAACGCGGTGGAACTCGCCTCTCAACTGGGACACCGGCCCCTGGAAATTGCCTCCAGCTACAATCTGGCGATGGTGCATCATGCGCTGGGACGTTACCGCGACACGATCCAGATCGAGGAACAAATCGTGACGGCACTGTCCGGCGATCTGGAAACCAAGCGTTTCGGCTGGTCGGGCTTTCCCAGCGTGTTTGCCCGCACATTCCTCGGCAACAGCCTGGTCGAGTTGGGCGAGATGGATGCTGCCGAGCGTGCGATCCTGCGCGGACTGCATGTGGCTGATCAAGCACGCGATCCTTATTCACAGGCGATGATTTACGACACCTGGGGTTACTACCTCAATGCCAATGAGCGGTTCGGTGAAGCACGTTCGTATCTGGATTCCGCGCTGACCATCTGCGAGGAGTTCGCGGTGCCCACCATGATTCCCGCGGTGTCGGCAAAACTCGGCGAAGCACTGGTGGGATGCGGTGAGCTGGCGCTGGCCGGCAAGGTGCTGGAACAGGCAGCGCTGCCCAGCTGCTACCGCAAGGGCGGACGATATACCTGGTTCTATCTGTTCAAGGCACTAACCCAGCTGTATCTGGCGCAGAACGATATGGAGCAGGCGCAGAATTACGCGCAGAAGGCTTACAACCTGACCCAGGAAACCGGCGAAGCGGGCCACCATGGCTGGTCGACCCTGATGCTGGCGCGGGTCTATGCCCTGCTCGGCAGCCCCGATCATCCGCAGGTGCTGCGACTGTTCGATCAGGCGCTGGATATTGCCCAGCAGCTGGGCATGCATCTGCTGGGATTCCAGGCGGCACGGGCAGCTGCGCAATATGGCGAACGTTCCCAGGATGCGCGTCTGCAGATCGGCTATTTCGATCTGGCCGAATACCACGCCCGCCACTTGCCCGCCAAACCGTTCCAGGTACACCTGAACGCGATTCGCATCCAGGTGTCCTGATCCGCGCCGACGTCTTCAACCGCAGCGCAGCAACATGCTCGCCGGCAGACGGTATTTCTCCTGCATGGTTCCGCTGGCACCGGCGGCCGGGCGCACCCCCGGCAGTGACAGCAGCAACTTCAGTGCTTCACGGATTTCCAGCAGCGCGATCTGTCGCCCCATGCAGGCGTGAACGGTTTCCGCCATGAACAGATATTTGCCATTGGTGAAGGGGAATGGGTCGCGCAGTGGGCTGGTGCTCTTGTGCAGCAGATCCTGCAGTTCCACCGCCAGCGTCACCTGCGGCACCAGGCACACCACGGCACCAGCCTCGATGTTGAGAATTTCCGCTGCAGACGTGGTGTAAGTGGCGCCGTTCAGACAGTAGCGCGGCAGCAGCGGCGCCACTGGATTCTGATACAGGCACAATACCGCGACCTGTTCCAGAATGGCATTGATCATCGGTTCCAGCGCGGCGTTGGCGGCGGGATTCTGTAGCCATTGCTGCAGCGGTTGCAGCGCGTCCTGCTTGCCGGTCACCACCAGCAGACTGAACAGCGCCGATACCAGATCCTCACCAAAATCCAGCAGGGTTTTCACCACCATGGCAATGCCCTTGCCGGTGGTGTCCGTGCTACCCACCGCCAGCTCCAGAATGCTTTGCCGGGTTGCCACTACCAACGGCTTGCCGCTGAGACGGTATTCCTGCTGATACATGCGAACCAGCTGCGCCAGCACTGTATCGGAATTGCCCGCCCCCGCGACCGCTTTTGTGATCTGCGCATCCAGAATCGGTAGGAATTCCCGCGCCGCGACCTGAGCAAGCTCCGCAATGTAGGACACGTTGTACACGTTACCGAACACCTGCAGGAACAGCATGCGCACCCAGAACAGCAGCGTGTCATCTGCACTGGTCGTGAAGCCGTATTGTGTGTAGTGCTCGCGCCAGTCATCCGGCATGTCGTCAAAGCGCGTCTTGTCAAAGAAATGGGCGATCTGCGCGCGGGAAAAAATGCCGTCGGCGGGTTCCTGCGGCGCTGCGATGCCGTAGAAATTCTTCACGATTGCCAGTGGTAGACGCCGCGCCAATCCTTCCACCAGATCCAGCTGTCCCTGCGCCAGAAAACGCTGGCGAATATCCGCGAGCGTCGGCTGCAGTGCCTGTTGCATACGCTGCTCGAAGTTGGCTGGCGCCAGCAGTTTCCAGGTCAGGGCCTTCTGTTCTTCCCGTTGCGCCGTTTCCGGTTGCGACAGCAGCATGTCCGCACCGGTGAGCGCCATGATCCGCTGCCGGTACTGCACATTGGTGAACAGATTCGGCTGATTCAGTATGGAATCGATATCTTTGGGATGGGCGAAATAATAGAACGGCGTGCGGGTATTCTTGTTCTGCTCCACCCAGAGTTTGACGAAGCGTTTGCCCGTCACCAACTGCGCGGCGTCTACGTACTTCACCACGTCGAAGGGGTCGGAATTGCGCGGATCGAAGGTTTCGACACGCTGCTTGGGCCGCCAGAAGGGATCGACCGTCTGCCGCAGGCTCAACAGCAGCCGCAATCCTTTCAGTCCGGGCGTGAAAAAGTATTCGCCGCCCTTGACCTGCACATACTGCTTGAGACCAAAGCGCGGCATTTCACTGCTGTTGAACGAGAACTGGCCCAGAATATCCCGCGCCCGATTGCCGACAATGGGATCCACCATGGTGGAGGGAAAGCCCATGAAGTCACACTGGTTCAGCCAGTTCTTCTGCACGAATTCAAACTGGGAGTCGATGCGGCTGTTGTAACAGAAGAAATGCAGGCCACGGGACTGCTTCGGCGCCGCTGCAGGGTCGGCCGTGAGCGGAATATAGGGGCCATAGGGCATGCCACGGCGAATCAGGCGATGCTGATCCACCCGCAGAGTGCCTTCATCTTTTCCCTGGCTGAGCGTGAGCCGTGGATTGGCACGCCGCATATGCGAAGCAAATGGACAGGTGGCGCCCTGCCGGTCGTTACCAAAATCGAAATCGTTGCACATGGGCGGCGATGGCGTGGGTGTCAGCGGCTGGCCTTGCTGATTCCGTCCCATCAATTTCGCACCCAGATCCGGCGGGCCGCTTTTCAATAATTCGCGAAACGCGGGCACATCCTGTTCCAGCTTGCGATACACCAGGAACGATCCGTTGCGGGTCAGACGCTGGTAGGCAGATGCCGTTGGCTCTGTGACATCCGGCAACCATTCGCTGCCACCTGCCTTGTCCGGGTGATTGTGCTGGTAGAGCTCATCCTGGTATCCCAGCAGAAATTCACCGGTGGCCAGCGGTAACCACGGCCCATCGTCGCGGGCTTTCTTGCCGCCACCACCGTCGCCCCGCTCGTCCAGGCCATCCTTCAGATAAGGCTGGCTGACGCCGTCCGCATAACCAAAGTGCTCCTTGACCTGCTTGTGCTCGCGAATGACGTGGGCATGTTCCTGCATCAGAATCTCGGCGCCCGAGGGATGGATCTGCGCGCCGGGTGGCATGCTTTCCCACAGCTGCGCCCACACCGCTTGCAGATATGCGTCGTGGGTTTTGATCTTGTCATCAGCCCAGAAATCCGGCACGTCAAATGCTGGATCAAACCAGGGCAGATAGTTCAGCGCCACCAGTACATGCAGGTGCGGGCTGCCGTAATATCCCTGCCAGCGTTCCGGCGCATCGCAGCCGTAGTCACCGATGAATTGCGCGCGGGCCGCCATGCCCTCGGCAAAGGCCGGCGGAAACTGTTGCAGAATCGCCTGCGGCAATCCCAGCACCTTGAGCCCCTTGTAGGTGAACGCCAGATTGGCAAAACAGGACATATTGGGTCGCGGCCGCATCCCCTTGCGCAACGCCCGAATATCCTGCTCGCTCAGGATCAGCGCTTGCAGCAACGGTTGTTGCAGCCAGCGCACAAAGTCTTCCGCCGACTGGATGCGTAGAAAGTAATAGCGGGCCGCTGCCGGCCGGGCACTGCGAATGACATGGGCCTGGATGTCGTCCAGGTGATCGACACAGGTGGATGGAGTCACGGCTCATTCCTTTATTGGCTTTATGTCAGAGATAGGATTGGTTTTCCCGCACGAACTGGCAGAACTGCTCGTAAAAGTCCTTGTGATCCGTTACGCCAACCGCCAGGGTCTTGCTGAGGAACTGGTCATACGCCGCGCGGAAATCCCGCAGGCATTCCCGCCGCACCAGCGACTCATCGGGAATCGCCGCGTAGAACGCCGTGGTCTGCACCTGATGTTGGGTGACGTATTGCCAAAAGGCCTCGAAATCCCGGCACCCCTTTTCCGGGTAGCCTTCGCAATTGCCCCAGACCCGATCCATGTCCTCGGCAATCAGCGCAGCGAAATCCCGCAGGTACTGCCACATGCTGCCGTCATAATTCGAGGTGAAGATCAGGCGATGCTGATCGCCATCCTTCCAGATGATCCAGCGGGCGAAATGAATGGTGGCAATCAGGCGGATCGGGGTGGGAATCCCCTTGGTCTCCCGGTTGCGGATGGAATCCAGCACGGCCTGAAGTTGTTGGAGGTAAGTCAGTGTGGTGCCGGGCACACGTCCCTGGCGAATGGTTGTGATAATCGTAAGTTCGTTGACCCCGCCCAGATAGCGTGAGTCCTGCAGCATCGTCATGCGTCCTGTCCTTGTAGGAATGATGGACGAGGTGAAAAAGCAACCACCCCAAAAATGCGAACTACTTCACAGCAAATTAAGAATAAGAAGATTTCGGCAAATTTCTGTAAAAAATTCACATTTGACCGGTGGGCATGACGAAAAAAAATGCAGACCGGTTCTCAATTGATCAAAAAAGAACCTTTAACTGACTGATCTATTAACAAAATTTCACGCAATCAGGCGACCTGTGGTCAAATTACTGGCTAAACTTGTTTTGGAATTATTCAGTTTTCCCAGGAACTTATGCCCCCAGACTCCCGACGACAGCGCTGGCTCCAATCTGTTTGCGGATCGAGCCGATGGTTTATTGCTGTCGCCGTACTGCTGTTGGGCTGGGCCGGCAACGTGCTGGCGTCCCCCGAACCGGTCAACGCCAATGCTGTAACGGAACTCGTGCTGGGCCGGCACCTGATGGTGCTCGTGGATGACACCAATCTGCTCAACATCGATGATATTCGCCGCCCGGAATATGAGCGCCGCTTCGAGCCGGTGTTCGTGGACACGCCCTATTACGGCCGCACCCATTCCACCTACTGGTTTCGCCTTCAGCTGGCCTTCGATCAGCCTGGCGATCCGCGCCTGATCGAAATCGCCTACCCGCACCTCCGCCAGATCACCCTGTACCAGCAAACCAACGGCGGCCCGCTCAAAGTCACCGAGTCGGGCTATTCCGTGGCCCTGGACGATCGCAGTCACTGCCTGCGTTTCTGCTTCATTGTGAAAGGTGAAGCCGGCATCCACACCCTGTATTTCCGCGTCAAAACCGATTCGCCGCTATTTCTGCCCATCACCCTGCGCTCGCCCGAGGAGCAGCTGCTGAGCGAGCGCATATCCATGGGCAGTGCCACTTTTTTCTATGGCGCGTTCATCGTCATGGCGCTGTTCAACCTGTTCGTGTACTTCTCCACCCAGGAACGCAGCTACCTGATCTATGTCATTTACATCACGTCCCTGGTGATCTGGACGTCGTCCCACGATGGCCTGCTGCGGGAACTGGTGTTGCAGCAGTACGGCAACCTGGCCTCCTACACCACCCATTTCCTGCTGACGTTGCTACCGGTGATTTTCGGCGCCCTGTTCTGCCAGACGTTTCTGAAAACCCGCGAAACCATGCCGCTGCATCACCGGCTGTTTTCGTTCCTGATTGCACTGTGTCTGGTGGATGTGCTGATGGTGCTGATCACCGGGCGCATGGTGTTGCCCAATTCGGTGAACCTGCTGTCGGTGACGTTCTCGGTGGCGGGCCTGTCAGCGAGTATCCTGGGCTGGATGCGAGGGCTGAAAACCGCGCGTTTCTTCCTCACTGCGTGGGTCGCCGTCATCCTGGGCATGCTGATGTGGGTGCTGACCATTTCCGGCGTGCTACCGTTCAATCCGCTCACCGCGTTTGGCGTGCATGTGGGCGCGCTGCTGGAAACTATTCTGCTGTCGCTGGCTCTGGGCGATCGCATCAATGTGCTGCAGGCCGAGCGCATTCAGGTGGAACAGGATGCAATCCGCAAGCTGGAAGAATCCAACCAGAAACTGGAAGCCAGCAATCGCTTCAAGGATGAATTCCTCTCCACCGTGAGCCATGAACTGCGCACGCCCATGAACGGCATCGTGGGTGCCACCGAACTGCTGGAACACACCTTGCTGAATTCCGAGCAGTTCAAATATCTTTCTACCATCAACCGCTCCAGCCGCGACATGCTGGCGATGGTGGAAAACATTCTGACCTACACCCAGTTCGAAGCCGGCACCGCGGCCGTCAGCAATCAGGCGATCAAGCTGCGCAAACTGCTGGATGAAATCGCTGCGCACTACCGGGGGCGCGCCGCCGTGCAACAGCTGGATTTCCGCTATTTCATCGATCCGACGATTCCGGATGACGTGGTGGGGGATCAGGACAAGCTCAAGCTGCTGCTGGAACATCTGCTGGACAACGCCGCAAAGTTCACCGACCACGGCCAGATCCGTTTTGACATTACTGTCGACGACGAGCACACGCACGCGCGGGAAATCTGGCTGCGATTCGTGATAAAGGACACAGGCTGCGGCGTACCGGAATCACTGCAGAAGGAAATTTTCGATTCATTCAAGCAAGCCGATGGTTCCATGACCCGACGCAAGGGCGGCCTGGGCATCGGCCTGGCCTTGTGCAAGCGCATCGTGGACATTCTGCAGGGACAGATGATTTTCAAATCCGCCGCCCAGCAAGGCACAACCGTGGTGGTGACGCTGCCCTTCCAGCCCTGCATGACTTCAATTGAAATTGCACCGGATCAGATCGTGCCCACCATCGATCCCGCCACCGTGGACGTGCTGGTGGTGGAAGACAACTACGTCAACAAACTGGTGCTGGAAGGTTTTCTGAAGAAACTCGGCTTCAATGTCTTCACCGCCGAAAACGGCAAGGAAGCCGTTGCGATGCTGGAAAAAAGATTGTTCAACCTGATCCTGATGGATTGCCAGATGCCGGTGATGGATGGATTTGAAGCCACGCGGCAGACACGCCAGCTCACCAATGCCAACGCCACGATACCGATCATCGCGGTGACAGCTAACGCCAATCCGGGCGACCGCGAACGCTGCATCGCCGCCGGCATGAATGACTATATGAAAAAGCCGTTCTCGCAGACCACGCTGGTGGCCGCCATCAATCGCTGGCTGGGATTCCGCAGCGGCTCCGCGCGTTAGCGGGGCAACTGGATATCAAACCGGGCGCCCCCCAACGTTGACGTGTCGATGGCCAGCGTGCCGCCATAGGCTGCCACGATGTCCGCCACCACCGCCAGACCAATGCCCTGCCCCGGCGACTGCTCGTCGCGCCGTACACCCCGCTGCAATATCCGGCTGCGTTCCGCTGCGGGAATGTCTTCACCATCGTTCTCGATTACCAGCCGGCAGTGGCGATCATCGATTGACGCTGTCAGCCGCACCTGGCCATTGCCGTGCTTGCAGGCGTTGTCCAGCAGATTGCCGATCAGTTCGAAGGCATCGCCTTCTTCCAGCGGAATGCGCGCCTGCTCCGGCCACTGCCAGGTGATATCCGGCTTTTTGTCGGCGTAGACTTTCTGCAATGCGGCTGCCAGTTTTGGCACCACACCGTCCAGCGCAGTGCCCTGGGTTTGCAAGGCCGGCGCAGCTGTCATCGCCCGTCGCAACTGATAGCTGATGATGTCATCCATGCGACCGATCTGCTGCTGCAACAACGGCGCACTTTTTTCATGATCTTCAAGGTCGAGCCCGCGAATCACTGCCAGCGGTGTTTTCAGACTGTGCGCCAGATCACCCAGACTGTTCTGGTAACGTTCACGCTGATTACGCTCGTGAGCCAGCAAGCGGTTGAAATTGTGCACCACTGGCCGCACTTCCAGCGGATAGTTGCCTTCGATGGCTGGACGTTCGCCCTGCTCCACCGCACGCACGGCATCAGCCAGTCGGTTGAACGGCCGAAAGCCCAGATACAGCATCAGAAACACCAGCAACACCGACACACAGATAAGCCCGCCGAGCCACTGCCACAACGCGGTTTCAAATCCCTTGATCTGGGCCTGATAGGGCGCGTCGGATTCCCACACCATAAAGGAAAACGGCGTTTCCTTTTTGCGGTGCTCCCACAGCACGGTGAACACTGCGCGGAAATAGCGCTGCTGCTGCACCTCGATTTCATCGAAATACCACTGCCCCGGCACCGCGTACGGATCAGCCACCTTGCCCATACCGATATAGGATTGCGAACGCCACACCGGCTTGCCGGCACTGGTGATCTGGGCGATCAGGCCGGACTGCAGCTGATTGAAGCGGGGTTCAGCAAGGAGCTGCGGCACCACGAGTTTGCCGTTGCGATACTCCGACACCGACAGCAAGGCATACACATGCAGTTTCAGCTGTTCCTGGGCACGGTCACGCAGTGCAGTATCGAAGGACTGGCGCAAGATCCAGCCGGCGCTGACCGCAAACAGCGCCAGCAGCAAGGTCGTGACCAGCAGGAAGCGGACTTTGAGTGACGCCAGCAATCATTTCTCCAGCGCGAAACGGTAACCGCGCCCGCGCAAGGTTTCGATGGGTTTGAGTGAATTGTCGGGATCGAGCTTTTTGCGCAAACGCCCCACGAACACTTCGAGCGTATTGCTGTCGCGATCGAAATCCTGTTCGTAGATATGCTCGGTAAGCTCGGTTTTGGACACCACCTCACCGGGGCGCAGCATCAGGTATTCCAGCACCTTGTATTCAAAGGTCATCAGTTCAATGGCGCCACCATTCACCGTGACAGACTGGCCAGCGGTATCCAGCACTACCGGGCCAAACACCAGCTGAGGCTTGGCATGGCCAGCGGAACGGCGGATCAGCGCATTCAGGCGTGCCAGCACTTCTTCCATGGCGAACGGCTTGGTGACGTAATCATCCGCGCCGGCTTCCAGTCCGTTCACCTTGTCCTGCCAGTGATCGCGGGCCGTCAGAATCAGAACGGGAAAATTGCGTTCCTCTTTGCGCAGCGTGCGGATCAGTTCGATGCCCGACAGCTTGGGCAGCCCCAGATCGATGATGGCGATATCGCAGGGATATTCACGGCCACAATACAGGCCTTCTTCACCGTCCTTGGCTTCATCCACGGTATAACCTTTTTTGCGCAGCGCCGCGCACAACTGTTCCCGCAGATGCTGTTCGTCTTCCACCACCAGTACACGCATGTCCGTTCAACCACCCATCCGGCCGGTTTCCGCGTCCACCATCACGGTACGCACGCGGCCCTCCGGCAATAACACTTTCACCCGATACATGATCCGGCCCTTTTTTTCCTGACGATTCACCGACAGCACCTTGCCGCCGGTACTGCGCTCCACAATGCGGGCCGCCCCTGCGCCGTCGATCTGCGCCAGCAGCAGCGGTGCAGCGGCAGCGCGGTTGTGTGACGGCTTTGCATGTACCGGCGCCACCACCATCAGCAACAACGCCAGCAGCAACAGCATTCCACGCTTACTGAGTGTGATGATGGACAAGGGCTTTCCTCGCAGAGTCTGAAATTTCATTTATTTCCCCTGGATTTTATGCACAGCGCCTGAACACAGTCTGAATCCGCTGCGCAATGTTGAGGCCGCTGCTGCCTGATCATGTGGCATGGTCGCCGGTTCCGGATTGGAAATTCATTCGTTTTTCATCATCTTAGCAATCAGACGCGACAATGGCACGCATGATGCTTTGATCACACTGCGAAAGCGTTACTAAACAACGTCATCACTGGAGGTGCACCATGTCATTCAAGGACTCAGCTCACGTGTTGTTTGAGATCACTCATCCGGATCAGTCTGACGTATTCAGCGCACTGCGCGAATACCTCGAAAACATGTACTTTGGGTAGCACCTGAACAAGCCAGACCTATCTCTTCCCGTCTTGAACACTTTGCCGGCGCCCGCCGGCTTTTTTTTGCCTCCAATTCAGTCATTTAGCGCTCGCCTGGCCGCAGGTTGACAGAATCCGCGAATCGGCATAGGATTTATTTTGTCTAGGACATACATTGGACAAAATGATGAATACCAAGATTCCTGTAGCCATCAGCCGCTGCCTGCTGGGTGAAAACGTCCGCTATAACGGTGATCACAAGCACAATCGATTCTGCACGGGCGTATTGGCTGAATACTTTGAATTCGTGCCCGTTTGCCCGGAAGTCGAGGCCGGCATGTCGATTCCCCGCAAGCCGATCCGGCTGGTGTTGCAACCGGATGCCCAGATCCGCGCCCTGGAAAGTGACAACGCTGCTAAGGATGTCACAACAGATCTGTCAAAGCAGGCTGATTACTTTGTCCAGGACAACAAAACCGTCGCCGGCTTCATTGCCACACCGAACTCCCCCAGTTGCGGCCTGTTCGGGGTAAAGCTGTATCTGCCCAACGGCAACCCCGTCAACAAGACTGCCGGACTGTTCAGCGCACGGCTGCAGCAGCTGAACCCCCTGCTGCCCATGGAAGAGGCAGGCCGCCTGAACGACCCCGGCCTGCGGGAAAACTTCATCCTGCGGGTGTACACCTACCACCGCTGGCAACTCCTCAACCAGGAGCCGCTCACTGCCCGCGCGCTGGTGGACTTTCACACCCGTCACAAATATCTGCTGATGGCGCACCACCCGGCTGCGTACACCACGCTGGGGCAGCTGGTGGCCGGAGCGGGCCAGGCCGACATCGCGGCGCTGGGCAAGGAATACATCACTGTGCTGATGAATGCGCTGGCCAATCCCGCGCCCCGTCAGCGTCACTGCAACGTGCTGCATCACCTGATGGGCTATCTGAAGAAGCTGATCGATCTGCGCGACAAGCAGGAACTGCTGGGCAGCATTGAAGATTATCGCCACGGCATCGTGCCGCTGATCGTGCCGCTCGCGCTGCTGCGTCATCATCTTGAGCGCTGGCGTGAGCAACAGCAATATCTTCTCAATCAGGTTTACCTGAATCCCTACCCCCATCGGCTGGGTCTGCGCAGCCAG
This sequence comes from Pseudomonadales bacterium, assembly GCA_020062665.1. GTDB lineage: Bacteria > Pseudomonadota > Gammaproteobacteria > Pseudomonadales > Ketobacteraceae > Ch67. The sequence continues at coordinate 154,190 of JAGUVW010000021.1, forward strand.
GTGCATCCATGACTGTCGCCGTCTGGTTCCGCAACGATCTGCGGGTACATGACAACCCCGCCCTGTTCGAGGCCTGTCGCAGTACTGGCGACGTGGTTGCGCTGTATCTGCATACACCGGAACAGTGGCGCGATCACGACATGGGACTGAACAAGCAGCGTTTCATTCTGGAAAACGTCGTTGCCCTGTCGAAAGAGCTTGCCAAGCTGAACATTCCCCTGCTGGCCATTTCCATTGCCCGTTTTGCCGACTGTGCTCGCGCGCTGGAGAACATCTGCCGGGAACAGGGTATTACTGCCCTGCATTTCAACGAAGAATACGAGCTGAATGAGCTGCACCGCGACACGCAGGTGTTCGCTGCGCTTTCGCGCGTGGGTGTTGCAGTACACCGCCATCAGGATCAGGTAATGCTGGCGCCGGGATCGGTACTCACCGGACAGGGCCAGCCGTTCCGCGTGTTCACGCCCTTCAAGCGCTGCTGGCTGAAACTGGTGCAGGAATCGTCGATTCAGCCACTGCCGATTCCGAAAAAGCGTCGCGCCATTGTACTGGCTCCCACCGCAGTGGAACTGATTGAAAGCTGGGTGCCGGCGCAACCTGCCAACGCATTCTGGCCCGCCGGAAGCGAGGAAGCCCTACATCGGCTCGATGATTTCGTTGCACAACGCATCGCGCAATACGACGCCCAACGGGATTTTCCCGCCCTGGATGGCACCAGCCAGCTGTCGGCCTATCTGGCGGTGGGCGCGATCTCTGCACGCACCTGCTTTCATGCTGCGCTGAGCGCCAATCACTTCGAATGGGATTCCGGCAACAAGGGCATTCAAACCTGGATCAGTGAACTGATCTGGCGGGAGTTCTACAAGCATCTAAGTTACAACTTTCCCGATGTGTGCAAGGGCAAAGCGTTTCAGCCGCACACCGATCTGATTCCCTGGCAGCGGAATCCGAAATTGTTCAACGCCTGGTGCGAAGGCCGGACAGGCTATCCCATTGTCGATGCGGCAATGCGTCAGCTGATTACGACCGGCTGGATGCACAACCGGTTGCGGATGGTGGTGGCCATGTTTCTCACCAAGCATCTGTTTATGGATTGGCGTTTGGGCGAAGCCTTCTTTATGCAGCATCTGATCGACGGCGATTTCTCCGCCAACAACGGTGGCTGGCAGTGGAGTGCATCCACCGGCGCCGACGCCGCGCCCTATTTCCGTGTATTCAATCCCACCCGACAGTCCGAGCGTTTCGATGCAGAAGGCGAATTTATCCGCCGCTGGTTGCCGGAGCTGTCCAGCCTGCATCGTTCGCAGATCCATGATCCATCACCGCTGGAGCGTCAGCTGTGCGGCTACCCTGCACCGGTTGTGGATCACCGCACCGCAGTGGAACGGGTGAAGGCAGAGTTTCAAAACGTGAAGACCTCGGAGTTCGCATGAACAGCCAAACCTGGTACCACTACTTTCTGCTCTGGTTCGACAGCGAAGCCGCCGAGGTCGGTAACAGCGAACAGGTGAACTGGCTGCGCTGCATTCCATTTGCGCTGATGCATCTGGCCTGTTTTGCGGTGATCTGGGTGGGCAGCAGCGCCTTCGCAATCGGTTTTTGCGTTGCCTTCTTCTGGTTGCGCATGTTCGCCATCACCGCGTTCTATCATCGCTATTTCTCTCATCGCAGTTTCCAGACATCGCGCATTGCCCAGTTTATTTTTGCGGTGCTGGGGAACATGTCGGCGCAACGGGGGCCGCTGTGGTGGGCAGGCCATCATCGCCACCACCATCAGCATTCTGATCAGGCATTGGATCTGCACTCCCCGGTGCAACGCAGTTTCTGGTGGTCGCACATGGGCTGGTTTACCTGCGATGCATCGTTCAAGACACCGTACGATCGCATTCGCGACTTCACGAAGTATCCCGAGCTGGTGTTTCTGAATCGCTACGATTCCCTGGTGCCAGCCATCACGCTGCTGGGGATCTATCTGCTGGGTGAAGCGCTGGCGCTGTGGGCACCGGCACTGGAAACCAATGGGCTGCAGCTGCTGACCTGGGGATTCTTCATTTCCACCACGCTGCTGTTTCACTCCACCGTCACCATCAATTCACTGGCCCATGTGTGGGGCAAACGTCGCTTCAATACCGACGACAACAGCCGCAACAACTTCTGGCTGGCATTGATCACGTTGGGTGAAGGCTGGCACAACAACCACCATCACTATCCTGTGTCGGCCCGCCATGGTTTTGGCCGCTGGGAGCTGGATATCACCTATCTGTTGCTGTGGGCGATGAGCAAGGTTGGCCTGATCTGGGCATTGAAGCCGATTCCCGCTCGCGTGCAGGATGAAATGAAGAGGATCGCATCATGAATCACAAGCGAATTGCCGTGGTGGGCAGCGGTATCGCCGGACTAACGAGCGCACTGCTGCTGCAGAAGAAATATAACGTTTCCCTGTTCGAGCAGAACGACTATTTCGGTGGCCACACCCATACCATCGACGTCGATGTGGCTGGCAAACGCTATCCCGTGAACACCGGATTCATCGTCTATAACGACTGGACGTATCCGAACTTCATCCGCCTGATGGAACACCTGGGTGTGGCCAGCGAACCATCCAACATGAGTTTCAGCGTACACTGCGATCGCAGCGGACTGGAATACAACGGCACCACCCTGAACAGTCTGTTCTGCCAGCGCAAGAATCTGCTGAGCCCGCGCTTCTGGCGCATGGTGAATGACATCATCCGGTTCAATCGCAACGCCACGACAGATCACCTCGAAGGACGCATCAGCGCCGACGCCACACTGCAACAATATCTGGATCAGAACGACTACAGCGAGGAATTCACCCGCTACTACATCATTCCCATGGGTGCGGCCATCTGGTCCACGTCGGAAGCCGACATGCTGCGCTTCCCGTTCGCTTTCTTTGTGCGCTTCTTTCACAACCACGGCATGCTGTCGGTGAATGAGCGGCCGCAATGGCGGGTGATTTCGGGCGGCTCCCGCTCCTATGTGAAGGCGCTGCTGGGACAATTGCGCGGGCCAGTACACGTCAATCGTCCCGTTGTGCGCATCGAACGCCATGACACCGGCGTGATGCTGCTCGACGGTCATGGCCAGCGGGAACATTTCGACGCCGTGGTAATGGCCTGTCACAGCGACCAGGCCCTACAACTGCTGCAGGCACCCACGCCCAACGAACAGCGCGTGCTGGGCGCCATTCCCTATCTGCCCAATGACGTGGTGCTGCACACCGATACCCGTTTACTGCCGGAACGCAAGCTGGCATGGGCGGCGTGGAATTATCGTATTCCGAGCCAGGCCAATGCACCGGTGATGCTCACCTACAACATGAACATCCTGCAGAATTTCACTGGCTCTACCACGTTCTGTGTGAGCCTGAACCAGACCGACAACATTGACCCGGCGAAAATTCTGGCGCGCTATAACTACAGCCATCCCGGCTTCACGCTCGATGGCATGGCGGCACAACAGCGCTGGGCACTGATCAACGGCGAACGTCACACCTATTACTGTGGCGCCTACTGGTTCAACGGCTTTCACGAAGACGGCGTGAACAGCGCCATTCGGGTGGCCGAGTCGCTGAATGTCCGCTTCGACGAGGTGATTGCGCCATGCAAAGCGCACTCTACGAAGGCGTCGTAACCCATCAGCGGTCGCTACCCCGCCCCCACCAGTTTCAGTACAGCATTTTCATGGTGTATCTGAAGCTGGATGAGCTGGAGGAATTTTTCCGCCGCTCACGCCTGTGGTCGCTGGAACGCTTCAACTGGGCCTGCTTCCGGCGCAAAGATTTTATCAACCCTGCCATTCCGGATCTGCAGGATGCCGTGAAGCACGAAATCAAATGTCAGACCGGCCTGAGCTTTATTGGCGAAATCTTTCTGCTCACGCACATCCGTTATCTGGGTTACTGCTTCAATCCGGTGTCGTTCTATTACTGTTACGAAGCCGGGCAACTGCGTTTCATTCTGGCGGAGGTGAACAACACGCCCTGGAATGAACGTCACTGCCATGTACTGGTGTGCGATCCCGACAGCCCGCGCCAACAGTTCCACTTCGACAAGGCATTTCATGTCTCGCCATTCCTGCCACTGAACATGCAGTACGACTGGCGTTTCACCACGCCGGCTGAACGGCTGACTGTATTCATGCGCAACACACAGGATGGCAGCGAGATATTCAACGCCGGCCTTAACCTGCAGCGGCAGGAAGCCAGCGCCCGCAATCTGAGAAATGTACTGGTGCGGTTCCCTGCCGTGACAGTGAAAACCATCGCCGGAATCTACTGGCAGGCGTTGCGCCTGTGGCTCAAACGCACCCCCTTCCACAATCATCCCGCACATGCAGATCCAACACCGGAGGCAAAATCCCATGGCATCTTCCACACTCAGCAAAACCAGTAATCTGAGCGGCATCGATCGCTACTGCCGCCAGTTGTTGCTCAAAGCACTGGCCAACGCCGACCATGGCACACTGACCCTGCGCGATGCGGACGGTGAATACATCATCGAAGGCAAACAGCAACCCCACGTCCTGCAGGCTGAAATTCACGTGCATGATCCTTCCTGCTATCGCCACATGGTGTTCGCCGGCAGCATCGGTGCGTCCGAAGCCTACATGACGGGTGACTGGACATCGCCGGATCTCACGGCAGTAATCCGCTTCATGTCACGCAATCTGAATGCACTCAACCAGCTGGAAGATGGCCTTGCCCGCCTCACCCGCCCGCTGCAACGCCTCTATCACTGGAGCAACCGCAACACCGAGAAAGGCTCCAAGCGCAACATCGCCGCTCACTATGATCTGGGCAACGATATGTTCGAGTTGTTTCTCGATCCCACCATGATGTATTCGGCAGCGATTTTCCCCAGCGAATCGTCCACGCTGATGGAAGCGTCCATCGCCAAGCTGGATCGCATCTGCAAAAAGCTGGATCTGCAGCCAACGGATCATGTGGTGGAAATCGGCACCGGCTGGGGTGGCTTTGCAATTCATGCAGTAACGAACTACGGCTGCAAGGTCACCACCACCACCATCTCGCGCCAGCAATACAACTACGCCAAGGCCCGCATCGAACGTCTGGGCCTGCAGGATCGCGTCACCTTGCTGCTGGAAGACTATCGGGATCTGCAAGGCCAGTACGACAAGCTGGTGTCCATCGAAATGGTGGAAGCGGTGGGCCATCAATATTACCCCGCCTATTTCGAAGCCTTGGGACGCCTGCTGAAAGATGACGGCCTGGCACTCATCCAGGCCATCACCATCGACGACAAACGTTTCCACACTGCGATCCGTAATGTGGATTTCATCCAGCGCTATATTTTCCCCGGCTCCTGCATTCCGTCTGTCACCGCCCTGCTCACTGCGTGCGGCAAAAACAGCGACATGCAGCTGACCCATCTGGAAGACATCACGCCCCACTACGCGCGCACCTTGCGGGAATGGCGCACCAATTTCTTCCGCCATGAAGAACAGATTCGCGCGCTGGGCTACAGCGACGAGTTCATCCGCATGTGGGATTTCTATTTCTGCTATTGCGAAGGCGGCTTTGCGGAGCGGGTGATCGGCGACGTGCATCTGCTGTTTGCCAAGCCGGGCTATCGCGGCACGCCGGTGCTGGGAGCGCTGTAAGATGTGGATCAACGCGGTGCTGTTCCAGATTGGCTGGTTTACCTGCGTGCTGGAGCGCAGCTGGATCGCCGTGGGCGTCACCGCGCTGATTCTGCTGGTTCACGGCCTGTATGTGCGGGCACCCCGCTGGGAATGGCTGGCGGTGGGACTGATTACCTGCGCCGGCATCACCCAGGACGTCGTGCTGATCCAGCTGGATGTGCTGCGGTTTGACACCCATCCCTGGCCGCCCCTGTGGATGCTGTGCATGTGGCTGCTGTTCGCCACCACGCTCAACCACTCCATGCGCTGGCTGGCCGATCGCTGGTGGCTGGCGTCACTGCTGGGCGCCATCGCCGGGCCGCTCAGTTACCTGGCGGGGGAACGCCTTGGCGCTGTCAGCGTGAATCACGACAGATTGCCAATACTGGCACTGGCCTGGGCCATCGCGCTGCCGCTCTACTACGTGCTGCTGAATTTACTGAAGGAGCCACTGCCATCATGTCGCGCGCCCTCGGAATAATGCTGTTGCTGTTACCCTGGCCCTTGCTCGCCAGCACCTTGCACTACGTCGGCACGGCGGTTGAGCCTGACGATGACGCGATCGTGTACACCGAAGCCTACACCGAACGCTTCAATGCCACCGGCAACCTCACCGCCACCACTGTGGATTACCGCCACCGCGATGGTTCGCCACTGGCCAGCAAGGCGCTGGATTACACGCGCCATCCCTACGCCCCGGCGTTCGATTTTCACAATCAGGCCACGGGTTATCGGGAAAGTGTCAGTTGGCTGAGCGATGGTCGCGTGCGCCTGAGCCATCAGGACCCAGGCAAATCCCCGCAGGAAAAAATCCTTCAGATACCGGAACCGGCCGTGGCCGACGCTGGCTTCAATCAATACATCCGCGACCATCTGCCACAACTGAAATCCGGGCAGACCCTGCGTTTTCATTTTCTGAACCCGGCGCGACTGGACTGGTTTGTCTTCACCGCTCGCACCATCGCGGCCGACAGCAACACCCTCACAGTAAAAGTGGCACCGGGCAGCCGCGTGCTGCGCTGGCTGGTCAGCCCGATCGAACTGGTCTACAGCGAAGCCGACGGACGCCTACTGGAATACCGCGGCCTCACCAATATCAGCCTGAAGGACGGCAATACCGTCAGCGCCCACATCCGCTACGACTATCAGGATGACAGCAATACTGCCTTGTTACCCGACACCAAGGCGCTAGAATATCGACTTACTCCACCCGAGGGCTAACCGTGCACACGATCCAGTCTGTATCCGAACGCACCGGCCTGACACCTGATGTCATCCGCATCTGGGAACGGCGCTATCAGGCCGTTTCCCCCAATCGCACCGCCGCCAACCAGCGCCTGTACAGCGAACATGATGTGGAACGCCTGGCCCTGCTCAAGCGCATCACCGATGCCGGCCGCCGCATCAGCGCCGTGGCCAACCTGAGCAACGATGAACTGCAAACCATCGCCGACCAGCAACCGGCACCCCTGCCCGTGCGCAGCATCAACACGCAGCCGGCCCAGCTCACCGCCGACGCCATCGACGCCATCCTGCAACTCGATCCGCCCGCCTTCGCCGCCATCCTGGAGCGGGCCATGATCAATCTGGGCTCGGTGGGATTCATGATGCACTTTGCTGCGCCGCTGATGGAAACCGTCGGCCACCTGTGGCGTTCCGGTGCCGTGCGCACCTGCCAGGAACATTTTGCCAGTGCCCACATGCGTTCGTTTCTGGGCCGCACCATACTCGATGCCAACACCGATCCCGACGGACCCCGCATCGTCATGGCAACTCTGCCTGGTCAGGCTCACGAGCTGGGCGCTACCATGGCTGCCGTGGTCGCCGCACAGGGCGGCTGGAATGTCATTTATCTGGGGCCGAATGTCCCGGTGGAAGAAATCGCGTTCAGTGCCGACTGCAAGGATGCCCGCGCCGTGGGGATCAGCCTGAGTTATCCGCTGGATGACCCGCGAGCGCCTGTCCTGCTGAGGGATCTGCAACAAAAGCTGCCGCCGCAATGTCAGCTGCTGGTGGGCGGTGCGGCTACCGGCCGCTACAAGGATATTCTGAAGGACATCGGCGCCTGGGCGTCCGATGATCTGAGCCAGCTGGCCGCGCAGCTCGATCGTCTGCGCTGACCAGCCCCTGTCACTGCATTACTTGCCCATCAGCCCCTTCACGGTGTTGAGCAGATCCGCCGGCAACACCAGCGTCTTGGTGTTGTCCGACTGGGACAGATCGGAAATCGCTGCCACATATTTTTCCCCTAGCAGATACATCACCGGCAGTGGATCGCCCTTGATGGACTCCGTCACCAGTGTGATCGCATCCTTGCTCGCCGTGGCCAGCACCACCTGGGATTCGGCGTCCTTGCGGCTCGCTTCCAGGCGCCCTTCTGCTTCCAGAATCGCCGCCTGCTTTTCACCTTCAGCTTTGGTCACCGCTGCTCGGCGCTGACGCTCCGCCGCCGCCTGTTCTTCCATCGCCGTCTGCATGGTATCCGACGGCTTGATGTCCTGAATCTCCACCGTCTTCAGCACAATGCCCCAGTCAGCAATATCATCGGAAATCGCATTTTTCAGCTTGGCTTTGATCTGATCCCGCGACGACAGCGCCGAATCCAGCGTCATCTCGCCCACGATGGAACGCAGCGACGTCTGCACCAGATTGCGAATCGCCATGAAATAATCCTCCACCCCGTACACCGCCTTTTCCGGCGTCACGATATTGATGTACGCCACCGCATTCGCCACCAGCACCGCGTTGTCGGCGGTAATCACCTCCTGCGACGGAATATCCAGCACGATATCCTTTGTCGTCACCCGATAGGCCACGGTATCGACATAGGGAATGATGATGTTCAGGCCCGGATTCAGCGTGGCGTAATATTTCCCCAGCCGCTGCACGATGAATTTGGAACCCTGCGGCACAATGCGAATACCCTTCACCACCGTCGTGATGGCCAGCGCCGCCAGAACTAAAACAATAATCAATGCATCCATTTCTTGATCCTCAGGTTGAATGTAAAAGCAGATTCAGGTCTTGGGCCGCACGATCAGCGCGTTGCCCGACATCTCGGTCACCGTCACCCGATCGCCACTGGCCAGTTTGGCCTCGCAGATATAGTCCCATTCATCATCGCCCAGGATGGGGGCCGGGAATTTCAGCCGGCCACGGCCACTATCGGCATAATGCTGCACCACAATACCGGTCTGGCCGATGATGGCCTCCCGCGACATGCCCGCCAGGCTGCGATCCCGCATGCGCGGCGACACCAGCTTATGCCACAGCACCACGAACACCACCGAATTCACGATCCACAACAGCAGCTGGGCCGTCAGGCTCATGGGGATCACCCACAATACCAGCCCCACGCAGACCGCCGCCGCGCCGAACCAGAGCACAAAGAAGCTGGGCAGAAAGATCTCGAGCCCGGCCAGCGCCAGGCCAAGGACAATCCAGTGCCAATAGGCAATGTGGGCATTCAACCATTCCATCTTGATGATTCCTTTGATCCGGCAAGGGGGAAAAACGTTTGAGCATCAGCAGTATATAGGCACTGTGTCCATCATGGTCAACCCAATCTGGCCTGTCATTTCAGCCACTTGGCTGCCATTGGCCTGGGAACCGGCTATGCTATAGATACCGTTGTGCCCAAATATCCGAACCCCATGCACATTTACCGATACCTGATTGCCGCCGGCTGTCTGGCCCTGCTGTCCACGTTCGCTGCCACCAGCCAGGGCGCCACCATCTATAAATACCGCAATGCCGACGGCATCATCACCTTCACCGACCAACCCACCCGTGGCGCCCAGGTGCTGCACTACGGCGACCGTTACGTGGAAAAGCTCGACACCCGCGTGCGCATCGACATCCGCAAACACGGCGACCACGAAGCCCTGGTGCTGGTAAACGACCTGCACGCCCCGGTGGAAGTGGAACTCACCCTGAAGGACACCCGCAACGTCGCCCCGCTGCCATCCAAACGCATTCACGGCGTGGTAGACGCCCGCTCCAGCACCGTGCTGGTGGAACTCAAGCCGCAACATCCCGGCAAGCTGCACTACCGCCATCGACTGCGCTTCGCCCTGTCCGATCCTTCGCTGAAAGCCGACGATTTCCACTACCCGCTGCCCTGGGCCAGCGGCCAGTTCAAGGTCAGCCAGGGCCCGGGCGGCAAATTCAGTCATCAGGATGAAAAAGGCCGTCATGCCGTGGACATCGCCATGCCCGTGGGCACGCCAGTGGTAGCAGCCCGCGACGGCATCGTGGTATCACTCGACCAGAAACAGCGCGAAGGCAACGGTAGCAAGGCCGGCAACTACGTGCGCATCCTCCACGACGACGGCACCATGAGCGTCTACCTGCACCTGAAGCAGAACGGAGTCTTGGTGAGCGAAGGCCAGAAAGTCAAAGCGGGCGACATGATCGCCCACTCCGGCAACACCGGCTCCAGCACCGGCGCCCACCTGCATTTTGTAGTGCAGAAGAACGTAGGGATGAAAGTGGTATCCGTGCCGTTCAAATTCGCCATCCCCGGCAGTATTGCCCGCGCCCCCAAAGTGGGGGAATGGCTGGGCAATGTGGACGTGGCTAAGAACTAAGCCCCAGACTCAAAAACACACGATGAAACACGAACCGCTTTTGGCGCACTAACGTTTTGCACAGGGACCCAGCTGCAACTTGTTATGCATCGGCACTTGATTGATCCAAATGTCTCTTAAAAATTGACTCTCCATAAATAATATGGGGATCATCACCGCCTAGCTTTAGCGTAAATTCATGTCGAACTTGCGCACTTACATTCCTTGAGTAGAAATGAAAGTATTCGCTGGCATCATCAATTTCCAATCCAAATCCAATCGATGTAATTCGATTCAATTCCAACAATTTTTTGAGGTGGTTTTTCAAAGAGCTGGACTCATTTTTCTGATTTAGCTCTTGAACGCTAGAACCAAAATAGTAAATGAGTGCTTTTTCAATGATAGATCCCTCGTCATCCACCTTAATTTCATCTATCACGGAATTTGCGACCGCGAAATTTAATTTGTATTCGTTATTTTCCGCTACAGATATAACTTTGAATATGTTATAGAAAATGAAAATGTCTCGATCTTCTGTAGAAACACTATACAACGTATCAGAAAGCCCACTATGTGACCCATTTAAAGGTCGCTCCCATGGCCTATTCGTATATCCCACATAATGCACTTCGGTTGCCTCACTGAGTTCAATTTTGCATTGCGATAGGAAGCTATGCACTGTATATGAAACGCTACGACCATCAGCATTATCGAAGGAAATAAGCCGATCAGTGGAATTAACCTTAGGACAAACCAATAGACCAGTTGCGCTATCCGTAATCGGTATTTTGATTTTCTTTATTTTCGCGCTCTTTCCGACCTCTAAATAGACAACCAAATGCCTATTAAAGAAAGAATATCGCGGCTTTCTTTTCCTCGAAAATCTTACCTTTTTTCTCGATGCTATATAGTAAATGAAGCGTTTATCACACTGTTCTTCAACTATCTTTTTCATTTCTTTCAGTTTGTCAGCAATGGCCTCTTTGATCTCATACCCGGGTATCGGGTTCACCAAAATGTCGTACCAGACCATTTCTGACAAAAGTTGTTCTACATACCATTCCTTAGAAGCGTCCTTGTAAGCAACATTTTTAGAAATAAACTCAAAGATCCCTCTTTTCATTTGCGAGCCTCGATTCCATTAGGCATGATCTTCCCCACCAAAAGTAGACACTAATTTAAGCACACCTTTGCAGGTATTCCTGCTCATAGGTATTGGGGCTTTTGTACCCCAATGTGCTGTGTCG
>JAGUVW010000011.1 GCA_020062665.1 Pseudomonadales bacterium
CACTGGCCGCTGGCTCGCCGTCGAGCCAGGCCCGCCGCAACGCCGCCATGCGGGGCGGACTGGCACCCAGATCGAAGCCGTGGGCCAATTGATTACCCTCATAGGGTTCCACCAGATACACCGGAAAGTATTCAGGCCGCCGCTGCGCCGGTATCAGGCTCTGGCCAGCGGCGGCCACCTGGGTTTCGGTGAAGACGAAACCCTCATAGCCCCGCGCCTGCATCTGCTGCTCGAACGCCTCACGCTCGGCGTCTGGGACGCGGGGAATCCACTCCAGTGCCTGCAGTTCCGGATGGCGCCGCAAGGCATCCTGGGCGAACACCTGAAAGTCGGCCTCCCGCATGGCACCGGTTGCCGCGTACAGGGACCCCAGGGAATGCAGCACCTCCATGGACTGGCGCAAGGTGGAATGCAGGAGCTGGGCTCGCTCCTTCGCCAGATCCTGCAATTCGCTGCGCAAGGCCAACCGCTCCCAATGGGCGATATAGCCGGCCAGCAGCAATGACAGTCCCACCCCCAGCAGCAGCACTGTGCGGGGGGCCCAAAAGGGAAGCGGGGACGGCGATTGATCAACTTTGCTCATGCCCTGCCATTCGCAACTTGCATACCAATCTGAATGCAGCCTGTCTGCTGGGTATTTTTTTATTTGAATTCATGGCGTTGGAATATTTCATCCGCCATTCCACCGTGGCGACCACGGTTGCACCCGCCGTGGCCGCACTACTGCAGCGCGATCCACTGTCGCCACTGTCGCATCTTGCAACAGGGTGAACAACGGCCAACCTCAGGCGCGCGCGGGCATTTTCACGCTATCTGCCTGATCCAACAGCAGAAATGTTCCGTGGCACAGCGCTTGCGATGGGCCTGGCAATTCCGGCCCACAACGGGCCCATTACCCAGGAGCATCCCATGACCGAAACCCTTCGCCACCGTGGCCGGCACCACCGACCTTTCCTGAACCTGCTGCTACCCGGCCTGCTGGCGCTGGGTGCCCTGCTGGCCCCCGCTGCCCAGGCAGCTCGCACCGACACGCTGCTGGTGGTGGTGGAATCGGGCCCCAACAGCATGGATATCCACGGCGTCGGCGCCAACCGCCCCGCCTACGGCATGTCCTGGAACCAGTACGACCGCCTGCTCAGCTACGGCGTGAAAACCTTGCCCGACGGTTCGGAAATGTATGACTACACCACCCTGAAGCCGGAACTGGCGGAACGCTGGGAAATCGCCCCGGATGGAATGTCTGCCACGTTCAGCCTGCGCAAGGACGCCGTTTTCCACGACGGCACGCCCGTAACCGCCGAGGACGTGAAGTGGTCGTTCGATCGCGCCGTAACGGTGGGTGGCTTCCCCACCTTTCAGATGAAAGCCGGTTCCCTGGAAAAACCGGAACAGTTCGAAGTGGTGGACAGCCACACGTTCAAAGTGAATTTCCTGCGCAAGGACAAACTCACGCTGCCGGACATCGCCGTGCCGGTGCCCGCCATCTATAACAGCAAGCTTGCGAAAAAGCACGCCACCGACGCCGATCCCTGGGCCATGGAATGGCTGAAGAACAACGGTGCCGGCGGTGGCGCGTTCAAGGTCACGCACTGGAAACCGGGGACAGAAACCGTCTACGAACGTTTCGAGCAGTGGAAAAGCGGCCCCCTGCCCGCGCTGAAAAAAGTCATCGTGCGGGAAGTGCCGTCTGCGGCCTCGCAACAGGCGCTGCTGGAGCGCGGCGATGTGGACATCGTATTCGACATCAGCCCGAAAACCTTCAAGGATCTGACCGATCGCAAGAGTGCCAAAGTGGAATTGATCAGCACGCCGGTGGAAAACGCCATGTGGTACACGGCGATGAACGTCACCCGGCCACCGTTCAACAACGAAAAAGTGCGGCAGGCGGTGGCATACGCCGTGCCGTACCAGAAAATCATGGATGTCTCGATCTACGGCCAGGGCATTCCCCTGTTTGGCGGCGCGAAGGATGATAGCTGGCCACGCCCCACCGCCTACACGCAGGATCTGGTCAAAGCCAAACAGCTGCTGAGTGAAGCGGGCTATCCAGAGGGTTTCAGCACCACGCTGTCTTACGACCAGGGCCTGTCATTCATTGGTGAACCCATTGCCCTGTTGCTGCAGGAATCCCTGGCACAAATCGGCATCAAAACCACCATCGAGAAAATTCCCGGTGCCAACTGGCGCGCCGCCCTGCTGAAAAAAGACATGCCGCTGCTGATCAACAACATGGGCGGCTGGCTCAACTATCCCGAATATTTTTTCTTCTGGACCTATCACGGCCAGAACGCGGTGTTCAACACCATGAGTTATCAGAATCCGGCATTGGACAAACTGATCGACGCCGCGCGTTTCGAATCCGATCCGGCGGCCTATCGCACCCAGGTGGAAAATTTCATCGCCCTGGCTTACGAGGAAGCGCCACGCATTCCACTGTTCCAGCCCACCCTGCTGCTGGCCAAGCAACCCAACATCAAGGGTTACCGCTACTGGTTCCACCGCCAGCTGGATCTGCGCTCGCTGCGCAAGGAATGACGTGCCCCGCTGACTGCACCGCTCGCATCTGAACCGTTTTAAAAATAGAGACTGACAGGAGTATCACCATGATTCTGCACCGCCAACTGCGCGCGTGGGCCGCTCTGCTGCCGCTCACTTTGCTCACCAGCGAAATCTGCTACGCACTGGACACCAAATTTACCGGCTCCGCCCGCTACCGTTACGAAACCTACGACTGGGACGACAAGGGCGCCATCAGCGGCGACCGCGAATCGATTGCCTCCACCTTGCGTCTGGGCCTCACCGCCGACGTGACCGTGAACAGCTTCGCTGGATTTTTCCTGGATCTGGAATCCGTGCAGCAGGTGGGCGACGACGACTACGCCGTGCCCTTCCATCCCACCCAGGTGAAACCCAATGCGGCGCCCATCGCCGATCCCCAGGGCGAGGATCTGAACCAGGCTTATGTGCGGTTCCTGCTGCCGGGCAAAACCACGGTAAAAGCCGGCACCCAGGAACTGTTCATCAACGATGGCCGCTTCATCAGTAACTCCGCCTGGCGCCAGAATCACCAATCCCTGAACGCTGCCACCCTCAGCAACCAGTTCATCACCAACCTGAGCGTGGACTACGGCTATCTCACCCGTGTGTTTCGCGTCACCGGCGAGGATGCCAGCAACGGCCGCGCCGACATGGAAAGCCACTTCGTCAACGTCGGCTACACCTTCGCAAACATCGGCGTATTCAAGGCGTATGCCTACCTGCTGGATTTCGACGACGAGATCACCAATTCCACCGACAGCTACGGCGTGCGTTATGAACCGGCCATTGCCATCGGCGACAGCATCAAACTGATCGGCCTGCTGGAATACGCCACCCAGAAAGAAGCCGGCGACAACCCGCTGGACATCAATGCCGATTACCTGGCGGCAGAAGCCGGCGTGGCCGTCGGCGGCATCAGCTACAAAGGTGGCTACAAAATTCTGGAAGGCGACGGTACCAACAAATTCACCACGCCCTTGGCCCATCCGCACAACGGCTGGACCGAGCTGTTCCTGGTGACACCGAATGACGGCCTGAAGCTGTGGATGTTGTCTGCAAACGGCTCAATCCCAGGGGTTAGCGGGCTCAGCTTCACCGCCGTCTACTACGACTACAGTCCCGACACCGACAACGGGATTGCGTTGGGATCGGAACTGGATCTGGGCATGGAATACAAGTCGCCGGACAACTGGCTGACCGGATTCCGCTTTGCCCAGTACAGCGCCGACAGCGACGACGATCGCTTCCAGGATGCGCTGCGTGCATCGGTTTATGCGGTGCTGAACTTCTGATCCCCGACAGCGGGAGGCCATCATGCATTCCAGCAAGCTTCAACTGATAGCGCGCCGTCTGATCGGCGCTCTGCCCAGTCTGTTCGCCGTGATCCTGGTGACGTTTCTGATCATGCGCATTCTGCCCGGTGATCCGGCGGCGTTTTTTGCCGGCGCAGCCGCCACACCAGAAGCGGTGGAAGAAGTGCGGGTGAAACTGGGACTGGATCGCAGCCTGCCCGCGCAATTCTGGGATTACCTGACGGATCTGGCCCAGGGCGACCTGGGTCAGTCTTTCACCACCGGGCAGCCCGTATTGCAGGAATTGGTGGATCGGTTGCCGGCGTCGCTGGAACTGTCGGCACTGGGATTGCTGTTGGCTGTGATGGTGGGATTGCCGCTGGGGGTACTGGCGGCCACTCGCCCCAACTCCTTCGCCGACCACGCCTGTCGATTGCTCACCACCACCGGCGTGTGTCTGCCGACTTTTTTTACCGGCCTGGTGTTGATCTACGTGTTTTATTACCTGCTGGGCTGGGCGCCGGCTCCACTGGGGCGGCTGGATCTGTTTTTGACCGCGCCGGAACGGATCACCGGTTTCTACCTGATCGACAGCCTGCTGGCCGGTGATCTGGAAGTATTCTGGGCCAGCTTTACGCAACTGCTGATGCCGGCCATCACCCTGGGGCTGTTCGCGCTGGCGCCACTGGCACGCATGACCCGCGCCAGCCTGCTGGGCGTACTGGGTTCCGATTACATCCGCACCGCCACCGCCAGCGGTTTGAGCCGCACCACGGTGCTGTACCGCTACGCACTGCGCAACGCGCTGCTGCCGGTCGTGAACACCATGGGCATGGTGTTTTCCTATCTGCTCGGCATCAACGTGCTGGTGGAAAAAGTATTCGCCTGGCCGGGTGTGGGTTCCTACGCGCTGGAAGCCCTGATCGCATCCGATTACGCACCGGTGCAAGGTTTTGTGCTGGCTATGGCGCTGCTGTACCTGCTGCTCAATCTGAGCGTGGATCTGGTGAACACACTGCTCGATCCCCGGCTGGAGAAAAACGCATGAAAAAATTCTTCAAGCCCACGCAGGAGTGGCAGCACCTGCTGCTGGAAAATCCGCTCACGCTGCTGGCCATCGGTCTGTTCATCCTGATTCTGTTCACCGCGCTGTTCGGGCCCCTGCTGGTGCCATTCGATCCACTGGAAAGCAACACCGCCAACGCACTGCAACCCCCTTCTGCAGAGTACTGGTTCGGCACCGATCAACTGGGACGGGACATTTTCAGCCGCGTGATCGTGGGTACCCGGCTGGACCTGGCCATCGCGCTGGCCGCCGTGCTGCTGGCGGCAGGATTGGGCACCACGCTGGGGCTGTACGCCGGATTTTATGGCGGCCATCTTGAACGCTGGATCGGGCGCGGCACCGATATCATCATGGCGTTTCCGCTTTTTGTACTGGCGATGGCGATTGTCGCTGCGCTGGGCAATACGGTGGCGAACGTGGTGTACGCCAGCGCCATCATCAATCTGCCGTTCTATATCCGCCTGATCCGCAGCGAATCCGCGGTGGTCAAAAGCGCTGGATTCATTGAAGCAGCGCGCCTGTGCGGCAATGCCAATCCGCGCCTGATCTGGGCGCAGGTGTTTCCCAACGTGCTGCCACCGCTGGTGGTGCAGATGTCGCTGAATATGGGATGGGCGATGCTCAACGCCGCCAGCCTGTCGTTCATTGGCCTGGGTATCCGCCCGCCCACACCGGAGTGGGGCATCATGGTGGCGGATGGCGCGCAGTACATCGTGTCGGGCCAGTGGTGGGTGGCGGTGTTTCCCGGTTTGGCGCTGACACTGGTGGTGCTGTGTTTCAACCTGCTGGGCGACAGCCTGCGGGACATCATTGATCCCCGGAGGCGGACATGAGCACAAACCCATTGCTGCAGGTAGAAGACCTCAGCGTCAGCTTCCACACCCGCATGGGCAAAGTCGCCGTGCTGGATCAGGTCAACCTGGATATCGGCAAGGGCGAAACCCTGGCGGTGGTGGGTGAAAGCGGCTCCGGCAAATCCGTCAGCGCCTTTGCCGCGCTGGGCATTCTGGATGCCGCCGGGTGCGTGGATCACGGACGCGTACTGTTCGAAGGACGCAACCTGCTGACGCTGCCCAAAGCGGAACTGCGCTCCCTGCGCGGCAAGGATCTGGCGATGATTTTTCAGAATCCCCGCACCGCGCTGAATCCCATTCGCACCGCCGGCCAGCAGATCGAGGATGTGCTGGCCTGCCATGCCGATCTGCCCCGCCGCGCGCTGAAGGAAGCCGCCATCGAACAGCTGGCGCAAGTGAAAATCACCGACCCGGCGCGACGCTATCACGCCTATCCGTTCGAAATGTCCGGCGGCATGTGCCAGCGGGTGATGATCGCCGTGGCGCTGGCCTGCAAGCCACGTCTGCTGATCGCCGACGAGCCCACCACCGGCCTGGATGTCACCACGCAGATGGTGATCATGGATCTGATCAAGGAGCTGGCCCAGGCCCAGGGCATGGCCACCTGGTTGATCACTCACGATCTGGGGCTGGCCGCCGACTACGCCGATCGCATCGCCGTGATGCACGCCGGGCAAGTGCTGGAAACCGCGCCGGGCCGCGTCATTTTCAAGGCTGCGCGCCATCCGTACACCCGGCGGCTGTTGGGTGCCACACCCCGCAAACAGGGCTCCCTGGAGGATCTGGTTCCCATTCCCGGATCACTGCCGGACCTGCGCCAGCCTCAACCACCCTGCCGCTTCAGTCAGCGTTGCGACCGCTGCATCGACGCCTGCAACACCACCGCACTGACGCTGCAAAACATCGGCGTAAACCATCAACTCGCCTGCAGGAATCCGTTATGACTGCGCTGCTGAAAGTGGAAAATCTCACCAAGCATTTTCCGGTTGGCCTGCACAACACCAGCAAGCGTCCCACCTGGCTGGGCGGTGCAGCGCCCACACCGCTGTTCCTGCATGCGGTGGATGATGTGTCCTTCGAACTGGAGCAGGGCGCCAGCCTGGGTATCGTGGGTGAATCCGGTTGCGGCAAGAGCACGCTGGTACGCCTGATCACCCGCCTGATCGATCCCAGCAGCGGCCACATCCTGTTCCAGAACCGCCATATCGGTGACATTCCCGCCCGCATCTTTGCCCGCACGCCGGAACGGGCGCTGATCCAGCAGGTGTTCCAGGATCCCACCGACAGCCTGAATCCGCGCTTCACCGCCTTCGACAGCATCGCCGATCCGCTCAAGCGTCTGGGCGGCATCCGCAATTCCGTGACGCTGAAAAAACGGGTGGAGGACATCGCCGAAAAAGTGTCTCTGCCACTGCCGCTGCTCAGCCGCTATCCCCATCAGTTGTCCGGTGGGCAGAAACTGCGGGTGGGCATAGGCCGCGGCATCGCGCTGAATCCGCCCCTGCTGATCCTGGACGAACCGACATCGGCCCTGGACGTGTCCGTGCAGGCCGTGATCCTGCGCCTGCTGGAAAAGCTGCGCAAGGAACTGGGCCTGAGCTACCTGTTCGTGTCCCACGATCTGAACGTGGTACGCATGATGTGCAGCAATCTGATGGTGATGTACCTGGGCAAAGTGGTGGAAAGCGGGCCCGTGGAGCCGATTTTCCAGCGGCCGGGCCATCCGTACACCCAAGCGCTGCTGTCGGCGATTCCGGAATTTGGCGAGCCCGCCGGCAACGTGATTCGTCTGGCCGAAGAACCACAGAGTCCCATCAACCCGTCGCCCCACTGCTGCCGTTTCTTCAGTCGCTGCCGCTACAAACAGGATCTGTGTCAGCAGGTCATGCCGCACCTGATGGGACAGGAACACCTCACCGCCTGCCACTATCGCCTCGATGCAATGACCACTGTACACCCACTCGCTGCGGAGAAACACGATCTTGCCTGAACTGAACCCGCCCGCGCCCACACCGCTGACCATCCACAACCTGCAGGCGCTTTACCAGCAGCGCCAATTGACGCCGCTACAACTGATGGAACGACTGCTGCCGCGCCTACAGGCACAGGAAGACAATCCGATCTGGATCAGCCGCTACTCCAACGCGGAACTGCTGGCAGCCGCACGCGCATTGCAACAGCGGCCCGACCGCGATCAGCTGCCTTTGTACGGCATTCCCTTCGCGGTGAAAGACAATATCGATGTGGCAGGACTGCCCACCACCGCCGCCTGCCCGGCGCTGCACTATGTCCCAGCCGCCAGCTCACCGGTGGTGGAGGCACTGCTGCAGGCGGGCGCCTTGCTGATCGGCAAAACCAACATGGATCAACTGGCCACCGGACTGGTGGGAACACGCTCACCGTATGGCATCTGCTGCAACCGTTTCCATCCGGACTACATCGCCGGTGGCTCCAGTTCCGGCTCCGGACTGGCAGTGGGGTTGGGCCTGGTGGCCTTTGCCCTGGGCACCGACACCGCCGGCTCCGGCCGCGTGCCAGCGGCGCTCAACAACATCGTCGGCTACAAGCCAACGCGCGGCATCTTCAGCACAAGGGGGCTGGTACCCGCCTGCCGCCACCTGGATTGCCTGTCGATCTTCGCCAACCGTACGGCGGATATCGCGACGCTGCTGCCGTTCTGCAGCGAATTCGATGCGCAGGATGATTACGCGCGCCCGTTCGCGCCGCCATCCACGCCGGTCAAGCCGTTGGCGAACTGCCACATCGGCGTGCTGGCAGATCCGCAACAGGAATTTTTTGGCGACGACGATGCACGGCATTGCTATCGCGCCAGCCTGCAAAAACTGCAACGCACCGGCGCCCGGTTGGAACCCTTCGATTTCACGCCATTTCGCGACGCAGCCACGCTGTTGTACGAAGGCGCCTTTCTGGCAGAACGCAGCGCAGGATTGCAGCACTTTCCCGCCGTGCAGGACACGGATCTGCTGCCGGTGATCCGTGAGCTGATGATACGAGGCCGCAATTACAGCGCCGTCGACCTGTTTCATCACCAGCATCGGCTGCAACACCTGCGGGCGCAGATTGCCCCGCTCTGGCGACAATTCGATGCCCTGTTTCTGCCGACCCACGGCCCTGTCTATCGCCTCGACGAAATCCAGGACAATCCGCTGCAGCTCAATCGTAACCTGGGCTACTACACCAATTTCGTGAACCTGCTGGATCTGAGTACCCTGGCGCTTCCCGCTGGCATGCGCGCCTGCGGCATACCATTCGGCATCACACTGGTTGCACCGGCATTTCAGGATCTGTCCTTGCTGGCATGGGCCAGGACATGGGAATCGTTGCAGATTGCCCAGGGTTGATATCAGGGCGGGGTGTAATGCGCCCCGCGCTTCCCTGCGCACCAATTCCTGCTAGAGTGATGGCCTTGATCCTCGTCCACTCATTCTGGAGATCCCATGCTGCGTTTTCCCTTGCGTGCCCTGCTCACCACCCTGCTCTGTTGCTTTCTGCTGGCCTGCGGCACCACTCGCCTTGTGGACACCTGGAAATCTCCGGAATTCAACCGCGACAACCTGCACAACGTGCTGGTGGTTGCCGCCACATCGAACACCACCACGCGGGTGATCTTCGAATCCTCCTTTGCGGCAGAAATGCAGAAACATGGCATCAAGGCCTTTCCCAGCTTCCAGGCCATTGGCGACCAGGCGCCCACCAAGGAAGCCGTGCTGGAATTCGTGAAGCAAAGCAAAGTGGATCATGTGGTTGCGGTGAAACTGGGTTACATCGATCTCGAAGTGGATCAGGTGCCGGAATCCGTGATGACCTACTACACCGGGCCCTACTACGCACCCAATCTGGGGGGTTACTGGGGCGCCTGGGGCGGCAACACCGTCACCATGACCCGCGAATCCTACATCGATACGCAAACCAACGTGTTTCTAAGCACCGCCGTCTACGATGCGAAGACCGAGGGTCTGGCCTGGGGCGGCCGCAGCAAATCCTTCGACGTGAATGCCGTGTCCCAGGTTGCCAGCGAACTGGCATCGCAAATGATGCGGCAGATGAAGCACTGAAGCAGCCCTGGCGACCGCCATCCACTGCAGTCGCCTCACGGCCCGGAATCAAACGCCACCTGCCGGGCAACGACATCGTGCCCGGCAGCTTTTTCAGCGGCGCGCATCCTCGCGGATCATATCCACCGCCTTTTCGGCAATCATGATCGTCGGCGCATTGGTGTTGCCACCCACCAGCGTCGGCATGATTGACGCATCCACCACCCGCAAGCCTTCCACGCCGCGCACCCGCAGGCGCGGATCGACAACCGCCATATCATCCACCCCCATCTTGCAGGAACCCACCGGGTGGTACACGGTATCCACCCGCTCCCGCAGCACGCGCACGATGTCATCGTCGGTGCGCACAGCGGCGGTGAAACAGTCCTCGGTGCTCCACTCCGCCAGCGGACTCGCTTCCATCAATTTGCGGGTCATCTTGAAACCGTCCACCAATACCTGCAGATCGTCTTCCTCGCCGAGAAAATTGGGGTCAATCAGCGGCGCCGTGTTGGGATCCGCATTCTGCAGCCGCACACTGCCCCGACTCTTGGGCCGCAACACACACACGTGACAGGAATAGCCGTGGCCGAAATTCAGTTTGCGGGCATGGTCTTCCACCAGCGCGGTCACCAGATGCAGCTGAATGTCCGGCGCCGGCAGATCCGGGCGGGTTTTCAGAAAGCCTCCGCCTTCGGCAAAGTTGGAAGTGATCATGCCGCGACGCTCGGCGCGGTAGCGCTGGATTTCCTTCCAGGTGCGTGCCGTGCCTGGGAACGACAATCCCATCACGTCCAGGCTTTTCGTTTTATAGCCGAAAACAAAATCCGGATGATCCTGCAGGTTCAGGCCCACACCTGGCAGGTGATGCACGGTGCGAATGCCCACCCGCTGCAGATCTTCGCCGTCACCCACCCCCGACAGCTGCAGCAGCTGGGGCGAGTGGAACGCACCGCCACACAGCAGCACTTCCTTGCGCGCCCGCAGCACTTTCAACTGGCCGTTCTGCAGGAATTCCACCCCCGCCGCGCGCTTGCCGTCGAACAGGATGCGCTGGGCAGACGCCTGCAGTTCCACTTTCAGATTCGGACGCTTGCCCATGTACGGATGCAGGTAGGCGCGGGCCGCACTCCAGCGTTCGCCATTCTTTTGCGTCACCTGGAAAATGCCGATGCCTTCCTGCTCCGGCCCATTGAAATCGTCGATCAGCGGATAGCCCACCTCGCGGGCCGCCGCCAGCCAGGACTGATGAATGGGATTGTCGGTGCGTAGCGCGCTGACCGCCAGCGGCCCGGCAGTGCCATGCAGCTCATCGGAGAACTGTGCGTTGGCTTCGGAGCGTTTGAAGTAAGGCAGCACGTCAGCAAACGACCAGCCACTGTTACCCAGTGCCGCCCAGTGATCGTAGTCCCAGCGATGCCCCCGGATATACACCATGGCGTTGACGGACGACGAACCGCCCAGCACCTTGCCCCTGGGCTGATAGCCACAGCGCCCGTTCAGGCCCGGTTGCGGCACCGTTTCCAGGGGGAACACATTGGCCTTGATCGCCACCCCCAGCACCATGGCAGCCGGCACATTCACGAGCCAGTTATCGCCGGCCTTGCCCGCCTCGACCACCGCCACCGAAGTCGACGGATCTTCCGACAACCGTCCCGCCAGCACGCACCCCGCCGAACCACCCCCCACCACCAGATAATCGAATTCCTGCGTCATGCACCGTTCCGCCTGTTGGATTGTTATTGTGATAGGGATTGATCCACAAACCCTGCCCGAATTCAATTGGCCAATCCCGACAATCCGGACAGGTCAACCCGTGCGGCTGGTACTTTTTAACAAATAGAAGGGCCGTTTCCCTGCTGTATTGCGCCAGGCGATCCGTAAAATGGGCCAACGTCCTGGCAATCCTCTGCTCACGATCAATGAACGCCATGTCCAGGGCCGTCATTATTCAACAGCTGCAACACATTCGTCTGACAGGGATGACGCACCATGAAATTCAATGCCGCCTCCATCGCCTACAGCTGGGTCATCGCCGTCTGCTTCCTCGGGCTGATCAGCGTGTGGGCACAGCCGCCTGCAGCCGACACCCCCAAGCCCTCCCTCATTGAACTGCCGAGCCAGATTCTGTCGGCGGCCCACAGCGATCTGGAATACCTGAAGGCCAGCGCCTGGTGCGCACTGGAGAGCGATCAGGTGGCGGTGCTGAAAACCACTCGCGATGAAAAGCATTTCCGGGGTTCCATGGCCATCGCCCCGCACTGGCGTGGCGAACCGCTGCAGCAGACCGAGCAGGAGCGCCTGAACAACTGCGTGGCCCTGCGCCTGGAGCAAACCGGAAAAAACCGCAACCTGCCCGGCAGCGAGCGCGCTGCCCTGGCCTTTCTGTTTTCCGATCTGTGACACCCGCCGCCGGGGCTTTCAACGCCCTGGCAACTGCACCACCATGTTCTCGCAGGGATAGGCCACGCAACCGAGCACATAGCCGTCCTTCGCCTCTTCCACCGACAGACTGTTGGGCTCGTCCATGATCACGCTGCCGGACTTGATGCGCAGCTTGCAGGTACCGCAGTTACCGACACTGCATTTTTGCGGAATCACGATGCCCGCGCTGCGGGCGGACTCCAGTATGGTTTCCACCTTGCGCTGACGCACATGGCGCACCTTGCCAAACACTGAACCGGGCAGAAAGGTGATCAAGCGCGGCTTCAGCTCAGTCTGGCTCAGGGTGATGGGCGGGCGATTGAACAGCTCGATGCGAATACGGGATTCCTCCACGCCGGCGCTGTGCAACCCCTCCATGCAGGCCTTCACCAGGCTGTTGGGGCCGCACACATAGACCAGGCTCGCCGCCGGATCGCTCACCAGCGCCAGCATGCCTTCGCTGGTCAGGCGCCGGGCTGGATCGTGGTAATTGCCTTCCCGGCGGGTGAAATGAAACTGCACCACCAGTCCTGGATGCTGCTTGCCCAACCGCTCCAGCTCCTTGCGGAAAATGCACTGCTCGGCACTGCGGCTGAAATAGACCAGCTGAATCTCGATCTCCGGATTCTTGCCCAGCAGATCCTTGAGCAGGGAATAGATCGGCACGATGCCGGAGCCTCCCGCCACCATCAGGTAGCGCTGTTCCTCCGGCGCCTCGACCGGCAGCATGAAGTCCCCCGCCGGATCGGACACATAGAACTGATCCCCCACCCGCAGCGACTCGTTCAGATAGGTGGACACCCGGCCATGAAACACCTTCTGCACCGTGATGACATAACGATTTTCATCGGGGGCCGAACTGAGGGAAAAACAGCGCTGAAAGGTGACGCCCCCGATGGCCAGCGAGATCGCCACATACTGCCCGGCGCGATAACTGAAGCGATAGCCTTCCAGCAACTCGAATTCGATGGTCACCGCGCGCGGGGTTTCGTGGGTAATCTGGGTGACCTTTGCCAGAAAGGCGTCTTCCGCCAGTGACGACTGATGCCGCTCCGCCCAACCCTCGCCGTGGTCATGGCGGGCATCCAGCGGCACGCCGATCCGCTTGCGCATCCAGGGCGGCATGGTGCGAAACAGTACTTTGGTGATACGACTCACGAGTGACCCCGTCGCTGACACTATCCAGGCATTTAAGCACAAGGCCGATAAGCTGATCCATCCTCGGCACCCAATTCGGCAATATCCGGCCCAGTCAGCTATAACTAAAAGAAACCACCGGAGGAACGCAGCATGGCGGCCGATCCCAACGACCCACTCTACAAGTTACTGCTGGACGAGAAGATCAAAGAGTTCAACCAGGCCCGTAGCGAAGGCAAGACCGTCGATCTGCGCGGTGCCCACCTGCGGGGCCGTGACCTGCGCATCATGAACGCAGAAGGGCTGGACATGCGCGATGCCTACCTGCGCGGCGCGGATCTGCGCGGTGTGGATTTCCGCACCACCTTGCTGGAGGGCGCGAGTATCTGCGAGGCCAAGATTTCGGGCTGCTTTTTCCCTCGCGAGCTGGCGGCGGAGGAAATCCGCATGTCGCTGGAGAAAGGGACGCGGATGCGCTATCGGGTGATGAAGACCGTCAAACGGCCGGAATAGAGGAGCGGTGTCATCCCCCCGCCCTCAATCTTCCCAGAAACGGCGTAACTGGAACGCGCAATAGCCCAACGCAAACAACACGTTCAGGACACAGCTGGTGCGCACAGCATTGGTGACCTGATGGGGATTCACCGCTTCCTTCGCAAGGGAAGATTCCGCGAATCCCCACACCGCCAGCGCCACCATGCCGCCGGCAATCAGCAACACCCCCACCACCATGCTGACAAAGGCCGTACCGCGATTCAGCCACTGCCGGATCGCGGCGAATTCCACGAACGCATTCAGCGCGCTGCACAGAATCCAGGTGAGTATCAGTGATCCAACAATGAAGCCGGCCATGCTCAGTGCTCGCGGGTTTCCTTGAAGCGCACGTCGGGCCAGCGCTCCATGGTGAGTTCCAGATTGACGCGGGTGGGCGCCAGATAAGTGAGATAGCCGCCGCCGTCGATCGCCAGGTTGTCGTGGCATTTCTTCTTGAAGTCTTCGAGCATCTTCACGTCGTCGCAATACACCCAGCGCGCGGTGGAGACGTTCACCAGATCGTAGGAACATTCCACTTTGTATTCATCCTTCAGGCGGTAGGCCACCACGTCGAACTGCAGCACGCCCACGGCGCCGACGATGATGTCGTTGTTGCGCAGCGGCATGAACACCTGGGTGGCGCCCTCTTCCGACAATTGCTGGATGCCTTTCTGCAGCTGCTTGCTCTTGAGCGGATCGCGCAGGTGCACGCGCTTGAACAATTCCGGGGCGAAGTGCGGGATGCCCTGGAAATTCAAGTCTTCGCCGGAGGTAAACGTGTCGCCGATCTGGATGGTGCCGTGGTTGTGCAGGCCGATGATGTCGCCGGGCCAGGCTTCTTCCAGGTGAGCGCGTTCACCGGCCAGGAACGTCAGCGCGTCGGAGATGCGCACTTCCTTGCCGAGGCGCACGTGTTTCATCTTCATGCCTTTTTCGTAGTGGCCGGAGCAGACACGGAGGAAAGCCACGCGGTCGCGGTGTTTCGGGTCCATGTTCGCCTGGATCTTGAAGACGAAGCCGGTGAAGCGTTCGTCGCTGGCTTCCACGGTGCGCTTATCGGTATCGCGGTGCAGCGGTGGCGGCGCCCACTGCACCAGGCCATCCAGCATGTGGTCGACGCCGAAGTTGCCCAGCGCCGTGCCGAAAAACACCGGGGTCAGCTTGCCGTCGAGAAATTCCTGCTGATCGAATTCGTGGCTGGCGCCGCGCACCAGTTCCAGCTGCATGCGCAGGTCGTCCGCCAGATCGCCGACAGCTTCGTCCAGTTCCGGATTGTCGATGCCTTTGATGGGGCGCACGTCCTGGATGGTGTGGCCCTGACCGGTGGCGTACAGATAGGTGGTGTCCTGGTACAGGTTGTACACGCCCTTGAACAGCTTGCCCATGCCGATGGGCCAGGTGATGGGGGCGCATTTGATTTTCAGGATGCGTTCCACTTCGTCGAGCAGGTCGATGGGATCGCGGATTTCCCGGTCCATCTTGTTGATGAACGACAGGATCGGTGTGTCGCGCAGACGGCAGACTTCCATCAGCTTGATGGTGCGCGCCTCGACGCCCTTGGCGCCGTCGATGATCATCAGGGCGGAGTCCACAGCGGTGAGGGTGCGGTAGGTGTCCTCGGAGAAGTCCTCGTGGCCCGGCGTGTCCAGCAGGTTGACGGTGCAGCCTTTGTAGGGAAACTGCATCACCGAGGTGGTCACCGAGATCCCCCGCTCCTTTTCCATCTCCATCCAGTCGGACGTGGCATGGCGGTCGGAGCCCCGGCCCTTGACGGTGCCGGCTACCTGGATCTGGTTTCCGTACAGCAGCAGCTTTTCGGTGATGGTGGTTTTACCGGCGTCCGGGTGCGAGATGATCGCGAAGGTGCGGCGTTTTCTGACTTCGTCCAGATGGCTCATGGTGACCTTGCGGGTTTCCAAGTGGGCTTATTGATTGACGGTGGTGATGATAGCAGCGAGTACTAAGCAGTAAAGCAATACAAAGTCCGCCAAATAAAAAACCCGCGCTTTATAGGGGCGCGGGCTAATGAAAGCAGGCAGGATAAGCTCTACACAATCAATTAGATGGTTTCTGTCGAGTTCATTTCAGTTCCTTCAACAAGTCAACGAAATCATCAGGATTTCATGAAAATCAGTATATACCCTTGACCTGGCATAAGCAATTTGTCGGGGGGAACCAAAACCCAGCGGAGGTAGCCCTCTGCATCTTCCTGCGGAATGACGGGATCGATATTTCCTACACCGGTTCGCTTGAAGAACAACTTACCTGAATTCGTGCGGGCTTTTACCGTGAAGCCCTTCACAAAACGCTCTGTGGTCGCGAGGATGTATGGTTCTTTCGTCACATCCTGTAACAAATGGTAAATCCTTTCGAGGCGCAAAACACGATCGCCATCCGCGCGAGGCTTTGCGTACTTGCCTAACTCCAATTGGAAGACACGATTCGCGGAGGTTGGAGGATCACGCACCAGATGATTCTCTACTGGAATTTTTTCTGTATCGATGAACAATGATTTCAGACTGCAGTCACCATCGACGTTGATTTTCTGACGCAACACCGGTGCAGGGTGATTGGGCGCGAGCACCACGTCCGCTATGGTCTTATGGCCAATTTGTAACATTTTGCCGTCTTGCTGCAACGTGATATCCAGTGTCACTTCAAAATTCTCGAAATGATACTGGAGGTCTGAATTGAAAAACTGCGCCATGATGCCTGCTGTTGCATCTCGATGAGAGCTTGGCAAGATCGGCTTCAGGATTGCTTGCGTTAACTTTTCCCACTTGGCCTTCAAATCATCCTGAACTGCAAAGGTTTCAGGATTATAGAAGACATCAAATACGTGACGCTGAAAGACCTCGGTGAATTGCGCCGACTTCATGATGGCCGAGAAAACACCCGCGCCGATAATAGCGCTCCCGGATTTCAGCACGAAATCACCAACACCGGGTCGGAAAAAATCATCCAGGTTCTGATCATACGCAGCGCCGATGAATGTCAACAAAACACCCACGCCAACCAACAACAACGTGACCTGCTTTGTGACCAGCCATAACAAGGGTGTTATGAGGACTTTGTCGACGAAACCATAGAGCCTGGATCCGAATTTCATACGCTTCCTTCCGATGGATAGCAGGTTGCATAACATACTAAACATCCCGGCCGCCGGTAATGGGGCCGGGTTGATCGGTGGAGCTGGGTTCAGAAGGCGAACTGGGCGCCGATGGAGATCATGTCGGATTCAACATCGATGCCAAATTCTTCATTTTCGGTATCTGGAAGAATCGTGTACTCGATAATCATGCCTGAACCACGGCGGTCGAAGTTCACTTTGGCACCGATGCCGAAGCTAACGCCTGTATCGTCGTAGGTATCGCCTTCGTTGTCCTTGAATTCAACCTTGGCGAATCCAATCTTGCCGAACAGGGAGAAGGTGCGATCAAGAGGGATGATACCCACTGCATTTACACCAAAGAGAGAGTCCAGCTCCAATTCGTAGGGTGTTCCTGAAACCTTGTCGTCCTGCAACCCGAGCCCGAGCACACCTTCGACGGCAAAATTTTCATTCAATTCCACGCCGCCACGCACCCGCAGTGCTGTCGGATCTGAATCAGCAGAGTTATCCCAGCTGTCTGTCAGCTCCGCACTGATAAAGCTGAAGTCCGCGCCGAAATACCCGGTCTGGGCAAAGGCGCTGGAAGAAAGTACTGAGGCGGCCACAAGGCCCAACATTGATTTTTTCACGTTAACTCCTGATCTGTTCGAATCGTTTCCTGCCAGTCGATGGCAGGCCGAGTCTAGCGCACCGGGCCCAGCCCAGGCAACGCGGGCCAAACCCTGGCACCTCATCTGGATCAGGCTGTTGGACAATCTGCCAACCATGGCTCATTTCCGGCACCGGGCAACGTCCGATGGTATTGAATACGCCTGTCGCGAAAGCCGGTTTCACACCGCGCTGACAGCAAACCCCTGCTTGGGAAAATGCACATGCACCGTACCCAAATCGCCAGATTCCCGCGCCAGAATCCAGCGCTGGGGGCTGCTGCCCACCAGTTTGCCGGTGGTGGCATCGCGACCATAGTCCGATGGCGCAATGCTGACCTGCTTTCCGATCAGCGCATCCTGCAGGTAATCCGCCTGGATCGGCCGCGGCTGGGCGGCACGAGCCTGCTCCAGCGCGGCCTCGGCGCTGATGTCGATCCGCTTGCCGTGGCCAAACGCCTTCATGCGATCCATCCAGGCAATGGTGTTGGGGTAGTCGTTGATAAAGCTGCGCTCACCCAGATCGCGGATGAACCAGAGTGAGTGATAAGCCGAGAAATCGCCGTGGCAGGGTTCGGTGCCGAACAGAAAATCCTGCTTGATCAACCCTTCCATCCGCTGAAGATGGGCAAGCACCTTGGGCATGGCGCTGCGCGGCCCCGGCATTTTCACTTTTGCAGTGCGGCCCATATTGATGCGATCCCAGGCGAAACGGGCGATGTCCAGCAGGGACATGCTCTGCCGCACTTTGTCCCGCAGACGCTTGCTGCCACCGGCCATGATGCAGGCGAAGAAAACCTCCAGATCCACTTCCTTCACGAATGCCTGCACGTCGGGGCTGCAGTTTTCCAGCGCCAGCAGTGGCTTGTTGGACAGCGCGGCAATTTCGCTGGCAATCACGCGCGTGTCGCAGAACACATCGGCGCCAATTTGCGCGACTGGAATCTTGCGATAACCACCCGCCAGTCGCGCCAGCATCGGGCGCGGCGGCATCTCGCGGTGTGTCACCGACTGCCACTCCAGTTGCGAATAACCCAGCATCGACCGCATTTTTTCCGCGAACGGCGACATGGCGTAGTTGTGCAGAATCAGACCGGACATGATTTCCCCCAGGATTTAATGTTGAGCTGCCGATACTACCACCGGAACACCGGTCATGAAGGCTTGATTGCTGAGCTTTTCATAACTGCCCGGCCCGGTGGGCAACAGCACGTTGGCGTTGGTGCCAGGATAACGGTTGGCGATTTTGAGGCCGTGACTTTTCTGGTGACCCCAGCCGTGGGTCATCGCCACTACGCCAGGGCGCAGCGTGTCATCCACTTTCACTTTCGTGACGATGCGGCCCCAGCGATTGCGCACTTCGATCAGCTGGCCATCCTGTAGGCCGCGCTGCTGTACATCCTCCGGGCTCATGTGCAGGCCGTTGTCCTGCTGATGTTCGCGTTTGAGTTCCGGCAGATTGTGAAACCAGCTGTTGTGCATGTAGTTGGTGCGCAGGTTGATCAGTTTGAGCTGGTCGGCGGGTTCCTGTTGCAGTTCGCGGAAAATGGCGTGGGCCTGCGTGATGGCTTCGGCAAACAGCGGCGGGCAGCAATCCACTTTTTTGTCGTCGGTCTGCACCCAGTCGGAATAGAAACGGCCGGTAGGAATCGGCGGCAGCGGCACGGTTTGCTGCGGTGCGTCCTGCACCTGCTGCAGCGTGAGATTCGCATAACCGAGCATCTTGTTGAGGCGGCCAAACGGATTGGGATTTTCGTTTTCGCTGAAGAGCGAGTGCAACCCGAGTGCCTGCTCCAGTTTGCCCAGAATCCACCATTCTTCCTTGCGTTCATGGGCTGCAGGCACCACGGCGTCGGTGTACTGCACAAAGGGTTCCGACTGCATGCCCAGGCCGCAGATGTTCAGATCGCGCCGCTCGAGCATGTCGGCGCAGGGCAGCAGGTAATCGGCCAGCTCGCCGGTGGCATTGCGCACCAGATCGATGACCACCAGCAGCTCCAGCTTTTCAAACGCCTGGCGAATGCGGGCCTCGCCGCCCATGGACAGCAGTGGATTGCCGGCAATCACGATCAGCGCCTTGATGGGATTTTTTGCTTCCAGAATCATGTCCGGCAGCAGATTGCCCGGCAGCGAGCCGCGAATCAGCCGCAGCTCGCCAAATTCGCTGGAGAAAAACACGTGCTCCTTTTCCAGCGACTTCACAGCGCCTGCTTTGGCGGCGGGATAGAAGCCCAGGGAATAGAGATTGCCACCGCGTTTGTCGAGATTGCCGGTGACGAAACTCAACATCTGCAGCAGCCAGTAACACAGCGTGCCCTGCCGCCCCATGTTGACGCCGGTGGACATGTGGGCGCAGGCGGTTTCGGCGCGGGCAAAATCCAGCGCAGTCTGGCGAATGGTGTTGGCATCGATACCCACCACCGGAGCAACGGTTTCCGCCGTATAGGGCTGGATAAAAGCGCGCAGTTCGTCGATATGCTTGCCGTGCTGCGCGATCACGTCAGCCTTGAACAATCCGGCCTTGTCGATCTCGTGCAGCAGGGCCGCCATCAGATACAGATCCGTGTCCGGTTTGATTTGCAGTACGTCGCCGGTGGCCGGCGTGGCGGACTCGATCTGACGGGGATTGACGAAACGGATGATGGCGCCATTCTTTTTCGCCTGTCGCAACTGTGCCATGGGATTGGCCATGGACACGAAACTCATGTGCGACACTTTGGGGTTCTCGCCAAAGATCAGCGCGTATTTCGTGTGCGCAAAATCCGGCACCGGGTGCAAAGTGCTGGTGCCGAACACAGCCTCGGCGCCGGCAAATTTATTGGAGCAGTCCTGGGTGCCGGAATTGAACAGGCGCCGGGTTTGCAGCTGGGTGAAGAACGAACCCATGGCCTGCCCCGCCAGCGCGTTGAAGGCGGTGGGATTGCCGACATAGCCGGCCACCGCATCGTGACCATATTGCTGCTGGATCTGGCGGATCTTTTCCGCGATATCAGCAACGGCTTTTTCCCAAGACAGTGTCGCGAATTGCCCGGCCTGCTGTTTGTCGTTGCTGCGCTTGAGAGGCACATTCAAGCGATCAGGATCCTGGTGGATGCCCTGGTAATTGATGCCTTTGTGGCAGGCAAAACCTTTCGTTACCGGATGATCCTTGTCGGGCATCAGCCGGATCAGCCTGTCATTTTCGACTTCGGCGATCAGGCCGCAGGAGGGTTCGCACACACGGCAGAAAGTAGGTTTGAGCGTGGACATAATGTTGCTTCCCGGTCACGTTCTTGTTTTGGCGGAGGGACAGACTGGGATTTGATGCTAGTCGCCGACGATGGGCGGCTCAATGGCGGAAATGTTTAACCTGATGGCGGATTTGGCCGATTCACAACTGCCGCTGTCGCCATCGGCAAATGCCACTACGAATCAGCGTATTATTTGCTGCGCGCCAGACCGCCCAGATCGAGTTGGTATACCAATGCATCCTCGCGCAAATCACCGGCAGGGTAATAATCCTTGCGCAAACCCACCTGCACGAATCCCATGGATTCATACAAGCGAATGGCAGCAGTATTGCTCGGGCGCACCTCCAGGAACGTTTGTTCCGCGCCGTGATCGATGGCGCATTCCAGTGCATGCCGCAGCAACAGGCGGCCCAGTCCTTTGCCGTGCTTTTCCGGCTCCACGCAGATATTGAGGATGTGGCATTCGTCCACCGCCACGTAAATCACGGTGTAGCCCAGCAGTTGCCCCGCATCCGCCAGCACGTGGCACAGATAGCCGCTGTTCAGGCTGTCGCGGAACATGCCGAGCGTCCAGGGCCAGGGATAGGCGCGTTCTTCGATGTCCATTACGGCGGGCAGCAGCGCCTCGCTCATCAGCTGGAATTGCATGAATTCAGAGGAAGGATTGCAGCTGACGCCAGACGACGGGCTTCAGCGTCCAGTCTTTTTGCAGCGCAGCCAGACTGTACGTCAACAGGCAGGAAGCACCATCCAGTTCCGGCAGGGTGAACGCTTCGCCGGCCTGCTGATGGGGAAAACACACCAGCGGCGCAACGCCGAGGAAAAGCACTTTGTCCAGCGGCTGTTCGGACTGCGCAGCAGAAAGAAAGGCCAGCAGACCATCCCGCGCCGCACTCACGTCTGCTGCAATGCGCGGATTGTTCACCAGCGGCCAGCGGAACAGTTTGGTATTGCTGTCGCCGATTTCCTGCTGGCAGTTCAGCGCCAGCAACAAGTCGCTGAGCAAACGGAATTCGACGCCCGACAGCCCCGGCGCATCCGGCTGGGACAGTTCCACCAGCAGACGCGCACGCTGCGGCAACGTGATCACCGCCAGCGTGAAGCGCTGCAGCGACGCCGCTTTCGGTGCCATCGGCTGTTTTTTTTCTTCCACCGGTTTGAGCTTGCTGAGATCCAGCTGGGGAATATCGCCGGTGTCGCGTTGCGCGGGCTCGGCTGAATTCTGCGGCGTTGTGGATGCAGTCGGATCTGCCCGTTGCACGGCGGCAGACACGGCCTGGGCCACCACATCCGCCGATGGATCGGAAACAACCGGCGGACGAGGATTTTCGCGCAGCGTTGTGCTGACAACAGCATCTTCACGCAGCAATGGTTCAGGCGACACCGCTTCCGCCGCCGGGCTCTCCCACGCCAGTGCCGGCAATTGCGGTACGCCGGCAATCGGCCGCAACGGCACATATTGGGTAATCCCCAGCGCCTGCAGATACGCCAGCCGTTCGCCTTCGTGCTGCATCATCTACACACCGTCATTCTGCGGATGAGCCTTGGCGCCGGATTCCAGATGATTGAGCGCATCCAGATACGCCTTGGCGGATGCCGCGACGATATCGATATCAGCGCCATGGCCATTCACGATACGCCCGCCCTTCTCCAGCCGCACGGTAACCTCGCCCTGGGAATCGGTGCCGCTGGTGATGGCGTTGACGTTGTACAACTCCAGCGTTGCGCCGCTCTGCGCAATGGTTTCGATGGCCTTGAAGGTGGCATCCACCGGGCCGGCGCCCTGACTTTGGCCTTTCTGTTCAGTGCCATCCACCGTCAGCACCAGCGAGCAGTTGGGAATCTCACCGGTCTGGGAACACACGCTCAGGGACACGAAACCATAGCGCGCATTTTCGATTTCCTTCTGCGTGTCGCTCACCAGCGCCTGCAGATCTTCGTCAAAAATTTCCTGCTTCTTGTCCGCCAGATCCTTGAAGCGCTTGAAGGCGTCGTTGAGTTCCTGCTCGGACTTCAGCGTGATGCCGATCGCTTCCAGGCGCGCGCGGAAGGCATTGCGGCCCGACAGCTTGCCCAGCACCATGCGATTGGTATTCCAGCCCACATCTTCGGCGCGCATGATTTCGTAGGTTTCGCGATGCTTGATCACGCCATCCTGGTGAATGCCGGATTCGTGGGCGAAGGCATTGGCGCCCACAATCGCTTTGTTGGGCTGCACCGGAAAGCCCGTGATGGACGACACCAGCCGCGACGCCGCGACGATTTCCTGGGTGTTGATGGTGGTTTCCACCTTGAAGAAATCGCTGCGGGTGCGCACCGCCATCACGATTTCTTCCAGCGCGGCATTACCGGCACGCTCGCCCAAACCGTTGATGGTGCATTCCACCTGACGGGCACCGTTCGCCACTGCCGCCAGCGAGTTGGCAACGGCCAACCCCAGATCGTTGTGACAATGCACGGAGAAAATGGCCTTGTCGGCGTTGGGAATGCGCTCCAGCAACTGGCGAATCATCTCGCCGTATTGCTGCGGCATGGCATAACCCACGGTGTCGGGAATATTGATGGTGCGGGCGCCGGCGTCGATGGCGGCTTCGATGATGCGACAGAGAAAATCGATCTGGGAACGGCCTGCGTCTTCGCAGGAAAATTCCACGTCGTCGCACAGGCTGCGAGCCAGTTTGACCGCTTTCACCGCCTGTTCCACCACCTGATCCGGCTGCAGGCGCAGCTTGTATTCCATGTGGATGGGTGAGGTGGCGATGAAGGTGTGAATGCGGGCAGCGTTGGCATTCTGCAGTGCCTCGCCGGCGCGGCGAATGTCCGCCTCGACAGCGCGGGCCAGGGAACACACCCGGCTTTCCTTAATGGTATCGGCAATGGCTTTCACGGCGGCAAAATCACCGGGGCTGGCGATGGCAAACCCGGCTTCGATCACGTCCACCCGCAGTCGCTCCAGGGCCTTGGCGATGCGGAGCTTTTCCTCCTGGGTCATCGAGGCGCCGGGGCTTTGTTCGCCGTCGCGCAAGGTGGTATCGAAAATGATCAGTTTTTCTTTGCCGCTCATGGGGGTCTCCAGCATTGGCTGTGCAACTACTATGGGCCGGAATGGGCACATTCTCAACAGGGGCGACACTATAGCCAACCGGCCAGCCAGTGACCAGTGTGGCAGGGCTCGCCGGCCTTTCGGTAATTCCGCACCGCACCAGCGTGCATTGTTGACTGCCCCCCGCCGGACCCAGGTTTATGCTGTTTTGGTAGTGCACGCCAACGAGAATGGAATCCGGGAACGCACATGTCACAGCCCCGCTCCTGGCTGCCCCGCGCAGCCCCCATGCACCTGATGCTTGGCGCCATGCTGCTGATTCTGATTCAGAGTCTGGCCGCCGTGGAATGGCAGCGCGCGCAACCCTTCTTTGCCCTGCCGCTGGAATTGCGCCAAGGCCAGTTGTGGCTGCAGTTGCCGGCGCAAGCCAAGCCCATCACCGTGGCCGCCATCGAACTGCAGGGCTACCGGCTCGAGCTGCGCGGCGCCGATCGCTCCCCCGATCCTGACTATTTCGCCTCCTACGCTGAGCTGAACGCTTTTCTGGCCCGCCAGCAGCAATTGCACCATCTGCTGGAACCGGCACCCTCCGTCACCCTGATCGCCGGCGATGACACCCGCCACGCTTTTGCGCGCCAGCCCCGCACCCTGCTGCAGATTCCGCTGGAATTCTGGCTCTACCAGGCCTTCGGCGCGCTGGCATTGCTGGTGGGCGTGGCGTTCTGGGCCTTTCACCGCAGCCAACCGGCCACCCGCATTCTGGCACTGGCGGGGCTGGGCTTTGCGCTGATGGAGTGGACGATGGCTCTCTACGCCAGCCGGGAACTGGCGCTGGCGGAGTCCATCTTCCGTCACCTGCTGGCGTTGAATCATCTGGGTGGCATGCTGTTCGCCGCCGGCACCATCGGCCTGCTGATGTTCCAGCCCGTCTCGCAACCAGTGGCGCGACCGATTCCCTGGCTGCTGTGGGCGGGCGGCATCGGCCTGCTGCTGTGCTGGGGGAATGAAATCCTGCAGTGGGTGGAATGGCCAGGCCATATTTTCTATTTCCCCTGCCTGCTGCTGTTGCCGGTGTTCGTGGCGCTGGTGGCGCGACAGTGGCGGCTGTGCCGGTCGCAACCGCGCCTGCGTGCACAACTGAACTGGCTGATGGCCACCCTGCTGACCGGACTGGGGCTCACCTTTGCCCTGTACGTGCTGCCACTGCTGCTGGAACAACCCAGCTGGCTGTCGCTGCTGCAGGCGAACATCGTGGTGCTGCTGGTATTCCTGGGCTTTGTCCTCGGCGCCCAGCGCAGTGAGTTGTTCGGCATTCACCGCTGGTGGCTGCGCAGCTGGATTGTCAGTGGCGCGCTGCTGATTCTGGTGCTGGCTGACGTGTCAGCACTGTTGTCGTTCCATCAGGCCGGGCGGGAACTGGGGCTGCTCACGTTCGTCATCAGCTGGCTCTATCTGCCGCTGCGGCAGTGGTGCTGGCAACGCGCACTGAACCACTGCAAGCCGGGCACACAACCGCAACAGGCAGGATTGCAGGCACTGCTTGACCACTTCAAGCCACTGCATCTGCAGACCTCTGCGCGCGCGCCCAGCCATCTGGAATCACAACGCGGTCTGGTGCTCGCATTGCCGCTCGACGGCGATCAATGGTGCATCCTCACCGGCAAACAGCGCGGCTTTGCCCTGTTCACCGCGCAGGACGCTGCAGATGCACACGCACTGCTGACCGCAAGCCACGCTGCCGATCACCTGTTGCAGCAGGAACGGGACCGCATCATGCGCGACCTGCACGACGACGTAGCCGCCGATCTGCTCACCCTGCTGCATCAGGCCGAAGACGACTCCCGCCGCACGCTGGTGCAGGAAACCCTGGGCAATCTGCGCGCCATCATTTACAGCCTGCAGCCGGGGCAGTCGCGCAGTCTGGCGGAACTGGTATTGCGCTGGCAGGCAGATTGCCGGCGCCGCTGTTCCGCTGCCGGCGTGAACCTGCACTGGCATTGCGCGGCAGAATGCAGTGACCTGATTTTCACCCCAGCCCAGTCGCTGCACCTGCAACGACTCTTACGGGAAGCAGTGAGCAACGCGCTGCGCCACGCCCATCCGCGCACGCTGTCCATCACGCTGGAATGCGATTCCCATTACCTGCAACTGCGGGTGACCGACGACGGCCATCATTCACCGGTTGCAGACTGGCGCGCTGGCAAAGGCCTGCACAATCTGCAACTGCGGGCGCGTGAACTGCACGGCACACTGCAGTGGCGTCTGCACCCTGCCGGCGACCTCCAGCTGTGCGAACTCAACGCCCGTTTTCCCCTGCGCATCTTTGCGATGACCCCATCACCCCACGCCGCGAGGCCCCGTCATGCTGACCATCTTGCTGCTTGAAGATCACACCCCCACCGCCCGCTGGATGCACGACGTGGCACAACAAGCGTTTCCCGAAACCGACATCCTGCACGCCAACTGCATCAGCGCCGCGAAAAAATTCCTGCAGGAAACGCTTTTCCACCTCGCGCTGCTGGACATTCATCTGCCCGATGGCAACGGCACCGACCTGATTCCCGCGCTGAAGAAACACAACCCCAACGCCATGGCCGTGATGACCACCGTGTTCGACGACGACCAGCACCTGTTCGACGCCCTGCGTGCCGGCGCCCAAGGCTATCTGCTGAAGGAACAGCCGCAAGCAGAACTGGTGCAACGGCTGCGCGGCATACTCAAGGGCGAACCGCCCCTGTCACCGGGCATTGCCCGCCGCATGCTGGCCTACTTTCAGCCGGCACCGGCACAAAAAAATCCTCCACTCTCGCCCCGCGAACAGGAAACCCTGACCCTGCTGGCCAAAGGCTACAGTGTGAAGGAACTGGCACGCATGCTGTTGATTTCCGATCACACAGCGGCCGGGTACGTGAAAACGATTTATCGCAAGCTGAACGTATCGTCGCGGGCCGAAGCGACGCTGGAAGCAACCCGCCTGGGCCTGGTGCATTCACGCTAAAGCCGATTCCTGCAATCACGCTGCGCACACGATCACCACACAGAAAAAAGCCCGGCACTTCCGCCGGGCTCAACGCTCGCACACCCACCATCATTGCTCGGTCAGTTGCAGTTCGGATCGTAGTTTTCCACGTTCAAACCAATGGCCATGGCATTGCTGTTTGACACGATATCGCCGGTGGATACATAGCGGGCGACATCCTGCAGGCCAAAACTTTCCGGCAACAGTGTGATCGCATCATCGAGCGCAGCCAGGATATCGTCCGCCAGATCGTCGGCAACACCGCTGACAAATCCGCTGGCATCCAGCTCCACGGTCTGCCCAAACACCGTCCACGCAATCACGCCGGCGACATTCTCGAACGCTACATCCGTCACCTGCAGTTCAAGGCCAGCGCCGCAGGCCGGACTCACCCGGGTCTGAATCACCAGATCTGCACTGATTTCGCCACTGGCGCTGGTCACACTCACATCCGCCGTCATCGGCAGTACCAGCTCCACCACGTCATGAGCCACGGAATTGACATCGATGTTCCCGGCTGGCTGCACCGACACTTCCGCGGTGCCAAACGGTGTACCGGGCACGACCGCGTTTTCACACAGCACGCCCTTCTTGCCCATCACGTACAACAGGTCGGTGATTTTCTTGAACGGCAACAGGATCTCGAAGTCGTTACCGGTGGTTGCGGCCGCGCCAGAGAAAAACAGTGTTTCCCGCAGGCCATCGGCGCAGGGATCATCCGCCTGGTCGATGTCGAAATCCACCGCCCACAGGCTGGCCAGACGATCCTGACTGTTGCTGCCCACCACATCGTCCAGCGCCACCACATAATCCACCTGGTGCGCACCCACGTTGAAGCCACCGCTTACCGACAGCGTGTAGTTGATGGCATCGTTGATCGCATCCTTCAACTGATTCTTGAAGGTGGTATTGCTGGTGAGTTCATCGTCCAGTGCATTATTCACGCATTGCGTAAGCGTGGAACAACCGCTGCCGAACAGATTGGAAATGCCGATACCCAGATTGGTGAGACTGGTGAGAAACGATGAATCGAACGTCACCGAATCCACATCGAGTTCGAACGCCTTGATCTCATTCACCACCGGCTTGCCACCCACCGCATCGGCCACCACATCGAGTTCGCCACTGGCACCGTCCACGTTGACATTGACACGGAAGTTATAGGTGGTACCCATGTTCAAGGTGTCGCAGTAAAACCCGCCCACGTTATCGGGATAGTAGAACTGCAACTCGAATTCGATGCTGAGATCATCCAGATCCAGATCGGTATTGATGCGGCCGGTGTCGGTGAACAACGCTTCCACGCTGCGGCTGTCCAGCGGCAATCTCACATCGATATCGTTCATGTTGAGTTGCCACACGGCACTGCTGTTGTGACAGGCCAGGGCCAGCGTCACCGCCGTGGGCAACGTGCCAGACAACAAACGTTGATTCGCAATGGAAAAGTCCTCGTATCCCAGTTCATCCATGACCTGCGGAAGAATCTCGCCGGTCAGCGCAGCACCGTTGCGGTTGATGCGCGCTTCCACAAACTGTTCTTCCTGCAGCTGCTGGAACAGGCCGCCCAAGCTGCCGGCACTGGCATCGGCAAATTCCGCGTTGGTGTGGTAGTGGGACATCACCTGATTGTTCCAGCCGGATGTCTGCAGATGGTGCCAGTCAGTGGTCGTCATCGTGCTGGGGATTGA
Organism: Pseudomonadales bacterium; assembly: GCA_020062665.1. Taxonomy (GTDB): domain Bacteria; phylum Pseudomonadota; class Gammaproteobacteria; order Pseudomonadales; family Ketobacteraceae; genus Ch67. The sequence continues at coordinate 28,640 of JAGUVW010000011.1, forward strand.
AGTGCCTTGAGTCAGGCTGGGCCTTGATGCCTGCGCAGCAAACGCAAGCGGCGACGACAGCGCCAGGCCGCAACCAACCATACCTGCCAGCTGAATCACATGACGCGCGCGGGTGAGAAAAGGGGTGGGGATATTCATATCTGCTCTCCTGAGGGGGTTCAAGCACGACGTGTGCTTGTTCAGGAGCATAAAAATCTGGCTGCCGGGAGGTCAGACCCCGTTCAGTCCCCCTCATTTGCGGGGTACCGAAATAAAAAAGGCCCCGCAAATGCGAGGCCTCTTCGAACAGCAAGGTTCCGGGGGCTGATTACATCATGCCGCCCATGCCACCCATTCCGCCCATGCCACCCATGTCGGGGCCAGCGGCTTTTTCTTCGGGGATTTCAGCAACCATGGCTTCGGTGGTGATCATCAGGCCAGCGATGGAAGCAGCCGCCTGCAGCGCAGAACGGGTTACTTTCGCCGGATCCAGAATACCCATTTCGATCATGTCGCCGTATTCGCCAGTGGCAGCGTTGTAACCGTAGTTGCCCTTGCCGGCCTTGACCTTGTCCACCACCACAGACGCTTCAGCGCCGGCGTTGGTCGCGATCTGGCGGATCGGGGATTCCATGGCACGCAGCGCCAGCTGGATACCGGCGGTCTGGTCTTCGTTGTCGCCTTTCAGGCTGCCAACGTTGGCCAGGGCACGCAGCAGCGCCACGCCACCACCTGCAACCACGCCTTCTTCTACTGCAGCGCGGGTAGCGTGCAGAGCGTCTTCAACGCGGGCTTTCTTCTCTTTCATTTCCACTTCAGAACCAGCGCCAACCTTGATCACGGCAACACCGCCAGCCAGCTTGGCCACGCGCTCTTGCAGTTTTTCTTTGTCGTAGTCGGAAGTGGCTTCTTCGATCTGCTGACGGATCTGCTTCACGCGGGCCTGGATTTCAGACTCGTGGCCAGCGCCGTCTACCACTGTGGAGTTTTCCTTGGTGATGGAAACGCGCTTGGCAGTACCCAGATCGTTCAGGGTGGCGCCATCCAGAGACAGGCCCACTTCTTCAGAGATCACGGTGCCGCCAGTCAGGATCGCCAGATCCTGCAGCATGGCTTTGCGACGGTCGCCAAAGCCAGGGGCTTTCACAGCAGCAACCTTCACGATGCCGCGCATGTTGTTCACTACCAGCGTGGCCAGCGCTTCGCCTTCCACGTCTTCAGCGATGATCAGCAGGGGCTTGCCGGATTTGGCAACGGCTTCCAGGATCGGCAGCATGTCGCGGATGTTGGAGATTTTCTTGTCAACCAGCAGGATGAACGGGTTGTCCAGTTCAACGCACATTTTTTCCTGGTTGTTGATGAAGTAAGGGGACAGGTAGCCGCGGTCGAACTGCATGCCTTCCACCACTTCCAGTTCGTTTTCCAGGCCGCTGCCTTCTTCAACGGTGATCACGCCTTCTTTGCCGACTTTTTCCATCGCTTCGGCAATGATGTTGCCCACGGAGGTGTCAGAGTTGGCAGAGATGGTGCCTACCTGGGCGATGGACTTGGAATCAGCGCAGGGAGTGGACAGGGACTGAAGTTGATCAACCACAGCAGCAGCGGCCTTGTCGATGCCGCGCTTCAGGTCCATCGGGTTCATGCCGGCGGCCACAGCGCGCAGACCTTCGGTCACGATCGCTTGTGCCAGAACGGTGGCAGTGGTGGTGCCGTCACCTGCGGCGTCGTTGGCCTGGGAAGCCACTTCCTTCACCATCTGCGCGCCCATGTTTTCGAACTTGTCTTTCAGTTCGATTTCTTTCGCTACGGACACGCCGTCTTTGGTAATGGTGGGTGCGCCGAAGGATTTTTCCAGGATGACGTTACGGCCTTTGGGGCCCAGGGTTACTTTCACTGCGTCAGCCAGGATATTGATGCCCTTGACCATCTTGACGCGGGCGGCGTCGCCGAATTTGACTTCTTTTGCTGCCATGTTCGTGTTCCTTTGAATTCTGTTGCGTTAATTGGGATCGGTGCGGAAAGGGAAAAGTCTTACTTTTCCAGCACGCCGAAGATTTCGCTTTCAGCCATGATCAGCAGTTCCTGGCCATCGATTTTCACGGTGCTGCCGGCGTACTGGCCGAAGATCACCTTGTCACCGACTTTTACATCCAGGGAACGCACGTCGCCGTTTTCGGTCAGGCGGCCTGGGCCAACGGCCAGCACTTCACCCTGGGAAGGCTTCTCGGCTGCGGAACCGGGCAGCACGATACCACCGGCGGTTTTGGTTTCCTCTTCTACGCGCTTAACCACGACGCGATCATGCAAAGGACGGATTTTCATTGGTCTCTCATCTCCGATTGAAGGTGTTTATGGGGGCTGGCCGGCAAACCCTGGCCTGACCCGTTTCCGATATCGTCGGTGCCGCCTAAATTAGCACTCTCGATCTTAGAGTGCCAATAATATTGGCGGGAGCGTTTCCGTCAAGACCTGAATTCCGGCAGGGGCAAAACCCAGCCCCGGAACAGGCAACACAACGGCTGGCCGGTAAATGGGGGGCCGCCAGGGCATTTCAAGGGGAAGACCGGTGAAATTTTCGTGACAGGCAGGATCGCCGGTTCAGGCCTGCGAGCCCGGCGCCAGGTCGATGGCCTGCGCCTTCTGGTAGGCCGGCCGCGCCAGCAGGCGCGCGGTGTAGGCATCGAACTCCGGCCGCTTCGGCAGGCTGCCAAACTGAACGCCCCAGATCAGGTGCGACCCCACATAGACATCCGCCGCCGAGAAACGCTCGCCGGCAATGTAGGTGGATCTGGCTACGGCGCTGGCCATCACATCGACAGTCTGCTCATAGGTGCCATAACCCACCATGCGGCGCTTGTCGTCCGGCACCGTGACATTCAGATTGCGATCGATGACGGCCGCTTCCAGCGGCCCCGCTGCGAAGAACAGCCAGCGGTAATAGTCGGCGCGTTCAGTGGTGGGCGGAGCCAGCCCGGCAGCAGGAAACGCATCCGCCAGATACGCGCAAATGGCGGCGCACTCTGTCACCACATGGCCCTTGTGTACGATGGCCGGCACCTTGCCCATCGGATTGATCTGCAGATACTCCGGCGCTTTCATGGTGGTGTCGTAATCAAGCAGCACCTGGCGGTAGGGCACACCGACTTCTTCCAGCATCCAGCGCACGATCTGGCCGCGCGAATAGGGGTTGGTGTAGAACACAAGATCACAGCTGGGAGATTCAGTAACGCTCATGGACGTCCTCCTTGGACGCTGATGTTGCCTCTGATCGCTGGAGAGCTAGCGCAGCAAGGCGTCAATCGTCCTTGCGCTCAGCCTGACCTTCGATGATCAGGTGGCCGTCGGAAGATTCGCGTATTGGCGGACGCGCTTGCCCCGGTTCCCCGCCCGGTTGGCCGGTGCGGTGATAAGTCTGGGTGAAAACAAAGGCGCCGGACTGACCCTGCCGCATCGCAAAACCCTGCAACATGCCTCGCTGCATGACGGCTGCCGCCAACGCCTTGCGGGTCGGTGGCAACAGCAGCACCAAACCAATCGCATCCGTGATAAAACCCGGCGTGATCAGCAGCGCACCGCCCAGCAACAACATGAAGCCTTCCACCAGTTCCGTTCCCGGCATGCCCCCCTGCTGCAGACGCTGATTAAGCCGCACCCAGGTTTCCAGCCCCTGCCAGCGGAACAGCGCACTGCCCAGCATCGCTGTCGCTACAGTAGCGACGATGGTGAACAGCCAGCCGGTGTACTCGGCTACCTTGGCCAGCACCATCACTTCCAGCAGGGCGAATATGAAAATAAGCAGAAAAACACGGCCGAAACCCATCAACGGTTCCTCTTAGCGGCGCGCCATGTCGACCAGCACGGATCGGGCCTGATCAGCCGTAGTCACCGGGCGCTCGAACGGTATGAAGTGCAGGCAGTCCCCTACCCGCAGGGTCATACCCTGTCCGTCCATGCCCGCCATCGTCACCTCCTTGCCGGTGTGATCGATGTCAGCCTGATCGCAATAGCGGCGCAGGGCGTCGGCATGGTCTTCATTCATATGACCCACCATAGCGGCTTCCCGTTCCGGGGTGAACGGATTTCCCAACAGCACATCATCCGGCGCCAGCCACTGCATGCGGCCAAACCCGGCGATATAGCGCAGCTGCAGCACTTTCAGGCGGAAGAAACGGAAGTCCAGCTGATCGTGATAGCCACGGGTATCGGGGAAGTGCCGATAGTAACGCTCGGCACAGGCTTCGGGGCTGGCCACTTCCACCGCGTCCGCCAGCAGGGTCAGACGGGCATCCTGCTGGATGTTGCCATCGACCTTTTCCAGCAGGGTCAGCGCCACTTTGGGATTGGCAACAAGATTGCGGGTGTGCTGGGCCAGGCCACTGATCAGGATCAGGGGCTGGCCGGATTCGTCCAGGCAAAACGGCACCACCGAGCCAAACGGATAGCCGGGATATTCCACGGAATGGGTGGACAGTACACCGGCGAATTGCTGACGCAACACCTGCTGCGCTGAGTGTTCCAGTGAGCGTCCCGCGCTGTCTGACATGCTTCAACCCCCCTGACCATTTGGAATCGGATGATGGTATCACGATCGCGCCGGACATCCTCCCCCGGAGCGCTCTGCCGCCGCAGCCTGACCGCGCCTGCCCCGTTCGAAGGCCCTGCGCCTGTGGCAGCATCAGGCCGATGGCAACCGCCGGCTGACCGCTTCCCCTCTGGCGCCAGACGAGCAAAACGGGAATAATCGCGACTCTTTAGTCAAACCCCATTCAAACCTTTAGCCAGAGGGAGCAGTTATGGATCTGAAGAATAAAGTCGTGGTAATCACCGGTTCCGGCCGAGGCCTGGGTCGTGGCATGGCCACCGCGTTTGCCGCCAAGGGCGCCAACGTAGCCGTGGTGGATCTGAATGAAGCCGACATCGCCGAAACCGTTGCCCTGTGCGTCGAGCTGGGCGTGAAAGCCAAGGGCTACAAAGTGAACGTGGCGAAGGAAGAAGATGTCGTCAAACTGTTCGACGACGTAGTGGCGGATTTCGGCACCCTGCACGGCGTGGTCAACAACGCCGGCATCACCCGCGACGGCCTGCTGGTAAAAGCCAAAGACGGCGAGATCACCAAGATGAGCCTGCAACAGTGGCAAGCGGTGATCGACGTGAACCTGACCGGCGTATTCCTGTGCGGCCGTGAAGCCGCTGCGAAAATGATTCAGCTGGGCGTGGAAGAAGGCGTGATCGTGAGCATTTCCAGCTTGGCGCGTCAGGGCAGCTTCGGCCAGACCAACTACTCTGCTGCCAAAGCCGGCGTGGTGGCAATGACAGAAAGCTGGGCAAAAGAACTGTCCCGCTACAATATTCGCACTGGCGCGATTGCACCGGGCACCATTAACACCGACATGATCGCCGCGATGAAACCGGACGCACGGGATCGCTTGGTAAGTGCGGTGCCGCTGAAGCGTCTGGGCGAGCCGAGCAACATCGCCAAGGCTGCGACTTTCATTTTCGAGAACGATTACTTCACTGGTCGTGTGGTGGAAGTGGACGGCGGTCTGCGCTGATCCTGCCAAAAAGCACGTTCTGAGAAACCTGCATCGATGCTGGTTCGGAGTTGGATTCGATCCGGTGCTGCATTTCCAGACCATCAGCGGCCATGGATGGCCGCTATTGAGCGTCCCAGGGATGGGCTTGAAGCGTGTCTGGAAATGCAGCACCGGATCGGAGCCGATTCCGCGCCCGGACTAGACTTCAAGTCAATCGACACAACCCTCAGCAAGCCACCATGCCCAACCCCGAACACCAAACCCGCATCCTCCAAACCATCGCCGCCATTCCGCACGGCAAACTCTGCACCTATGGCAAGATCGCCGAACTCGCCGGACTCCCCCGCCACGCCCGCCTCGTCGGCGCCACCCTCAAAAACCTCCCGGCTGGCAGCAAAATCCCCTGGCACCGCGTCATCAACAGCCAGGGCCGCAGCTCCTTCCCCGAAGGCAGCGACGCCTTCAACAAACAACAGCAACGGCTTGAAGCAGAAGGTGTTATCCTCAGCGGCGGAAAATATAATCTGCGCCACTACCTCTGGACGCCCTGACACCGCCCGATGAATGCAAAACGCCCTTCCCTGCGCCAGGCCTTTCTCGAACCCGCCGCGCTGACGATGTTCTTTTTCGGCTTCACCTCCGGCCTGCCGTTTCTGCTGGTGGGCGGCACCCTCACTGTCTGGCTGAAAGAATCCGGCATCTCGCTCGAAAGCATCGGCCTGATCAGTTACGCCACGCTGACCTACTCGTTCAAATTTCTTTGGGCGCCGGCGGTGGATCAGATCCGGCTGCCGCTGCTGGGCAAACTCGGCCAGCGTCGCAGCTGGCTGCTGGCAGCGCAGTCGCTGCTGCTGGTCAGCCTGCTCACCATGGCGGTGCTGACACCCGGCGCCATCGTGCCGTTCCTTGGCGCGGTGTTCCTGGCCGCCTTCGCCGGTGCCACCCAGGACGTAGTCGTCGATGCCTACCGGATCGAAATCGCCCCCGCTGAATCCCAAGGCGCACTCGCTGCTACTTACACCCTGGGCTACCGGCTCGCGCTGCTGGCCTCCGGCGCCCTGGCGCTGATGCTGGCCGACCGAGTGGACTGGCCGCTGGTGTACATGACCATGGCCGTGTTCCTGATGGCGATGATGGTGGTGACGCTGCTGGCGCGGGAACCGCAACACAAAACCGAGCGCGTGAAGTCCCTCTCCGCTGCCATCGAAGACGGCGTCATCGGGCCGTTCAAGGATTTCTTCACCCGCTATTCCGGCGCCATCGGCGTCGCGCTGCTGCTGTTCATCGGCATCTTCAAAATCTCCGACCAGATGCTGGGCGTGATGGCCATGCCGTTCTACCTGGACAGCGGCTTCAGCAAGACCGAAATCGGCGCGGTGAGCAAAATCTTCGGCGTGTGGATCGGCATTGCCGGCGCGTTCCTGGGCGGCATCTTCGTGGTGAAAATCGGAGTGGAACGGGCCCTGCTCACCGGCATCATCATCGGCAGCATCAGCAATTTGCTCTACCTGCTGCTCAGCCAGTTTCCCGGCAACCTCACCATCTTCACCCTGGTGATCAGCGGCGAGAACCTGTCGGGCGGCTTCCTCGGCGCCGCCGCCATCGCCTACCTGTCGGCCCTGGTGAACCAGCGTTACACCGCCACCCAGTACGCCCTGTTCAGCTCCCTGGTGACACTGCCGGGCAAGTTGATCGGCGGGCTGTCGGGCTTCATGGTGGCGGGCATCGGCTACAGCAGCTTTTTCATCTTTTCAACCCTGGCGGCACTGCCAGCGCTGCTGTTGTTCTTCTGGCTCAAGGCGCGGATTTCACTGGGCGAACACGCAAAATGAGACGCCGGCAGCGGCAATCCAGAAGACACTTATGGATAATGTGATTCAAATTAGACAGATACGCGACGCTCGGCCACACTTACAAGATCAACAAATTTCGTGGTTCGATAACAACAAGATTGACGCCTTCGCGACGGAGTTTCCGGCAGTATGCCCAATGCCGATTTGCCTATCATGGTGGTCGATGACGCCAAGTTTTCCGGTGCGGTGATCGGCCGCACCCTCAAAGCTGCAGGCTACGTGGATGTGCGCATGGCCAGCAGCGCCCAGCAGGCACTGATCATGCTGGAAAGCCGCCCCGTCAGCGTGCTGATCGCCGACTGGCTGATGCCGGAAATGGACGGCCTCGAACTGGCCAGCCGCGTGCGTCAGTTGGACGAGTCCACCAATCACTTCACCTACATCATGCTGCTCACCGCCAAAGAGGGCGATCAGGCCCTGATGCAGGCGTTCGACCAGGGCGTGGACGACTTCATCAACAAGTCCGCCATGAACCAGCAGCTGCTGCCACGCATTTACGCGGCGGACCGTCTGGCCGGTTTGCAGAATCGCCTGCTGAAGGAAAACCAGCTGCTGGTAGAATCCAACCAGCGCCTGAAAAAGAATTCCCTGGTGGATCCGCTCACCGGCATGGGCAACATGCAGTTCGCCGTGGAGCGCCTGCAGGCCACCATCGCGCACGCCCAGTCCCGTGGCGGCGCCGCCTGCCTGATGGTGATCAACATCGACAACTACGCCGCCCTGATGCAGGAACACGGCAAGATCATCCTGCGGGAGATCATGATGGGCGTGGCCCGTCGCCTGCGCCAACTGGTGCGGCCGCTGGATACGGTGGCGCGGTTATCGAACGAGGAATTCGTCGTCATCACCCACCAGCCGGACATCGGCCAGGCCAACGCCCTCACCTATCGCCGCATTTACGAGGCCTTCAACGTGAAGGCGCTGAAAACCTCGAAGGGCTTTGTCAGCCTGAAAGCCGCCATGTGCATGTCTGCTGCAGACTCGGAAACCGGCTTTCCCGCACCGGACAAGATGCTGGCCATCACCAAGCAGCAGATCGAGCAGGCCCGCACCATCGGCCGCCTGATGGTAATAAAGTGGCGCTCGGTGAAGAAGCCGGAAGGCGATTCCACGCCCACTCCCTGACCCTTTCATTCCCACGGAACGGATCGGATGCCCCCTATCGACTGGCACGTACTCGGCCCCGGTGCGATCGGCTCGCTATTCGCCTGGTATCTGGCCGACGCCGGACTGCAGGTGCGCCTGCTCACCCGTCACGCCGGCGAAAGCGCCCGCCTAATCACGCTGGAACATCAGGGCCACCTGGATAAGGGCCACCACGACACCCGCGCCTTTCACGTCGATCACCACGACACCCCGATCCAGCGCCTGCTGGTGACGGTGAAAGCCCACCAGACCGAAACCGCCCTGCATGCCATCGCCCACCGCATCACGGCTGACACGCTGATCCTGTTCCTGCAGAACGGCATGGGCGCCTGGCAGGTGGCGGAGCGGCTGTTCCCGGATTCCCCCTGCATCCTGGGCACCACCACCGAAGGCGCCTGGCGGGCGGCGGATCACCATATCGTTCACGCCGGCCGGGGCGAAACCTGGATCGGCAGCCTGCAGTCGCGCTGGCAGCCGCAAGCGGTGAGCGTGGTCAGGCAGTGGCAGCACACCCTGTTCCACCCCCACCACGACGACAATATCCTGGCCCGCCTGTGGCGCAAGCTGGCGATCAACTGCGCCATCAATCCGCTCACGGTGCTGTACGACTGCCGCAACGGTGAGCTGCTGGACAAGCCCACCGCGCTGGTGCAGATGAAAGCCATCTGTGCCGAAGTGGAAGAGGTGATGGCAGCCGTGCTGGGCGTGCCAGCGTCGATGCCGCTGCTGGAACTGGCCTGCGACGTGGCGCGAAAAACCGGCGCCAACCAGTCATCCATGCTGCAGGACTACCGGCGCGGACAGCCAACGGAAATTGATTTCATCACAGGGTATCTGGTGCAGGAAGCCCGGCGTTTGGGGCTGGACGTGCCGGAGAACGCCGCCGTACTGTCCGCCGTGCGGCAAATGACGCAGTAGGGCGAAGCGATAGCAGGTATCAGGTGGTTCGCGTGACGGAACGACTGTCGCGGCCGGTGGCCGCCCGATTGCCGGCACACTCCAGTTCGGAATGGCGGTTGAGGGCATCCAGCGCCAGCTGCTGGCAGAGCAGTTCCAGATCGTCTTCACCCGACCCCGCCGCCAGGATGTAAGCGAAGTTGGCAGTGGCTTCGAGCTGGCCCAGTACGTAACATTCCACGTCACTGCCCCGGTGTGCCAGTGCTGTCCGCGATGCCGCATTCAGCAGTTCGCGCAACAAGTCGGTATTCACTAACACAGTACCCATTTCTGGCCTCCCGGTGATCGGCGGATTAACCTTGGTCAAGCAGCCATACAGTCAACTTGACCCTCTAAAAGCTTAGTCGTAAATTGCCGCTCCATTCTGTGACATTTGATACAAAAGACTGGCCAGATTGTGCGTTTTTTGATCGACTCTATTTAACCTGCCTGACACAATTTTCCCCACTGGAGTGCGCCGTCATGGGCCATCGTTTATCCAAGATTTACACCCGCACCGGGGACCAGGGCACCACCGGCCTGGGGGACGGCTCCCGCGTGGAAAAAGATGACCTGCGGGTGGAAGCCTATGGCACCACCGACGAGCTGAATTCCACTCTGGGCATGGTGCTGGCGGAACCCACTGTACCCGCCGACCTGCGCCACTGGCTGGAGGAAATCCAGCACGACCTGTTCGACCTGGGCGCCGAACTCTGCATTCCCGGCCACACGGTGTTGACTGCTGCTTTCGTCGAGCGTCTGGAGCAGCAGATCGACGCCATGAACGAACACCTGCCGCCGCTGAAGGAATTCATCCTGCCCGGTGGCAACCGCGCCGCCAGCACCTGCCATCTGGCCCGCACCATCTGCCGCCGCGCCGAGCGCCGGGTTTACACACTGTCCAAGGCCGACACCATCAACGAGTGGGGCCTGAAATACCTGAATCGCCTGTCCGACCTGCTGTTCGTGGCCGCCCGCGTGCTGGCCCGCACCGACAACGGCAGCGAGGTCCTGTGGAACCGCGAGCGGTTCAAGAGCGAATGATCGACCTGATTCTGGGGGGCGCCCGCTCGGGCAAGAGCCGGCTGGCAGAACAGCGTGCCCGCGCCAGCCAGCGCGAGGTGGTGTACATCGCCACCGCCGAATCCCGCGACGGTGAAATGCATTCCCGCATCGCCCATCACCGCGAACGTCGCCCCGCCGAATGGCTGACCGTGGAAGAGCCACTGCATCTGGCCGCCGCCATCCGCCAGCACGCCCGCCACGACAACCTGATTCTGGTGGACTGCCTGACCCTGTGGATCACCAATCTGCTGTGTCAGGAGGACGCTTCATTATTCCTGCGGGAAAAGGCCGCTCTGCTGGATGTGTTGCAGGAACGCCCCAACATCATACTGGTGAGCAACGAAACCGGCCTCGGCGTAGTGCCCCTGGGGGAACTCACCCGCCGCTTTGTGGACGAAGCGGGCTGGCTGCATCAGGAACTCGCCTCCATCGCCGACCGCGTCACCCTGGTCGTGGCCGGCCTGCCCCACATTCTGAAATCCGTGGAATCCCTTAATGTCTGAAACCCGATCTGAATCCCGCCATGCGCGCTGGTGGCAAACACCCGCCCGCGCCCTGAACACCGCCTGTGCCGACGCCGCCCGCGCGCGCCAGAACCAGCTCACCAAGCCCCCCGGCTCGTTGGGACGCCTGGAAGATGTGGCGGTGCAGTTCGCTGCGATCCAGCACAGCGACCGCCCCCGCGTCGATCCGGTCCACATCAGTATTTTTGCTGGCGATCACGGCGTGGTGGCGGAAGGCGTATCTGCCTTCCCCCAAGCGGTGACCGTGGAAATGCAGCGCAACTTTGTGAGCGGTGGCGCGGCGATTTCGGTGCTGGCCCGCCAATTGGGCGCCACACTGGAAGTGATCAACTGCGGCACCCTGGCTGATCCCACAACGCTGCCCAAAGTGATTCACGCACCGGTCGCGACGCAAACGCAGAATTTCTGCGAAACCGAAGCGATGACAGACGCCCAGTGGCAACAGGCCCTGCTGATCGGCCGCGCGGCCATCGAGCGTGCCGGCCAGCATCAGGCCCATCTATTCATCGGCGGCGAGATGGGCATCGGCAACACCACCGCTGCCACGGCCCTGCTGTGCGCCCTCACTGAAATGACACCCGCCGAACTGACTGGCGCCGGCACCGGACTGGATTCCCACGGTATTCAACACAAAACCCGCGTGATTGAACGCGCCCTGCAACGTCACGTCGATCTGCTGGATGATCCCGCTGCCGTCAGCCGCGCCCTGGGAGGCTTCGAAATTGCCGCCCTCACCGGTGCTTACATTGCCGCCGCGCAGGCTGGCATCGCCGTGCTGGTAGACGGCTTCATCTGCAGCGCCGCCGCCCTCTGTGCCCTGCGCCTGAATCCCTCCGTGCAGCCCTATCTGATCTTCAGCCACTGCTCCGCCGAACAGGGTCATCGCAAATTGATGACGCATCTGGAAGCGTCGCCGCTGGTGGATCTGAATCTGCGTTTGGGTGAAGGCAGTGGCGCTGCCGTGACAGTGCCGCTGCTGCGCGCCGCCTGTGCATTGCATAACGAAATGGCCACCTTTGCCGAAGCTGCTGTGTCCGGCAAACTGACGCAAGGCACGCTGGAGGGCTGAGCATGTTCGCGGGCAACAAACCGGATGTCACCGTCACTCTCGACTGGATTCGCCACGGCGAACCGGAAGGCGGCGTGAAATATCGCGGCACTGTGGATGATCCCCTGTCGGCAACCGGCTGGCAGCAGATGCGCGCCAGCGTCGGCAAGGCATTGCAAACCGGCGTGCGCTGGGATGCCGTAATTTCCTCGCCCATGCAGCGCTGTCTGGCGTTCGCGACCGAAGTGGCGACACAACAAAAATTACCACTCACCGTGCTGCCCGATCTGCGCGAGTTGTGCTTTGGCGAACTGGAAGGCATGACGCCCAAGCAGGCGTGGTCACAATATCCGGAACTGCTGGGCGCTTTATGGCAGGCACCGGAACTGCATACACCGCCCGGCGGCGAACCCTTCACGGATTTTCTGCGCCGCGTGCAGGCTTGCATCGATGAACTGCTGCCGCGACACGCCAATCAGCACATTCTGATAGTGGCCCACGGCGGCATCATCCGCGCCATGCTCACCTGCTGCCTGGGCTTCACACCTCGCGACACTTTCAAAGTGGACGTGCCCTACGCCGGCATGACCCGCACCAAAGCCTGGCTGCACGACGGCAAGGCGGAATTCTCCCTGCAATTCATCAACGGATTCGTACCCTGATGCTGATGCCATTTCGCATAGCGCTGCAGTTTCTCACCCGCATACCCGCCGGCGTGACGGATTACCGCATTGAACATCTGCGCCAGTCCGTCTACTGGTATGCCGCTGTTGGCAGTGTCATTGGTCTGATTCTGTGGGCAGCACAGACACTGTTCCTGCAGATTTTTTCCTGGGATGCGGATCTGATCGTATCCGTGCTGCTGTTGCTGGTGTGGGTTGCGCTCACCGGCGCACTGCATCTGGATGGACTGGCGGACACCGCCGATGCCTGGCTGGGCGGCCAGGGCGACCGGGAAAAAGCCCTGCGCATCATGAAAGATCCGCAAAGCGGCCCCGCCGGCGTGGTGGCGATTGCCCTGGTACTGCTGGTGAAGTTCGCCACCATTCTGTATCTGCAGCAGCATCAGCAGTTTGCCTATCTGTTGGTGGTGCCGGTGGCGGCCCGTGCAATGGTGCCGCTGCTGTTTTTCACCACACCTTATCTGCGCAGCGAAGGTTTGGGCAGCCCGTTCAGCGATGGACTGGAGTTCATCAAGATCATTCCCGGCCTCGCCTTTGCCATTGCGCTGGGTTTTCTCGGCAATGGCAGCTGGTGGCTGGTGGCCATGCTGATTGCCGGCAGCGTGTTCTGGATTTTCCGCGCCTGGATGATGGCCCGTCTGGGTGGCACCACCGGCGACACCGCCGGCGCGATGGTGGAAATCCTCGAATGCAGCCTGCTCATCGCCTGCGTGTGGGCCGCGTGAACGATTTCAGCGCTGACATTATTCCACTGGCCGGCCTGGGCACGCTGCATAAAACCGCGCAGCATTGTGTGTTTCTGGCGGAGCAACCACTGCAGGCCACCGGCAGTTGCATCTGGAACGGTGGCTCGGCGACAGTGCAGGGCTGGCTGAATATGAAAGTGAGTGGCGACACTGCCGTGACGGAAGCCCCCGCCATCACCCTGGAAAGCTATGCGCGTGCACTGGAGATTGCAATGCCATTGGCTGGCGTGATGACCGCTGCCTCGATGAATTCCCTGCGCCATGCCGTGATGGGCGATGACATCACTCGACTGGCGTGTTTCGTCACCGCCGGCATCCGCAACGCCCGTCGCGCCGGCGATCCTGCCGATGAAAAACTGCAACCGGGCACCATCAATATCGCGCTGGTGTGCAACCAGACATTCACACCTGCCGCTGCGATCGAAGCACTGCTGATTGCCACCGAAGCGAAAACCTCCGCCTGCTACGATCTGAATATCAAAAGTCCGGTTTCCAATCTGCTGGCCACTGGCACCGGCACTGATTCCATCTGTCTGCTCAGCGCATTGAAACCCGGCGAGCAAGCATTGGTGGAATACTGCGGCAAACACACCCGCATCGGTGAATGGATCGGTGCCGCCGCCTATCAGGCTGTTCACGCCTCGCTGCACGCCTGCGTCGCTCGCCTGTCCTGAAAACCACTCACCTTCGCCTCCCTTCACGGACTAACGCCATTCCTCGGGTGCGCGCAATGGCCAGAAATTGACTTTTGTCAGGCATTCACCGAACTGTATTTGACTCTTCTTTTGTGGTCGGCGCATATTCATCCGCACGTCACGTGTCAACGTCAAAGTTAAATAATTGCAGTGATCGCGGGGAGCACAGTCCATTGGGCTTTGCCAGTCGCCGCCATAAAACATTGACAGCAAGACATCGCGTCTCATAACGACAACACGACAAGGAATGGGCGCCATTGCACACTGCTGGTGCACTTGAGACCCAAGTACGATACGCATGAGCAAAGAAGCAAAACCTGTCACTGCACGCCCCATTCGCGAGCCTTCCCTCATCGACGGCCTGACCCCCATCCTCGGCCTGATCATCCTGCTCGGCGTTTCCTACTACCTGTTTGGCGAAGACGCTTCCTACGGCCCCAACCAGATTGCGCTGGTGTTTTGCGGCGTCGTTGCGGCGCTGATCGGCTACAAGAACGGTATCGCCTGGAACGACATCCGCCAGTCGGTGGTGGAAGGAATCAGCACCGGCCTGCAGGCCATTTTCATCCTGCTGGGCGTGGGCGCACTGATCGGCACCTGGGCCATGTGCGGCACCATTTCGTCGATGGTGTATTACGGATTAAAGCTGCTCAGTCCGCATTATTTTTACGCCAGCACCTGCGCCATTTGTGCAGTGGCGGCCCTCAGTATCGGCAGTTCCTGGACCGTGGCCGGCACCATCGGCATCGGCATGATGGGCATCGCTGAAAGCATGGGATTGTCACCGCTGATCACCGCCGGCGCCGTGATTTCCGGCGCGTATTTCGGCGACAAGGCATCACCCCTTTCGGATACCGCCAACCTGGCCACCGCTGCCGCCGGCTCGGAGCTATTCAGCCATATCCGTGAATCCCTCTGGACATCGGTGCCTGCACTGCTGCTCGCCATCATCGGCTTTGCGCTGCTGGGATCGCCGGGGGACTTCGACGCAAAATCCACCCTGCGCGGGCTCGAAGAAAACGTCACCATTTCCCTGTGGGCGTTTCTGCCGTTGCTGCTGGTACTGGTACTCGCGCTGAAGAAAGTGCCACCCTTCGTCACCATTTTTGCAAGTGCGCTGATGGGCGGTGTGATGGCGGTGATCCTCGCGCCCCAGGCCGTTGCCACGCTGGCAGACAATCCGAATCTGCATCCTGCACTGCAGCAACTGAAAGGCGTGTGGGCAGCGCTGGCCACTGGCTATCATGTTTCCACCGGCGATCCCAATGTGGACAAACTGCTCACCCGTGGCGGCATGTCCAGCATGATGATCACCATCTGGCTGATCATGACGGCGCTGGGCTTCGGCGCCATCGTCGAACGCACTGGCCTGCTCAATCGCGTGATCACTCCGATCATCAACAAGGCCAAATCAGTGACAGGCACCGTAGCCGCACTGGTGGGCTCCTGCCTGGCGTCCAATGCGCTGACATCCGACCAGTATATTTCCATTGTGCTGCCCGCCCGCATGTTCCGCAAAAATTTCGAAGAGCGCGGCCTGGCGCCGGTGATGTTGTCCCGCGTGGTGGGTGATTCCGCCACCGTGACCTCGCCGCTGATTCCCTGGAATAGCTGCGGCGCCTACATGTCCGCCGCACTCGGTGTGTCCGCCATCAGTTTTGCACCCTTCTGCTTTTTCAATCTGCTTAATCCTCTGCTGACGGTGGTGTTCACCGCTGTGGGATTCCGTGTGCTGCGTTCTGCCAGCGGACAGAAAACGCCACCACCGGTTGAATCCGGTGCAGGAACGGGAACCTGATATCCGCGCAGTGGAAAGTGCAAGGCACGTTTGTCACACAACCGTTTTAGATTTTCCCAGGCCACAACAAGGAGACATGCATGGCAGACGCTTCGAACAAATTGAAATTGGGGGCGCTCATTGCCCTGGTGGTGGGGTCGATGGTGGGCGGTGGCATTTTCTCGCTGCCGCAGAACGTAGCAGCCAGCGCCGGCGCCGGCGCCACCCTGATCGGCTGGCTGATCACCGGCGTGGGCATGCTGATGCTGGCCTTCGTATTCCAGACCCTGGCCAATCGCAAGCCGCAGCTGGATGGTGGCGTGTATGCCTTCGCCAAGGCGGGCTTCGGCGATTACATGGGCTTTTCATCTGCCTGGGGTTACTGGATCAGCGCCTGGATCGGCAACGTCAGCTACATGGTGCTGCTGTTCAGCACGCTGGGCTATTTCTTTCCGGTGTTCGGTGAAGGCAATACGCCCATCGCCATCGGCTGTGCTTCTGTGCTGCTGTGGCTGCTGCACTTCCTGGTGCTGCGCGGCATCAAGGAAGCGGCCTTCATCAACACCATTACCACCATCGCAAAAATGGTGCCCTTGGCGCTGTTCATCATCATCGCCGCCATTGCTTTCAAGCTGGACGTGTACAAGGCCGATTTCTGGACCGTAGGCGGCACCGAACCCAGCAGCGTGATGGAGCAAGTGCGCAAAATGATGCTGGTGACCGTATGGGTGTTCATCGGTATTGAAGGTGCCAGCATTTTCTCTGCCCGCGCGGAAAAACGCAGCGACGTAGGCAAGGCCACCGTGGTGGGTTTCGTAGCGGTGCTGCTGCTGTTGGTGCTGGTGAACGTGCTGTCGCAGGGCATTCTGGCGCAGGCCGAACTGGCGGGCCTGAAAAATCCCTCCATGGCAGCCGTGCTGGAGCATGTGGTAGGTGGTTGGGGCGCCAAGCTGATCAGTATCGGCCTGCTGGTGTCGCTGGCGGGAGCGTTGCTGTCCTGGACGTTGCTGTGCGCGGAAATCATTTTCTCCGCCGCGAAAGATCACACCATGCCGGAATTCCTGCGCAAGGAAAACGCCAATCATGTGCCGGCCAATGCGCTGTGGCTCACCAATGGTTTGATCCAGCTGTTCCTCGTCATCACCCTGTTCAACAGCTCCACTTATCTGAGCCTGCTGTATCTGGCCACGTCCATGATCCTGATTCCGTATTTCTGGTCGGCGGCCTATGCCTTGCTGCTGGCGTTTCGCGGTGAAACCTATGAAAACGATTCGGGTCAACGTAGCAAGGATCTGGCGATTGCCGCCGTCGCCGTTCTGTACGCAGTGTGGCTGGTCTATGCCGCCGGCGTGCAATATCTGCTGCTGTCGGCCCTGCTGTATGCGCCGGGCGCGATCCTGTTTGCCAAGGCCAAGCGTGAAGTGGGCCAACCCATTTTCACCAATCTGGAAAAACTGATTTTTATTGGCGTGCTGATCGGAGCCGGGATTGCCGCCTATGGTCTGTATGCCGGCTTCCTCAGCCTTTAAGAGAAGGAGTTCTACATGTCAAAAATAAAACTCGGCGTTCATTCTGAAGCAGGAAAACTTCATAAAGTCATGGTGTGTTCACCGGGTCTGGCTCACCTGCGCCTCACCCCCGGCAACTGCGACGAGCTGCTGTTCGACGACGTGATCTGGGTGAATCAGGCCAAACGCGATCATTTCGATTTCGTCACCAAGATGCGCGAGCGCGGCGTGGACGTGCTGGAAATGCACAACCTGCTGACGGAAACCGTGCAGAGCAAGGCGGCGCTGAAATGGATTCTCGATCGCAAGCTCACCGCCAATCAGGTGGGCGTGGGCCTGCAGGACGACATGCGCGGCTGGCTGGAGAGCCTGGAACCCCGCAAGCTGGCGGAACATCTGATCGGTGGCGTGTCGGTGTCGGATCTGTCCAACGCACTGGGCAAGAGCAAGTCCATTCAAATGCTGGGCGACTTCATCGGCATGTCCAGTTTTGTGCTGCCGCCGCTGCCCAACACGCAATTCACCCGCGACACCACCTGCTGGATTTACGGCGGCGTCACGCTGAATCCCATGTACTGGCCGGCGCGGCGCCAGGAAACTCTGCTCACTACCGCCATCTACAAATTCCACCCCACCTTCACCAATGCAGAGTTCGACGTGTGGTATGGCAATCCCGATGAAGACCACTGCGCCGCCACACTGGAAGGCGGTGACGTGATGCCTATCGGCAACGGCGTGGTGCTGATCGGCATGGGTGAGCGCACCTCCCGTCAGGCCATTGGTCAGGTTGCTCAGACGCTGTTTGCCAAGGGCGCGGCCAAGCGTGTGGTCGTGGCAGGCCTGCCGAAATCCCGCGCTGCCATGCACCTGGATACGGTCTTCACCTTCTGCGACCGCGACCTCGTCACCATCTTCCCGGAAGTGGTGAAGCAGATCGTGCCATTCAGCCTGCGCCCGGATGAAAGCAAACCCGGTGGCATCGACATCCGCCGCGAAGATAAACCGTTCGTGGACGTGGTGGCGGAAGCACTCGGGCTGAAAGCGTTGCGCATCGTGCAAACCGGTGGCGATTCCTATGAAGCCGAACGCGAACAGTGGGACGACGGCAACAACGTGGTGTGCCTGGAACCCGGCGTGGTGGTGGGTTACGACCGCAACACCTACACCAATACTTTGCTGCGCAAAGCGGGCGTGGAAGTGGTGACCATCTCCGCCAGCGAACTCGGACGCGGACGCGGCGGCGGTCACTGCATGACCTGTCCGATTCTGCGCGATCCGGTGAACTACTGAAAACCGATGAAATCAAGTTGTGCAGGATTCGTTGGAGATGGACGCTCTGCGGCATGGATGCCGCGGAGCAGCCCCCAGGGATGGGTTCACGGCGTGTCCAGCTTCAACGAATCCTGCACAACTTGATTTCCAGCATTTCCAGCCCATCAACCAAAGGACTAGACCATGGCTTTCAATCTGCATAACCGCAACCTGCTCAGCCTGATGCACCACACCACCCGCGAGCTGAAATATTTGCTGGATCTGTCCCGCGACCTGAAGCGGGCAAAATACGCCGGCACCGAACAGCAGCACCTGAAAGGCAAGAACATCGCGCTGATCTTCGAAAAAACCTCTACCCGCACCCGTTGCGCATTTGAAGTCGCCGCGTACGACCAGGGCGCCAACGTGACCTATATCGATCCTACTTCATCGCAGATCGGTCACAAGGAAACCATGAAGGATACCGCCCGCGTGCTGGGTCGCATGTACGACGCCATCGAATACCGTGGCTTCAAACAGGAAATCGTGGAAGAACTGGCGAAATTTGCCGGCGTGCCGGTATTCAACGGCCTCACCGACGAATATCACCCCACCCAAATGCTGGCAGACGTGCTGACCATGCGCGAGCACAGCGACAAACCCCTGCACGACATCAGCTACGCCTACGTGGGCGATGCGCGCAACAACATGGGCAACTCCCTGCTGCTGATCGGCGCCAAACTGGGCATGGACGTGCGCATCGGCGCACCCAAAGAACTGTGGCCCACAGATGAATTTGTGGAGCAGTGCAAGCAGTTCGCGGCAGAAAGCGGCGCGCGCATCACCCTCACCGAAGATCCGAAAGCGGCCGTGAAAGGCGTGGACTTCATTCACACCGACGTATGGGTATCCATGGGCGAGCCGATCGAAACCTGGGATTCGCGCATCAAGCTGCTGCTGCCGTATCAGGTGAACAAGGCGCTGATGCAGGCCACGGGCACACCACGCACGAAGTTCATGCACTGTCTGCCCGCGTTCCACAACACCGACACCAAGGTAGGCAAACAGATCGCGGAAAAATATCCGCATCTGGCCGGCGGCATCGAAGTGACCGAGGAAGTGTTCGAGTCACCCGCCTGCATCGCCTTCGAACAGGCAGAAAACCGCATGCACACTATCAAGGCCACCATGGTCGCTACATTGGGCAACGTGTAAGGAGAAAGCGCCATGCGTATCGTGGTTGCACTTGGAGGCAATGCCCTGCTGCGGCGGGGCGAGGCCATGACATCGGAAAACCAGCGCGAAAACGTGCGCATCGCGGCAGTGGAACTGGCCAAGATCGCGCCCGGCAACGAACTGGTGATCGCCCACGGCAATGGCCCTCAGGTGGGTTTGCTGGCACTGCAGGGCGCCGCCCACAATCCGGACAATCCATTTCCGCTGGATGTATTGGGCGCCGAAACCGAAGGCATGATCGGCTACATGATCGAACAGGAGCTGGGCAACCTGCTCCCGTTCGAAGTGCCGTTCGCCAGCATTCTCACGCAAGTGGAAGTGGATGCGAACGACCCTGCTTTCAAGGATCCCACCAAACCCATCGGCCCGGTGTATTCGAAAGCGGAAGCGGAAAAGCTGGCGAAGGAAAAAGGCTGGGCCATCAAGCCGGACGGCGACAAATTCCGCCGCGTAGTGGCGAGCCCTCGACCGAAGCGGATTTTTGAAATCCGTCCGATCAAGTGGCTGCTGGAAAAAGGCACCGTGGTAATTTGTGCCGGCGGCGGTGGCATTCCCACCGTGTACGACGCCAATCGCAAACTGCACGGCATCGAGGCGGTGATTGACAAAGACCTGTGCTCGGCCCTGCTGGCGCAGGAACTGGAGGCCGATTTGCTGGTGATCGCTACTGACGTGGACGCGGCCTATATCGACTGGGGCAAGCCGACGCAGAAAGCAATTGCCCAGGCACACCCGGACGAAATCGACAAACTGGGTTTCGCTGCCGGTTCAATGGGGCCAAAAGTGCAGGCGGCCTGTGAGTTTGCCCGCCTCACTGGCAAGACAGCTGCCATCGGCGCATTGAAGGATATCGAGGCCATTGCGAAAGGCGACGGCGGCACGCTGATCAGCACGGCGAAACCGGGAATTGTGTACCGCTGAACGGCTTTCAGCGCAGCCACTCCAACAAGAGCCGCAGCGACCTGCGGCTTTTTTCTTCCCGGTGCATGAACGGGCTGTCGAAACAGCGACATTGAAGACGGCCGCAAGTGGCTGCTGCTTCCTCAGAATGCCACAGTGGCGCCGAATTCCGGGTAAGTAGAAGAACAATCCTCGTAGATGCGTTCTTCACACTGCGAGTAGGTTTCATAGACGACACCGGCGCTCAAATAGAGATTTCCGCCAGTGGCAAAATAGAGACCTGCCTTGCCACCGTAGGAATCCAGATCATCCCAATCCTCGATAAAGGCACGCCGGTAGAACGCACCAACGTAGGGTTTGATAGCGGCCTGGAAGAAGGTGTACTGGGCGGATGTGGTGACCTTGGTGATGCCGGGATCACCACTGGTCCAGGCCTCGACATTCAGACCCAGACTGAAGCCATCCGTTACGAAATAATTGCCGCCCACGCCGATGACGAGGTAATCGTCGTTGAACGCTTGCCCGCTACCGCCGGTTACCACGAAATGAGTGCGTCCCTTGGCGAAAACGCCGGCAGCCTCTGCCGCAGTGACTTCACTTGCAGCCAGCCCCACGAAGGGCACCGACGCTGCCATGATGAGTGCAAGATTCCTGTTCATCGAATTGCAATCTCCGTTTTTGAGTGACTACAGCTATCTCATCCTAGCGCCGGACCTGCATAATTGATAGCGGGCCTGGATCAAGTTTTTCGCATTTGGATTTCATTCTTCCCACAGCAATTGCCGCAGCCTGGTCATATCCAGATGGGCTGCTGTGGCATCTGCCAGGCGATCAATCTGACGCTCACGCTCTTCCCGATAATCAAAATTTTCCGCCGCACGCAAACCGGCCCACTGCAATAGGGTTGCAAGTGCATCCGGGTGATCGAACAGGCCGTGCAGGTAGGTGCCCAGAATCTGGCCGTCGGGCGATTGCGCGCCATCGGTGTTGCCGTCGCTGAAACGAATCAGCGGCTTTTGCAGCGACGCGCCCGTGCTGATGCCGCAATGAATTTCGTAACCTTCGCAGGCAGCGTTTTCCGGCAGCAAGGCACCTTGTCGCCGCTGCAATTGTTTTTCCGGCAGCAAGGTGGTGCTCATGTCGAGCAGCGCGAGCCCGTTGGCATCACAGGGACGACCTTCGATGCCGTAGGGATCGTGCAAACTGTTCCCCAGCATCTGGAAGCCGCCGCAGATGCCCAGCAGTTTTCCGCCGAACCGCAGATGCTTTTTGATCTGCGCATCCCAGCTTTGCTGTTGCAACCACTGCAGATCCGCGATGGTATTTTTGCTGCCGGGCAGAATGATCAGATCGGCCGGCGGCAATGCCTCGCCTCCCCGCACGTAGTGGAATTCCACTTGCGGATGCAGGCGCAGTGGATCGAAATCCGTGTGATTGCTGATGCGTGGCAGCACGGGCACCACCACGGAAATTTTTTGCGTATGCTGTTTGTCGACGTCGATCTTGTTGATGCCGTCCTCGCCGTCGATGTGGAGGCCGTGCAGATAGGGCAGCACGCCCAGCACGGGTTTGCCGGTATGTTGTTCCAGCCAGTCCAGCCCCGGCTGCAGCAGTTTGATGTCGCCGCGAAAACGGTTGATCACGAAACCTTTCACCCGCGCCTGCTCCGACGCGCTGAGCAGCGCCAGCGTGCCAACGATATGCGCGAACACACCGCCGCGATCGATGTCGGCAATCAGGATCACCGGGCAGTCCACCGCTTCGGCGAAGCCCATGTTGGCGATGTCGCGGTCGCGCAGATTGATTTCCGCCGGGCTGCCGGCACCTTCCACCAGAATCAGTTCGTATTGCCGCTGCAGGCGCTGGTAGCTTTCCAGTACGGCGTTCATGGCGATGGTTTTGTATTCGTGATATTGCACCGCGTTCATCTGGTGACGGGCCTTGCCGTGGATGATGATCTGGGCGCCGATGTCGGTGGTGGGTTTGAGCAACACCGGATTCATGTCCACCACGGGATCGAGCCCCGCCGCTTGTGCCTGCAGGGCCTGGGCACGACCGATTTCGCCGCCGTCCACGGTGACTGCGCTGTTGAGGGCCATGTTCTGGGGCTTGAAGGGGACGACGCGCACGCCTTCGCGCTTGAAGATGCGGCAGAGGGCGGCAACCAAAGTGGATTTGCCGGCGTCGGAGGTGGTGCCTTGTACCATCAGGGTGGGGGTGGTCATGGTATACTGTTGGGCCTTTTTCCGTGCGGGATTGCCGCCTTGAAAGGTTGTGGGGAGTTTAGATCTGGACACGCCGTGAACCCATCCCTGGGGGCTGCTCCGCGGCATCCCTGCCGCAGAGCGTCCATATCTAAACTCCCCACAACCTTTCAACGCTGTATCGAGCTTCGTTTCCATGCCCATTGTATTGATAAAAATCCTGATTGCACTGGTACTGGACCAGATTCTGGGGGAACCCCGCCGCTGGCACCCGCTGGTGGGGTTCGGCACCCTGGCCGGCCGCCTCGAAACCCGCTTCAACCAGGGCACGCAGCGTATTCTGAATGGCACCTTCGCCTGGGCGCTGGCCGTATTGCCCTGGGTAGCCATGGCGTACTGGCTCAGCAGCCATTTCGGCTGGCTGTTCGACGTCGTCATTCTGTATCTGGCCATCGGCCGCAAGAGTCTGTTCGAGCACAGCCAGCGGGTCTGGCAGGCGCTGACACAAGCAGATCTGGATTCCGCCCGCCACCACACCGGCATGATCGTCAGTCGCGAAACCGCCGCGCTGGATGAAACCGGATGTACCCGCGCCGCCATCGAGTCCGTGCTGGAAAATGCCAACGATGGCATCCTCGGCGCCCTGTTCTGGTTTGCGCTGCTGGGCGCACCGGGCGTGGTGCTGTATCGCCTCGCCAACACGTTGGATGCCATGTGGGGTTACCGCACCGAACGCTTCAACGCATTCGGCCGCGCCGCTGCCCGCATCGATGATGTGCTGAATTTCATTCCCGCCCGACTCTGCGCGTTCGCCTATGCAGTGGCCGGCGATTTTCCCCGTGCAATGGATGGCTGGCGCACCCAGGCCCACTTGCTGAAAAGTCCCAACGGCGGCCCGGTAATGACCGCCGGTGCCGGCGCGCTCAACCTGCAATTGGGTGGTCCGGCGGTGTATCACGGCATCACGTTTGACAAACCCTTCTTTGGTGGAGAAATCATTCCGCAAGCCGACGACATCCTGCGCGCCAATCGTCTGGTGGATCGCGCCATTGTCGTTGTGATTGTCCTGCTCGCAGGTGTGATGCTATGGCTATGAACAACGACACACCCCAGCATGGCGGCAACCTGCAACAGGCGGCGCAAACTTACGGCATTCCCCACTCCGACTGGCTGGATCTGTCGACCGGGATTGCACCGTTCCCCTGGCCGGTTCCGCCGGTACCTGCTGAAGTCTGGCAGCGACTGCCGGAACAAAATGGTGAGCTGGAACAGGCCGCGCTGAATTATTACGGCAGCACGGCTCTGCCTGTGCCCGGCAGCCAGTGGGCGATCCAGCAGTTGCCCACCTTGTTTGCAACAAGCCGCGTGCTGATCGCGCAGGAATCCTACGAGGAATATCGTTTCTGGTGGCAACAGCAAGGCCACAACGTCGAAACGTTCAACGCACTGCCGGATGCCACACAACTGCGCGAACGGGATATCGTGATCGTCATCAATCCCAACAATCCCACCGCGCAGAAATATTCACTGCAACGTCTGCAGCAGCTGGCAAACGAGTTACAGCAAAAAGGCGGCTGGCTGATCGTGGACGAAGCCTTTATGGATGCGACGCCGGAATATTCACTGCTGCCATCGCTGCAGCCGGAGCAGAACATCGTCGTGCTGCGCTCGCTGGGAAAATTTTTCGGCCTGGCGGGAATTCGTACCGGCTTTGTGCTGGGCAACACCTGCATTCAGACAACATTGCAAAGCAAGCTCGGCCCCTGGGCCATCAGTCATCCGGCACAATGGATCGCCACTCAGGCACTGGCCGATACGCACTGGCACGTTGCGCAACGCCAACGGCTGCTGCGGGCCAGCACCCACCTGCAGTCGCTGCTGGTGGAATATTTTTCCCCCGACACACTCACGGCTGCGCCACTGTTCGTCAGCGTGAAGCTGGACAGCGACACCACTGCACAACGCTGGCAGCAATCCCTTGCCCGTCACGGCATCTGGATTCGTCGCTTTCCGCACTGGAATCGACTGCGGTTTGGCATAGCCGATGACACAGGACTGCAGCGACTGGCCTCGACGCTACGACTGATGGATCAGTAAAGATCCGTTTGCCGATAACGCCATCAACGCCCTCTCCTTTCGCACGGCGCAAATTCACTTTTGCTTTCCCCGTCGAAAAGGATAATCTGATCCCAGTCCGTTGCCCGACATTTCCAACGTTGCAACGTCATCAACACCAGCATGGATGTGCACATGAAAACAATAAAAACAAAACCACTTTGGCTGACATCCACCTTGTTGTGCGGCGCCTTCCTGCTCACCGGCTGCGACAAGATCAAGGACATTCCCGTCGGCACCGGTTACGCCGCCAAGCAGATCTGCTCCAGCCTGTTCGTCAGCGAACTTCCCCGCAACACCGTCATTCACCGTTTTGTCGCGCCACAGCTGCAGGAGCTGCCGCTGGTCTGGAACATTCAGGTGGATGAAGAAAACAAGACTGTGTCGGTGCGGGACAATGTTTTCATCGAGCAGAATCTGAATGTCGCGTACTACCGTGAAGGCTTCGGTTGCACGCTGCTGCACGATGCCACACCGGAGCAACTCGATGCGCAACTGCCCGCGTTGTATCCCGCCACGCCGCCGGCTGAAGCACCCTGGCCCTTGGGTGACGGTGCGGCAGAACCTGATGTGCCCGGCATTGACTACGCACAACTGAACGCAGCCATCGACAGCGCATTCGTGCAGGCCAATCCGAATCCCGCCAATACGCTCGCGGTCGCAGTGGTGCATGAGGGCCGCCTGATTGCCGAACGCTATGCGCTGGGCGCCGATCGACACAGCCGTCTGGTGAGCTGGTCGATGGCCAAGAGCTTCACCGCCACACTGATCGGCCTGCTGCAGGATCAGGGTGCACTCAGCGTGAATGAACCCGCACCCGTGCCGGAATGGGCGGACACCGACAAATCCGCCATCACCCTCACCCATCTGCTGCACATGGCTCCGGGGTTGCAGTGGAGCGAGAGCGATCAGGGCCCCACACCCGATCGCGGCCGCATGCTGTTCACCCGCCCTGATCACGCAGCGTTTTATCTGCAACAGCCACTGACCGCTGAACCTGGCACTGAATTCAACTATTCCACCGGTGTCACCAACCTGCTTGCCCGCATCGTGCAGGATCAAGTGGGTGGCTCGCTGCAGGATACCTATCGCTTCGTGCATGAATCCCTGTTTGCGCCGCTGGGTATCCACGATGCCGTGCTGGAATTCGACACCGCCGGCAATCCGGTGGGGGGTGCCAGTCTGTACATGACGGCGCGGGACTGGGCCAAACTCGGATTGCTGTACGCGCGCAAGGGAAACTGGCTGGGTGAACAACTGCTGTCGGAAGCGTGGATCGACTTTGCCTTGGCGCCATCGCCTGCCAGTCAGAGTTACGGCGCGCAGATCTGGCTCAATCATGATCTGAAAATGTGGCCCTATCTGCCGGCCGACAGCTTTGCCTTCCGCGGATTTCATCAGCAGATCGTGCTGGTGGTGCCAAGCCATGATCTAATCCTGGTGCGGCAGGGTGTGACGCTCAAACCGGAACATTTCGATCTGCAGAGCCTGGTCACCGGCATCATGGCCAGCCTGCCGACAACCTCAACCCACTTTGCGAGTACATCACCATGAGCAGCCCGATTCTGCTGCCGCGCATTCTCCATATCGGCGCCGGTGCTTCTGCACAAGTGGGCAACGTGCTGGAAGCCCTGGGCTGTTCGCGCCCGCTGATCGTCACCGATGCCAGCATGGTGAAACTGGGTTACGTGGAGCGCCTGCAAGCGCATCTGCCACCGAGCGACGTGTACGCCGACACGGTGCCGGAACCCACCGAAGCCTCGATCATCGCCGGCGTGGAAAAAGTGAAATCCGGCACTTACGACTGCATCATCGCGCTGGGCGGCGGCAGCCCCATCGACAGCGCCAAGGCCATCGCCATCCTCGGCAAATACGGCGGCCGCATGCGAGACTACAAAGTGCCGCGCATCGTCAACGAGCCGGGCCTGCCGGTGATTGCGATTCCCACCACCGCCGGCACCGGTTCCGAAGCCACCCGCGTTACCGTCATCACCGATCACGAGCGCGATGAAAAAATGCTGTGCCTGGGCATGGGATTTCTGCCGGTTGCGGCACTGGTGGATTTCGAGCTGACCCTGAGCCTGCCACCGCGCACCACGGCGGATACCGGCATCGACGCCCTCACCCACGCCATCGAAGCCTACGTATCGAAGAAAGCCAATCCGTACACCGACAGCCAGGCCCTGCAGGCCATGCAACTGATTGCACCGAACCTGCGCCGCGCCTATCACGATGGCCAGGATCGCCCCGCGCGGGAAGCCATGATGCTCGGCGCCACGCTCGCCGGCATCGCCTTTTCCAACGCATCGGTAGCGCTGGTGCACGGCATGAGCCGTCCCATCGGTGCCTTCTTTCATGTGCCGCACGGTCTGTCGAATGCGATGCTGCTCCCCACTGTCACGGCGTACTCCATTCCCGCCGCCAGCGCCCGCTACGCGGATTGCGCACGGGCGATGAAAGTGGCCAGCACCGAGGACTCCGATGCCGTGGCCAATCACAAATTGCTGGAAGAATTGCGCGCGCTGAATGCAGAACTGCAGGTGCCAACGCCGGAAGCCTTCGGCATCAACCGCTTCGCTTTTTTCAATCTGACCCGCACCATGGCGGAACAGGCGCTGGCGTCCGGTTCGCCCGGCAACAATCCGCGCGTGCCCACGGTGGATGAAATGGTGAAACTGTACGAACAACTCTGGTGAGACACGCGAACACACCATGCCCCTGATCATTTCCAGCAGCGTCAGCATTCCCGACGACGAACTCGACTTCAGCGCCATTCGCGCACAAGGTGCCGGCGGCCAGAACGTCAACAAGGTGTCGTCGGCGATTCATTTGCGCTTCGACATTCGCGCGTCGTCATTGTCGGAGTTTTACAAGGAGCGCTTGCTGGCGCTGTCCGACAGTCGCATCACCAAGGACGGCATCATCGTGATCAAGGCACAACAATTCCGCACCCAGGAAAAAAACCGCGACGATGCGCTGGCACGGTTGAAGGAACTGATCCTGGCCGCCACGGTGGTGCACAAGAAGCGCCGTCCCACCAAACCGAGCAAAAGTGCACGGGCCAAGCGGGTGGACAGCAAAACCAAGCGCGGCGCCACCAAGGCACTACGCGGCAAAGTGAACGACTAGGCGGCCGTTGATACACCGCCGCGCGCACACGGTCACTGCTTCTGCAAAAACCCGGTTTCCAGCTTCGCCTTGAATACCTCATCGATCAGGGTGTCCACATTGTCCGTGTGACTGTCCACCTGGCCGTCGATGATCAGCTGGCTGAGGCCGTGCACCAGACTCCAGGCCTGGATGGCGCCGACTTTAACCTCGGGATCGTCCGCCGGCTTGTCCAGTACCGCCGCCAGCGAATGCAGCATACCGGAGTAGGCCAACTGGGCGCTGGCGTGCATTTCCCGGTCGGGGCTGGTGGCGGCAAAGCGGCTGAACATCAGCCGGAACAGCGCCGGATGGCGGCGCGCGAAATTCACGTAAGCCCGGCCCGCTTCCGCGAAACCTTCGCCCTTGTCCGGGTGAGCCTGCACGGCATGAGCCTGCTCCACCACCAAACGGTGAAAGCCCTCCGCCGCCATGGCTGCGAGCAATGCCTCCTTGCTGGCAAAGTGGCGGTAGGCCGCATTCACCGACACCCCCACGATGCGGGTCAGTTCCCGCAGGCTGAATTCCGGATTCTGGGTGGACTCCAGTCGCTCCAACCCGGCTTCCAGCAATGCCCTGCGCAGGTTGCCGTGGTGGTAATGGCCTGGTGTTTCCGTTTTGGATGATTTTGATGTTGACACTGTCCACATTCCGGCTCAGGATGGATGTGAGCAGTGTACACATTCATGACCAGAAGATCATCTTTCATCACCGGAAGCCGCCAAGGAGACCAACCATGGGTTCGTCCGCCGTCAACACCGCCATCAACCAGTCCCTGCGCTGGGTGACACGCCGACTGCAAAAGCGTGTTCCCTTCGATCCCCACAACCCGTACCTGGAAGGCCCTTTCGCGCCAATGCGGGACGAAGGCCACTACACCGACCTGAAGGTGCATGGCCAGATTCCCACCAGCCTGAACGGCCTGCTGCTGCGGATCGGGCCCAACCCGTTGCGCAGCATTCCCAACCCCGCCACCTATCACTGGTTCATGGGCGATGGCATGGTGCACGGCCTGCGGCTGCAACAGGGTCAGGCCCAGTGGTACCGCAACCGCTATGTGAGCCAGAACAACGTCCACCAGGCCCTGGGGCGCCCGCTGCTGCCTGGGCCGCGCCGGGGGCCTTCCGATGTAGTGAACACCAACATCATCGGCCATGCGGGCAAGCTCTGGGCGCTGGTGGAAGCAGGCGCCTTTCCGGTGGAACTGGATACCGAGCTCAACAGCCGCCGCCACGGCCTGTTCAACAGCGACGCCCGCCGCCCGTTCACCGCCCACCCTCATGTCGACCCGGACACCGGTGAACTGCACGCCATCTGCTACGATGCCCTCGTGCGCAGCTGTGTGCGTTACCTGCACATCGGCAGCAACGGCGAACTCAAGCGCGACGTTGCCATTCCCGTGCAGCACGGCCCCATGATCCACGACTGCGCCATCACCCAGTCCCAGGTGCTGATTCTGGATCTGCCGGTGACGTTTTCCATCAGCGCCGCCATCAAGGGCAGCAGCCTGCCCTACAGCTGGAATCCTCGTCACGGCGCGCGAGTGGGCCTGCTACCCCGCAATGGCAACGCCGACGACGTGCGCTGGTTCAACGTCGAACCCTGCTTTGCCTTCCACACCTGCAACGCCTTCGACCTGCCCAATGGCGACGTTGTGGTGGATCTGGTGGTGCACGACAAAATGTTCGCGGAATCCCAACAGGGGCCGCTGGAGAGCCAACAGATCCGTTTCGAGCGCTGGACGCTGGAACGGGTCAGCGGCCGGGTACAGTGTCAGGTCATTTCCGCCGATGCGCAGGAATTCCCGCGGCTGGACGAACGCCGCACCGGCAAGCCATACCGCTACGCCTACACCGTGGGCGTCAGCCGCAACCCCGGCCAGCCAGTGCCCAACTGCCTGTACCGCCACGATCTGGGAAACGGCAAGGTGATACAGCATCGCTATGGCGCGAACAAAATGAGCGGCGAAGCGGTGTTCGTGCCCAAGCATGCAGACGCAGCGGAAGACGAAGGCTGGCTGCTGTCCTACGTGCACGATCTGGACAACGGCCCCAGCCAGGTGGTGATTCTGGATGCGCAGCGTGTTGAGGGAGAACCGGTCGCAGTGATCGAACTGCCGGTGCGGGTGCCGCTGGGTTTCCACGGCAATTGGGTGGCGGATAAGACGTGATGCAATACACCCTGTCGCCATCATCACCGCGACGGGGTAAACCCATGAGCGAGCTCATCCTTCATCTGGCACTTCGACCGCACCAAACACCGCACGCTCATCCACACAGGTTGAGCGCGCGACAGGCCCACATCACAGGCCGAAAAATTCCACCGCCGCTACCGGCAGATTGAATTCACGGCTGGTGCGGCCATACATGCGGGGAAAACGATAAACCGGTTGCGGAAACACGTGGCCGCCACCTTCGATGCTGTAGAACTCCACAAATGGCTTGCCGTCGCGATCACAATGGTGACGGGTCACCCATGTGCCGTCGCGCTTGAAACGATCCGGCAGCGGCTGAACCGTACAATCCGTGCGCACACCATTGCGCGCAGCAAATGCCTGCGCGGTTCCCAGGGCTGACAGCACGTTACCCCGACTGGCCAAGCCGGGAATGCCAGCCTCGCCACCATCGTAGGGATTCCAGCCGTCCTTGGTACCATTCACCAGCATCACCTTGGGTGTTGCTCCCTCGGCGCTGCAGAACGAATCTTCTGCCACTGCCAGGTTGGCCGCTGCGGCTGCGATACCAGCCACACTGTGGGACGCTTCGATACCCAGCCGGAACGCCATGTGTCCGCCATTGGAAAATCCCGCCAGAAACACCCGATCCGGATCGATGGCGTGTCGTTCCACCATGCGGGTGATCAGCGCCAGCAGAAAGCCCACATCATCGATCTGCTCACGCTTGGCGCTGTAGAAAACCTTGTTCCGACAATCATTCCAGTGACCCTTGTAGCCGCTGGGATAGACCACCGCGAAACGCTTCTGATCCGCCAGCCGGTCGAATTCATAACCACTGGCAATCCGCATCGCACCACCGTTCATGACAGCGCCATGCAGCACAATCACCAGCGGCGCGCCGGCAGGCAGATCGCGGGGAATATAGGCAAGATAATGGCGCTCTATCCCCGCCCACTCCAACGTCTCCGACTGAACTACAGAATCCAGCGCCGGCGCCGGCGGAATCGGGCTGTAACCCCAATAAATCCAGGCAAAAATCGCTGCCACAAAGAAAAACACCAATCCCAATCCCGTCATTTTTGCCAGACGGGCCAACTGCTTTAGCATTCAAAAACCTGCAAATACTGATTGTTCTTAAAATTAAAGACAGACTGAACGATAAAAAGCGTCCGTTGCCCCAATGCAACGACGACTGATAATACTGCAAGGTAGCAGCGATTACTGCTACCAAATGGCACGAAATGTATCCGTTCGTACGACTCAAGTCAGGGCAGCAGCCCCCCTGGGAAATGCAATTTTTTGTAAACTCCCCTTCGTGTTCTCTGGCGCACGCCAGGTCCGGTAGCCCGATAACCGCTTGATATAGGACCCTCTCCAGCGGTTCTATTCCACAACGATCTGAATAACCCCGTGCATGAATCCTTTCGTTCTTTGAACTGGATCACAAAGTTGTCTATTTATTAACCTATGGTCAATTAATAACCAAAAGAAGAGGTGATCTATGGATGTCCGGCTAGGGGAGAAAAACAAGACGTGGTTCCGCGGTGACCGGTTCCTGCACATCAACGACAAATGGTTCTTCATGACACGGGAACACACCCAGGAAGGCCCCTTCTCCAGTCGTGGGGAAGCCGAGCGCGAATTGAATTATTACATCCGCCACATGAATCACTTTTCCGTTATAAAAGAAGCCTGAATCCAGCGCCTGACAATCTGCGGCAACAAATGGCAACGGATTGCCATCCCATATAGCGCAAACTCACCAAACACTACATTTCTGCACCCACAAATTATTGAAATTATTCCGCGCCGGACCGATCTTAGTAATGTGGCAGCGAGTACATCTTCAAATGGAACCTGGCAGAGTCTTTGCTACCCGTATCAGTAAGTCAGTACATTTGACGGGAGTATGGTCATGGGCATTTGTAGTCATGAATTCTTGCAGTATGTGATTCAGCCAACGTTGCGACAATTGGGCGTGCAATCCAGCGTGGCAGAGCAATTGTTGCTGGCCACCGCGAATTTTCAGTCCGGCCTCGGCCAGCAACTGCAACAGAATCAGGGTATTGGTATTTACGGGATCAGCGCCGAACTACACACCGAGGTGTGGGATCACTATCTGGCGCTGGATTGCGATCTGGCCAGCCAGATTCGCGGCATGGCATCCCAGCACGAATTCCCCAAAGCACCGCACGCCGAATTGCTCACCAACATGAGCTACGCCACCGCCATCGCCTGGATGATTTACCGTTATCGCGGTGTCAAGATTCCCGACGCCAGTGATCCGGCCACTCTGGCAAAGTGCTGGCAGAAAGGTTTTCTGAACCGGCCATCCAGCGAACAGGAAGCGGCCAGATTTATCTGCTGCCACGTGGAATTGTTGGCAAAAGACGCTGCCACCAGGCTCGCGGCCTGATGACAGCGGTGATGTGACTACAACAACAGACGGCGGATGTCTGTCAATTGTTTCGACAGGTAGGTTGTGAAACGCGCTGCTTCCGCTCCATCAATCACACGGTGATCATAGGACAGCGACAGCGGCAACATCAGACGCGGCAGAAATTCCTTACCGTTATAAACGGGTTTGATCTGGGATTTCGACACGCCGAGGATGGCCACCTCTGGCCAGTTCACGATGGGCGTGAAAGCCGTGCCACCAATTCCCCCCAGTGACGAAATCGAAAACGTGGCACCCTGCATGTCGCCCGGTGACAACTTTTTCGCCCGTGCCTTCTGACTCAGGGCCTGCATGTCCTTGGCAATCTCGATCACGGATTTTTTGTCCGCGTCGCGAATCACCGGCACCACCAAACCATTGGGCGTGTCCACTGCAATGCCGATGTGCACATACTTCTTGAACACCAGATGCTCGCCACCCACATGCAGCGAGCTGTTGAAGCGCGGAAATGCCAGCAGGGATTTCGCGCAGGCTTTCACCATGAATGCCAAAATCGTCAGCTTCACGTCCTGATCCTTCAGCGCGTCCGATTCGGATTTGCGGAAGGCTTCCAGATCGGTGATGTCCGCTTCATCGAACTGGGTGACGTGGGGAATATTCACCCAGGCGCGATGCAGATTCGCGGCACTCAGTTTGTTGATGCGGCTGAGCTCCACCTTTTCGATGGGGCCGAACTGGCTGAAATCGATTTCCGGTAGCGGAGACAGGCCGCTGCCGGACACCGCTGCGGTGCTGACGGATGTCTTGCTGGTGAGCTGCTGCTTCACATAAGCATGCACGTCTTCCTTCATGATGCGGCTGCGCGGGCCTGTGCCGGTGACGCGGCCCAGATCCACACCCAGTTCCCGCGCCAGTTTGCGCACGGCGGGGCCGGCGTGGACTTTGGCGGAAGGTGTTGTGGTTTCATGTGCGGCGGGCGTTGCTGCGACTGCTTTGGGTGCCGCTGTCGACGTTTCTGCAGGGGTGGATTTTGCGGATTTTTCTGCAGCAGCCGGTTTTTCCGCTGCCGCTAAGGGCGCAGTTGTTGCCACTCCCGCAACAGCCAGCTCCAGCACCGGCGTACTCATGGAAACTTTGTCGCCCACTTTCAGCAGCACCTTCTGCACGGTGCCCGCCTGCGGACAGGGCACTTCCATGGTGGCCTTGTCGGATTCCAGCACCACCATGGTTTGCTCTGCTGCCAGTACGTCGCCGGGCTTCACCACCACTTCGATGACATCGACACCTTCCGAGCCACCAATATCCGGAATGGTGACGGTGATGACCTGGCCGCTGGCGGGTTTCGCTGCCGGTTGTGCTGTGGTTTTGGCGGACGGTGTTTCCGTTTTGGCCGGCGCTTTTTCGCTTTGAGCAGACGAGGATTTCGGCGCAGCGGAATCGGCTTTGTTCGCCGCGGGCGCTGCAGCAGGCACGCCCGCCTCCGCCGTTTCCATCGCCGCCACCTTGTCGCCCTGCTTCACTGACTGGCCGATCTTCACCAGAATTTCCTGCACCACACCCGCGAACGGCGATGGCACTTCCACCGTGGCCTTGTCGGATTCCAGCACCAGAATCGTCTGTTCTTTTTCTACCCGATCGCCGGGCTTCACCGCGATTTCGATGACATCCACCGCATCGCCGCTGCCCAGATCAGGAACCAACACATCTTTCACTGTCATGATCGTCGCTCCTTTCGCTCAGCAGGATGGGGGATAGGGTTTTTCAGGATTGATGTTGAAGCGGCGTATCGCATCGTTCACCTTGCTACGCCCGATCACACCCTTATCCGCCAGCGCATTGAGCGCAGCAATCACAACAAAATAACGATCCACCTCGAAGAAATGACGCAGCTGTTCGCGGGAATCGCTGCGGCCGAAACCGTCGGTGCCCAGCGCGGTGAAGTGGTTGCGCACGAACGGCGCGATCTGGTCCGCCTGCACTTTCATGTGGTCGGACGCTGCCACCACCGGCGCCTTGCTCTTGCGCAGCATGCGCGTGACATACGGCAGCTTGGGTTCTTCCAGCGGATGCAGCATGTTCCAGCGATGCTTCTCCAATCCTTCGCGACGCAGCTCGTTGTAGCTGGTGACGCTCCACACGTCCGCCGACACGCCGTATACATCCAGCAGCATTTCTGCCGCCGCTTCCACTTCCCGCAAGATCGAGCCGCTGCCCAGCAGCTGCACGCGCAGCTTGTTGCTGTCATCACCTTCCTTCAGCAGATACATGCCTTTGAGAATGCCTTCCTCAATCCCTTTCGGCATCGGCGGATGTTCATAGTTTTCGTTCTGCACGGTGATGTAATAGAACACGTTTTCCTGTTCCTGATACATCCGGCGCAGACCATCCTGCAGAATCACTGCCAGCTCGTAAGCGTAGGCAGGATCGTAGGCAACGCAGTTGGGAATGGTGGACGCCAGCACATGGCTGTGGCCGTCCTGGTGCTGCAGACCTTCACCATTCAGCGTGGTGCGGCCCGCCGTGGCGCCCAGCAAAAAGCCCCGCGCCTGCGCATCACCCGCCGCCCAGGCCAGATCGCCGATGCGCTGGAAGCCGAACATGGAGTAGAAAATGTAGAACGGAATCATCGGGTAGTTGTTCACGGAGTAGGACGTGCCCGCCGCGATCCACGCACTCATCGCGCCCGCTTCGTTGATGCCCTCTTCCAGAATGCGCCCCTTGACGTCCTCGCGGTAATACATCACCTGTTCCGCATCCGCCGGCTTGTACAGCTGCCCCACGGCGGAATAAATGCCGAGCTGGCGGAACATGCCTTCCATACCGAAGGTACGCGCTTCATCCGGCACGATGGGTACGATACGCTCGCCGATGCTCTGCACCTTGATCAGCGAATTCATCATGCGCACGAGCGCCATGGTGGTGGACATTTCGCGGCCGTTGGAACCTTCCAGCATGGGGCCGAACACACCCAGCTCTGGCACTTCGAGCTTTTCACACACCGTGCGCCGCGACGGCAGGTAGCCACCCAGCGCGTTGCGCTTGTCGCGCATGTAACGCAGTTCGTTGCTGTCCTCGGCAGGTCGGTAGAACGGCACCTTGGCCAGCTCGTCGTCACTGAACGGCATGTCGAAGCGATCGCGGAAACTCTTCAGGCTGTCGAGATCCAGTGTTTTCATCTGGTGAGTCTTGTTGGCAGCTTCGCCGGCACCGGTGCCGTAGCCTTTCACGGTCTTCGCCAGAATCACTGTCGGCTGGCCTTTGTGGTGCATGGCTGCGTGATAGGCCGCGTACATCTTGTAAGGATCGTGGCCACCGCGATTGAGCTGGTAGATTTCCTCGTCGGACATATCGGCGACCAGTTCACGCAGCTCGGGATATTTGCCAAAGAAATGTTCGCGGGTGAACGAACCACCGTGATTTTTGAACGCCTGATACTCGCCGTCGACGACTTCTTCCATGCGTTTGCGCAGCACGCCGAGTTTGTCGCGGGCCAGCAGCGGATCCCACTTGCGACCCCAGATTACTTTAATGACATTCCAGCCGGCGCCACGGAACACACCTTCCAGTTCCTGAATGATCTTGCCGTTGCCACGCACCGGGCCGTCGAGACGCTGCAGGTTGCAGTTCACCACGAACACCAGATTGTCGAGTTTTTCGCGCCCCGCCAGCGAGATACAACCGAGGGACTCCGGCTCGTCACATTCGCCATCGCCGAGGAACGCCCACACCTTGCGGTCTTCGCGCTTGATCAGCTCGCGGTTCTGCAGGTACTTCATGAAGTGGGCCTGGTAGATGGCCTGAATCGGCCCCAGCCCCATGGAAACGGTGGGGAACTGCCAGAAGTTCGGCATCAGCCAGGGATGTGGATAGGACGACAGGCCCTTGCGATTCACTTCACGGCGGAAATTTTCCAGCTGCTCTTCTGACAGACGCCCTTCCAGAAAGGCACGGGCGTAAATACCCGGCGCGGAATGACCCTGATAGAAAACCAGATCGCCGCCGAACGTATCGTTCGGCGCGCGGAAGAAATGGTTGAAGGCCACATCGTACATGGTGGCAGACGATGCAAAACTGGAAATGTGGCCGCCAAGTTCGTCGTCACTCAGGTTGGCCCGCTGCACCATCGCCAGCGCGTTCCAGCGGATCAGCGAGCGGATGCTGCGCTCCATGTAGAGATCGCCGGGGAAGTTGGCCTGGCGTTCCACCGGAATGGTATTCACGTAGGGCGTGGTGAGGTTGGTCAGTTGCACGCCGTGGGTACGGGCGCGCTCAGAGAGGCGGTCGAGCAGGTATTTGGCGCGTTCAGGGCCGGCCTGTTCGAGCAGGGAATCCAGCGAATCCATCCACTCCTGGGTTTCGACCGGATCAACGTCATCGTAAAAAAGTTCACGGGTCATTCTTTGCTAACTCCTGGGTAATGCAAAACTTTGTGGGTTTTGCCTGTTTGCTTGTGGCAGTACTTCCCGCCAACCCCTGCAACACTGCCTGGTAACAGTATAGAGAGTCGTGACGGCCCTGGTGGGGGCGGTCACTTTGGCGGGCGTTGTCAGCTGACGATGGTGATCACCGCAATCACCGCGATCCAGAAGATCAGCACGTTGCCGCGCAGATCCTGGGCCGAATGAATCCGCCGAATGCCCTCCGAGGCCAGTTCGTCTTCATCACCCGGCAAATCGCGGAAATCCAGTCCCATCTTCACCGCCAGCTTCAGCACGATCTCCGCCTCACGGTCCGTGGCGCGGAAGCGTCGCACTGCAACGGCAAAGGCCTTGCCGTTGAAACAGAGTGCAGCAATGGTCATCGCCACTGCTCGCGCCGGCACACCGTCCAGCGCATACAAGAATTCAAGGCCAATTTTCTTCCAGCCCGGCTGCTCACCATTGACGCTGCCATTGCGTGTCAGCAGCACGGTAAACAGATACAACGCCAATCCACCCAGGCCAAAAATGCCGAACCAGAACAGCGGCGCAAACAGCGTCTGATTCACCCGCACCCAGTACTGGGTGACCGTTTGATTGAGCAACTCCGCCGGACTTACCATGCGGCCATAATCGAAACTCTGGGTGCCGTGTTCATAAGCCGACTGCCACTCCTTGTTGCGCCAGCGCTTGAGGAACGGCACGAGCGTCGCTTCCACCTTGCGGAAATCCAGGCTGGCGCTCAGCAACAGAATGCTCAGCAACGCACCCACCAGCGCAAACAGCCAGCCTTCAAAGTGCGTGCCCAACAGCCAGCCCGCCAGCATCGGCGGCAATACATAAAGGCCATACCCCAGCGCAGGATGCACCGACTGTATGAAACCCCGCTGCTCCATCCAGCGACGGTACTGCAATCCCCATTGGCAATCGGCAAAAAAAGCCGGCACGTAGGCTTCCCTCACCGCCCACAGCGCAACCAACAGTGCCAATAGCGTCATCGATGTCTCCTGAATGAAGGCAAGCGCCAAGCCTACCAGATTTTTCCGTGGGATCTTAGACAGTTAAGACCACCCGACCGACATCTGGCCAGGCGGGAACGGTTATAGAACGCCCAGCAATTGTCGCAGCCGCGCCCAGTCGAACGCCGGACCCGGATCGGTTTTCCGTTCGGGTGCAATATCTGAGTGTCCCGTGATATGCCGGGCCGACAGGCTGGGATACGTGTCCAGCAGCGCCTGGATCACCGCCGCCAGCACGTCATACTGCACCGCTTCAAACGGCGCGTCGTCGGTGCCTTCCAGCTCGATCCCGATAGAGAAATCGTTACAATTTTCCCGCCCCTCATAACGGGATTGCCCCGCATGCCAGGCGCGTTTGTCAAAGGGCACGAACTGCACCACCTCGCCATCCCGCCGGATCAGCAGGTGCGATGACACTTTCAGCTGATGAATAGTGGCGAAATAGGGATGCGCTGCAGGGTCGAGCCGATTTTCAAACAGCTGTTCGATATACGGCCCGCCGAATTGTCCCGGCGGCAGACTGATATTGTGAATCACCAGCAGCGTGGGCACTTCGCCCGCCGGCCGTTCATTGAAATTGGGGGATTTCACCTGTCGCGCCTGTTGCAGGCGATGCTCGCTAATCTTCACGCTGCGTTACTCCATTTCCGGCCCCTATACTGCGGCAAATGGCAGGCAAAAAAAAGCTGCCTCTCGGCAGCTTGTTCACTCACAAGAAGAGTCAATAAAAGCGGGAGAGCCTGTCAGAGATTGGCCGAACGCACCTTGCGCAGGTTGCCAATCACGTTTTCCAGTGCACGATCGAACAGCTGGGAATCTTCGATCACGGTCACTTCACCATTCTTCAGCGCGTGCGCCACACCCAGGGTACTCTTTTCGTCGATCTTCACACCGGTGCGGTTGACGAAAATCAGCTTGTCGGCAGACTTGATATGTGCGGCCAGCTTGGCGCGGGTTTTCAGGCCGCCTTCACCGCGAAACTCGAACCATGCGCCCACATTCAGCTGCTTGGCTTTAGCCAGGAACGGATCGTCCTCAGCCAGCGCGGGCAGATCAACCACTGCGCGATCATTGCGCAGTGATCGGGTCACATCCAGCGGCGTCACCTGCGCCTTGCGCTGCACCACCGGCGCTGCGCCCATGCGTTCCATGTCCTCGGTCACCGCAGCAACCAGCGCCTTGCCGGGGTCGTGCTGCTTCTCGCCCGCGTGGTCGGGGGTTTCACCACGCAGGATCTGCATCTGCACCTGCTCCAGCTCGGTGATCATCTCGCCCATTTCAAACGGATTGAAGGAGATGGAATTCAGACCCTGACGCAGATTTTTCAGCAGCAGCGGGACAACATTGAACAGCTTCTTGCGATCAGCCTCGCCAGCCGGCGGCGTAACGCTCAGCAGCAGGTGATCTATGGTTTTCACCGCGCCCTGCCAGTTGGCGGATTCCACGCCATATTTCAGATAGATCAGCTTCAACACGCCGATCCAGCCGGAGGTCAGCAATCTGGCGACCACGTCCGGCACAGTGCGGTTTTCCAGCTTCTTCGCGATGATGTCGAATGCAGTTTTCTCGGCCAGCTCGGTCTTGGCCTTGCCTTCTTCTGCGGCGCGGGTACGCTGCTCGATCATCTGGGAACGACGCACTTCAGTCTGCATGAACTGGCTGAAGTCATGCAGCAGCTCGTCGAACAGCGTGAGGTCGTCATTAAAATCGTTCAGAACGCGCTGCACGGTGGACTGGATCTTCTTGAACACCATATCCTTCTGCAGCTGCTCCACCTCTTCGGTCAGGCCGATGCCGGCACGGGCCAGCTCATTCAGCAACTTGCGGGCGGGATGGCCACCACGGTTGAAGAAAGCCTTGTCCTTGATCGCCACTTTCAGCAGCGGAATCTGCAGACGTCCCACCAGCGCCTTCACCGGTACAGGAAGGTTGTCGTCGTCCAGAATGAAATCGAACAGCATGGCGACGACATTGATGACATCTGCTTCGCTCTCGGCTACTTTTTCCGGACCGTTGGCGCTTTCACGCTGATGCAGCATATTGTTGAGCAGGCCGCGCAAATCGATCTTGTTGACCTGGATTCGCCCGTCCACTACGTCCTGCCCCTGGGGTTGCACTTTCTGCACCCGTGACAACAGGTCAAACAGTTCAACATCGCTCACCACGCGGGCATTGGCCGCAGTGGAACCGATCGGTGCGCTGATGTCACCCACCACATCGGTCACGGTGGGAATGCCACGCGCCGATGCCATCAGCGATTGCAGCTGGGTGAAGAACTCACTGGCAGCCTCTTTCACCACTTCCCGCGCCACTGTTTTGTCTGCCGCCTTCGGCGCAGTAGATGAGGCAGACTGGCGCCGTGGTGTACCTTTCAGATCCGGCAGAATACCCGCCTCGGCCAGACTCGCGTTGGCGGCATCCAGCACCTGGGCATAATTGCTGATGACAAACTTGTCGAACAGTTTGAAGATGATCAAACGTTCCTTGATGCTGCACTCCACCACTTTGCTGGCATTCTTGAAGGCCTCGCACACGTGGCGCGGATGGAACGGATTGTTCTGATCGGTCACGCTCACCTGCATCAGCAGCGTGTCCAGTCGCAGATTCAACTGATAGATCCCATCGGCGCAGGCATTGCGCGCTTTGGTGACCATGGTTTCCATGGCCACATCCATCTCAAGATCATCATTTTCCACTAGCGACAACGAATCCAGGCTGGTGATTTTTTCCAGCCCGCCCTTGTTCATAGAGGCATTGGGATTGGGCAGGTTCTGCGACAAGCCGTTGATGTGCTGATAAACCGTGCGCTCGATTTCCTTGCGTTTCAGACGCAGGTTGCGCATGGTTTCAATGAATTCTTCCTGTTGCTGGTTGTTGCCCGCCTTCTGCGCATATTCAAAGAACATGTCGTCGGCTTTTTCGAACACATCGCCGAGCAGACGGTGCAGTTCTTCCAACGCTGCACGGTGCGCCTTCTTCAGCGCATTGGGCATGGAAACATTCTGGCTGGCATCAGCACTCATGGAATTCCTCGAGCCATTGGGCGAGCCGGAAACCTGCGTTCCACCTACACACCGGAGATCGGGCTTCTGAGTCATGGCTGTTGGCCTCGTCACTGCAACAGAATCTTACTGCTTTGGCGTCCGGCCGGGTTCAGCATCCTTGCGGTGATGGAGTGACACTCTTTGTCAGCTTTTTTGCATTTCCATCACTTCAGCTTCGAGTATAGGAGTGAATATTCACCATAACAGGGCAACTTGGCGGATGTGAGAGACGAATCACAAAGAAATTCGTCCAAAAAATCGCCAAAAAACGTCGTAAAATTGACTGACAAAATCACGGATCGATAAGTGTTTGATAATCGTAAATAATGCAACATTCACGTAACATACAGGGTTTTTCCGACCCAACTTTTCTTAGGCAGCCATTGCGGGGGTGTCAATGGAACGGCTCAACGAATTTTTGACGTGGCTCGACAGCAACATCCTGTGGGGCGCGCCCATGCTGATCGCCCTGTCTGTTACTGGCATCTATCTGACCATCGGCCTGAAGGGGCTGAGCATTCTCAAGATCCCTTACGGCTTCAGGCAGTTGTTCCGCAATCGCCAGGAAGAAAAGGAGGGCGATATCTCGCCCTTCAATGCCCTGATGACGGCACTCTCCGCCACTGTGGGGACCGGCAATATCGCCGGCGTTGCCACCGCCGTCGCCATGGGCGGCCCCGGCGCAGTGTTCTGGATGTGGTGTATTGCCCTGGTGGGCATGGCCACCAAGTATTCCGAGGGCTTTCTGGCGATCAAATTCCGCGAAGTGGATGACAAGGGCATGCACGTGGGCGGCCCCATGTACTACATCAAGAACGGCATGGGTCCGAAGTGGGCCTGGCTGGGTACACTATTCGCGATATTCGGCACGCTGGCAGGCTTCGGTATCGGCAACACCGTGCAATCCAATTCAGTCGCCGACGCGCTTTCCAAGGGTTATGGCATCGAAGGCTGGATATCCGGCGCTATCATGGCGTTTGTGGCTGCCATGGTGCTCCTGGGTGGCATCAAGCGCATCGGTGAAGTGGCGGGCAAGCTGGTGCCACTCATGGCGTTCTTCTACGTGGGCGCCGGCCTCATCTACATTGTCCTGCGCATCGACCAGGTTCCCGCTGCTTTCTATACCATCATCGATTGCGCCTTCAACGGCACTGCGGCCACCGGCGGATTTGCAGGTGCCAGCGTGTGGATGGCTATTCGCTACGGCGTCGCGCGGGGCGTGTTCTCAAACGAGGCGGGCCTGGGCAGCGCCCCCATCGCACACGCCGCCGCCCGCTCCAGCGACCCGGTACTGCAGGGCACCATCTCCATGCTGGGCACCTTTATCGACACGATTATCGTCTGCACCATCACCGGCCTCGTCATCGTCATGAGCGGCCTGTGGCAGACCGGCATGTCCGGCGCCGCCCTCACCACCGCCGCGTTCGACTCCCTGCACCAGGGCTACGGCAAGCATGTTGTGACCATCGGCATCACCCTGTTCGCCTTCACCACCATCCTGGGCTGGAGCTACTACAGCGAGCGCTGTGCCGAGTACCTGTTCGGCACCCGCATCATCATGCCGTTCCGCGTGCTGTGGATTGCCGCCGTT
The DNA here is from genome assembly GCA_020062665.1 of Pseudomonadales bacterium. Taxonomy (GTDB): domain Bacteria; phylum Pseudomonadota; class Gammaproteobacteria; order Pseudomonadales; family Ketobacteraceae; genus Ch67. The sequence continues at coordinate 71,633 of JAGUVW010000011.1, forward strand.
CCCGTTGGCACCCTGCTCACACTCGACTTTGTCTGGCTGCTGGCGGACATTCTCAATGCACTGATGGCGATTCCCAACCTGATCGCTCTGCTAGTATTGAGCCCACTGGTCTTCAAACTCACCCACGACTACTTCAAGAAAGCCTGATGACGACTGACTACCGCTCCCTCGACATACCCCGCTCCGTTGCCTTTGCCATCGAAGAGGACGTGCGCACCGGCGACATTACTGCCAGCCTGATTCCGGCCGGCAATTCTGCCCACGCCCGTGTCATTACCCGCGATAGTGCGGTGGTGTGCGGAGTGGAGTGGGTGGATGAGGTATTCCGCCAGATTGATCCGGCGGTTGTTGTGAGCTGGAAGGTGGCCGACGGCGACCGGGTCGAGCCCAACCAGGTACTGTTCGAATTGCACGGCAAGGCCCGCAGCCTGCTCACCGGCGAGCGTTGTGCGCTGAATTTCCTGCAAACGCTGTCGGGCACCGCGACGGTATGTCGCCGTTACGCAGATATCGTAGCGGGAACGAGCGTGAAGCTGCTCGACACTCGCAAGACCATCCCCGGCCTGCGCACTGCCCAGAAATATGCCGTGACCTGTGGTGGCTGCTTCAATCACCGCATCGGGTTGTATGACGCTTTTTTGATTAAGGAAAATCATATTGCGGCGTGCGGGGGGATTTCGGCAGCGATTGCGGCAGCACGGACGATTGCGCCGGGGAAACCGGTCGAGGTGGAGGTGGAGAATTTTGAGGAACTGGAACAGGCACTGAGCGCCAGGGCGGACATCATCATGCTGGATGATTTTGATCTGGAGGGGATGGGGAAGGCGGTGGCGTTTGTGAACAGACGCGCGAAGCTGGAAGCATCAGGCGGGGTGAGGGAATCAACCCTGCTGGCGATCGCGCAGACGGGGGTGGATTATATTTCTATTGGTGGACTGACGAAGGATTGTCGGGCGGTGGATTTGTCGATGCGGGTGGGGTGAGTTCCGTATGACGAGCGCCCGGAGATTTTTTGCTTATGGATACCAGTTGCCGTACTAAACTCAACCTCTGCCGAATGAAAATCAGAAGACGGAATCTATCTTTCAGAGAAGTCTGCTAAAAAGATTGCGCAAAAGACCTCTTTGAAAACATATTCCCAATGCTCAGTTTGTTAGCCCCCCCTACGAGATAACAAGAAATACATTGAGCTGCCACAAATCGCAGAGTCGCCAATTGCAGGACTCAAAAATGAATGAATCTATAATCACAATAAATTTTAAATGGGTAAGGCTGCAGCGATTTTTCTTTTTCCTTGCCTGTGCAGCATCTGCCGCGCTCATTCTAATACCTGACTACCCTCCCATGGTAGATCTTCCTCAACATGCGGGGCAGATTGCGCTGATCAAATCTCTCATGTCAAATGACTTTGCCTTTGAGAGCTTTTTTGAATTCCAGCTGCTAACCCCTTACTGGCTCGGATATTCGATCATCCTTGCATTGTCTTACATAGTTGACATTACGCTGGCAACGAAACTTACAGTAGCATTAGCAATGATGGCATTTCCAATAAGTGCCGATAGATTTCTACGTTCGCAACATGGGAATCCGATCTGGAGCTGGCTTTTTATACCGACCTCATATGGCTTCGCTTTCGAATGGGGATTCCTCAACTTCCTAATTGCTACCCCCATTGGCTTCTTCTTCTTGAGCAAGGTAAGCAGCCTCAAGGAAAATATCGACAAGAAAGATCTGCTACAACTCATCGCATGGTGCCATTTTCTATTCCTTGCTCACGTACTGGTTCTTGTCGTATTCCTTCTCATCGGAACGTTAATCCTTCACAATCGGAACCCGCGCACCTGGTTCAAACGGGTAGGACCTTTTTTTTGCATTGCACCGCTCTTTTTAATTTGGTTTTCACTAAAAATATTGAATGGAACCGACGCACAAGGTACTGGCCCATGGGATCTTGGAATACACCGCGCACTTGAACTATTCCCGAACATGGTTGCGCTCCCTCCAGCTCTGAATTTTGTTCTCCCTTCAATTCTTATATGCGCAGCTGGACTAATCGGGGGCAAGCTAACTTTTTCAATACCAAAATTCGGACCGTTCGTCTTATACTTACTTCTGATGTTAATTGGCCCGAATTTTCTTTTTGGCACCTATTTTGTTTACAATAGATTTACACACATAGGACTTCCACTGCTGCTGCTCGCAGCCACGCCATATACCAATAGTCACGCAGAATCAAATCAGCGGCCGACAAAAAAGTACTTTCAGTTGCTAATCATTCCCCTATCTATACTGCTAATTGGATATCATTCAGCAAAGATAATTTCATACTCAAAAGAATCTGCCAGTTTTAGCAAAATTATCGAGAGCATCCCTGCAAACCAGCGGATTTTGGGGCTGGTTTTCATGAAAAATAGCACCTATTTCACAGCTCCAACGTACTTACACTACCCGGTATGGTACCAGTCGGAAAAGGGCGGTGTTGCCGATTTCAATTTTGCATATTTCTATCCGCAGATAGTGAGATACAAGATTGACCAGCGCCCACCATCCGACCCAAATTTCGTATGGTTTCCTCACACTTTCGACTGGAATACATTTAGCCCATTCAATTACAGCTATTTCTTGGTAAAGCACACTGAGAATTTATCGGCTCAGCTTTTTCCGGATCGCGCAGTTAAACTAGTCATCCGGTCAGGGGACTGGTGGCTATTCGAAAACCTGCTCACCGTTGGCGCAGCCAAACAACAATTCTCCGACAAAATGCAATAAAGCCAGGACACCAGCAACATGAACGAGAACATTCAACTCTCCATCGTTATTCCATGCCATAACGAAGACCTAGTACTCGACGAGCTGCATCGAAGAGTAACCGCCGCTGCGGAAAGCGCTGTGAACACAGATTATGAAATCGTTTTGATAAATGACGGCTCGACAGACAGAACATGGGCGAAGATAGAAGAGCTGTGTGAGAACGACATCCACGTAGTTGGAATCGACCTGTCCAGAAACTTCGGACATCAGATAGCACTCAGCGCAGGACTGGAAATATGCAAAGGCCAGCGCATACTAGTATTGGATGCAGACCTTCAGGATCCACCCGAACTTTTACCTGAAATGATGAATGCTTTGGACAATGGAGCAGATGTAGCTTATGGACAAAGAATAAGTCGGGAAGGGGAGACCCACCTGAAAAAAGTTACTGCATCTTTGTTTTATAGAGTTCTATGGCGGCTGACAGACACTAAAATACCACTCGATACTGGGGATTTCAGGTTAATGTCCCGCAGAGTGTGTGATCACTTAATTGCCATGCCAGAAAAGCAAAGATTTATAAGGGGAATGGTGGCTTGGCTTGGATACAAGCAAGTCCCTATTCAATATAACAGGCGAGAACGCATAGCGGGTGTTTCAAAATACCCATTCAGGAAAATGGTAAGTTTTGCGCTCGATGCAATAACCAGTTTTTCGGTGAATCCCATCAGATTCTCTGCTTACTTGGCGCTTATCTTCGCCGTCACTACAACAGGCCTGATAATTTACATCATCTTAGGGTGGCTAACGAACACCACTGTACCCGGATGGGCCAGTCTCGGCGTGATCATAACATCCATTGGCGCTGGACAGTTTTTGATTCTGAGTATTATGGGAGAATACATCGGCAGAATTTACATCGAATCAAAAAACCGCCCGCTTTTTCTGATAAAGGAAATAAAAACCGGGAACTCCGACCCTCGGAAGTCAAGCACGCAAGGAGAGGGCTAGTTTTTTCTTGCCACAACGATTAGCGACAAACCAAATGGAATTGACATATAGCGCAACCAATACCGCTCAAGACCAAAAATGCGCAGCAGAAAAGAATTAACCATATTGTCGGGAACATTTATGCCTGCATCCGCAGGAGGATATATCTTTTGCCAAAGACGCTGAAGCAACGCCAAAGGAAAAAGAATAGAATTAAAGTAACTAGCTTTTTCGATATTAAAACTTTGCGAGGATAGCAAACGAACAAGAGTGCTTTTATCGTACCGTCGAAAATGATGGTTGAGTTCATCATGCCTGCTCCATAGAAATTGAAATGCAGGCACTGTCATAATCAATACACCTCCAGGCTTAATAGCTTTCCAGATTTCAGCCACGCTACCCACATCATCTTCCACATGCTCCAACACATCGAGCAACACAACCAGATCAAAGCTTTCTCGATCAACATTTAAGTTGAATGGCAATGAACCATCGAGCACTGACAAGCCAGTCCTTTTTTTTGCTATTTCACGCCCCAACGACGACGTTTCAATAGCCTTCACACACCCAAATTGTTGCAACATTGGAATATTACCCCCCGTCCCACACCCCACCTCCAATATTGATGCAGAATTCGGCAACTCCAAGTTTTCCAAAATTTCTTTCACAATAAGCCTTCGACCGCAAAACCACCAATGCAGCAGCTCAACTTTTTCAAAAGTCGAATATAAGGAAGGATCCATACAAATCACCGTTTTCTATTTTGAAACGAAGACCCACGCACTAAACAATGCCAAATTCCATGCAATCACAACTGCCGCAGCAGAAAATTGAACCAGCAAGTAGTGCCAATCGAACAGAAACATGAAAACCTCGATCAAAACACTATTCAACACTATGCCACCAAGCACAACCAGAACAAATTTTGGAACAGACTCACGATGAAGCGTTCTGGATCGGAAACTCCAGTATTTATGGAGCAAGTAATTTACGGGAAGCACAACCGAATAAGCCAGAAAGCCCGCCAAGGAAACGCGCACCCCCACATAACTGACTATGAAATAGCTAAGATAAAAATATATAAAAGCACAGCTTATACCGGTAACCGCAAATCTCATAAATTTTGATGACATGTATGTACGCAATATTGCCCCAACGAACTGAATTATACTGCACAGGACATAACCTCTGACAAAGCCAATGGGAATGGCCGAGGGTATGAAAACGACTGAGTAAGCGGCCGTTCAAACTATACCGGCACTCAAACGCCAGAAAGGATGATGAACTGGTTTTAAGCCGCTTTCCAGTCCCTCGCTGACATGGTTTATTTCCTTGCCATGTTGCGCGAGCCCAGATACAGGACTTGCGAACGGCCTCGTCATGGGGAATGCGCCGCGGCCTTTGATGACTTTGCGCACGCAGACTTCAGTCTAGCGGCTCGATGGCATTGGTGGCACAGATCACTTTGCGTATCTAGGGAGGAAAAACGAAGAAGGCTGTCAGCCGATCCCAGTTTTTTCCCAGCTGGGCACTGTGGCACCCGATTGGGTCGTGAAGGCGACCAGGGCTGCACGGGCTGCTGCTTCGGTGGGTGCGGTGTAAATGATGAGCAGCTAGGCTGCAATTGCCTTTCGATCTCTCCAAGACACGTATTTCAAACTGTTGCGCAACTGATGCACGATGCAAAGCTGAACCCAGGTCTGCGGGTACACGACTTCAATGGCGTCGGACAAGCGTTTCAACTCATGCACGCAGGCAATGAAGCAGCCTTCGACGCTCAGGGATTTGAGTTCACTGGACACCCACAGCCGAACTTTGCGACCTCGGTTTCGGCGATCCACATGCCCAACAGTTCTTTTTTACCTTGCATGTTGATGCCCAGAACCAAGTACACCGCCTTGTTGCGCACCTGGCCCTCCCGATGAAATTTCACGAACAGGCGTCGAAGTAGAGCGCTGAATAAGCCCGGTCCAGCGGTCTCGCCTGCCCAGCCCGAACATCATCCTGCACGCTGTTGGTGACGTTGGAAATCAGGGTGGCCGAGACTTCGGTAAGTACATTTCGGTGAGTTCGCCCTGGATTTCCCGGGCATTCGAGCCACGGGCATAGCGGGCGACTGTCTTGTTGTCCAGGCCCTCCTAACGACGCTGGCGTTTGCGGACGATATTCGGATCGAAGCTGCCTTTACCGTCGGGCGCACTTCAAGTGCTGATTTCACCCTCCGCCGTCTTGATACTCTTGCAACCACGGCCGTTGCGGGAGTTGCCGGAATTACTGCCGGTCAGATCATTGAGTTGAAAATCCAGATGGTCTGGTCAGTTGGCCTTCGAGAGCGGATTCCAGTGAGGCTTGGTGGTCTGCTTGACTAGCTCATGCTGTCCCAGCAGCCCCATGGCGCCGCCCTTGAAGTCCATGAGTAGTTCACCAAGCTGGACTTGCGGTTTTTCGGTAAGGTTGGTCATCTTGGTCTCCTTCGAGATATAAGATAACCGCTTACACAGTTCTGTTTACATCCCTTGGTCTGGAGAGCATGCGCAGGGCCGCGGCGTCTACTGCGGGCCAGGCTAAACTGGGACCATCAGGCGGGGTACGGGAATCCACCTTGCTGGCGATTGCGCAGACCGGGGTGGATTACATTTCTATTGGTGGGCTGACGAAGGATTGTCGGGCTGTGGATTTGTCGATGCGGCTTATTTAACGACAAGAACTCGGGCGGAACTTCGCGACAATTGAACCACCAGAACAACTCCAATTAGCCCCACCATCAGTGGTTACCATTTCAAGGGTAGTGCCAGATGCACGACCGGTATTCATTGTGGCAATTACAGTTCCATTCGGATAGGTACCCGTAACAACCGTGCTTACTGTTACATACTGTCCAGTAATGTTGGCAATTAGCTCATTGCTTGCAGATGCCTGGTCTAGAGCGCCAGTTGTCTGCACCAACGCCACGGGCCACTCGGCATTTTCGGTGCCATATGTACTCAAGGGTATCTGCAATCCTGCGGTCAGAGTCACTGCTTCAGAAACCTGTGCTCGGGTGATGTAGTCCTGATAAGCAGGAATAGCAACTGCCGCCAGAATTCCGATAATCGCCACTACGATCATCAGCTCTATCAAAGTAAACCCACTATTTTTTTGCTTACGCATGTTCCTGCCCTCTTCTCCACACAACTTCAGTAACACTGTGCATTGAGTTGTTGCTACGCAAAGAACGAACCATCTTTCACCGCGTAATTTAATGCAATCATCCAAGAGCACATCCGCAGCTGCATCAGCTTGATGTTGCAAGAAAAAATAGAGACAACCACTCGGCGGGGCGCAGTATGGGAACGTAGCTGCTGCACAAAGAGACATGACAAAAAAAGTCACCCTCAGCCAAGAAATGGCGGGATTTATCTCGCCCTTGAGTTACAAAGAATTCCTCGCACCGCATAAGCAGGTCATGTAAAACGAAAAAATATTTACCTGTCACATGCCCAGGACTTGGTATCGCAATACTCGATGAAGACGAATGAAACCTAAACCTACCCATGAACAATCGGGCCATTATCCTTAGTGTAGATCACGACAAGCCAGGACATGTATCGCACACCATTCTCACTATAAGAGCCCACCCTGCCCGCATAAAACGGACATAAAAAAACCCCGGTTTCCCGGGGTTTTTTGTACAACAAGAACCAATATTAGCGGCAAGCGCTTGGGCGATATTTAGCAACAATGGTACCACCTGTACAATCCCAGTTAGCCCCGCCATCAGTAGTTACCATTGTCAGGGTAGTGCCGATTGCACGACCAGTAGTCATAGTGGCAGTTACGGTTCCTGCCGGATAGGCACCAGTAAGAGTGGTAGTTACAGTCGCATATTGCCCAGTGAGGTTAGCAATCAGCTCGGTGGGAGCTGATGTCTGACCTGGAGCGCCTGTTGACTGTACCAACGCCGTCGGCCATGCAGCATTATCGGCACCGAACTCAGCCAACGGGGCCTTCAGACCAGAAGTCAAAGACACCGCTTCAGCAACCTGCGCACGAGTGATGTAATCTTGATAAGCAGGAATCGCCACAGCCGCCAAAATACCGATAATGGCAACCACAATCATCAATTCAATCAGGGTAAAACCCTTTTGCATTTGTTGTTTCATCGACCTTCTCCGAAAGACTTGTTTTTGTGGTCGGCGATCTGCCCACCCACTGGTTTCCAGTAAAGCAGGGTTCGTACCAATTTCAAGACTGCTCAAAATTTGGCAGTTTTTCCGGCAGTTACGGAAACCAACCCGGAGAGGCACCCAGTACCAGCTCGCTCCGAGCGTCACTTGCTGACAAAGTTTGTCACCCCAACACCAATTTTCCATCATCAAAGGCATTCCAGGCCGCCCAACCCTTCCCAGCGCCGCAATCTGGTCTAGAATCAACAGTTAATACGCCATTCCCAGCACTTGTTTGCTTCTTCCCGCAGGAGCCTTGGTTTTTATAAAGGAATACGATCCCAATGAGTTCCAACGTCGTCCTCAGTGGTCTTGCCCGACGCCTTCTCACCGATGGTGTGGTGACCGAGCCTGTCATCCGATCTGCGGCAGAAACCGCGCAAAAGCAGAAAATCCCGCTGGTAACCTATCTGGTTCAGAACAAAGTGGCGCCCGCCCGCGCCATCGCCCTGGCTGCCAGCGAGGAATTTGGCACCCCACTTATCGAGCTGGATGCGATCGCGCCCGACGCCCTGCCCAAGGGGTTGGTGAACGAAAAGCTGGTTCGCAAGCACCGTGCGCTGCCACTGTTCAAGCGCGGCACCCGCCTTTATATAGCCGTATCCGACCCCGCCAACCTGCAGGCGCTGGATGAAATCAAGTTCAATACCGGCTGCAGCACCGAGGCTATCATCGCCGAAGAAGACAAGATCGATCATGCCATCGACAAGTACCTTGAAAGCCAGGAAACCAACTTCAACAACATGGGCGACGCCGATCTTGATGAACTTGATATCGAGGCAGGCGGCGGAGAAGACAAAGGTGGCGATGTCACCACCGACGGCGTCGACGACGCTCCCATCGTGCGCTTCATTAACAAAATGCTGCTGGATGCGATCAAGATGGGCGCCTCGGACATTCACTTCGAGCCCTATGAAAAGGCCTACCGTATCCGCTTCCGCGCTGACGGCATCCTGCGCGAGATTTCCCGTCCTCCCGTCAACTTAGGCACCAAACTGGCAGCCCGTCTGAAGGTTATGTCGCAGCTCGACATTTCCGAACGCCGGGTGCCGCAAGACGGTCGCATCAAGCTGAAACTATCCAAGACCCGCGCCATCGATTTCCGTGTGAACACGCTGCCCACCCTGTTTGGCGAGAAAGTCGTGCTACGGATTCTCGATCCCGAAAGCGCCAAACTCGGCATCGACATGCTGGGTTATGAGGACGATCAGAAGAAGTTGTACATGGACGCGCTCAACCAGCCGCAGGGCATGATCCTGGTCACAGGTCCAACGGGCTCGGGCAAAACCGTATCGCTTTACACCGGGTTGAACATTCTCAACACGCCCGAACGCAACATCTCCACCGCCGAAGACCCCGCCGAGATCAACCTGGAAGGCGTAAACCAGGTCAACGTGAATACGCGTGTTGGTCTTACCTTCAGCGCGGCACTGCGCGCGTTTCTGCGGCAAGACCCCGACATCGTCATGGTGGGCGAGATCCGGGATCTGGAAACCGCCGAGATCGCTATCAAGGCTGCACAAACCGGTCACCTGGTGTTGTCCACCCTTCACACCAACAGTGCGCCTGAAACGCTGACCCGCATGCGCAATATGGGTGTGCCTTCATTCAACATTGCCACCTCGGTGTCACTGATCATTGCCCAGCGTCTGGCGCGGCGCCTTTGCAAGAATTGCAAAAAGCCCATCGACATCCCCAAGGAAACGCTTATAGCGGAAGGTTTTAAAGAAAGTGAAATCGGCACATTTACTGTCTTTGGGCCGGTGGGCTGTGACAAATGTGTGAACGGCTACAAGGGCCGGGTGGGAATCTATGAAGTAGTTAAAATAACGGACGCGATATCCAGGATTATAATGGAAGATGGCAACTCCATTCAGATTGCCGACGCCGCCCGTAAGGAAGGATTCAATGACTTGAGGACAAGCGGCCTTAAGAAAGTCAAAGATGGCTTAACCAGCCTTGAAGAAGTCAACCGCGTCACCACAGGACATTAAACATGGCTACGGCAGCACAGGCAAAGGCAAAGCCCGCCGCAAAAAAAGCAGCTGAACCCAAGGTTCAGATGTTTGTTTGGGAAGGCACCGACAAGCGGGGCAACAAGGTCAAAGGCGAATTGCCGGGGCAGAACGTCACGCTGATCAAGGCCGAGTTGCGCAAGCAGGGCATCGTGGCCGGCAAGGTGCGGAGAAAGCCCGCCGCAATGTTCGGTCAGCGCAAGAAAAAAATCACACCGATGGATATCGCTGTGTTTACCCGCCAGCTAGCCACGATGATGAAAGCGGGCGTGCCATTGGTGCAGTCGTTCGACATCGTGGCCGAGGGGCATGACAATCCGTCCATGCGGGAACTGTTGCTCAAGATCAAGTCTGACATTGAAGGTGGCAACAACCTCGCCAACTCGCTGAAACTGCACCCCGCATACTTTGATGATCTGTTCTGCAGTCTGGTGGAATCCGGTGAGCAATCGGGTGCGCTGGAAACCATGCTGGACCGAATCGCGATCTACAAGGAGAAAACCGAGGCCTTGAAAGCCAAGATCAAGAAAGCCGTTAAATATCCTATTGCAGTTGTATGTGTTGCCATCATCGTTACTGCAATACTGCTGATCAAGGTCGTTCCTACGTTCCAGGAACTCTTTGCCGGATTTGGAGCTGAGCTCCCTGCATTCACACAAATGGTTATCAAACTATCCGAATGGATGCAGGAATGGTGGTTGATTATGTTTGCAGGAATCATTGGCGGCGCTTTTGCTTTCATCGAGGGAAAGAAGCGCTCACAAGCATTTAATGATGCGCTGGACAGAGCAGCCCTAAAGGCCCCCGTGGTTGGAGACATTATTTTTAAAGCCACCATTGCCCGCTTTGCACGAACACTGGCAACAACTTTCGCAGCTGGCGTACCCCTTGTTGATGCGCTTGAATCTGTTGCCGGGGCCACAGGCAACGTTATCTATCGCAACGCTGTGCTTCGCGTCAAGGAAGAAGTTTCCAGCGGTACTCAGCTCAATTTCTCCATGAAAGCGACTGGCGTATTTCCCGCCATGGCAGTCCAGATGACAGCCATCGGTGAAGAATCCGGCGCACTCGACACCATGCTTGACAAAGTTGCCACCTACTACGAAAACGAAGTGGACAACGCCGTCGACGGCCTCACCAGCCTGCTGGAACCCATGATCATGGCCGTCCTCGGCGTACTCGTCGGCGGCCTTATCATCGCCATGTACCTCCCCATCTTCCAACTCGGTTCCGTCGTATAAGGATCTGCGCATCACGATGCAAAACCTCACAACCTACCTCTCCAGCAACCCCGACTTTTTCGTCGGGGTTGTTTTTTTATTCGGCCTGATGTTTGGCAGTTTCTTCAACGTCGTCATCTACCGCATGCCGGTGATGATGAAACTGGAGTGGCTGAACAACGCGCGGGACTTCCTCAAGGAACTGCTGCATCTGGAAAAACTGCCGGCAGAAATCGAAGCACATCCAAAAGACTTACCCAAGCCGCCTTTCAACCTCGTCAAACCCGATTCCACCTGCCCGACGTGCGGTCATGCCATTCGCTGGCACGAGAACATCCCCCTGCTCAGCTACGCGCTGCTCAAAGGCAAATGCAGTCAGTGCAAAACGCGCATCTCGCCCCGTTACCCGATCATCGAATTTATCACCGCCGCGCTGTCGGCATTCGTCGCCTGGCATTTCGGCTTCAGTTGGGAAACCGCCGCCGCACTCGTGTTCACCTGGTGTCTGATCTGCCTGACGATGATCGACTTCGATCACAAGCTGCTGCCGGATCAAATCACCCTGCCCCTGATGTGGCTCGGTATTGTGGTGAATATGAATGGCATGTTCGTGTCGCTGCAAGAAGCAGTCATCGGCGCCATGGTGGGCTACCTGTCGCTCTGGAGCATTTACTGGCTGTTCAAGCTACTCACCGGCAAGGAAGGCATGGGTTACGGAGACTTCAAACTGCTGGCGGCGTTGTGCGCCTGGATGGGCTGGCAGGCGCTGCCGCTTATCGTGCTGCTGTCGTCGCTGGTGGGTTCCGTGGTGGGTATCAGCCTGATCATCATCAAGGGACGCGATCGCAATATTCCGATTCCGTTTGGCCCTTATCTCGCAGCAGCGGGCTGGATTGCATTTTTCTGGGGCGACGCCATTGTCCGCTACTATCAACACAACTTTACTTGAGGCCGCACACGCCCGACAATAAACGCTTTCAACACTGGGCAGATACATCATGTTGGTAGTAGGCGTGACAGGCGGAATTGGCAGCGGCAAGACGGCGGCGACCGATCGATTTCAGGCACTGGGAGTTACTGTGGTGGACGCCGATCTGGCATCCCGCGTAATCGTGGAGCTTGGCCGCCCTGCGCTACAGGCCATCGCCGACCATTTCGGCCCCGGCGTGATCGATGCCGATGGCGCCCTCAATCGCCGCGCCCTGCGGGAAATCGTGTTTGCCAATCCCGACGAACGCAAGTGGCTCGAACGCCTGACCCACCCGCTGATTGCTCAGGAAATCCTGCAGCAGATTCAGGCCAGCCAATCCCCGTATACGATCCTCGCGTCCCCCCTATTGCTGGAGAGCGGACAATCCCGCATGACACAACGAGTGCTGGTGATCGACGTGCCCGAGGAATTGCAGATCGCACGCACCACCACGCGCGACAATACCAATGCTGATGGCGTGAAGGCGATTATCGCTGCCCAGATGAAGCGTGCCGATCGTCTCGCCAAAGCCGACGACGTGATCGTGAACGACAAATCCCTGGCAGAACTGCACGCCGCCGTGGACGCGCTGCATCTGCACTATCTGCAAATGGCGCAACAGCAATGAAAGCAAAAGTGAAGTGCCCCACCTGCCAGAAAGAGATCGAATGGTCGCCCCTGTTTCCCTACCGCCCATTCTGCAGCGAACGATGCAAGCTGATCGACCTGGGTGCCTGGGCCAGCGGAGAATTCGCCATCGCCGGCGAGCCCGCCACGCCACTGGATGAGCATTATCAAACGGAAGATCCCAAGCTGCACTGAAACCGGTTTATTTCAGCGGACGGTCGAAACCCAGAAGCCGCTAATACCCGCCGCACCCTGCGCGCCAACAGACTGCAACCTGGGAAGATCCTCCATCTGCAAGCCACCCAGACCATATACCGGCACATGGGCGCTATCGACCCACTGCGCAAACTGCTCCCATCCCAGCGGCTGCGCGTCCGGATGAGAGCGGGTCTGTTTCACCGGCGACAGCGTCACAAAATCCACACCAATGCGCTCGGCCTGCTCGATTTCTTCGCGGGAATGACAGGACGCCGCCAGCCATTGGCAGTTCACCGGTCGCTGGTTCAACGCTTGCAGATCCACAGAGGTCAGGTGGATTCCGGCAAACACGCCAGGCAGATCGTCATTACCCACAAACCGTTGCGCGGTAGCGCTGTTAAGCAGAAAAGTTACGCCGAAGCGATCCCGCAACTGCCGCAACGCCGGCAAAAGCTCACGCCACTCCGCGGGCGTCAGCGCAAACACGCGAATCTGAATCAGGCGAGCCCCGCTGGCAATAGTTGCTTCCAGCGCTTCGACAAAACGCCCCAGCGATTCCACATCCGGTGAAATCACGTAGACCGGTGGCAGTTGCACCGCTGCCACAATGGGAACATTCGCTGCAGGAAATTCAAAATTGCGTAACGCATTGCGCGCCACCCAGCGGATATCCTGGCCTTCCACCCCTGTTGGCTCGCCTGCAAAAGCGGTCACACGCCAGACATCCAGCAACACCTGCTTGTCGGGATAATCGTGGGCGATGCGAATCAAGGGTTGTGATGCTGTCACGGAGATACCCAGCTCTTCGTGAATCTCGCGCACCAGACCGTCCGCAGCAGATTCCCCAGCTTCCAGCTTGCCGCCAGGAAATTCCCACTTGCCGCCCTGATGCACATGATCCGGGCGGCGCGCAATCAGAACCTCATCGCCGCACTCGATCACCGCGGCCACCACATGAATCCGCTTCATGATTCAGCTGCGATAGTCAGCGTTGATCTTCACGTAATCGTAGGAAAAATCCGTGGTGTAGATATTCGCGCTGGTGGCACCACGCCCCAGCACAATACGAATCACGATGTCTTCCTTTTGCATTTCAGCGGCGCCTGCGGCTTCGGTATAACTTGGCGCCAGTGCACCGGCTTGCGCCACCAGTACATCATTCAAAAACAAGCCAACCTTGCTGACATCCAGCGCATCGATATTCGCGCGTCCCACCGCTGCCAGAATCCGGCCCCAGTTGGGATCGCTGGCAAACAGTGCCGTTTTCACCAGAGGGGAATGCGCTACCGTGTAGGCCACTTCCCGCGCCTCCTCCACCGAATCCGCCTGCTCCACCGTCACCGTGATGAACTTGGTAGCGCCTTCGCCGTCGCGCACGATGGCATGTGCCAGCTGCACAAACACATCATTCAGCGCGGCAGCAAACAATTCCAGGTTATCGGGCTTTTCCACCTTGATGGCCACGCCGGACTGGCCGGTTGCGATCAACATGCAGGAATCATTCGTGGACGTGTCACCGTCGATGGTGATCGCATTGAAGGAAAGGTCAGCAGCGTCCTTCACCAGCTTCTTCAGCAGCGCCACACCAATGGCCGCGTCAGTCGCCACATAGCCGAGCATGGTGGCCATGTTGGGTTTGATCATGCCAGCGCCCTTGGCGATACCGGTGATGGTGACCGTTTTGCCTTCCAGCGGCAGCTGCACGGAAACTGCCTTGGGTCGGGTATCAGTGGTCATGATGCCGTGGGCCGCTTCGCTCCAGCCATCTTCCGACAAGGCCGCCAGCGCACCGGGAATGCCTTTCACAATGCGATCCACTGGCAGGGTTTCGCCGATCACGCCGGTGGAAAACGGCAGCACGCTCTGCAGCGCGACACCCGACTGCTGCGCCAGGCCTTCACACACCGCCAGCGCGTTACGCATGCCGGGTTCGCCGGTGCCGGCGTTGGCATAACCGGTGTTGGTGATCAGATAAAGCTTTTCCTGCGCCTGGCCGCTGGTCTGCTCCAGATGCTGCTTGCAGATATGCACCGGCGCCGCACAGAACGCATTCAGGGTGAACACACCTGCCACCGTACTGCCTGCAGCCGCTTCCATCACCACCAGATCACGGCGATCCGGCTTTTTGACACCCGCTTTCGTAGTGCCCAGACGAAATCCTTTCACCGGATGCAAGGTGCCAAAGGTGTCTTTTCCAACCGCCATGATCGTTCTCCGTTTTTCTGATTGCCAATAAAGAAAAAGGGGCCGTGAAGCCCCTTGTATCCGATTCCGCTGTCTTACTCGACCTGTCCATGACAGTGCTTGTATTTCTTGCCGGAACCGCAGGGGCAAGGCTCGTTGCGCCCCACCTTTCGCTCGGTTCGCTGGAACGGCGTGTTGCTGTCATCCGCTTCACCTTCGGTCTTGGGTTCTTCCAGCCCAGACGCACTGGCATGCTGCAGTTTGATGTCCCGCTCTGCTGCTTCCCGACGCTGACGCTCCAGCTCTTCCACTTCCTCCTGCTTGCGCAGCTCAACGGTGGACAGAATACGCACCACTTCCAGCTGCACGTTTTCGAGGAAAGTCTGGAACAGTTCGAACGCCTCGCGCTTGTATTCCTGCTTGGGATTTTTCTGCGCGTAACCACGCAGATGAATGCCCTGACGCAGGTGATCCATGTTGGCCAGATGCTCTTTCCACAAGCGATCCAGCGTCGCCAGCATCACGTGCTTTTCCAGCTGACGCATCACATGGGTTTCATCACCCAGCGCGGTTTCCTTGGCGGTATACGCTTCTTCAAGAATCTGCAGGATCCGCTGGCGCAGCGGTTCTTCATGCAGGGACTTGTCGTCGGCCAGCCACTGACGGATCGGCATCTCGGCACGAAAATCCGTTTCCAGCGCGCGTTCAAGTCCTTCCAGATCCCACTGTTCTTCCATGCTCTGGGGCGGAATGTAGCCGCTGATGAACTTGTTCACCACATCGGCACGAATGGCCCTGATGTTGGCGGAAATGTCGTCGGCATTGAGGATGTCGTTACGCTGCTCGTACACCACCCGACGCTGATCGTTGGCGACGTCATCGTACTCCAGCAGGGATTTCCGAATATCGAAGTTGCGACCTTCCACTTTCTTCTGCGCGTTTTCGATGGAGCGGGTGACCCAGCGATGCTCGATAGCCTCGCCACGCTCCATGCCCAGCGTCTGCATCAGCCCCTTCACCCGGTCGGACGCAAAGATCCGCATCAGGTTGTCTTCCAGCGACAGATAGAAACGGGACGAGCCCGGATCACCCTGACGGCCGGAACGGCCACGCAACTGGTTGTCGATGCGGCGGGACTCGTGGCGCTCGGTGCCGATGATGTGCAGGCCACCGGCCTCCAGCACCTTGGCATGACGCTGCTCCCAGGCCGCCTTGATGGCGTCGATCTGTTCCTGGGTGGGATTTTCCAGCGCCTGGACTTCCACCTGCCAGTTACCACCCAACAGAATGTCCGTACCGCGACCCGCCATGTTGGTCGCAATGGTCACTGCACCCGGCTGACCCGCCTGGGCAATGATTTCCGCTTCCTGGGCGTGGAACTTGGCGTTCAGAACCTTGTGGGGAATCTTCTGCTTCTTCAGCAGGCTGGACAGGTATTCCGACGTTTCGATGGAGGCCGTACCCACCAGAATCGGACGCCCCGCCTCGATGCTCGCCTTGATATCCTCGATGATGGCTTCGTATTTTTCCTCCGCCGTCATGTAGATCAGATCGTTGTGATCCTTGCGGATCATCGGCCGGTTGGTGGGAATCACCACTACCGCCAAGCCATAGATCTGGTGGAATTCGAATGCTTCGGTATCGGCGGTGCCGGTCATACCCGACAGCTTGCGATACAGGCGGAAGTAATTCTGGAAGGTGGTGGAAGCCAGGGTCTGGTTTTCCGACTGGATCTTCACACCTTCCTTCGCTTCGATCGCCTGGTGAATACCATCCGACCAGCGCCTTCCTGCCATGGTACGGCCGGTATGTTCATCCACGATGACGATCTGGCCATTCTGCACGATGTACTCCACATCGCGGTGGAACAGTGCATGTGCCTTCAGCGCCGCATGCACATGGTGCAGCAGGTTCAGGTTGTTGGCGGCATACAGGCTCTCGCCTTCCCCCAGCAACTTGTACTCGGTCAGCAGATCCTCTATGTAGGCATGGCCTTCTTCCGTCAGTTCCACCTGACGGTTTTTCTCGTCGATGGTGTAGTGGGCGGAATCCTCGGCGCCTTCGACACCCCGCTTGAGACGGGGAATCAGCGTATTGATGCGCTTGTACAGTTCGGAGCTGTCTTCGCTTGGGCCGGAAATGATCAGCGGCGTACGGGCTTCATCGATCAGGATGGAGTCCACTTCGTCCACAATGGCGAACGCCAGCGGGCCCTGCACCCGATCCTGCAGAGTGAACGCCATGTTGTCGCGCAAATAATCGAAACCGAATTCATTGTTGGTGCCGTAGGTGATGTCAGATGCATAAGCTGCACGCTTCTGATCCTGCGGCTGCTGGGACAGGATCACACCCACCGACAGACCGAGAAATTCGTAGAGAGGACGCATCCAGTTGGCATCACGCTGGGCCAAGTAGTCGTTCACCGTCACCACGTGCACGCCCTCGCCGGGCAGCGCATTCAGGTAGGCCGGCAGGGTCGCGGTCAGCGTTTTTCCCTCGCCGGTGCGCATCTCGGCAATTCTTCCTTCATGCAGGGTGATACCGCCCACCATCTGGGCATCGAAATGACGCATACCCATCACCCGGCGGCTGGCTTCACGCACCACCGCAAACGCCTCCGGCAACAGTCCATCCAGCGTTTCGCCTTTTTCCAGGCGCTGGCGGAATTCAGGGGTTTTGGCCTTCAGTTCTTCATCGGACAACGCCTGCAGAGCGCTTTCAAACTCGTTGATGCGCGCAACAAGCTTCCCCATGCGCTTCAGTTCGCGCTCATTTTTGCTTCCGAAGATCTTGCGTAACAGTGGTCCCAACATAGGTATTCACTTCTAAGACTCTGAGAATGAGGCTGGATTCCCCCGGCCAATGCCAACCGGAGCTATCACCCGCATGGGCAGGGAAAGACATCAAAGGTCGCAATTCTAACGTTATTTTCCGTGCAGGATAAAGCGTTTACGCAATAGATTAGTGACAGGGTGCACGGCTCTGGTGCACCCCATATAGATAGAACGAGGAATCAGCCTTGATTGCGGGAAATGTAACGGGAAGGGTCAACCGCCTTGCCGTTGAGGCGGACTTCAAAGTGCACATGAGGGCCCGTTGAGCGACCGCTGCTGCCCATGGTGGCAAGTGGCTGACCTTTCTTGACGATATCACCCACCTTCACGCTGACTGTCTTGGCGTGGGCGTAACGGGTGGTATAGCCACCACCATGATTGATCTCAACCAGCAGGCCGTAACCGTAGCGCTCTCCCGCCCAGGTCACCACACCGGAACCTACCGACACGATGTCGGAGCCATCCTTGCCGGCAAAGTCCACACCTTCATGCCAGGCCAGGCGCCCGGAGAAAGGATCGGTGCGACGACCGAAACGGGAAGACATCCAGCCCTTGGTTACGGGGCGTCCGGCAAGAGTGGATTCCTTCTGCAGCTTGCGGTTGGCCAACAGGGATTCCAGCACGTCCAACTGATGTTCACGCTGATCTATGTCCGCTGCCAACCGATCCAGATCCGCCAGAAAGCTTGGTCTTTCATAGGCCACGCCCAGTTCACCGTCTTCCGGCCCACCCAGTGCGGGCAACTGGGAGAAATCGAACTCACCCCCGTCGAGCTTGGCAATATCCACCAGGCGCTCACCCAGCGCATCCAGTCGCATCAGCCGCGCCTGCAGCTCTGCCATGCGCACTGTCATGGCGGTGAGCTGTTCTTCCGCGTGACGCCGGGCCTCTCCCACTTTCTGCGCGTTATTCGCGATATCCTGCCTGAAGTACGAAGCAAGCTCTCCGCCTTGTCCGGCTTGCCCGTTCCAGAAGTAGCCAGCAGCTCCCCCGGTGGCAAAGCAGGCAGTCACTACCAACAACATCAGGCCAGCCAGAAGCCCGTTATTCAGTCGCAGCGTGCGGGAATGCCCAGTTTTCGAATCAAATAGGATAATATTCATAGTTACTGACTCTCGAACCACACCTCAAACAGTAAAAACGTCACAAAACTACTGTTTATTAATCAATGTTTTGACCCATGAAACCTGAAACTAACATAAAAAATGTCACGGATCTCATGCGTCAGTGCCAGGAAGTGAAGTCCCTCACTGAAAAGGCCCGGCAATCCGACGAATTGCAGCGTGCCCTGCAGCGCCTGCTGCCTTCCATGTTGGCTGATTACTGTCAGGTTCGATCCTTTGAACAGGGGGTTCTGGCGCTGAATGCGGCCAGTGGCTCAGCGGCCACCCAATTGCGGTTTCTAACCCCGCAAATACTGCCCAAACTGCAAAAGATGAGCATTTTTCAGGGGCTGACATCCATTACGATCCGGACTCAGGCGGCGGAAGCACCGGACTCCCGCCGCCAGGTTCGCATGACGCCACCGGTATCCGACGCCAACCGCAAGTTGCTAAGCGATACGGCAGACGGCATCAGCGATCCCGGCCTGGCAGAATCCCTGCGGCGTTTGGCGATGACGTTAGGTAAGAATGGCAAAGATTGAGGGGATTGCCACAAAGCCCGACCGTTAGACCGGACTTTGTGTCAAAGCTGCGAACTACTCCGCAGCGAGGACAGGTTTGACGTAATTGATGGGGGCACTGCGTTCCTGATCGAAAGTCACTGATTCCCAAGCATCTTTTTGGAGCAGCAACTCACGCACCAGGCGATTGTTGAGGGCGTGACCGGATTTGTAACCGCGGAACTCGCCAATCAGGCTCTTGCCCAGCATGTAGAGATCTCCGATCGCGTCCAGTACCTTGTGGCGCACGAACTCGTCTTCGTAGCGCAGACCGTCTTCATTAAGAATCCGGTATTCATCCACTACGATGGCGTTCTCGGTGCTGCCGCCCAGAGCGAGGTTCTGCTTGCGCAGGTTCTCGATATCCTTCATGAAACCGAAGGTACGCGCACGGCTCACTTCGCGAACAAAGGAAGTGCTTGAAAAATCGATAGAAATGTTCTGGCCGCGCCCCTTGATGACAGGGTGATCGAAGTCAATGGTGAAATCGACCTTGAAGCCATCGAACGGCAGGAAAGTAGCTGACTTGTCGCCATCGGAGACAGTCACCTTCCGCTTGATCCGGATGAATTGCTTCAGGGCGTTCTGTTCCTCGATTCCCGCTGATTGCAGAAGGAAGACGAAGGGGCCTGCGCTACCGTCCATGATAGGCACTTCCGGAGCACTCAGATCCACATAGGCATTATCGATTCCCAGACCTGCGAACGCCGACATCAGGTGTTCAACAGTGGAGACGCGGGCATCACCTTTCACCAGATTGGTGGAAAGCATGGTGTCGCCCACGTTGGTGGCCTTGGCTTCGATCGTGACAATGGGGTTGAGATCCGTACGGCAGAACACAATACCCGTGTTCACCGGCGCAGGACGCAACGTCAGGTACACTTTCTTACCCGAGTGCAGACCGATGCCCGTGGCACGGATTACATTTTTCAATGTGCGCTGTCTTATCATCTCGCTCACACAGTTAGGTTGGTGAAGTCAGGCGCGTAAAGACTGCCGGAATACTAGCAGCTTTTATTAGGCACACCAACCTAATCACGTCAAAATGGTTACTTTTTGAACATTTAGTCTGCCTGACGCCGCAAAAATGTCGGAATGTCCAAATATTCACGATTTACATCGGTATCCAACACAGCACGGCGGCGGACGTCCTGTTGCTTCAGGCGTGCCCGATCAATCGCGGGCTGCTCGAAGCGCTTGTAGTCTGTGACCGCTTCTGGCGCAGACCGCCGAGTCACAGACTCGACTGCCCTGACAGGTGGTGCTTGTTCCGCGACGGACGAGTTGATGCCCAGCCCGGTCGCTACCACGGTCACCCGCAGTTCGTCACCCAAAGAAGGATCAATAACCGTGCCAACAACGACAGTGGCGTTGTCAGAGGCAAATTCTTCCACGGTATCGCCCACTTCAGAGAACTCGCCCAGGGACAGGCTTTCGCTGGCGGTGATATTGACCAAAATGCCGCGAGCACCCTGCAGGTTGACATCATCCAGCAGCGGGCTGCGGATGGCGGCTTCGGCAGCTTCGCGGGCGCGGTTTTCTCCTGTGGCGCGACCGGTTCCCATCATGGCCATGCCCATTTCGGACATGACGGTGCGCACGTCAGCAAAGTCAACGTTGATCATACCCGGACGGATGATCAAATCTGCGATGCCCTGCACAGCGCCGAGCAAAACATCGTTCGCAGCTTTGAAGGCATCCAGCAGACTGGTGCGGGGACCCAATACGTCCAGCAGTTTTTCGTTGGGGATGGTGATCAGGGAGTCGACGTTCTCGCTCAGATGCTTCATGCCTTCGAGGGCGACCTGCATGCGCTTTTTGCCTTCGAACGGGAACGGTTTGGTGACAACGGCGACGGTGAGGATACCCATCTCCTTCGCAATTTCGGCCACGATCGGCGCGCCACCGGTGCCCGTGCCGCCGCCCATGCCGGCGGTGATGAACACCATGTCGGCGCCGTTCAGCACTTCACGGATGCGCTCGCGATCTTCCAGCGCGGCTTCACGACCGACGTTGGGATTGGCGCCTGCGCCCAGACCTTTGGTCACCGCTCCACCGAGCTGGAGCAAGGTCTTGGCGTGCATGTTCTTCAGTGCCTGGGCATCGGTGTTGGCGCAAATGAACTCCACGCCTTCGACCTGACTGGACATCATGTGCTCCACGGCGTTGCCGCCGCCACCGCCCACACCGACGACCTTGATCACTGCGTTTTGAGGTACGTTATCCACCAACTCGAACATATTTAATCTCCCGTTTCCTTCTGCTGTTTTCTCTTTTTCCAAGAGTCTGTTTTTAATGCTGAACCCTGTCTGAACGACAGGTTGTTAAAAATTGCCTTTGAACCAGGTTTTCACCCGATCCATTACCCCAGGCTGCATTTGTTGCGACTGCCCTTTGCTTTGGGCAATCCCCGCCTCCACCTGCTTCTGTCCATAAAGCAGCAAGCCAACGGCTGTGGAGTAGATCGGGTTTTTCACCATTTCGGTCAAGCCGTAGATGCCTTGCGGCGTCGCCAGGCGTACCGGCATGTGGAAAATTTCTTCTGCCAGATCCACTGCGCCTTCCATCCGGGACGAGCCACCGGTGAGCACGATGCCGGCGGCGATCATGTCTTCGAAACCGGAGCGACGCAGTTCGGCCTGCACCAGCGAGAACAGTTCGTCGTAACGGGGCTCGACCACTTCGGCCAGTGCCTGGCGTGACAGTTCGCGCGGCGGACGGTCGCCCACGCTGGCGACCTTGATGGTTTCGTTGGGGCCAGCCAGTTGGGTGAGCGCGCAGGCGTATTTGATCTTGATGTCGTTGGCGTGTTCCGTCGGTGTGCGCAGCGCCATGGCGATGTCGTTGGTGACCTGATCACCCGCGATGGGAATCACGGCAGTGTGACGGATGGAGCCTTCGGTGAAGACGGCAATGTCAGTGGTGCCGCCACCGATGTCCACCAGGCAGACACCCAGTTCCTTTTCATCGTCGGTCAGCACGGCGTAGGCCGAGGCCAGTTGCTCCAGAATGATGTCTTCCACTTCCAGACCGCAGCGGCGCACGCAGCGCTCGATGTTCTGGGAAGCGTTGACTGCACAGGTCACCAAATGCACCTTGGCTTCCAGACGCACGCCGGACATGCCCAGCGGTTCCTTGATGCCTTCCTGGGAGTCGATGATGTATTCCTGGGGCAGGATGTGCAGAACTTTCTGATCGGCCGGAATCGGCACTGCCTGGGCGGCGTCGATCACCCGCTCCAGATCAGCACGATTCACTTCGCGATCCCGCACGGCGACGATGCCATGGCTGTTGAGGCTGCGGATGTGGCTGCCGGCGATGCCGACATAGACCGAGTGGATCTGGCAGCCGGCCATCAGTTCGGCTTCTTCGATGGCGCGCTGGATCGACTGAACGGTGGATTCGATGTCCACCACCACGCCTTTCTTGAGGCCGCGGGAGGCGGAGGAACCGATGCCCACCACTTCGATGGTACCGTCACCCTTGAGCTGGCCGACGATGGCCACCACCTTGGAGGTGCCGATGTCCAGGCCAACGATCATCTTGTCCATTCTGTTGCGGCTGAAGCCGAGTGTCCGCTCGTGTGAGTGACCAACAGGATGTGACTCCCCCATTCCCAGCATGTTACGCAGCGTTTGTGTCACCATTGCCTTTCTTCCACTTGATAGCAAGCCCGTTTTCGTAGCGCAGGTCTACGCGTAAGAGTTGTTGCCGTTGTTCGTCCGAGAAGAGCTGGTAGACTGCGGTGAACCTTTGCAGCTTTTCCAGGCTTTCCTTTTCGTCGACCACCAGCGTCATTCCACTGCCCAGTTGCAGCGTCATGGAAATACGATCCGTCATTTCCAAAGCTTGAATTGCCAACCCTGCTTCCTTCAGAACGGCCTGCATTTGCACGTAGTGTCGAGCAATAAGCGCAGCTTGATCTGCCATGCCAATAAAAGTAGGCAAATTTGGATTGGGTTGCACGTGTTCTGCAAAAAATATTTCACCTTTTGCACTTAAAAACTGATTTTTTCCCCAGTTCGCTACCGGAATGCGTTCCTGCAGCGTGACAACGAGTGTGTTGGGCCATTCTTTTCGCACGTCGGCGGCGTCGATCCACGCCATCGATTGCGCTGTCTGTTGCACTTCAGGCAGCTCGACGGAGAAAAAATTCTCTTCCATGTAAGGCCGCAATGCTGCTTCCAGCGCACGGGGATCGACGTGTTTGAGATCACCCATGATCGCGATGCGCTGGATGGGAAAACGCGCGGCAAACTCGCTTGCAATCGCCTGCGCGTACCAGGCGCCCACGGCTCCACCCGTCAGCAATACGCCGACGGCCAATGCCTGGAGGCCCGTGCGAAATTGCGCGCGCTTGCGTGCCAGGGTCTGGGACACCCGCTGACGCCAGGGCAGCGCCGGCTTTTTGGGTGTCGCACCGCGACTTTTGCTTTCCCTTACCTTCACCATTACAGTTTGCCTGCGCTTCCCAGCAGAATGTTTTCAACCAGTTTTTCGAAACTCTGGCCGGCGGCTTTCGCGGCCATTGGTACCAGGCTGTGATCAGTCATGCCCGGCACGGTGTTCACTTCCAGCAGCCAGAAACGGCCCTGGGCGTCCATCATGGCGTCCACGCGCCCCCACACTTTGCAGCCCACGGCGTGGAATGCTTTCACACTCAATGCCTGCAGTTGTGTTTCCTGCTCGGCGGTGAGGCCGCAAGGAATCAGGTACTGGGTGTTGCGGGACTGGTATTTGGCTTCGTAGTCGTAGAACACGTTGGGTGTTTTCAGGCGAATCACCGGCAGCGCCACACCATTCAACACGGCGCAGGTGAATTCGGGGCCATCGATCCAGCGTTCCACCAGGATTTCGCTGTCGTGGGTCTGGGCGGTGGCGAAGGCTTTCTCCAGTTCCGCCTGCGTGGTTGCGCGGGACATGCCGATGCTGGAGCCTTCGTGTGAAGGTTTGACCATCACGGCGCCGCCCAACTGTTCCACCAGACCACTCAATTGTTCCACGCTGCCGACGGACTTGAATTCCGGCGTCGGCAAACCAGCGCCGATCCACAGCCATTTGGTGCGCAGCTTGTCCATACCCAGTGCTGACGCCGCGACGCCGCTGCCGGTGTAGGGGATGCCCATGATTTCGAGCAGGCCCTGGATCACGCCGTCTTCACCGCCGCGACCGTGCAGTGCGATGAAGGCGAAATCAATGCTGCGCAATTGCGTGAACAGGGCGTCGTTGAACTGGACGTCGATCGCAACGACATCGGCGCCCAGATTCTGCAGGGCGGTCAGCACCGCCTTGCCGCTGCGCAGGGAAATTTCCCGCTCGGCGGATTCACCGCCGTACAACACTCCGATTTTGCCTAGCGCTTGCAACTGCCCGCTCATATCTGCTCCATCACACTTCTTTCAACTGGCTGGAAGCCAGGTTTGCGGCAATGGCACCGACATTGCCGGCGCCTTGCGTCATCACTATGTCCCCCGGTTTCAGCACGTGGCTGAGCACACCGGGAATCTGGCTGGCGTCGTCGATGAAGATGGGATCGACGGTGCCACGCTGGCGGATGCTGCGGCTCAGACTGCGGCCATCTGCACCGGGAATGGGATCTTCGCCAGCGGAATAGACTTCCATCAGCAGCAGCAGATCCACTTCAGACAGCACGCCCACGAAATCCTCGTACAGTTCGCGGGTGCGGCTGTAGCGGTGCGGCTGGTACAGCATCACGATGCGCTGGCCGGGAAATGCTGCCCGCGCCGCTGCCAGGGTCGCTGCCACTTCGCGCGGGTGGTGACCATAGTCGTCCACCAGTTTGATGCTGCCGCCTTCCACCGGAAAATCGCCGTAAACCTGGAAGCGTCGGCCCACACCCTGGAACTTGCCCAGCGCCGAGACGATGGCGGCGTCGTTGATGCCTTCATCGGTGGCAACGGCGATGGCGGCCAGCGCGTTGAGTACGTTGTGATGGCCGGGAATGTTCAGGGTGACATCCAGCACGCCAGCGCGATCAGGACGCAACACCTGGAAATGGGACTGCATGCCGGTGAGCTGGATGTTTTCGGCCCGCACGTCCGCGTCCGGGTGCACGCCGTAGGTAATCGTGGGGCGGGTAATGTCATTCAGCAGATCGCGAATCACCGGATCGTCCATGCACACCACCGCGAGTCCGTAGAACGGCAGGTTGTGCAGGAACTGGATGAAGGTGTCTTTCAATTTGTTGAAGTCGCCGCCGTAGGTGCTCATGTGGTCGGCGTCGATGTTGGTGACGATGGAGGTCATCGGCTGCAGATGCAGGAATGATGCGTCGCTTTCGTCTGCTTCGGCCACGAAGTAGCGACTATCGCCCAGGCGGGCATTGGTGCCGGCGCTGTTGAGCAGGCCGCCGATGACGAAGGTGGGATCGAGTTTGCCTTCGGCGAGAATGGAGGCGATCAGGCTGGTGGTGGTGGTTTTGCCATGAGTGCCGGCGATGGCGATGCCGTGGCGATAGCGCATCAGCTCGCCCAGCATTTCGGCGCGGGGCACGATGGGAATACGGGCTTCGCGCGCCGCGACCAGTTCAGGGTTGTCCAGTTTGACCGCCGTGGACACCACCACCACATCCGCCTGTTTGATGTTCGCGGCATTATGACCGATAAATACGCGCGCGCCCAGGGCTTCGAGGCGACGGGTGACCTGGCCAGCCTTGATGTCGCTGCCGGTGATGGCGTAACCCTGGTTCAGCAATACTTCGGCAATGCCGCACATGCCCGCACCGCCGATGCCGACGAAATGAATGGTGCGAATCCGGCGCATTTCCGGAATCTCGATCATGCGGGCGTTGGTTTTTTTAGTTGTCACGTGCGACCTCCATGCAGCCGCTTACTACCAGCCGGGTGGCTTCGTTCATCGCCAGTCCGCGAGCCTTGATGGCCATGGTTTTGAGTTGTTCCCGCTGCGACAGGGATTGCAGTACCCGTTCCGCCAGCGACGCCGGTGTCAGGTTGTGCTGTTGCACCAGCAGGGCAGCTCCGTTCTGGCTCAGGTATTCGCCGTTTTTGGTTTGATGATCGTCCACCGCGTGGGGATAAGGCACCAGCAATGACGCCACACCCGCCGCTGCCAGTTCGCACACCGTGAGCGCGCCGGAGCGGCAGATCACCAGATCGGCCCAGCCATAGGCTTCCGCCATGTCCTCTATAAAAGGAATGACGTCGGCGTTAACGCCTGCCTGCTGGTAGAAGCGTTGTGCGCTTTCCAGATTTTTCGGGCCAGCCTGATGACGCACGACGAAATCCAGCTTGCCTTGTAACTGCGCCAGTGCCTGCGGCACCTGTTCATTCAGCGCCACCGCGCCCTGGCTACCGCCCAGAATCAGAATCCGCAGCGGGCCGGTGTGCTCGGCATAGCGTTGTGCAGGATCGGGCAGCGCAGCGATTTCCTTGCGCACCGGATTGCCGGTGGTCTGAATTTTTTCAGTACCGGGAAACGTGTCAGGGAACGCCTGAAACACCCGCCTTGCCAATCGCGCCAGTTGTTTGTTGGTGAAGCCCGCTACGGCGTTCTGCTCGTGAATGAACAGGGGGCAACCGCTCAGCCAGGCACCAACACCAGTGGGGCCAGTGACGAAGCCGCCCATGCCCAATACCGCGTCCGGTTTGTACTGCCGGATCACCGCCATCACCCGGATCACTGCACGCAGGATTTTCAACGGTGCAGTCAGCAGGCGCTTGATGCCCTGCCCGCGCACACCGGCCACATCCAGATACTCGATGGCGATACCGTTGGCCGGCACGATGCGGGATTCGATGCCCTGGCGGGTGCCGATCCAGCGCACGTCGATGCCTTCTTCCTGAAACTGCTTGGCCGCCGCCAGCGCAGGAAACACGTGGCCGCCGGTACCGCCAGCTGTGATCAGGATGCGCTGCATTCTGCGAGGTGAATTCATCCAGTCACCTCCAGATTCAGATTCGGTTGCTTGCTGGGGGACTTTTTCAGATGCTGGCTGTTTTCGAAGTCCGCCCGCATGATCAACGCCAACACCACGCAGACGATGATCAGGCTGCTGCCGCCGTAACTGATCAGTGGCAGGGTCAAACCTTTGGTGGGCAACAGTCCGCTGCTCACGCCCATGTTTACCAGCGCCTGCATGCCCAGCATGACGCTGAGTCCGTAAACCAGATAGCCGTTGAAGCGCTTACCCTGTCTTTCCGCGGCACGACCGATGGACAACCCGGTAAACACCAGCGCCATGAATACACCCAGCACCAGCAGATTGCCGATCAGGCCGAATTCTTCCGCCATCACGGCGAACACGAAGTCCGTGTGGGCTTCGGGCAGGTAGAACAGTTTCTGGATGCCGTTGCCCAAACCAACACCCGTCCACTCGCCGCGGCCGAAGGCAATCAGGCTCTGCACCAGCTGATAGCCGGAGGCATACTGTTCCGCCCAGGGATCGATGTAGCCCAAAACGCGCTTCATCCGGTAACTTGAGGAAAACACCATCAATGCACCGGCCCCGATACTGCCCAGTAGCACCAGCAGGAACTGGCCGAATTTCACGCCACCCAGAAACAGCATGACCAGCACCGACACCATGATCACCACCACGGCACCGAAGTCCGGTTGTTTCATCAGGAACGCCACCATCACCGACAGCAGCAACATGGGTTTGATGAACCCGGAGAAGCGTTCGCGCACTTCATCGGAGCGACGCACCAGGTAACCGGCCACGTACATCATGGCGCAGATCTTCACGATCTCGGACACCTGAATATTGATCGGCCCGGCCACGATCCAGCGGGTACTGCCATTCACCGTGCGCCCGATACCCGGAATCAGCACCAGCATCAGCAGCGCATACGCTGCCAGCAACAGCGGCACACTGATACGTTCCCACACCGCCAGCGGCACTTGATACACCAGCGCAGCGCACACCAGCCCTGCCACAAGGAAGATCATTTGCCGGTGCACGAAATAGAACGGTGACTTGTAGGTGAGTGCCGCCATGTCCATGGATGCCGAGCCCACCATCACCACACCGACAACAGACAGCACGACCGAGAACAGCAGCACCCATTGGCGCCGGCTCAATCCGTTGCTGACCTGCATGATGCGTGCTGCGTTCACCGGGCCTCCACTGTTGCTTGCACTGCGGCTTCGAACTGCTGGCCGCGATCTTCGTAATTCTTGAACATGTCCAGACTGGCGCAGGCCGGTGACAGCAACACGGCGTCACCGGAACGCGCTTTTGCCGCCGCCACTGCCACCGCTTCCTGCAGCGTTTTGACCTGTGTCACCGGACACGCGCCATTGATGGCTGACTCGATCAGACTGGCGTCACGTCCCAGCAGAATGGCTTCACGCACGTACTGCTTCACCATGGGTAGCAGCACCGAAAAATCTGCGCCCTTGCCATCACCGCCCGCAATCCAGACCAGTTTGCCTGGAATCGACGAACCCAAACCTTCGATGGCCGCCTGTGCCGCACCCACGTTGGTGCCCTTGGAATCGTTGTACCAGGACACGTCATTGCGACTGGTCACCCAGCGACAACGATGCGCCAAACCGGGAAACCGGCGCAGCGCTGCCAGCACCGCGCGATAGTCCACTTCAAACGCGGTGAGGATGGAAAATATCGCCGCCACATTCAGCAGATTGTGGGCGCCCTTGATCAACAATTCCGATCCACTGACGACGGCCTTGTCGCCATCCATCACCCAGCTTTCACCTTCCGCCTGACGCACATGGAAACGGCCACGCTGGGCGCCAGTGCCGCCGAATGCCATCATCTTGCAGGGCTGGCCCACCGGGCAGGTGCGCGGATCATCGATCCAGTACACAGCTTTTTCACACTGATTGAAGATGCGCTGCTTGGCGTTGGCATAATCATTCAGCGAGTCGTAGCGATCCATGTGATCTTCAGTGACGTTGAGAATGCAGGCCACTTCCGCGCGCAAGCTGTGGGTGGTTTCCAGCTGGAAACTCGACAGCTCCAGCACCCACACATCCACCGCTTCCTTGGCCATCAGCGCATCCAGCACTGGCAGGCCGATATTGCCTGCCACTTTCACTTTTTTGCCCGCCGCCTGCAGCAATTCACCCAGCAGCGTGACCACGGTGCTCTTGCCGTTGGAACCGGTGACAGCGATAACAGGCTCACTCACGGTGCGGCAGAACAGTTCGATATCACCGGCGATGGACACACCCGCCGCCTGCGCTTTGGCAATCGCCGGTGTGCGAATCGATAAACCAGGGCTGACGATCAGCTCCTGCGCCTGGGTCAGATCAAACTGATCCAGTGCACCACTGAAGAAACGCACGGAAGGGAATTCTGCTTTCAACTCCTTGAGCCCAGGCGGCTGGGCGCGGGTATCAATGACAGCCACGTCGCAGCCCAGGTGCGTCAGAAAACGCACACAGGACAGGCCGGTTTTGCCCAGGCCGATGACGACGTATTTTCCTGCCAGTGAACTCACCCTGCTCTCCTCACAACAATTTTTTTCGCTTCAACAC
The DNA here is from genome assembly GCA_020062665.1 of Pseudomonadales bacterium. Lineage (GTDB taxonomy): Bacteria > Pseudomonadota > Gammaproteobacteria > Pseudomonadales > Ketobacteraceae > Ch67. The sequence goes on from JAGUVW010000011.1 coordinate 101,772, forward strand.
AACTTCCGTTTCAACGCAGCTTCAGCGTGGCCAGACCGATCAGCACCAGAATCACCGTGATGATCCAGAAGCGCACAATGACTTTCGGTTCGGCCCAGCCTTTCAGTTCAAAATGGTGGTGAATGGGCGCCATGCGGAAAATCCGCCGGCCGGTCAGCTTGAACGACGCCACCTGCAGAATCACCGACACGGTTTCCATCACGAACACGCCGCCCATGATGAACAGCACGATTTCCTGCCGCGTGATCACTGCCAGCGTACCCAGAATGCCGCCCAGCGCCAGCGCACCCACATCGCCCATGAATACCTGGGCGGGATAGGTGTTGAACCACAGAAAACCCAGCCCCGCGCCAACCAGTGCGCCGCAGATCACGATCAGCTCGCCGGTGCCCGCAATGTAGGGAAACTGCAGATACGTCGCGAACTGGGTATTGCCGGTGACATAGGCGAACACACCCAGCGCCCCCCCCACCAGCACCGTCGGCAGAATCGCCAAACCATCGAGGCCATCCGTCAGATTCACCGCGTTCGACGTGCCCACAATCACGAAATAGGTCAGCACGATGTAGAACCAGCCGATGTCCACCTGAATGTTCTTGAAGAACGGCACCAGCAGTTGGGTTTCTGCCGGCGTCTGCGCGGTCGTATAAAGGAAGATAGCGACACCTAGTCCGCCCACCGACTGCCAGAAATATTTCCACTTGGCCGGCAGACCTTTTGAATTCCGCTGCACAACTTTGCGGTAATCATCCACCCAACCCACCGCTCCAAACACGAAGGTAATGAACAACACCACCCAGACGTAGCGATTGGACAAATCCGCCCACAGCAGTGTGCTGATGGAAATCGCCACCAGAATCAGTGCACCACCCATGGTGGGCGTACCCGCCTTGCTGAGGTGACTTTGCGGGCCGTCGTTACGCACCGACTGGCCGATCTGGTGGAAACTCAGCTTGCGAATCATGTACGGGCCCACGATAAAGGCGATCGCCAGCGCCGTGAGCACACCTAAAATGCCGCGCAACGTCAAATACTGGAAGACGTGAAAAAATGACATGTAAGTTTTCAGATAATCCGCCAGCCAAAGCAGCATTAACGTTGTTCCTCTTGTGAGCGAGCCAGATCACGCAGCGCGGCAATAACCTTTTCCATGGTGGCACTGCGCGATCCCTTGATCAGAATCAGTTTGTCTTTTTCTTTTTTCGCCAGCGCCTGGGCGATGGTCAGGTGATCCGGACAGATGCTGAACATGCCCGGCTGACCGCCCTTCACATAGCCACGCTGGTAAAACACCGCGTTGGATCCCAGGCTGTACACCGACTGGATACCTTTGGCCGCGGCATATTCCCCCACCTGCTCGTGCAATGCGTCGCTGGTATCGCCCAGCTCCCCCATGCCACCCAATACCAGACAGGTGGGCGAGGAGGCTTCTGCCAGCACATCGATCGCAGCGCAGATCGACGCCGGATTGGCATTGTAGGTATCGTCGATCAGATGGAAGCCCGGCACATCACTCACCGGGCACAGACGGCCTTTGGTAGCCTGCACGCTCTGCAAGCCTTGCCGGATCGCATCGGCATCGACACCCAGCGCCACTGCAATTGCGGTCGCCGCCAGCGCATTGCGGACATTGTGCAATCCCAGCAGCGGCAGGTTGACCGCGACAACAAAGGTTGGCGTGTGAATCCGCACGTCGTAGCGGCCATTCACACCCATCTGCAGAGATTCTGCGTACACGTCCGCATGAGGATTGCGCAGGGCGAACGTCAATTGGCGCTTGTCGGCGGTCTGGCTCAGAAACTGGCTGGCATAGGCGTCATCGAGATTGATGATCGCAACGCCATCGGCTTTGAGCGCGTCATAGATTTCGCCCTTGGCCCGCGCCACGTTGTCGATGGAGCCGAAACCCTCCAGATGTGCTGGCGCCACGATATTCACAATCGCAACGTCGGGCTGGGTCAGGCCAGCGGTGTAGGCAATTTCGCCCATATGGTTGGCGCCGCATTCGATCACCGCAAACTGGTGTTCGGGCTTGAGCTGCAGCAAGGTCAGCGGCACACCGATCTCGTTATTCAGATTGCCGCGGGTTGCATGGGTTGCACCCACATTACCCAGAATCGCCGCCACCATTTCCTTCAGCGTGGTTTTACCGCAACTGCCGGTAATGGCCACCTTGCGCGGTGCAAACTGCGCCGACCACAGGCGGGCCAGTTGTCCCAGACCCAGCAGCGTGTCATCCACCAGTAGCAGGGGGCGCTCCACCGCTACAGCACGGGACACCATGGCCGCCACGGCGCCTATTTCAAACGCCAGCTGCACATAGTCATGGCCATCGAACTGCTCGCCTTTCAGCGCAACGAACAGATCACCCGGCTGAAGAGTGCGGGTATCCGTGGAAACACGGCTGAACTCTGCATCCGCACCCTGCAGACGTCCGTTCAGTTTGTCAGCCACCACACTCAGTTTCACTGTTTCACCCGTTCAACATCTGTTGTTGTCTGCGCTTTGCCAGCGCCGCCTGCGCCGCCGCCACGTCACTGAATGGATACTTGGTACCCATCACGTCCTGATAGTCTTCGTGCCCCTTGCCGGCCAGCAGAATCAGATCGTCTTTTTTTGCATTCAGCACTGCATACTCAATGGCTGCGGTACGGTCTTCGATGATTTCGAAGGCAGCGCCCACCGGAATTCCCCGTACGATGTCCGCGATGATCGCCGCCGGCTTTTCACTGCGCGGATTATCTGATGTCACCACCCGATGATCGGCACATGCCACAGCAGCCTTACCCATCAGCGGACGCTTGCCGGCATCACGATCGCCACCACATCCGAACACACACCACAGCTGCCCCGGACAGTGGCGCCGCAGGGCAGACAGCACTTTTTCCAGCGCATCCGGTGTATGGGCAAAATCCACCACGATCACCGGCTCATCCTGCGCTGCTGTCGCATTCACAATTTCCATCCGTCCGGCAACCGCTTCACAACGGCCCAGCACCTCGCAGGCCGTGACAAGATCCACTTTCAGCGCCAGCAATCCCGCCAGCGCTGCCAGCAGATTGGCTGCATTGAATTCGCCGATTAACTTGCTGTTGATGGTGGCGCGCTCGCCATGAGCCACCACATCCATGCTCAAGCCCTGCATGCCGAAACGGATGCTCTGCGCCCTGATGGCGGCGTCCGAATCAGGCACCAGCGAAAACAGCGTAATCACCGCACCGGCCGGCGCCATCTTCGCCATGCCCGCAACGGCGTCATCATCTGCATTCAGAATGAGGTGCTGCAACGTTTCATGGCTTGCCAGCAAGGCCTTGGCATCGCGATAGGCTTCCATCGAACCGTGATAGTCCAGGTGATCACGGCTCAGATTGGTGATGATGCCGGAATGAAGCGTGAGGCCATCCAGACGCCCCTGCACCAGACCGTGAGACGATGCTTCCATCGCCACCACCTTCACACCGGCATCGAGCAGTTCACGCAACACCGCGTTGATGGCAATGATATCCGGCGTGGTATTGCTGGTCGGTGCCAGCTGGCCCACCAGACCATTGCCCAAGGTTCCGATCACCCCGGCCTTGCCCAGAACAAACTGAGCCGCCTGCGCAATCAGATGCGTCACGGTTGTCTTGCCATTGGTGCCGGTCACCGCCACCAGCTGCAAATGCGCCGAAGGATTGCCGTAAAAACGCGACGCAATGTCACCCATGTGCTGTTTCAGTCCGGCAACCGGAATCACCGGCGCGTCTTCCGGAAAATTCTGCAAACCCTCCGCTTCCGCCAGAACCGCTGCCGCACCTTTTGCCAATGCATCTGCAATGAAGCGACGCCCATCCGCGGCATGTCCCGGATAGGCGAGAAAACAATTGCCCGGTTGCACCGCCCGGCTGTCCACCGTCAATCCGTTCACGCGAGCATCACGCCAGCGCGACACCGGCACACCGGCCGGCATCAATTCCTGCACTGTCACGCTGAGGGTGGAAGCGCTCATGATTCGGGGGTGTCCTTCTCGACCAGGTTGGCGAAGTTTTCCACTGTCTTGTCGGGCGGAATATTCTTCACGCGTAACAGGCCAGCCATGATGCGCGAAAAAACCGGCGCCGCCACCAGGCCGCCGTAATAGGCATCCCCTTTCGGATCGTCGATCATCACCACCATGGCGATGCGGGGATTTTCCACCGGCGCAACGCCGGCAAACACCGCCAGGTATTCATGATCCAGATAACCAGCAGCTGACAGCTTGTGCACGGTGCCGGTCTTGCCCGCCACGCGATAACCCGGCACGCTGGCACGCTTGGCCGTACCGTGTTCGCCGGTGACGTTCTCCATCATGTGCACGACCTGGCGCGCAATTTTTTCGTCCAGCACACGCTCACCCGCCACGTCGCCATTCACCTTTAGCAGGGACACCGGGCGCTTGATGCCACCACTGCCCAGCACGGCGTACGCCTGGGTCAGCTGCAGCGCCGTCACCGACAGGCCATAGCCATAGGACAACGTTGCGATTTCGATGGGACGCCACCGAATGCGCGCCGGCAGTTGACCAATACTTTCACCCGGGAAACCTGCACCGGTGGCCTGCCCCAAACCCAGCCGGCTGAACAAATCGTGCAGCGCGTTTTCTTCCAGCGACAGCGCCAGCTTTGCCGAACCCACGTTGCTGGACTTGGCAATGACAGTGGTGAGATCGATGGTGCCGTAATTGTTCAGATCACGAATGGATTTGCGACCCACACGCAGATAGCCGGGTGCCGTCTCAACCAAACTGTCCGCGCGCCATTTACCACTTTCCAGCGCGGCCGCGATGGTGAACGGCTTGACGGTGGAGCCCGGCTCGAACACATCCGTCAGCGCGCGATTGCGCAGACTCGCCACATCCGCACGGGCACGATTATTCGGGTTGTAAGAAGGCTGATTCACCATCGCCAGCACCTCGCCGGTTTCGATATCCAGCGCCACTGCGGTACCGGCTGACGCCTGATATTCCTTCACCGCCGTCAGCAATTCCCGATAAGCCAGGTACTGGGCGCGCAGATCGATGCTCAACGTCACATCCCGGCCCGGCACTGCGCTGCTGATCAATCCCACATCCTTGATGGTGCGACGTCGCAGATCCTTGATGACCCGCTTTTTGCCATCCACACCCTTGAGCTGCTCCTCAAATGCCAGCTCGATGCCTTCCTGACCCACTTCATCAATATCGGTAAAGCCCACCAAATGCGCCGTCACTTCACTGGCGGGAAAATAACGCCGCCGCTCTTCCAGCTCATACACGCCGGCAATATCCAGCTGCAGGATTTCGTTAGCCTTGGCCGGATTCATGTGCCGCTGCAGGTAGATGAACTGCTTGCCCTGACTATGCAGAATGCGGTTTTTCAGCAGTTTTTCACTCATGCCCAGCTTTTGCGCCAGCACGCCCCAGGCATGCTGCTGGGTTACCAGCTCCTTCGGATTGGCCCACAGCGTCGTCACCGGCGTGCTCACCGCCAGCGGCTCACCGTTGCGATCCTGAATGATGCCGCGATAGGCGGGAATGGTTTCGGCGCGCAACACACGGCGATCACCCTGATCCTGCAAAAAGTCCTGCGATTCCACCTGCAGATAGATCAGGCGACCGCACACCGCCAACGCCGCCAGCGCCATCACCACCAGCACCAGCAGATAACGCCAGGTGAAATGCTGATTTTCCGTCGCAGCGCTCATGGATCCACCATCACGATTTCATTGGGAGAAGGCACCCGCATCTTTAGCCTGGCGCCGGCCAACTGCTCCACCCGGTTATAGGAACCCCAGGTGCTCTGCTCCAACAACAACTGACCCCATTCCACCTGCATGGCATTTTTTTCGTTGAGCAACTGCTGGTGCTGCGCAATCAGGCGACGGGCCTCAAAGCTCGAATACACCACGCCCAGCGCCGTTGCCGACACCAGCGCCAATGCCACCATCACCAGCAACCAGGGCGCACGCTGCTCAGTCATGACGCCACCTTCTCGGCCGCCCGCATGATGGCGCTGCGTGCACGAGGGTTGCGCTCCACCTCTGCGTCGGACGCCCGCACCTGCTTCAGCACCGAACGCAGCTCACGCTTCACATCCTGATGCCGCACCGGCAAATGACGGGGCAACGGCTCGCCCTTTTCCTTGCGCTGGATGAACTGCTTGACGATGCGATCTTCCAGCGAGTGGAAGCTGATCACCACCAATCGACCACCAGGCGCCAGCACATCCACCGCCTGCTGCAGCGCGTCGGACAGATCGTCCAGTTCACGATTGATGAAAATACGGATGCCCTGGAAAGTGCGGGTGGCAGGATGTTTGTGTTTTTCACGGACCGGTACGGCGTTTTCCACCAGCGCCGCCAATTGACGGGTACGCAGCAGCGGTTCGTGTTCACGCTGCTCAACAATGGCCTGGGCGATGCGACGGGCGAAGCGCTCCTCGCCGTATTCCTTCAACACCAGCGCAATTTCGTCGGCGCTGGCCGATTGCAGCCACTGGGCGGCAGACTGTCCGGCCGCAGTATTCATCCGCATATCCAGCGGGCCATCGTTCATAAAGCTGAAGCCCCGCGCAGGATCGTCCAGCTGCGGCGACGACACACCCAGATCAAGCAGAATGCCATTCACTTTGCCGGCCCAGCCCCGGCTTTCCACCGCCGGCTGCAGGTCTGCGAAGGTCCCGTGCACATACTGGAAACGGGAATCTTCTGACATTAACTGACGGCAGGCGTCGATGGCCTGGGGATCCTTGTCGAACCCCAGCACCCGGGCTTCCGGTTTCAACAGAGACAGCAACCTTCTGGTGTGACCACCCCGCCCGAACGTGCCATCGATGTAGATACCCTGACTGTCCGTCACCAACGCATCCACCGCCTCTTGCAAAAGCACGGTCTCATGACGAAAATCCTGCCCGCTCATTACAGCACCAACTGCTTCATCTGATCGGGTAAGCCTTCGTCGCCCTCACCTTCTTCAGCCAGCATCTCGTCCAGTTTCTGGTTCCAGACATCCTCGGCCCAGATTTCGAAACGATGTCCCTGACCGATCAACATGATCTTTTTGTCCAGCGACGCGTAAGAGCGCAGCACCGGCGGGATCGAAATCCGCCCGGCATTATCCATTTCCATTTCGGTGGCATGGCCGACCAGCAGACGCTGGGCCCGACGCGCTTCTTTATTGAAGGAAGGGAGTGAATTCAGATTGCGCTCGATCTCGAGCCATTTGGGCATGGGATACAGCTGCAGGCAGCGGTCATTGATGTCGATGGTAACTACCAGCTGGCCGCCACATTGTTCGAGCAAAGCGTCTCTGTAGCGGGTTGGCATCACCAACCGCCCCTTCGTGTCCATATTGAGAAGAGTCGGACCCCGAAACACAGCGCTTCCTGTTCTCCCACCTAAGCCCTAGTTGATTCCCTTTTTTTCCACAAAAAACCACTTTGCACCACTTGATGACACTATAGGGACGCCCCAGTCCCACGTCAAGGAAAAAGCAGGGGCAAAAATGTGAATTTGCTACGTAAAAACAATAACTTACGAGCCGAAGCGTAGCGGATCGGCGAATTTTTGACGAAAAAATAATGAGCGTTTTCAGAGGGATATAAAGGGGTCTTAAAGTGGGTTCTAGCGCAGAAGATTATTTGGCGATATAAGAGGAAATTATTTTGACCACCGGTTATTTACCGATGAAAAAGAAGGGATAAAGTCAGCCTGTAAGCCGGGTTCTGTCGTGGACAGTCATTCATCTGGGACGCATGTCACCACGCGCCTCTAGCAACCTACCCGAATCCAGCGCGGGCCACGCCAATGGATTCCTATTTGGTCTTGCTCCGAGTGGGGTTTTCCAGCCATGAACTGTTACCAGTCATGCGGTGCGCTCTTACCGCACCATTTCACCCTTACCGGCCCTTGCGGGCTTAGGCGGTATACTTTCTGTTGCACTTTCCGTCGGCTCACGCCGCCCAGGCGTTACCTGGCACTTTGCCCTGTGGAGCCCGGACTTTCCTCCCTCCGCCGAAACGAAGAGCGACTGTCTGGCTGACTTCACGGGCGAAATTAATACTAAATTACTAAGGATTCAAGCATTACTTTGTTTCAATGCCGCATCGTAGAGCTGATTCTTCGCTACACCCGTCAACTCGGACACGAGCGCACAGGCTTTTTTCAGCGGCATATGCTCCCGCGCCAGCTCCACCGCCCGCAGCACCTTCGCATCAATCAGAATCTCGCCGGACAGCGCCTCCTTCCCCTTCACCAGCACCACAAATTCGCCGCGCTGGCGGTGTTCGTCCTCCTGCAGCCAAACCAACAGCGCTTCCAGCGTAGCTGTCTTCACCGTTTCAAACGCCTTGGTGAGCTCCTTGGCGATGGCAGCCTCGCGTTCGGCACCGAACACCTGCGCCATGTCCTGCAGGGTTTCAATGATGCGCTTGGGGGACTCGTAGAACACCAGGGTGGCAGATTCACCCTGCAAGATTTCCAGGGCCGTGCGACGCGCCTGCTGCTTGGCCGGAAGAAAGCCCACGAACAGGAAACGGTCGGTGGGAAGCCCCGCCACTGACAGCGCAGCAACGGCCGCACAGGGCCCGGGAATGGTCACCACCTCGAAACCAGCCTCGCGCACGGCGCGCACCAGGCGATAACCGGGATCGCTGATCAGCGGCGTACCGGCATCGCTGATCAGCGCAATGTCCTGTCCCTGCGCCAGCAGCCCGCACAGATAATTCGCGCGATCCGCCTCGTTGTGATCGTGCACCGACGTCAGACGAGTCTCGATGGCGAAGGCATCCAGCAATTTGCGGCTGTGACGAGTGTCTTCTGCAGCGATCAGGTCCACCTGCTTCAACACTTCGATCGCTCGCAACGTAATGTCGTTGAGATTCCCGATAGGTGTTGCGACAATGTACAGATTACCATTCGCCATGAATGCGCCATTCCCATGATGATCAAATTTCCCCGCAAGCTTATCACAGTCAGCACCCTGGCCCTGGCGCTCGCGCTGGCGTCCTGCTCCACGACCCCCGAGGGCGGCACCCAACCCAGGACAGTGGCGGCGACAGCGCCGGATCCCTACGCAGACACCCAAGCGCTCATTGAACGCGCGCGCAAGCTGCCGAGTCCGCAGTCCGAGTCCATGCTGATCGAGGCTGCCAATCAACTGCTGGAACTGGGCAAGCGCAAGGACGCCAAGCGGCTGCTGATGTCGATTGATACAGCGACTCTGCCCGCCGCCGTGAAGACCGACCATGTGCTGGCGTTAGCGCAGATTGCCATCGAGCAGCAGAAATACGACCAGGCCACCGAACTGCTGACCACCGATACGCACGGACTGCTCAGCGCGTCGATTGGTCTGGACACTGCCCGCCTCAATCGCATCAGCCTGCTGCGAGCCCAGGCATGGGAGGCGCAGGAGAATTTTCTGGCCGCCGCGCGGGAACGCATTTTCGTTGCGCCCATGCTCGAAAGCAGTGACGCCCAGCAGGACAATCACCGTCAGATCTGGCAAAACCTGATTCAGCTACCTGTCGAAACCCTGGATTCCCTCACCCGCACCATCGCCATCCCGGAAATCCAGGGCTGGCTGGAACTGGCCTGGATCTACAAGGGCCAGCAGGACGATCTGGACGCCCAGCTGAAAGCCATCCACAACTGGCAGCAACGTTTCGCGGGTCACCCCGCCGCCCAGCAGCTGCCCGACAGCGTGCGACTGCTGACTGAGCTGGCCAACACCAAACCCCAGCGCATTGCCCTGTTGCTGCCCATGCAGGGGAAATACCGCCAATCGGCGCTGGCGGTGCAGAATGGTTTCCTCACTGCCCACTACGCAGCGCTGCGTAAACTGGAGCCGGACGCAGCAGCACCGGAGCTGCGCGTGTATGACTCTTCAGATGTCACCCGTTTCATCGAGACCTACCAGCTTGCCGTGCGGGATGGCGCCGACATCATCGTTGGCCCGCTGCAGAAAGAAAACGTGCACCAGCTGGCTGCCTCGCCACAAACCCTGCCGGTGACCACCATCGCGCTCAATACCGATGACACCGTGCGCGAGCCGCCCCAGAACCTGTTCCAGTTCGGCCTGACGCCCGAAGATGATGCCCGCGAAGTAGCGCTGCAGGCCCAGCGGGATCAACGTCAACGCGCCGGCGTGTTCTATCAGCAGAGTCCCTGGGGCGAACGTGCGCTGACCGCCTTCCGGGACAACTGGTCGCAAGAAGGGCTGGACATCAACACCACCGCCACCTTCGATTCGGCAAAGGCTCTTGCCGCTGCCGTGAAACAGATGCTGCTGGTGGATCAGAGCGAAGCCCGCGCCCAGCAGCTGAAGCGCATCGTGGGTCGCAACATGGAGTTCCAGCCACGCCGCCGTCAGGACATCGATTTCCTCTATCTGGTGGGAACGCCGGAGCAGGCACGCCTGATCAAACCGCTACTGAACTTCTATTTCGCCGAGAACCTGCCGGTGTACGCCAGCTCACAGATTTATTCCGGTGAATCCAATCCGGAAAAGGATCGTGATCTGGACGGCGTGCTGTTTTGCGATCTGCCCTGGATGCTGGAGAAGCCCGACAGCATGAAACGGCGACTGCTGGAAGCCTGGCCCAAAACCAGCCCACGCTTCTATCGCCTCAATGCCCTGGGCGTGGACGCCTACCGTCTGCAGACCCGCATCCACATGCTCAAGCAAGTACCGGGCGCTGGTATTTTTGGCGCCACCGGCACACTCAGCGTCGGCGAACAGAATCGCATTCAGCGTGGACTGACCTGGGCCACCTTCAAGGACGGCAAGCCTCACCTCATCCCCAAAATCATCGATACCGCGGTCATGGAAGACGATGGACATCGCACACCCAACGGACAAGCAACACAAGGGCAACCAAGCGGAAACACTGGCGCAGCGCCATCTGGAACGACAGGGATTTAGCCTGGTCACCCGCAACTTCAGCTGCAAGACCGGCGAGATCGATCTGATCATGCAGGATCGCGAGATGCTGGTGTTCGTAGAAGTGCGCTACCGCAAGGAAACCGGACTGGGCAGCCCGCTGGAAACCATCACCAGCGCCAAGCAACGCAAACTCAATCGCGCGGCCCAGTTCTTTTTGCAGCAGCATTACGGCAACCGCTGGCCACCCTGCCGGTTCGACGCGGTGGGCATTTCCGGCGAACTCGACGCATCACCCACCATCGAATGGGTTGCCAACGCATTCTGAACCAAGCACCATCCGCCACACCCGTTTTCACCACCGCCCCGGCACAGGCAAAACAGCCCGAGGAAATGACATGGAACTGGAACAACGCATCACCGATCTGTTCGACAGCAATATCGAAGTCGCACTGAAGTGTCGCGAAGAACTGCCGAACTACATTGCCCACGCCGGCGAACTCCTGGTGCACTGCCTTCTGAGCGACAAAAAGATACTCAGCTGCGGCAACGGCGGCTCCGCATTCTCGGCGCAACATTTCGTGTCCCGCATGCTCAACCGCTTTGAGCGGGAACGCCCGGCCCTGCCGGCCATCGCCCTCAGCTCCGACAGCACTACCATCACCGCCATCGCCAACGACTACAGCTTCAATGAAATCTTCTCGAAGCCGATCCGGGCACTGGGACAGGAAGGCGACATCCTGCTGGCCATCTCCACCAGCGGCACCTCCGCCAACACCGTGCAGGCCGTGCAGGCCGCACACGACCGCAACATGCGCGTGGTGGCACTGACAGCACGCGATGGCGGCGATGTCACGCGCCTGCTGCATCAGGACGACATCGAAGTGCGCGTCCCCACCCAGTCCGCCGCCCGCGCACAGGAACTGCACCTGCTGATCATTCACACCCTCTGCGACCTGATCGACCGGCAGATCTTCGGCGCCGATATCTGAAACGCAAAACGGGCCACCAGGGCCCGTTCATCTGCGCAACATTCTTTACGCCTAAACTTATTTGATCACCTTGAGCGACGGCTTGCCCGCCGGCTTTGGCCTGGCTTCATCACTGGCGCCACCGCCGCCACTGGAATCATCAGGCGGCGGGATCTCGCTCTCGTCGAAAAACATGCCCTTGCCGTTTTCCTTGGCGTAAACACCCAGCACGGCGCCCACTGGTACAAACAGATTGCGCGCCTGCCCGCCAAACCGGGCAGAGAACTCGATCTGCTCATTACCCATGTGCAGATTACGAATGGCGGAGGGAGTCAGATTCAGGATAATGCGCCCGTCGCGGATATATTCGACGGGCACCTGGGTATTGGGGTATGACGCATTCACCAGCAAATAAGGCGTCAGGTTATTGTCCAGTATCCATTCGTAAATGGCCCGGACAAAATACGGCCTGCTCGGTGTCATGGTATCAGTCACGCGACTATCCCAATAGCTTAAGGACGCATCTCGCGTTCAGCGTCCGACAGACTGGCCTGGAAGGATTCACGACGGAACAGACGCTCGGAATAGGCCAGCAGGTTGCCGCACTTGGACTTCTGCAGTTCGATTCCCATTACCGGCAGACGCCACAGAATGGCCGCCACGCAGCAATCCACCAACGTGAAGTCGTCGCTCATGAAATAGGGCTTCTCGGCAAAGATGCCGTCGATAGCGGTCAGGCTTTCGGTCAGCTCCTTGCGATACTTGCTCAGCGTGGCCTCCTTCTCCTTGCCGGCCATCAACGCATCCACCTTGCTGCACCAGTCGCGGTGAATGCGGTGCATCAGCAACCGGCTGCGAGCACGCTCCACCGGATACACCGGCAACAACGGCGGATGCGGGAAACGCTCATCCAGGTATTCCATCATGATGTTGGGTTCGTAAAGCGTCAGTTCACGATCGACCAGCGTCGGCAACTCGTTGTAAGGATTAAGTGTCGCCAGATCCTCTGGCTTGTCCGCCGGATCCACGTTCAACACGTCAACTGCAACACCTTTTTCTGCCAGAACAATGCGGACGCGGTGACTGTAATGATCGACACCGTCCGAGAAAAAAGTCATTGAAGAGCGCTTAGCGATGACACCCATGAATTTTACACTCCAGTTTTCAACGAAATTTGATCGTTATTGCACCCGAATTTCACGACACCCAAAATGACGAAAGGGCGGAGCACTCCGCCCTTTGCATGGGGTACCCGAAACCGGGAAATCAGTGAACGTCTTTCCAGTATTCACGATTCAGGAAATACACCGGGATAGCGAAGATTGCCAGGAACAGCAACACATACACACCCAGTCGCTCACGCTCAGCCCGCATCGGCTCAGCCATGTACACCATGTAGTTGGTCAGATCGGCCATCGCTTCCTTGAAACCCTTCTCTCCCAGCTGGGCTTCCATGTTGGCCAGAACATGGGGCATACCCACATCCGGGAACACATGGTTGTTCACTCCCCAGGGACGTTTGGCATCCGGATAGAAGCCTGTCAGGTAGGAATAAACCCAATCGGAACCGCGAACACGCGCCGCCAGAGTCAGGTCAGGCGGAACAGTACCAAACCACTTCTTCGCCAGCTCAGTGGGCATGGCCGTTTTCATGGTGTCGCCCACCCGCTCGGATGTAAACAGCAGGTTCTTTTGCAGGATGTCCGCAGGAATATCCAGATCCATCGCCATCCGCTCGTAGCGCATGTACTGGGCGGAATGACAACCCAGGCAGTTGTTGATGAAGATCTGGGCACCCCGCTGCAGGGACACCTTGTCATCCTTATTGATGGGTGCCGGTGTCAACTCAACAGCCGGACCCGCTGCCTGTGCAAATACAGGCACACACATGATCAGCAATGCAGAAAGTAACTTTTTCATTAGTGCCCCATCCTTACACGTGCAGGTACCGGCTTGCATTTCTCTATCGGCGTCCAGAACGGCATCAGAATGAAATAGGCGAAGTAGTATGCCGTACCAATCTGGCCCAGAGCACGATAGGTCATCTCGAAGGGCAGGAACTCTACATGCAGATCAGGCTGCTTGACGCCGCAAATGCCCAGGATGACAAAGTTCACCGCAAACAGCATCAGGGTCACCTTGCTGATGATGCCTTTGTAGCGAATGGACTTGACCGGACTGCGATCCAGCCAGGGCAGCACGAACAGGATGGCAATGGCCGCACCCATGGCGATAACACCGAGCAACTTGTCCGGAACCGCACGCAAGATCGCGTAGAAAGGCGTGAAATACCACACCGGCGCAATGTGATCAGGTGTTTTCAGCGGGTTGGCCGGCTCGAAGTTGGGCTTCTCGAGCAGATAGCCGCCGCCATCGGGGAAGAAGAACACAACGGTCAGGAACACCGCCAGGAACACCACCACACCCACAATGTCATGCACGGAGTAATAGGGGTGGAACGGAATGCCATCGAGCGGAACACCGTTTTCATCTTTCAGCTTTTTGATCTCGATACCATCAGGGTTGTTGGAACCCACTTCGTGAAGGGCAATGATGTGCAACACCACCAGCGCCAGAATCACAATCGGCAACGCCACCACGTGCAGCGCGAAGAAACGGTTCAGGGTAATGCCAGACAACAGATAGTCACCACGGATCCACTCCATCAGCGCTTCGCCCACATAGGGAATGGCACCGAACAGCGAGATAATCACCTGGGCACCCCAATAGGACATCTGACCCCAGGGCAGCAGGTAACCCATGAAGCCTTCAGCCATCAGCGCCAGATAGATCAACATACCGAAGATCCACACCAGCTCGCGAGGAGCGCGGTAGGAACCGTACATCATGCCGCGGAACATATGCAGATAGACCACAGCGAAAAATGCAGATGCACCAGTGGAATGCAGGTAGCGGATCAGCCAGCCATACTCCACGTCACGCATGATGTTCAACTCGACGGACGCGAACGCGCCTTCGCCGGAGGGGTTGTACATCATGGTCAGCCAGATACCGGTCAGTAGCTGGTTGACCAGCACCAGCATGGCAAGGGAGCCAAAGAAATACCAGAAGTTGAAGTTCTTCGGAGCATAGTATTTGCTCATATGCTCTTCGAACATCTTGGTTGCCGGGAAGCGGGCGTCAACCCATCCCATCAGGCTTTGAAACATACTCATCAGGCAGCCTCCCCGTCTTCACCAATCTTGATCAGCGTGTCGCTCATGAAATAGTACGGCGGCACATCCAGGTTTGTGGGAGCGGGAACTGATTTGAATACCCGACCGGAAAAATCAAATTTGGAACCGTGGCACGGACAGAAGAAACCGCCCAGCCAATCAGCACCCAGATCGGCAGCTGCCACTTCAGGACGATACAGAGGGGAACAACCCAGGTGCGTACAGATGCCAATCAGGACAATGATGTCGCTGGTTTCAGTACGGGCACGGGCTTCGTTCTTGGTGTACTCGGGCTGATTGCTTTCGTTGGAGAGGGGGTCACGAAGCTCGCCCTCAATCTTTTTCAGGCTGGCCATGGCTTCGGGTGTGCGACGCAGAATCCACACAGGACGACCACGCCATTCAACGGTCATGCGCTGACCTACTTCAAGCTTGCTGATATCTGCAACGACCGGTGCTCCCGCTGTCTTGGCCTTTGCACTGGGTTGCCAGGACTGTACGAACGGTACAGCCGCAAACCCGGCGCCGACGGCACCTACTGCGGAGGTGGCTCCAATCAGGAAGCGTCGCCGCCCCTCATTCACGCCGCTGGAACTCATTCAGATTCTCTCCCCATCAACACTCGAGGTACCACGCTTTTTTGAGGCGAAGCGACCCCATGCCCTTAATTTGAAACGCCGCAAATAGTAATGAAATTGCCGCATAGATACAAGGAAGGTTTCACGGGATGCCCTTGATCCAGAAACACAAAAACGCCCGGATGGAAGCCACCCGGGCGTTTCTGAAAGCAGCCAATCCGACCGGATTAACGCTTGGAGTACTGAGGACGCTTGCGCGCTTTGCGCAGACCCACTTTCTTACGCTCGACTTCACGAGCATCGCGGGTTACAAAACCAGCCTTGCGCAGGGTGGAACGCAGAGTCTCATCATATTCCATCAGGGCACGGGTAATGCCGTGACGAATCGCGCCTGCCTGACCGCTGCCACCACCGCCAGCAACAGTCACATACACGTCAAACTTATCAACGGCCTGCACCAGTTCCAGAGGTTGACGAACCATCATGCGGGCGGTTTCGCGTCCGAAGTAGTTGTCCAGAGTGCGATCGTTGATTGTGATATTGCCTGTGCCTGGCTTCAGGAACACACGGGCAGTTGAGGTTTTGCGACGGCCTGTACCGTAATTGGTTTCCACGATTATGCCTTCCTAATTACAGAGCCAATTCTTTGGGTTGCTGAGCAGCATGGGGATGCTCAGAGCCCGCGTAGATTTTCAGCTTGCGCATCATGGTGCGGCCCAGGGAATTGCGGGGCAGCATGCCTTTCACAGCCAGTTCAATCACTTGCTGGGGCTTTTTGATGATCAGCTTTTCAAAGGTGATCCCTTTGATTCCACCGGGGAAGCCGGTGTGGTGATAGTAAACCTTGTCGGTTGTCTTGCGACCGGTCACTTTGATCTTTTCAGCATTGATCACGACGATGTAGTCGCCAGTGTCAACGTGAGGGGTGTAGATAGGCTTGTGCTTACCGCGCAGACGGCGAGCCACTTCGGTAGCCAGGCGGCCCAAAGTTTTGTCGGTTGCATCGACAACGTACCAGTCACGCTCTACCGATTCTGGCTTTGCACTAATCGTCGTTTTCATTGAATCTGCCCTAGAACACTCTAATCCGAGGTCTGCCCGTCAGTTTTAAAGAGCGCGAATACTACCCAAGCCGCCCCTGCTTGACAAGCAATTTCAGAGACAGAATAGGCTATCGCACTGATTTGACGAGCAATGACGCCAAACAATGGCTGAATTTTTTGACACTTCTTTAACGGGGAGCCGAATTCTAACAGAATCCCTGCCGTTCTCCAGCGTTTTTTGCCTGTAAATCCCTGCCCTGTCATCGGCTTATCAGTGGCTGGTGCCACGCTGGTAGCGGGTCTTGTTGTAGACGTTGTACTTGCCGCTGGGCTTGCGCATCGGGATGCGCTTGATTTCATTGAGGGTGTGACTGTCGTAGACGACGACGGCACCGTCATCATCCCATATAGATAGCAGGGCGAAGCGGCCATCCTGGGTGAATTCCACATGGGCGGCGGTTTTGCCTGGGGCCGGGCGCAGGGTTTCCTTAATGGTTAAGGTTGCCTTGTCAAGGACATGGACGGCGTCCTTGTTCGGGCCGAAAAAGACGTCCACCCAGGCATAAGGGCTGGCGTCGTGGCTGCGCATGAAGAACCCGGGGCCAAGGGTTTCGATCTGTTTGATGACCTGCCAGCTTTGCATGTCGATGATGGATACCTTGCCCTGATTCAGGTGGGGTGTGGCCAAGACCGGTTTGCCCTGGTAGTCGAAACTGATGCCAGAGCCGAGATGCGGCATGCCACCCAGGGGCAATTCAGCCAACTTGCGACCGGTGTCGAGGTCGATCACCTGCCCTTTCTCGCCATTGCGGCTGGCGCCGATAAGGCGGGTGTAATCCTGGTCGAAGAAGAAGTCGTCCAGGTAGTCGTCGGTGGGAATGCGGCGTACTTTGATGTCCGGCTGGTAGGAGATCTCCCAGACTTCCTTCAGGTCCTTCATCGCGGCGATGAAGCTGTTGCGGGGTGGTGCGGTGTAGACGGCACTCACGCGGCTGCCGGTTTCCGGGATCTGGAGGGGCTTGAGGGTGTCGGCATCGAGCAGCACGAGGTTCTGGGGCAGGTAATTGGCGGCGATGGCGTAGCGGCCATCGAAGGAGACCGCCAGATTGCGGGTGTTCAGCGCTACCCGGATTTCGGACACGGTTTTCAGGTTGTAGATGTCGAACTTGCTGATCCAGCCATCCCGGGAGGCGAAATAGACGAAACGACCGTCGGGCGAATACTTGGGGCCGCCGTGGAGCGCATAGCGGGTGGGGAAACGGTGGATGGCTTCGAAGGTGTCGCCGTCCAGCAGGGTGGCGTGGTGATCGCCCAGTTCCACCACGATAAACAGATTTTCCAGGTTGGCTTTGAATTGGGGTGTGGGCTTGAGTGTTGCCGGATCGACATGCTGGACGTGGCTGGCACTGATGTCGGCCAGCGTCCATTGCGGCGAAACCGCCGGGGCTTGGTAAATGAAATCCACCAGGGACTGAATCTGAGCATCGTTGAGCTGGGCACCAAACGCGGGCATCTGGGTGGAGGGCCTACCGAATTTAATCACTTCAATGGCCTGGGCCGGCTTGAGGCGGGAAAGGCTTTCCGGCAGCAGGACCGGACCCATGGCGCCCGTGCGCTCGGCACCGTGACAGCTGGCGCAGTGTTGCTGGTAAAGCACGGCAGCATCAGCGGACACTTCCGCCAGGCACAAGGACGTTGTCATGGCCAGCAGCAGGCCGGCCAGTGTTCGTAATGGCATGGGTCAGCCTCTTTGCTGCATGGGAATTCGGTTGGGGAGCGGAATGCGGGGCTGCGCGGTTTCTGCCGTCAGTCCGATTTCGTCGTCGTCCAGGTAGCAGGCCGGATCTTCCGCCCAGGGATCGCCGGTGAGTTGCCAGGCGCGCACACGGGTGTTGCCGCCGCAGATGGCCAGATGCTGGCATTGCCCGCACCGTCCACTCACAGGCCGGGGCTTTTGCCGCAAGCCATTCAGAATCGGATCGGGTGAATCGCGCCAGATCTGCGAGAACGGTGTTTCTTTCACGTTGCCGAGGTTGTAGTTCCACCAGAACGTGTCCGGATGCACGTTACCGAGGTTGTCGATGTTGGCAATGTTCTGGCCGCTGGAATTGCCGCCCCACTGCTGCAGGCGATGACGCAGGGATTCCACCTGATCGGGTACGTGTTGCTGCGCCCATTGCAGCAGATACGGGCCGTCGGCATCGTTGTTGCCGGTGACGTATTCCCTGGTCATGCCACTCTGCAATTCCTGCCAGCAGCGATTGAACAGCAGATCCATGGCGTGGCGGGTAGTCTGGTGGAACACGTCCTGCTTGCGATGGCGATTGCCGCGCCCGGCATAATTCAGATGGGACAGGTAGAATTTGTCGATCTCGCGCTCCGCCACCAGATCCAGCAGCGCGGGCAGTTCGTGACTGTTGTCTTGGGTGAGTGTGAAACGGACGCCGGCCTTGATGCCGTGCTGGCGGCAGAGCTCGATGCCGCGCAAGGATGCGTCGAAGGCGCCTTTCAGTTGGCGGAAGCGGTCATGGGTTTCCCCCAGCCCGTCGAGGCTGACGCCCACATAGTCGTAGCCCACCTCGGCGATTTTTTCGATATTGGATTCGTCGATCAGCGTGCCGTTGCTGGACAGGCCCACATAGAAACCCATCGCCTTCGCCCGCTTGGAAATTTCAAAAATGTCCGGCCGCAGCAACGGTTCGCCGCCGGAGAGAATCAGTACCGGCACGCGGAACTGTTTGAGATCATCCATCACGGTGAACACTTCCCGGGTGGACAGCTCGCCGGCGAAATCGATGTCCGCCGAGATGGAGTAGCAGTGCTTGCAGGTCAGGTTGCAGCGCCGGATCAGATTCCAGATCACCACAGGGCCAGGCGGTTTGCGCGCGGGGCCGATGGGTGTTGGGTTCTGCAAGGTTTGCATGTACTGGGTGATGCGGAACATGATTATTCCCTCGCCTTCAGCCGCAAGCCGGTTTTTTTCAGGATGCGGGTGGAAAACAGGACGTCACGGGCGCGGCAATGTTCGCCAAGCAGCGCGGCAATGGCGTCGATATGGGACTGGACGTCGTCGCGATCGGCACCGTGCACCATGGCGAAAAAATTGTAGGGCCACAGCGGCAGATGACGGGGCCGGTGATAGCAGTGGCTGACGAAATCCAGCTCGCCCACCTGCGGACCAAGGTGCTGGATCTGGTTGTCCGCCACATCCCACACCGTCATGCCGTTGGCGCGGTAGCCCAGCTTGTAATGATTGGGCACGGCGGCAATGCGCCGGATCACGCCACACTCCTGCATCCGTTGCAGTCGGCACATCACTTCATCCGCGCTCATGCCGGACTGTTGCGCCAGCAGGTGATAGGGCTTTGCCACCAGGGGCAGGCCTTCCTGGGTCAGCTCGATCAGCCGGCGATCCCGATCGCTCAGCTGCATGATGCTGTCAGACGGCGAAGCGGAGGCCGACATAGTATTCCTCGATCTTGGGCATGTTGTAGACCGGATGGCCGGTGAGGGCCTGGATTTTTCGCACCACGGCATCCACGTCTTCTTTTTCTTCCGTGGCGATCACGAACCACATGTTGAGCGTATGATCCCGTTCGTAGTTGTGAGCAATTTCCGGCAGACTGTTGACGATGTGATTCACTTGCTCGAATTGCTCCGGCGGAATCGACATGGCCGCCAGCGACAGTCCGCCGCCCATGCGTTCGGCGTGATACATGGGGCCAAACCGGGTGAGGTAATTCGCTGCCAGCAGATTCTGGATACGCGCAATCAGTTCGTCTTCGCTGATGCTAAATTCATTCGCCACGGCCAGATACGGCCGCTCGCAAATCGGGAAGCCGTCCTGCAGGCGATTGAGCAGCTGCCGATCCAGCGTATCCAGCACATACTCTGAACTGTCAGCCGACCCGTGCATAACGCCCTCCGGTTTGCTTGAACTGGCGATTGCTGAACAGCACAGCATGCTGAATGTTCTGCAGGCCCAGTTGCTGGATCAGGGCTTCGATCTGCTGGTGCACCAGCGTGCGATCCTTACCGTGAATCATGCAGAACAGATTGTAGGGCCAGTCCGGCAGACGGCGCGGGCGCCGATAGCACAGCGTGATCGCCGGATGTTGCCGCATTTCTTCGCCCAATGCGTCCACCTGATCGTCGGGCACGTTCCACACCACCATGGCGTTAGCGCGATAACCGACAGCATGATGCCGCACCACCAGTCCCAGGCGTTTGATATAGCCGTCCTGCAGCCATTGCTCCAGCTGGAGAATCACCGCGTCTTCGGGCACGCCCAAACCGGACGCCAGCGTGGCGTAAGGGCGCGCGGTGAGCGGCAGACCGTCCTGTATCGCGGCCTTGAGGGATTCCTGTTGCTGCTGTGTCAGTATCGTCATGGAATCAGTCCTGCCATGCGAGTTTGAAACCGAGATCGATGTGATACGCCTGCTCCATCGGCAGATTGAGCAACGGCATGCCGCAGTCTGTTTCGATGGTGGCGAGCACGGCGTCCAGTTGCTGCTGGTCGGCGGCAGTCACCACGAACCACAGATTGAAGTCGTGTTCGCGGGCGTAGTTGTGATTCACCGCGTCGAACCGGCTGATGTAGGCGGCAATCTCATCGAGCCGTTCCGGCGGCACCGCCATGGCCACCAGCGTGCTGGCACCGGCTTTGTGGTGATCGAAAACGGGGCCGACGCGGGTAATGATTTTCTGCTCCCGCAGCTGACGCAGAGTGGCCAGCACGTCCTGTTCGCTCACACCCAACTCTGCCGCAATTTCCGCGTAAGGATTCGCGCTGAGCGGCAAGCCTCGTTGGTAGCGATCCAGCAGTTGCCGGGCCAGTGTCGTCATCATAGTCCGATCTCGTGGGCGCGGTGGGTGAAGAAGATACCGCTGGGACTTTCTGCCGGCAGTTGTGCGACGCGCTCCAGCGTGCGGGTGTTGTAAATATCGATGCGCTGGGCGTCGCGAACCGACACCCAGACTTCCTCGCCCCGCGGAGTGAATTCCATGTGCAGCACCGCCGGGCCCGGCTGCCAGGTTTTGAGAATGCGACGGGATTCGGTGTCAATCACCTGCAGCGTATCGTTATGCGGGTGGGCGAAGTTGACCCAGATCTGACGATTGTCCGGGCGCGACATGACAAACACCGGCTGGCCGTGCACGGGAATCTTGTCCACCAGCTGCCAGGTATTCATGTCCATCACCAGCACTTCGTTGCGTCCCACGGCGGGGAAGAATGCAAAGTTGCCGGCGATGGTCCAGCCTTCCAGATGCGGCATCTTGTACACCGGCAGTTTCTGATCACCCTGACCATAATCCGGCAGAATCCGCTGCACGCCTTTTTCAGGATGCCACAGATCCAGTTTCGCCATGCCGTCTTCGCCGAACAGGCCGGGCATGTAGTAGCGGCCATCGGGTGTGAGCAGCGCGTCGTAGGGTTGCTTGCCGACATCGGTGAATTTCTGGATCTGCGGATTTTTTACATCGGAAAAATCCGCGCGCCAGATCTGGTTGCCGTCGTAGAGACTGAACAGGAATTGCTGATCGGGCACGTCCACCAAACCAACGGTTTTCGACAGTTTACCCGATGCATATTCGGCGGGAATATCCGCCACTAGTTCCAGCGTCTGCGCATCAAACACTTTCACGCCACCAGGCTGGTAATTCGAGACCGCCACCAGCTTGCCGTCCTGGCTGATGGCGCCGCCGATGCTGTTGCCACCCTGTATGATGCGCTTGTCGATGCGCTGCAACAGGATATCCACTTTGGTGAGTCCGCCATCGCGGCCGAATACATAAGCAAAACGCTCATCGCGGGAAAATACGACCGATGCGTGAGACAGATCCCCCAGACCTTCGACTTTTGCCAGAATCGAACGGCGCGAGGTATTCACAATCAGCAGCGAACCAGTGGCGCGCTCGATCACTACCCCCAGATCGCCAGTGCCCTGGGGTTCGTACACAGGCTGGTGAGCGCACGCGGTAAAAAGAAACGCCAGACTCAACCACAACGCACGCAGCATCAGCGGACTCCCTGTTGCAGTTGATCGGCCAGCCAGGCGATGTCGCCGGCACTGAGCAGGTTTTCCCACGGCGGCATCGGTGTGCCGGGGCGCCCTTTGGCGATAGTGGCGATGAGGAATTCCCGTGGCAGTTGCGCCATGCGCGGCGCCAACAGATCAGGGCCGAGCCCACCCTGCAACGTCATGCCGTGACAGGAGCCGCAATCCTGTTTGAGCAGATGCAGTAATTGTTGTTGTCGTGTGGCATCCGGTGTGTCGGCCAGGGCGCTGAGGCTGATCATCATTCCCCCCGCCACCAGCGTGCAGATGAAACGTTTGCACGGCATCGTGGTGCACTTCCTCTCTCATTCCCTGAGACTCATTGTATGAACGGGCAGTGGATGCCGGTTGCGCTATGTCATGATTTGTCCGCGCCCTCCACTTTTGCGCGCCTCGTATACCTCTTTAGGAGTACAACCAGACTTTTTTCTGCTCCGCCAAGCCGTTACCATCGGGACTTTCTTCCGACTTATGTAATTGAAAGGACGGCCAGCATGCGCATGAATCCCCTGGGTCACACCGACCTGACTGTCACCGAACTCTGCCTGGGCACCATGACCTGGGGCCAGCAGAACACGCAGGCGGAGGCCTTCGAGCAACTGGACGCGGCGATGGATGCCGGCATCAATTTCATCGATACCGCCGAGATGTATTCGGTGCCCACCCAGGCGCCCACCTATGGTTCCACCGAAACCATCATCGGCAACTGGTTCGCTGCACGTAAAAATCGCAGCAAAGTGATTCTGGCCACCAAGATCTGCGGCCCCGGCGCCTGGTTGCCCCACATCCGCAATGCGGAAACCCGCTTCAACCGTCATCACATTACCGAGGCGCTGCACGGCAGCCTGAAGCGTCTGCAGACGGACACCATCGATCTCTACCAACTGCACTGGCCCGACCGCACCACCAATTTCTTCGGCCGCCTGGGTTTCAAGCCCAAGGAAGACGAACTGATCACGCCGGTGGAAGAAACGCTGGCGGTGCTGGATGACTTCGTGAAGGCCGGCAAGATCCGCCACATTGGCGTGTCCAACGAAACGCCCTGGGGCGTGATGAAGTTTCTGCAGGTGGCGGAACAGCGGGGCTGGCCGCGCATTGTATCGGTGCAGAATCCCTACAGTCTGCTGAACCGTTCCTACGAAGTGGGACTGGCAGAGGTGAGTTATCGGGAAAAGGTGGGGTTGCTGGCCTATTCTCCGCTGGCGTTTGGCATGCTGTCGGGGAAGTATCTGGGCGGGCAGTGGCCGGAAACGGCGCGGCTGACACTGTTCAAGCAGTTCTCACGCTACACCAATCCGCAGGCGTTTGCGGCGACTGAACTTTATATCAAGGTGGCGCAAAAACACGGGCTTGATCCGTGTCAGATGGCACTGGCGTTTGTGCGGGCGCAGCCTTATGTGACCGCCACCATTATCGGCGCAACCTCCATGGATCAGCTGCGAACCAATCTGGGATCGCTGAATGTGACGTTGAGCAAAGAGGTGTTGAAGGATCTGGAAGAAGTGCACGTGCTGCACCCCTCGCCAGCGCCTTAAGGCCGATGTGGCCGCGCCAGATACTCGTGACTCTGCATTTCAAGCAGGCGGCTGCAGGTGCGCTGGAATTCAAACTCCAGCCGCCCGCCGCCGTACAGCTGGGTAATCGGCGCGGCGCCTGACATGATCAGCTTCACGTTGCGATCGTAAAACTCATCCACCAGATTGATGAAGCGGCGCGCCATGTCGTCCTGCGCCGCGCTCATCACCGGCACGTTGCTCACCAGCACTGCATGATAGATCCGCGCCAGCTCAATGTAGTCGTTCTGGCTGCGGGGGCCATCACACAGCGCCTTGAAATCGCACCACAACACATCGTCTGCCACCCGACGCGCGCGGATCGGGCGATCATTGATGTCGATGTCCACATTCGCCTCGCCGGCTGCTGCGGCCCCAACTTCCGGCGCCAGCGCTTCAAAGCTCTTTGCCAGTGAAGACTCGGCGGCTTCGTCCAGCGGTGAATGGTAGATCTCTGCCTGCTCCAGCGCCCGCAGCCGGTAATCGATGCCGCTGTCCACGTTCACGATCTGGGTGTACTTGTTGATCAGAGCGATGGCGGGCAGAAAGCGCGCCCGCTGCAAGCCATCTTTATAGAGCTGATCCGGCACGATGTTGGAGGTGGCCACCAGGGTCACGCCATGGCCAAACAGCTTTTCCATCAGGCCGCCCAAAATCATCGCGTCGGTGATATCGGTGACAAAGAATTCGTCGAAGCACAGCACGCGGGTTTCGTCCGCCAGCTTTTTGGCCACGATGTCGAGGGGATTCTTTTCACCCTGCAGGGCTTTGAGATCGTGATGCACCCGCTGCATGAAACGGTGGAAGTGAATGCGCAGCTTGCGGCGGAACGGCAGGCATTCATAGAAGGTGTCCACCAGATAGGTCTTGCCGCGCCCCACCCCGCCCCAGAAGTACAGGCCCTGGCACGGCGTCTTTTGCGCTTTGGCCAGCGCCGGAGACAGCAGCGCCAGAAAGGATCGGGGACGGTTCTCGTAACGATCCACCAGATCGTGGTACAGCCGGTCGAGATGCTTCACCGCCTGCTCCTGAGCGGCGTCGTAACTGAAGTCCGGGCGTTGCAGATCCTGCTGATACTTTTCGAGTGGCGTCATGGGACTACTTCTTTCGGAATAAGCCATTTTTGCGGCGGCGACACTGTACAACAGGGTTTTTTGGCTGTCCACGCGCGGACATATCCTGTCACGTTTACCCCGAAGGGCGAAGCTCCACTACCCCCACGGAGGTACCTAAGTTCATGAGGCTTTTCTGATCCCGATCAATTTTGTCGGGATTAGGTGACCGATACTGAAAACACCTCCGTACAGCAACAGAAGAAAGGTGGTGCAATGAGCGAAATCTTTACCAAAACCATGGCCCGAAACATCTACCTGGGGGGCAGCGTTTTCTTCGTGCTGGTATTCCTCGGGCTCACCTTGGACACCACCCGGCGCATGCCCAAACAGGACAACCGGCACAACCTGACTGAACAGGTGGCGCTGGGTAAAAAGGTCTGGGAGGAAAACAACTGCATCGGTTGCCACACCCTGCTGGGGGAAGGCGCCTATTACGCACCGGAACTGGGCAACGTGTACAAGCGCTTCGGCGGATCGAAGGAGGCCATCAAGGGCTTCATCAAGAGCCGCCCGGTGGAGGGCATTCCCGGCCGTCGCAGCATGCCGCAATTCAATCTGACAGAAGAGGAGCTGGATGCGATTGCGGAGTTCCTCAAGTACTCCAGCGAGATCGACACCAACAACTGGCCGCCCAATATCAACGGTTAAGGGGATTTCTGACATGAGTGAAGCACATCTGAGTTATCAATCCCAGGCCGTTGCCAAGCCGTATTTCATGGCGGCCATCGGCCTGTTCATCGGTCAGGTGATCTTCGGCCTGATCATGGGCATGCAGTATGTGGTGGGGGATTTCCTGTTCCCGGAAATTCCATTCAACGTCGCCCGCATGGTGCACACCAACCTGCTGATCGTGTGGCTGCTGTTCGGCTTTATGGGTGCTGCCTATTTCCTGGTGCCGGAAGAAGCGGAGCGTGAGTTGCACAGTCCGAAACTGGCGCTGGCGCTGTTCTGGATTTTCCTGATCGCCGGCGCGCTCACGGTGGTGGGTTATCTGTCGGTGCCATATGCAACGCTGGCGAAGATCACCGGCAACGATTTGTTGCCTACCATGGGGCGGGAGTTTCTGGAGCAGCCCACGATTACAAAAGTCGGCATCGTGATTGTGGCGCTGGGCTTTATTTATAACGTGGGCATGACGGTATTGTCTGGCCGCAAAACGGTGATCAACGTGGTGCTGATGACCGGCCTGGTGGGGCTTGCCGTGATGTTCCTGTTCTCATTCTACAACCCGGAAAACCTGGTGCTGGATAAATTCTTCTGGTGGTGGGTGGTGCATCTGTGGGTGGAAGGCGTGTGGGAACTGATTCTGGGCGCAATCCTGGCGTTCGTGCTGATCAAGACCACTGGCGTGGACCGCGAGGTGATCGACAAGTGGCTGTATGTGATCATCGCCGCTGCGCTGATTACCGGCATCATCGGCACTGGCCACCACTATTTCTGGATCGGCACACCGAACTACTGGTTGTGGCTGGGCAGTGTGTTCTCGGCACTGGAACCGATTCCGTTCTTCATGATGACGATCTTCGCGTTCAACATGGTGAACAAGCGGCGCAAGCAGCATCCGAATAAAGTGGCGGTGTTGTGGGCGATGGGTACCGGTGTGATGGCATTCCTCGGTGCGGGTGTGTGGGGCTTCATGCATACTCTGGCGCCGGTGAACTACTACACCCACGGCACGCAGATCACGGCTGCACACGGGCACATGGCATTCTATGGCGCGTACGCGATGATTGTGATGACCATTATTTCCTACGCCATGCCGAAGTTGCGTGGCATCGGTAATGCGATGAGCAACCGGGCGCAGGTGGTGGAGATGTGGAGTTTCTGGCTGATGACCGTGGCGATGGTGTTCATCACGCTGTTCCTCACGGCGGCCGGTATTCTGCAGGTGTGGCTGCAGCGGTATCAGGAAAACGCGATGCCGTTCATGGCGGCGCAGGATCAGGTGGCGATTTTCTACTGGATGCGGGAAGTGGCCGGCGGCGTGTTCATGCTGGGGCTGATTCTGTATGTGGTGAGCTTCTTTGTGAAAGGCAATGGCCAGGAAGCTGCGCAGCCTGCTTATGGTTGATTGTTGAAGTGAGCGCCGTCGGAGGTCGGGCGGCGCTTTTCTCAAGTAGTGCAGAGCTGGATGCGGAGGGGTAACTCAAATCTGGACACGCCGT
This sequence comes from Pseudomonadales bacterium, assembly GCA_020062665.1. Lineage (GTDB taxonomy): Bacteria > Pseudomonadota > Gammaproteobacteria > Pseudomonadales > Ketobacteraceae > Ch67. The sequence goes on from JAGUVW010000011.1 coordinate 129,308, forward strand.
TAACCCATCCATGGGGGCTGCTCCGCGGCATCCCTGCCGCAGAGCGTCCATATTTGAGTTACCCCTCCGCATCCAGCTCTGACCAGGCAAACTGCCCATTTCTGGTAATTGTATGAACGCATCCTTCACCGCCCAATCCCCACCCTTCTACGTCGCCCAGTCCAACGAAGTGGAACTGTTCCAGCATGCTTTCAATCATCAGCTGCCCGTGCTGATCAAAGGCCCCACCGGTTGCGGCAAGACCCGTTTTGTCCGTCACATGGCGGCGAAGCTCGGCCTGCCGCTGTACACCGTAGCGTGCCACGATGATCTCACTGCCACCGATCTGGTGGGACGTCATTTGCTGCAGGATGGCGATACCGTGTGGTGCGATGGCCCACTCACCCGCGCAGTGCGTGAAGGCGGCATCTGCTATCTGGATGAAGTGGTGGAGGCGCGCAAGGACACCACCGTGGTGTTACACCCGCTATCGGACGACCGGCGCGAGTTGCCCATCGAGCGCACCGGCGAATACCTGAAGGCACCACCGAATTTCATGCTGGTGGTGTCGTACAACCCCGGTTACCAGAACATGTTCAAGGGCATGAAGCCTTCCACCCGCCAGCGTTTTGTCGCTCTGCGGTTTGATTTTCCCAAACCGGCGGTGGAGCGGCAGGTGATTCTGCAGGAAACCGGTGTGTCCGAGCGTCTGGCAACGCAACTGGTGGAGGTGGCGCAAGCGCTACGCCGGTTGCAGGATCATGATCTGGAAGAGTCCGTATCCACCCGTCTGCTGGTGTATTGCGCATCGCTGATCAAGAGTGGACTGCCCTGGCCCAGCGCCTGCCGTGCTTCGCTGGCCGAACCATTATCCGATGACGAAGCCACAGTGAACGCGCTGATGGATGTGATTACCGCTGTCATGGATGCCTGATATGAATGACGATGCCGATCTGCCACAACGCCGCTTTGCCCGGCTGGCGTACATTCTGTATCTGCTGAATCTGTCGTTCCTGCCCGGCATTGCTTTTGTGGTCATGCTGGTGCTGTGGCGCCTGCCATCTGCACGACCGTTGTTCGTGAACGATCATTATCAGCAAACCACCTTCGCCAGCATCATGGCCGGCGTGCTGCTGGCACTGGTGAGTCTGCTGATTGTGCTGGTGGGCGGTTTCAACAGTCCGTGGACCTTCGTCATCCTGATCCTCTATTTCACCCTGTGTCATTCCTTTCTGCTGATGCTGGGCGTGTTCGGTTTCACCCGCGCCAATAATGGCAAACCGTTCCGATTTTTCAGCTGGCGTTCCTGGCGGGGTTGAGCGATGGAAGAAGCTGTCGGCAAGCTGTGGCATAACTGGATCACTCGCGCCGCGCAGACGGAATATCCTGAGGCGCGCGTGGAACTGGCCAGCATCCAGAAAAAAATCAGCCTGTGGTTTCATGCCTTTGGCGGCGATCCGGGCCTGACCATCAAGGCCGCCACCCGCGAGCAGTGGCAGGCCAAACGCAGTCTGCTGGCGCGCATCGCCGGGCTGGAATGGCATGTGCAGCTGGCGTGGAAAAATGAGCGCGACCTGCTGCTGCCCGGCGCCATCGCGCTGTTTCCGGAAAAATCACTGAACGAAGCGCTCTATCTGTGGCTGGCAGCGCTCACCACCTGCGACAGCTCCATTGACAGCGATTGGCTCACCACCGCACAGCAACAGGTGCAACAGGTTTTGCAGCGCTGGCCCGGTCTGCGCAAAACCTACGACACGCTTGTGCAGGCTCACTTGAAGCAGCGCCCGGAACCCAACAAAATAACGCTGCTGCCACAGGAACAACTGATCCGTCAGGCGCTGCAGAATCCGGGTTCAGTACCCGCAGCCGATATCGATGCCCGTGCCCTGCCGGCGGTGCCTTTGTGGCTGCATCCCTTTCCGCCACAACGCAGCACATCCAACGACAACTCACCTCCCGCCGACATCACCGCCGACACTGATCAGGTGAGCGAAATAAAATCCGATCATCGCCGCCAGGGTAAAAAAGTCGATCACTCACGGGAAGATGAAGGCTTGCTGGCGTTCCGGCTGGAAAGCCTGTTTTCCTGGGCAGAGTTCGTCAATGTGGATCGACCGCAGGAAGATGACGAAGAGCTGGGCGCGAAGGACGCCGCCAACGATCTGGATGAATTTGCCGTGTCGAAAAAAAGTGGCACGGTAAAGCAGCGGCTCAAGTTCGATCTGGATTTGCCCGGTTCGGACTACGAAGACAATACGCTGCTGGAGGGCATCACCCTGCCGGAATGGGATTACCGCAAAAAAATCCTGCAGCCCGAATACTGCAATCTTACCCTGCTGCAAAACCGCGACACCGATCCCGCACCACTGCCACCCCATCTGCGCTATTCCGCGCGCAAGGTGCGCGCCTTCTTCGAACATCTGGCGCTGAACAAACAGTGGAACCGCAGCCAGCCCCAGGGCAGCGAAATCGACTGGGATGCGTACCTGAATGCGGTAACAGCCTGGCGCAGTGGCCAGCCGGAATCCACGGCAGGGTTATATCGGGAAATGCGCCGTCATCAACGCGACATGAGTTGCCTGTTGCTGGCGGATCTGTCGCTGTCCACCGAAACTGCCATCGACGATCATCACATGGTGATCGATGTGGTGCGGGACGGTTTGTTCCTGATGAGCGAAGCGCTGGAAGCCACCGGCGACCGCTTTTCGATTGCGGGCTTTTCTTCCAAGAATCGCCAGCATATCCGCTACTACCCCATCAAAGGCTTCAACGAACCGCTCAGCAATAAAATTCGCGGCCGCATTCAGGCGATCCGGCCAGGCTTTTACACCCGCATGGGCGCCGCAATCCGCTTTGCAACCCAGGCACTGGAAAAAGAGACGACCTCACACCGGCTGCTGATGCTGTTATCCGATGGCAAACCGAACGATATCGATCGCTATGAAGGCCGCTATGGCATCGAAGATACACGTCATGCCATTCAGGCGGCCCAGCGCAAGGGTATTACGCCGTTCTGCGTCACCATCGACAACCGCGCCAATGAATACCTGCCCTATCTGTTCGGCCATCAGAACTATGTAGTGGTGCACAATGCCAAGCAGTTGCCGGCGCGTCTGCCACAGCTGTATGCGAAGTTGACGGAAGTGGTGTGAAAAACTGAACGCCGCGACGTTAAAACCCGGCCACCATCCGTTTCACCCTATGGGTTACCGGGCAAAATCCGGTATGCGAAAGCGCTTGCGATATGCACTCGGCGTAAGGCCTGTTGTACGCTTGAACAGGCGCCGGAAAAAAGCCGGATCTTCATAACCGCAACGCCAGCTGATGTCATCGATCGATGTATCCGTGCGCTCGAGCCGGCGCTTGGCATCCTCGATGCGCAGACGCTGCACATAGTCAATTGGCGGCACGCCGGTGGCCACTACAAAACGGCGCTTGAAAGTACGCTCAGCCAGTGCCGAACGCTTGATCATTTCCTCCACCGGATTGGCCACCCCGAAATGCTCCGCCAGCCACTGCTGTGCCGCCTGGATTTCCGCATCGCCGTGATCGGCCCTGCCTTCGAAAATGATAAACGGTGTCAGGCCATCCTGATGCCACTGCAGCGCAAACAGCCGCGCCACCTCCTGCGCAATGGTGGCGCCGGCAAAACGCGCAATCAGATACAGCACCAGATCATGCCAGGTCATCGATGCGCCGGAACACACCAGCTCCTCACGCTGACCGGAAATCACCAGCACCTGTTCCGGGTGAATATTCACAGCAGGAAACGTTGTTGCAAACGCATTGGCATAACCAAAGTGCACCGTGGCATCCCGGCCATCGAACAGCCCGGTTTCCGCCAGCAGAAAAATCCCCGAGCAGGCCGAACACAACAGCGCACCGCCCGCATGCATCCGGCGCAACCATTCCACCTGCGCCGGATAGCGGCCTTTCTGCCAGCCCTGGGGCGACAACAGCACCGACGGCACGATCACGATATCAGTGGCATCCACGCTGGCGATGGCGCGCTGCACAGTGAAGGGCACGCCGCTGGCCAGCATCAGGGCACCTTCTGCCTCGCCCACGATTTCGATCTGGAATGGCGCGGGCGTACCGGCGGGAACAGCACCCATCTGCGCCACGCCGTTGATCACATCGAAAATACCCGCCAGCGTGGACACCACCGCATCGGGCAACGCCAGCAGGCTGACATGCAATGTGTTGGTTCCAGCAGCGCTGGTTGATGGGATCATGACAAACATTTCTCCTCTGCACTGGGCCCATTGTGGCATGAAAGAACCGGTTGCGGGTGCATCCGCCTCTTCGAGCGCCAGTCCGCTAGAGCCATCATGGACAGGTCATCCAACCCAACCAAAGCCCAAGCAAGGAGACTACCCGATGACCACCCCGATGATCGACCAGACCAAGCTGGAAGCCTTTGCCAATCGCACCATCGCCGACATTGCCGCTGGCTACGGTGGCGTGATGGTCAGCCTCGGTCACAAGCTGGGGCTGTACAAAGCCATGGCCGGCGCCGGCCCCGTGAGTTCGCGGGAACTGGCCGCCCGCGCCCGCTGCGCCGAACGCTATGTGCGCGAGTGGCTCAACGCCCAGGCGGCGGCAGGCTATCTGGATTACCACGCGGTCAGCGACACCTATGAACTGTCGCCCGAACACGCGCTGGTGCTGGCTGACGAAGACAGCCCCGCCTTCATTCCTCCCGCCTGGAACGTGCCTGCCTCCATGTGGATGGACGAAGACAAAACCATCGAAACCTTCCGCAGCGGCAAGGGACTCGCCTGGGGCGATCACCATGGCCGCCTGCACTGCGGCGTCGCAGCGTTCTATCGCAACGGGTACCGTGCCAATCTGGTTCAACAGTGGCTACCGGCGCTGGACGGTGTGATAGCGGCCCTGGAAGATGGCATTCGCGTGGCCGATGTGGGATGCGGCTATGGCCATTCCACCGTGCTGATGGCGCAGGCCTTTCCACGCTCGCGCTTTTACGGCTTCGATCTGCATCAGGAATCCATCGACGAGGCACGCAGCAACGCGGCAAAAGCCGGCGTTGCAGGGCGCACCCATTTCGACATCGCCCGCGCCACCGACTATCCCAACGAACAGTATGGCCTGATCTGCTTTTTCGACTGTCTGCACGACATGGGCGATCCGGTAGCGGCCGCGCGTTACGCCGCGCACGTGTTAGCGCCAGGCGGCACGGTCATGCTGGTGGAACCGTTCGCGCAGGATCATGTGCAGGGCAATCTGCACACGGTGGGGCAATTGTATTATTCCGCCTCCACCACCATCTGCTGCGCCCATGCGATGGCAGAAGGCGGCAAACTGGTGCTGGGTGCACAGGCCGGCGAGGCGCGTTTGGCAGAGGTATTTCGCAAGGCTGGCTTCACGCATTTCCGGCGCGCGGCGGAAACTCCGTTCAATCTGATTCTGGAAGCGCGGCGTTGATCAAAGGGGCGGCCTGGCAAACCGGGCTGCCCCTATGCCACGCGGGGAAATCAACCTTGCGCGCATTCCAGAAAATCCACACAACCACCCACCGCAAACTCCCGGTAATCGCAGGTGAGTTCGGTGCCTGGCGCCAGATCAAACGCCGCGTAGTAGTTTGAATCGACATCGGAAAACAACGTCGGTGCATCCGAATGATTCATGTGGCGGGACAGATCGAGATTGACGATCAACTCATTGGTCTGGCGCGAACGATAGGCATACATGCGCAGGAAACCGTGAGCCGCGTCAGGCAATCCCGCCAACGCCGCCTCATCCACGGCAAAATCAAACAACGGGTGAAATTCCCAGACCTTCGTACCTTTCGGAATCGGGTTGATACAGAACAACCCTATCCCGTGAATTTCTGACTGCCGCAGTTCGGCTTCAATCAACAACACGCACACCCCCAAGATGGTCGCTACCACTGACGCTATTTGTAGTATGGCAGGCAGTGAATGCGCAAGCCCCTACACATTCGCCCGGCACTAGGTCGCTGGCAACGCTCCCAGGGAACGCAAAGCGTCAATCATCATCTGCACGGCGATCACCACCAGGATCAAGCCCATCAGACGCTCCACCGCCCGGATACCCTCGTCGCGTAACAGCCGCTGCAAATGGGCCGCAGCGGCGATGATCACCGCACTGGCCAGCCATGCCGTCGTCATGGAACCCAGGATCAGCATCGTGGCGTCGGGATTGGCCTCGCGCAGCAGCACCACCACACTCATCGCCGCCGGCCCGGCCATCGCCGGCACCGCCAGAGGCACGATAAAGGGCTCGCCACTGACCGACGAACTCCCGGACACCATGCCCGGACTCGGGAACACCATGCGAATCGCAATCAGGAACAGCACCACCCCGCCAGCGATGCGCACCGACGCCATGTCCAGCGCCAGCACCTTGATGAACGCCGACCCCGCAAACAGAAAAAACAGCAACACCAGATAGGCGATGACCAGCTCACGGATAGCCACGTAGCGGCGACGCTGCTCCGGCAATGCCCGCAACTGCGCCAGGTAGAGTGGAATATTGCCAAGGGGATCGAGCACAATGAAAAGCAGCAAGGTAGTTGCAGCAAAATCCATAAATCATCCGCACAAGGGAAGAACCACACCATTCTCTCGACGATTTCTCATATTGTCCACCGGATCAACCGCCAAAAAAAAAGCGCCGCTATCACAGCGGCGCCCCTTCCTCGCACTTACCTCATTTGCAATCAGTAGATGTCCTTCACCGTGTTGGTCACGTTGAACTTGCCGGTGGGTGTGATGATGCGCTTGTCATCGATGACTTTCTTCAGCTTGCGCGTCTTGTCATCCACCACCACGATAGCCGAGCGCTGATCCTTGCCATTCCACACCGAGAACCACACCTCGTCGCCTGCCGCATTGTACTCTGGCTGCACCACCCGTTTCGGGCCTTCACCCAGGTTGGCCCACTCGGCGATAGGCAGTACTTCGAAGCCTTTATCCAGATTGTTCACGTCGAAGACTGCGATGCTCTGGCTGACTTTCGGATCAGGATGCAGCGGCGTGTCCACCCAGAGGTTTTTCGACTTGGGATGGGATTTCACGAACAGCGAACCACCGCCCTGGCCTTTCAGCACCCGCACTACTTTCCAGGCATTGGCCTTGTGTTTGTCAGGATCGGTGCCCAGGAAGGTGATCTTGTCATTGCCCAGCGCACTGGTCACCCACACCGGCCCAAACTTCGGATCGATGAGGTTAGCGCCACGACCCGGATGCGGAATTTTGTCCACGTCGGTGAGCGCCACCAGCTTGCGATCCTTCGAATCCACCACCGCAATCTTGTCAGACTGGTTGGCAGCCGTCAGGAAGTAACGGTGGGTCGCATCCCAGCCGCCGTCATGCAGATAGCGGGCGGCGCCGATGGTTTTCACCTGCAGGTTGTCCAGGTCTTCGTAATTCACCAGCAGGATCTTGCCGGTTTCCTTCACGTTGACGATGAACTCCGGATGCTGGTGCGACGCCACAATCGCGGCAACACGCGGTTCCGGGTGATATTCCTGGGTGTCCACCGTCATGCCGCGGGTCGAGACAATCTTGATCGGTTCCAGCGTATCGCCGTTCATGACCACATATTGCGGCGGCCAGTAGGAACCGGCAATCGCGTACTTGTCTTCATAGCCCTTGTACTTGGACGTTTCCACCGAACGGGCTTCGAGACCCACTTTGATGGTGGCAACGATAGCCGGCTTCTTCATCCACAGATCGATCATATCGATCTTGGCGTCACGACCGATGGTGAAGATATAGCGCCCGGATGCAGACGTGCGCGAAATGTGCACTGCGTAGCCGGTCTTCACGATGTTAACGATTTCCTTGGTATCACCATCGATCAGCGCCACTTCACCGGAATCACGCAGAGTGACCGAGAAGATATTGGCAATGTTGATGTTGTTTTCCTTCTTCTTGGGACGTTTTTCTGGCGGCACCACCACCTTCCAGGTGTCCTTCATTTCCTTCATGCCGAATTCCGGCGGTAGTGGCGGCTCGTGCTGCAGATAGCGCGCCATGGCGTCGATTTCCTTGTCGGTCAGATCGCCACTGGTACCCCAATTGGGCATGCCGGCGGGTGAACCGTAGGTAATCAGCGTCTTCAGATATTCGGTGCCCTTCTCGCGAGTGATGTCGGTTGTGAGCGGCTTGCCAGTGGCGCCTTTGCGCAGCACACCGTGACAACCGGCGCACCGTTCGAAGAAGATTTTCTTGGAGTGATCGAACTCATCCAGCGACATTGCCGGGCCTTCGGTCGTCACCATGTTCTTGGCAGACTTGGGATCGATGCCCACAGGCGCACCCTGATAGCGCATTTGCACTTCAGGCGTGCCGGGGTGAGGGCCTTCCTCGCGCTTGGCCTCGCCACCGCGCAGACTAGCCACTGCCGCCGCTGCAACACCACCACCGCTATTGCCCCAGGAATTCAGCGTGTAGTTCAACACATCCGCGAGTTCCTGATCTTTCAGGTAGGCAAAATTAGGCATCGAGTTGTTGTAGATCACGCCGTTGACAACGATCTTGCCGGACAACCCATTGAGCAACGTCGTCACGCCGCGCAGCGGATCAGAAACCAGATAATCGGATTTCGCCAGCGGAGGAAATGCTCCCGGCAATCCCAACCCCGTGGGCTGGTGACAGCCGGAACAGTATTTTTCATAGAGGGGCTTGCCCCGCTCCACCGACTGCTTGAGCGCCGCACCGGTTTCAGCCTGATGTGCCGCCAACGGATTTGCAGCCTGTGCTGGCAACGTAGGCACCAGCAACAGCCCCACGCTTGCCAATCCCGCGCTTAAACGCCACGGCTTTCTGGTTTTGATTTTCGACATTGTCCACCTCCCGTTTCTGACGTCCTCAAGAACGTCAGCCTTTTTATGAATTCAGGATTGTTTGCGTGCGAGCGGTGTGGGCGACAGCAGAGCCACATCGGCAGGAATTGCGGAATGATCAGGGTGGGAGCTGGGTAAAGCGTGCCGCGACAGAACCAGGGACAAGCCCCACCAGCAAAGAACTTGCACCACCAGCCAGACAACCGGCAGCACCACCAGAATAAATCCGGTTGGAAGTAACGAATCCATGCGCTCTCCCCTTCGCAATGACAGTGCAATCATTATTGGAGGCGATGGACACCCCACATTTGAGCAGGATCAAACATTGCCTGCGCAATCCCCTTTATCGCAGCCGGAATACCACTTTGGGGGTAAGGGAAACGAGAAATCATCCGAAAAGACGATGCTGTGGATGCAGCGGTTGCCTACTATTCCGCCAACGCGAACAAGAGGATGGATAGACGATGAACAGCGATTTTCGGATTCCCCACTGGGGCTGGTGGGTAGCCATCATCGGCGGCATGAGCCTCACCGCCTGGATCGGTTTCAGCGCAACGGGATTTGGGCTCTGGCAGGACTGGATCACTACCGCGCTGCCGCAGGCAATATTCCAGTGGATCTTCTGGCTCGCGATGCTGGCCCACGTGGGTGAAGGGGGATATGCGTTCTGGCTGGCACGCAGAAAGAGCAGCCCGCACGCATTGCGATGGGGACTTCAGACATTCATGCTGGGGTATCCTTCTTTGTCGCTGCTGCAACAGAACGCCGAACAATAGAGGGCCGTCACCCGATTGCAGTCACTCACCCCGATTGCACCAGCCCCTTCACCTCTGTCAGCCGGCCATGGAGAAAGTGGCCGGCACCTTCCAGACAGTGCACGGATTTTTCGCTGCTCACACCATCGAACCAACGCTGGATTTCATCCGGATCCACCACTTCATCCGCATCGCCATAAATCAGCTGCAGCGGCACGGAAAAGCGCGTGAGCTGGTCGAAGGAATAATTCACCACAGCCGGCGCGATCAGCAACAGATGGTCGATGGGAGCACCCAGCGCAATCGCCCGTTCACAGGTGCGCGCCGCCACGAATGACCCAAAGGAAAATCCCGCCAGCCAGATGCGATCCTGCGGGCGCAGCGCGCGCACCCAGTCGATCACCGCCAGCAGATCGTCGGATTCACCGATACCATGATCGAATTCCCCGGCGCTGCCGGCCACGCCACGAAAATTGAAACGCACCACCCGATGACCACTGTCGCGCCGCCCCCTTGCCACTGTGTGCACCACCTTGTTGTCCATGGTTCCTCCCATCAGCGAATGGGGATGACAGACGATCGAGACAATTCCCGCCTCATTCACCCCCGGTTTGGGTGCGGCGGCAATTGCCTCCAGCACACCGGCAGGCCCGGCCAACTGGATGCGCTGTTCATCGACGGGAAACTGGTCCATGACGACTCCTGATGAAAATCAAAGGCTGTTACAGCTTGAAAAGACTGCACCGGGTATTCCGGGGACGCAACCCCTGTCATCCCGCGCGCTATCATTGTACTATCGTTGGCATAGGTCTTTTTTTGTGTGGAGATAAACCATGGATTTTCTGACCATTGTGGTCTTCCTGGCGGGCGCGGTGATCGGCGCCGGCGTCTGTTATGCATTCGTGCTGGGCACTCGCAGCGAATCCAAGGTGGAACGCCAGATGCGTGAGCTGCAGGAAGAATTTACCGCCTACCGGGAAAACGTGAACCAGCATTTCAACAAGACGGCACAGCTGGTGAATAACCTGACCGACAACTACATCGCCATGCAGAAGCATCTGGAAGACGCAGCGGTGTCCTTCGCCGAACCGCCCAAGAGCTTCACCCTGGAAAAAGCCGAAACCCTGCCCGCCGCCAAAACCGATTTCGTTTCACTGGAAGATCGCCAGAAGCAGGAGCTGCGCGCCAAGGCCACAGACGCAGAATTCGACGCCAGTTCCCATGTCGAGCCACCCAAGGACTATGCACCGAAGGGCAAGGTCGGCGAGAAGGGGCAACTGGCCGAGGATTTCGGCCTCGACAGCAAGGTCATCTGAGGGCGATCTGAGCGACCAAACGCTCGAAACTGGGGGCTACGGCCCCCTTTTCAATGCCCGCCACACTATCTTTTTTCCACCCTTGAAACCCCACCTGCCCGCTCCCATTTTTATTTTCGTGACGGATTGACCCCCACCCCAACACGAACACCGGGAGAAAACACATGACCATCGCAGCACTGAACCCCTGGCAAGTCCTCGACCAATTGCAGCAGAACGGCCTGCGCCGCGCCGGCAGCATCAACCGCTGGCAGCCTGCCGTGGACATCATCGAAACCGCGCAGCATTACGAAATCCAGCTTGATCTGCCCGGCGTGAAAGCCGATCAGGTGCAGGTGGAATTGGAAGACAACACCCTGAAAATCAGCGGCGAGAAAGTCCGCCCGCAGAATGAAAATGAAACCTACCGCTACAAGGAACGGGTAACGGGCACCTTCGCCCGCCAGTTCCGTCTGCCGGAGGACGCCAACCTGAACGCCATCAACGCGCGCTTCGACAATGGCGTGCTGAGCCTGACCATCCAGAAGCAGGAACAGGCCAAGCCGCGCAAGATTGAAATCCAGAGCGCCTGATATAACTGCCGCGGGCCCTACAAAGCAAAGGGCCCGCTTTTTTCCTTCGCAATTTGTTAGCTGGATGTTACAGCGCTTGGGATCTTTGCAACCAGGCATTAACTAAATCGTCATTATTCTGTAATCTTCGCCCGTTCGACCGACTGTCCACGACCCGCCACCGGCTCGGCGTGACAGCTGGAAATTGTCAGGATTCGCCAGAATCCCCAGCCATGGAACGGGCAAACATGTCTTATCGAAAAATCGATCACTTTCTTCTGTGGTGTGTCATCACACCCACGCTGCTGTATGCATTCTGGACAAAATGGGCAGTCGTCCACACATATAGCCCTCTGTCAGCCGGCGCGCTGGCAGATTTTCTACGCCTGCACAGTGGCTACTATCTGGCCCCCCTGCTCTGGTGCCTGCTGATGCTGAAGCCCGCGCCCGGGCTGATCGGCATTCGCCTGATTACGTTGGTGCTGGTGTTGTTTTTTATCGCTGCCGATATGGGCTACAGCGCGGCCATGTATTACACCGGCAGCCTGGCACCATTCGATGCCTCCTACTACGCGGCGCGCGCGGTGGGAAGCGTTCCCCTGACGATTCCCTCCCTGGAATCACTGACCCTGATCGTTTTGCCGCTGACCTATCTGCTCCTGGCACTCTGGAAACTGCGGCAGAGGCAGCGCCTGCAGAATTTCCGCATCAGGCGCACCTGGGGGGTGGGGCTGGTGTTGATGCTGTTCGCCACGACGGTGCCACCGCTGGCACCTGACCTTGAGCTCAACAAGGGGCGGCCTTCTTATGTCTACCAGATCATGACATACGCTGACCGTATCTCCATATGGCCCCAGGCACTGGCAGCGGAGACGGCGCAACCACGGGAGCCCGTGGAACTTGAACCGGTCAAATCGGCCAGGCCTCCGAATCTTGTCATCATTGCCCTGGAATCCGTCGGTGCAGATGCCATCGGCCCCTACAACCCCGAGCGCGAAGCGGTGACGCCGTTCCTGAACCACTTGTCCCGACACAGCTGGCTGGCAGAAAACGCCTATGCTGTCGTGCCCCACACGTCCAAGGCACTGGCCAGCATCAACTGCGGTGTCCTGCCTTACCTGAAGCACCCGATTTTCGAATCCAACTACGGCATGGAACAACCCTGCCTGCCGGCACTGCTGCGGGAACAGGGTTACCACACAGCGTTTTTCCAGTCCCCCACCGAGCATTTTGAAAACCGGCGCGGCCTGGCCACTCAAATGGGGTTCAGTGAATTCCGCGCGGGCGAGCAGCTTGATCCCACAGGGTTCCAGCTGGCCAACTACTTCGGCTACGAAGACAACATCCTGCTGCAACCGAGCGACACCTGGGTGCGCGCCCAGCGGCAGCCGTTTTTTGCCTTTTACCTGACAGGTACCACCCACCATCCCTATTGGGTGCCACAACGCTATCCCTACCAGAACTTTGTGGCCGACAACCGGGAAGTGAACGACTATCTGAACGCCGTGCACTATCTGGATCATTTCGTACGGGCATTGCTGGAGCAATACAAAGCGGCCGGGGTATATGACAACACGGTATTCGTGATCGTGGGAGATCACGGCGAAAGCTTTGGCGAACTGCACTCCCGCAAACAGCACAACGCTTCGGTTTATCAGGAGGTCATGCGAGTGCCACTGCTGGTTCACGCACCAGGACGCATCAAGGGAGCACCGCGCACACCACTGGCCTCTCAACTGGACATCATGCCAACGGTGCTGGGTCTGCTGGGCTTTGAGTGGAACGGAGAACTGGCCGGCGTGAACGCACTGGACTCAACCAGCCAGCGCCCATTCGCCCTGGCGAACTGCTGGTACGATGACTGGTGTCTGGCCAGCGCCGACACGCGCTTCAAGTACATCCATAATTTCAGCCAGAAAGGTGATGAGCTGTACGACCTGCAGCAGGATCCTACCGAGCAGCACAACATCATCGAGCAGCATCGCGACTGGGCAGCGGAACGTCTGCAAGCCATGCTGGCGCTGCGCGACGAAAACCTGGCGCAGTGGCATCGTTACCTGAGCAGCCTTGCGCCGGATTACTGGGACAAGCGCGACGACTCGCTGGGCACGCCGGCGCGCTTGTTGCAATTGGCGCAAGACGATCCACGCCGAAACCATACCACTCACTGACAGGCTGTAGAATGCCGTCGCTGGCACGGCAATGTCTCAGCAGCCGGCTCAACGCAAGACAACAAAAAAGCCGATCTCTCCAGTGCAGATCGGCTTTTTGCTTTTCCACCCACGGCGCAGCGGAAACACTCAGCTTGGAATATGCAGTGCGGAAATTTACTTCGCAGAATGGCCTGTCAGCTTCACTTCCACTTTCTCGTGCTCTTCCAGACTGGCGTAGTAGGCGCGCAGGATTTCGAGCACTTCCGGACGGCTGAAGTTGTCAGGCACTTCGCCACCTTCGGACAGGGCCTTGCGCAGCTTGGTGCCGGACACTTTCACGTGGTGAGAACCATCGTGCGGGCACGTGCGCGCAGACGCCATGGTGCCGCATTTGTTGCACCAGAAGGTCCAGTCGATTTTCAGGGGCTGGGTGATCAGGGCATCTTTCGGGATTTCGTCAAAGATGTGCTGGGCGTCGAACGGGCCGTAGTACTCGCCCACACCGGCATGGTCGCGGCCCACGATCAGGTGGGAGCAGCCATAGTTCTGGCGGAACAGGGCGTGCAGCAGGGCCTCGCGGGGGCCGGCATAGCGCATGTCCAGCGGATAGCCGGACTGCACCACGGTGTCTTTCACAAAGTAGTTGTCGATCAGAGTGCCGATGGCTTCCTGACGTACTTCTGCCGGGATGTCTCCGGGCTTGAGCTTGCCCAGCAGGGAGTGCACCAGCACGCCGTCGCACACTTCAATGGCGATCTTAGCCAGGTATTCGTGGGAGCGGTGCATCGGGTTGCGGGTCTGGAAGGCGGCAACCGTGTTCCAGCCCTTGGATTCCAGCAGCGCGCGGGTTTCGGCCGGGGTCATGTAGGTACCGGCATACTTGGTGGGGAATTCACCCTGCGAGAACACCTGCACCGGGCCGGCCAGGTTCACGTCGCCCTGCTCCATCACCATCTTCACGCCAGGGTGCTCGATATCGGTGGTCTTGAACACGGTCTGGCATTCGTGGGCTTTGTCGATGCTGTACTTCTCTTTCACCATCATCACGCCCATCAGCTCGCCGGACTCTTCGTCCACCAGCGCGATTTCGCTGCCCACGGCAATCGTGTCGGCAGTGGCCTGATCAACGGACTTGGTGATGGGAATCGGCCAGAACAGGCCGCTGGCCAGGGTCATCTTGTCGCACACGGATTGCCAGTCGGCCTTGCCCATGAAGCCGTCCAGCGGGGTGAAGCCACCGATGCCCAGCATGATCAGGTCGCCGGTTTCGCGGGAGGACAGGTTGACCTGGGGCAGTTTGGCGGCGGCGGCCTTGGCGCTTTGAAGCGCGGCACCATCGAGCAGAAGGGTTTTCAGGACATCGCTGCCGTGGGGCTTCACTAGTTTGGACATGGCAAATCTCGTCTGGATGAGCGGTTAACGGAATCGGGATTGTGCAAAGGGGCTGCATTATACCTGTTCCTGGCGCCTTGGTCAGGCCGGGTTGTCGATATCGATGAAGTGGTGAGCCAGCCCGAAACGCTCTGCCAGATGCAGTCCCACCGCGCTGGCGCCGAAGCGCTCGGTGGCATGATGGCCGCGGCAATGTAGTGGATACCGCACTCGCGGGCGATGTGCACCGTCTGCTCCGAGATCTCGCCACTCAGGTAGGCATCCGCCCCCAGCGCAGCAGCCTGTTCGATATAGCCCTGGGCGCCGCCGGTACACCAGGCGATGCGCCGGATCGGGTGATCCCCTCCCCGCACCAACAACGGCGGCCTCCCCAGCTTTTCAGCCAGTTGCGCGCCCAGCTGCTCCAGCGCCAAAGACTGCGCCAGGCTGCCCACATTGCCAATCGGCCGAGGCTCCCCCGGCTGCAGGCCGCCCTCAATGCGGAATCCCAGCACCTTCGCCAGCTGGGCGTTGTTGCCCAATTCCGGGTGCGCATCCAACGGCAGGTGATAGGCAAACAGGTTGATGCCATGGTCGATGAGCGCTTTTACCCGCTGGAATTTCATGCCGGTGATGGTGGGATCTTCACTCTTCCAGAAATAACCGTGGTGGACGAAGATCGCGTCGGCGTTCAGGGCGATGGCCCGCTCGATCAGCGCGCGACTGGCGGTGACACCGCTCACCAGCGTCTGGATCGCATCGCGCCCCTGCACCTGCAGGCCGTTGGGCGCGTAGTCCTTGAAAAACTGCGGCTGCAGCAGATTGTTCAATTCATTCAGCAACGTATCGCGCTGCAACATCGGTTCTGGCCCTCGGGGCAAACATGGAGCGGCAAAGCATTCCATGATAACGTTCGGCATCTTGTGCCCGATTATTTCAACATTCGGATTGAAAAGGCCAGCCATCCTATGAGTTCCTTCGCCCGTTCCCTGATTGCGCCGGTGCTCGCCGGTCTGTCGTTCGCTGCCCTGTTTCTGGCATTCAATCAGCGCGAACAGGTGGTGAAGCACGAGGTCGTGCTGGTGGAACAGCAGGTGCCCGCACCCGAGATTGCGCGCGAAACCACCCTGCAAACCAATGCACCGGTGTCCTTTGCCGATGCGGTGGCCCGCGCCCAGCCTGCGGTGGTGAACATCTACAGCAGCAAGATCGTCACCCGCAAATACCATCCGCTGCTGGACGACCCCAACTTCCGCCGTTTCTTCGGCCTGAACGAAGCCCCCAGCCGCCAGCGCATGGAATCCAGCCTGGGTTCCGGCGTGATCGTGAGTCCGTCGGGCTACGTGCTTACCAACAACCACGTGATTGCCGGCGCAACTGAAATCCGCATCGCCCTGGCTGATGGCCGCGAAACCCTGGCCTCGGTGGTGGGGTCTGATCCGGAGACCGATCTGGCGCTGCTGTTCATCGAGATGCCGGACCTGCCGTCGATCACCCTCGCCAAGAGCGAAACCGTGCGGGTGGGCGATGTGGTGCTGGCCATCGGCAATCCCTTTGGTGTAGGGCAGACCGTCACCAAGGGCATTGTCAGCGCCCTGGGGCGGCAGAACAGCCTGAGTGCGTTCGTCGATTTCATCCAGACCGACGCCGCCATCAATCCCGGCAATTCCGGCGGCGCGCTGATCAACGCCCAAGGCGATCTGATCGGCATCAACTCCCTGATTTTCACCCAGGACAAGGGCTTTCAGGGCATCAGTTTTGCGATCCCGGTGGACACGGCAAAGAGCGTGATGCTGGAGCTGGTGCAGCACGGCCAGGTGATTCGCGGCTGGCTGGGCATCGAGCCACAACCGCTCACTACCGCTCTGGCCAACGCCTTGAACCTGCCGAACGTGAACGGCTTGCTGGTGACGGGCATTTTCAAGAACGGCCCCGCCCATGCCGCAGGCGTACGCCCAGGTGACATCATCACGCACATGAACGGCGCGCCGATCGACAATCCCAAGGAAGCAATGAACTTCATCTCGGCCATGCAGCCGGGCGAAAAGGTGACGATCCGGGTGATCCGGCAAAAGGAACCGCTGGATATTCTGGCGACAGTGGGTTCGCGCCCAACACCCAGCAGCTGATGCACGTCGACGGCGCCCGTTGCCAGGCGCTGTTTGCCAGCAGCACTCAATCCTTGATGCGATATTCCGCCGAGCGGGCGTGAGCCGTCAGGCTTTCACCCCGCGCGAGCACAGACGCTGTTTTGCCGAGCGTACTGGCACCCTGCGGCGAACAGTGGATGATGGAACTGCGCTTCTGGAAATCGTACACACCCAGCGGCGAGGAATAGCGCGCAGTAGTGGATGTCGGCAGCACGTGATTGGGGCCGGCGCAGTAATCGCCCAGCGCTTCTGGCGTGTGGCGCCCCATGAAGATCGCGCCAGCGTGGCGGATTTTTTCCGCCAGCGCCACAGGATCTTCCACCGACAGCTCCAGGTGCTCCGGCGCGATGCGATTGACGATCTGCGCTGCCTGCTCCAGATCCTGCACGTGAATCAGTGCGCCACGGTTTTTCAGCGACACCCGCGCAATGTTTTCCCGCTCCAGCGACGGCAACAGCTTGTCCAACGCCGCCTTCACTTTCTGCAAATACGAGCGATCCGGTGAAATCAGAATCGACTGTGCGTCTTCATCGTGTTCCGCCTGCGAGAACATGTCCATGGCGATCCAGTCCGGGTCAGTCTTGCCGTCGCACACAATCAGGATTTCCGACGGGCCGGCGATCATATCGATGCCCACCTGACCAAACACCATGCGCTTGGCAGTGGCCACGTAAATGTTGCCAGGGCCGACGATTTTGTCGACGCGGGGAACAGTATCGGTGCCATAGGCCAATGCTGCTATCGCCTGGGCGCCACCCACGGTGATGACTTTGTCCACGCCGGCAATCGCGGCAGCGGCGAACACCATCTCGTTTACTTCGCCACCGGGCGTGGGCACCGTCATGATGATGTCGTGCACGCCAGCCACTTTGGCAGGAATCGCATTCATCAGCACGGAGGATGGATAGGACGCCTTGCCACCGGGCACATAAATACCCACCCGATCCAGCGACGTGATTTTCTGCCCCAGCACGGTGCCGTCGTCCTCGGTGTACTGCCAGGATTCCTGCTTCTGGTGCTTGTGATAAACGCGAATGCGGTGGGCCGCCATTTCCAGCGCTTTCAGTTGCGGCGTGGGAATGGCTTCCAGTGCTTGCTGCAAGCGCTCCTGTGACACTACCAGCGCGCCCGGATAAGCCACGTTCAGGCGATCAAATTTCTGCGTGTACTCCACCAGCGCGGCATCGCCACGGGTGCGCACGTTATGAATGATGTCGGTGACCGCATCATGCACCTTGTGATCCGACACACTGTCCCAGGCCAGCAGCGCAGACAGGCGCTGTTCGAAATCGCTTTGATTGGCATCCAGTTCTGTGATGTCGATGGTCATGAGGTCACCTCTTGGCTGCATTCTCCACTGCCACACTCAGCTGATCGATCAGCTTCTGGATGGCGGCGTGTTTGGTTTTCATCGATGCCTTGTTCACGATCAGGCGCGAACTGATCTCGGCGATCAGTTCCGTGGGCTCCAGGCCGTTGGCACGCAGGGTATTGCCGGTGTCGACGATGTCCACAATGCGATCCGCCAATCCCACCAGCGGCGCCAGCTCCATGGAGCCGTACAGCTTGATCACTTCCACCTGCTCACCCTTTTCGGCGTAATAGCGTTTGGTGATATTGACGAACTTGGTGGCCACGCGCAAACGGGCGCCGGTATCTTCCACATTCACCTTCGCCGCCACCATCAGTTTGCAGCGGGAGATTTTCAGATCCAGCGGCTCGTAGACACCACGGGCACCATGCTCCATCAGCACATCCTTGCCCGCCACACCGATATCCGCAGCGCCGTGCTCGACGAACGTCGGCACGTCCGTGGCGCGGATGATGATGATCTCCACATTGGGATCAGTGGTGGGAAAAATCAGCTTGCGGCTTTTCGACGGTTCTTCCAGCAGCTCGATGCCCGCCGTTTTCAGCAACGGCAGGGTTTCATCCAGAATGCGACCCTTGGACAGGGCGATGCGCAGTGATGCAGTCATGATTTCCCCTTCAGGACGGCACGCGGTGAATCTGCGCACCCAGCATTTGCAGTTTTTCTTCGATACATTCGTAGCCGCGGTCGATGTGGTAAATGCGATCCACACGGGTATCGCCATTCGCCACCAGGCCCGCCAGCACCAGTCCGGCCGACGCGCGCAGATCAGTGGCCATCACCGGGGCGCCAGTCAGATGCTCGACGCCGGTCACGATGGCAGTGTTGCCTTCCAGCGCGATGTGGGCGCCCATGCGGATCAGTTCCGATGCGTGCATGAAGCGGTTTTCGAAGATGGTTTCGATGATGGTGCCGGTGCCTTCCGCCACACAGTTGAGCGCGGTGAACTGGGCCTGCATGTCGGTGGGGAATGCCGGATAGGGTGCGGTACGAATATTCACCGCCCGAGGCCGGTTGCCTTTCATGTCCAGCTCGATCCAGTCGGCGCCAGTGCTGATGTGGGCACCAGCATCCTGCAGTTTCAGCAGCACGGCATCCAGCAGATCCGGAGCGGTGTTTTTCACTTTCACGCGGCCACGGGTAATGGCGCCGGCTACCAGATAGGTGCCGGTTTCGATGCGATCGGGAATCACGGTGTATTCACAGCCGTGCAGCTTGTCGACGCCGTTGATGATGATCGTGTCGGTGCCAGCGCCCTGTACGTCTGCGCCCATGCGGTTGAGGCAGTTGGCCAGATCCACCACTTCCGGTTCGCGAGCGGCGTTTTCCAGAATGGTTTTGCCCCGGGCCAGCGTGGCCGCCATCATCAGATTTTCGGTACCGGTGACGGTGACGGTGTCCATGACATAGCGGGCGCCGTGCAAACCATTACGGGCAAAGGCGTGAATGTAACCGCCTTCCACCTGGATCTCGGCGCCCATGGCTTCGAGGCCCTTGAGATGGATGTCCACCGGACGGCTGCCGATGGCACAGCCACCGGGCAATGACACGTGGGCTTCGCCGAAGTGGGCGAGCATGGGGCCCAGCACCAGAATCGACGCGCGCATGGTTTTCACCAGCTCATAAGGAGCGTTGAATTCCTTGATGGTCTTGGCGTCCACTTCGACGTTGAGTTTATCGTCGATGATCAGCTCGATGCCCATCTGGCCCAGCAGCTCGATCATGGTGGTGATGTCCTGCAGGTGCGGCAGGTTGCAGACTTTGGTGGGTTCGCTGGCCAGCAGGGTGGCCGCCAGCACCGGCAGGGCGGAGTTCTTGGCGCCGGACATGCGCACTTCGCCGTCGAGCTGTCTGCCCCCGGTGATGATCAGTTTATCCATGACAGGGCCTCGTGATCAGAAACCGGGGATGCCGAGTTTCTTCTGGGTCGCCCATTCGGTGGGCGTGTAGGTGTGCATGGTAACAGCGTGGAGTTCGCCACTGGCGATGAGGTCGTTCAGGCAACCGTAGACCAGTTGCTGCTTCTTGACGGGGCGCTGGCCTTCGAACGCGGGGGATGCCACCGCCACCAGGCATTTGTTGCCTTCCAGACGCACCAGCGCTTCGGCCCCGGCAATGCCGGCTTCCAGACGCTGCTTGATGTCTTCTGCACTAATCATGTTAGGGATTACTCTGTGTTGGCCCGGGCAGGCCGGTGGAAATCAGGGCGCGTATTGTAAACAAATCCGGCATCAAAAGCAGGTGCTGCGGAAACGCCCGTGCGGTGCCGCCGTGACGCGACGGTCTGAATCACCATAACCGGCTGTTATGGCATGGGCGTGGAAGGATTATGGCGAATCATGGCAGGCAAGAATGGGCACCACGTCCGCCTTTGTGTGCGCGGGAATGCGGTTACGACCGGGACAAGAGCTCGTCGAGCCCACTCACGCGGCTCACATCCCGCATCTTGTCGGGCATGTTTACCACCACCAGCCGCTTGCCCAGGGCCTCGGCCTTGCGCATCCAGCACAGCAGCACCGACACACCGACGCTGCCCACATTGCCGACACCAGCCAGATCCACGGTCACCGGGCTGGTCAGACTCGCCAGCAGTGCCTCACCTTCGGCCCGCAAGGCCACGGCTTCTTGCACCAGGATATCGCCCTGCACCACCATGCGGGAGGCGTCAACACGACTGACCTTACTCACCGGAATTGTCCTCGCTGCTGACACGGCCCACCACGAATTTGGCGATCAGGTCTTCCAGCACCAGGGCAGATTGGGTGTCGACGATCTCGCCACCATCCGTGAGGTTCTCGTCTTCGGCACCCACGGTAAGGCCAATGTACTTTTCACCCAGCACGCCCGCAGTGAGAATCGACGCGGACGTATCCACCGACAGGTTGTTCACGCTTTTGTAGATGTCCATCTCGACCACGCCGACGAAATCCTCGTGATCCAGATAGATGCTGGATACACGGCCGATGACGACGCCGGCCATGGTCACCTTCGCCCGGGGCGTCAGGCCGCCGATGTTTTCGAACTTGGCGCTGATGCGGTAGGTTTCCTCGCGGCTATCCATGCTCAGCCCGCTCACCCGCAGGGCCAGAAACACCAGCGCCAGCACACCCGCCACCATGAAGGCGCCAACGGTCAGTTCCAGGGTTCGCATACGCATTTCAAAGATCTCCAAACATGACGGCGGTTAACAGGAAGTCCAGGCCCAATACCGCAAGGGATGAATAGACCACGGTTCGGGTGGTGGAACGGCTGATGCCTTCCGAGGTGGGAACGGTGTCGTAACCCTGAAACACGGCGATCCAGGTCACCACAATACCGAACACGATACTTTTGATGACGCCATTCATGACGTCTTCGTTCCAGTCGACGGAATCCTGCATGTTGGCCCAGAACGAGCCATCATCAACACCCAGCCAGGGCACGCCCACCATGTAACCGCCCCAGATACCCACGGCAGAGAAGATGATGGCCAGCGTGGGCATACAGAAAAAACCGGCCCAGAAGCGCGGCGCAATGATGCGGCGCAGCGGGTCGACTCCGATCATTTCCATGCTGGCGAGCTGTTCGGTGGCTTTCATCAGGCCGATCTCGGCGGTCAACGCGGAACCGGCCCGGCCGGCGAACAGCAGCGCGGCCACCACCGGCCCCAGCTCCCGCAGCAGACTCAGCGCCACCATCTGCCCGAGCGCCTGCTCACTGCCGAAGCGGTTGAGAATATTGTAGCCCTGCAGCGCCAGCACCATGCCGATGAACAGGCCGGACACCACAATGATCACCAGCGACAGCACGCCTACCGAGTAAATCTGCCGAATGGTGAGCGGCACGTTGGTGCGAAGGTTGGGCAGCGCCCACAGCGCATGAAACAGAAACAGGCCGGCGCGGCCAATGGAGACCAGGAACTCGACCCCGCGGGCGCCAAAACGGCGAATGCGCTCGATCATGTAGCATTCTCCCGCAGGAAATCGTCCGCCAGGCCACGGGCAGGATAGTGAAACGGCACCGGGCCATCGGGCAGGCCCTGCATGAACTGACGCACCCGGGGCAGACTCGAATTCATCACTTCCTCGGAGGTGCCTTCGCCGATCACCTCACCATCGGCGATCACGTAGATATAGTCGGCGATGCTGGCGGTTTCGTGCACGTCGTGGGAGACCACGATGCTGGTGTGACCCAGCGCATCATTGAGCAGGCGGATCAGTTGCACTACCACGCCCATCGCCATGGGATCCTGGCCGGCGAAGGGTTCGTCGTACATCACCAGCTCCGGATCGAGCGCAATGGCCCGCGCCAGTGCCGCCCGTCGTGCCATGCCGCCCGACAGCTCGCTGGGCATCAGATCGCGGGCGCCACGCAATCCCACCGCCTGCAACTTCATCATCACCAGATCGCGAATCATGTCGTCGGGCAGATTGGTGTGCACACGCAGGGGGAATGCCACGTTTTCAAACACGGACACATCGGTGAACAGCGCGCCGCTCTGGAACAGCATGCCCATCTTGCTGCGCACTTCGAACAGTTCGTGCCGCCCCAGTTTGGGAATGTTGTGACCATCCACAAAGATGTCGCCCTGGTCGGGCTTGAGCTGGCCGCCGATCAAACGCAGCAGAGTGGTCTTGCCGGTACCGCTGGGGCCCATGATGGCCGTGACCTTGCCCTTCTGGATGCTGATGTTGACGTTCTTGTAGATGGCCCGCTCACCCCGGTAGAAGGACATATTGCGGATTTCGACGTAATTTTGCGGATCGGGTGACATGTATGTCCTGTCAGAATGTCATGCAAGTCCCTGATGGGTAAGGCAGGCACTATAGCATTGTGTTGCGTAAAGGAAAAATCCGGCGCCGGCTTGCTTCAACCGGCCTTTCTCATTACATTGCCAGGCCCTTCACACATCCTTCGCAACGGGTGGACGTCATTATGTTGCTGGCATTTGCTGCGATCGCAGCCGGGCTCGTGCTGCTGGTCTGGAGTTCAGACAAATTCGTTGATGGGGCAGTGGGACTGGCGGAAAGTTCCGGCATTTCCAAGGCCATGATCGGGCTGACCATCGTTGCCATCGGTACCTCGGCACCCGAGATCGTGGTCTCCATCATGTCCGCACTCGCGGAGTCCCCCGCCCTGGCTTTCGGCAATGCTGTGGGATCGAACATCGCCAACATCGGCCTGGTGCTTGGCGTGACCGCGGTCATTGCTGCGCTGCCGGTAAAACCCGGCCTGATGAAAGAAGATCTGCCCGCCTTGCTGGCCGTCACCGCTGCCGCCGGCTTTATGCTGTATGACCTGACCCTGACCCGCAACGATGGCTTTGCGATGTTTGCCATCCTGGTGGCGCTGATGCTGCTGATGATCCGCTACAAAAAGGAACACGCGGACGAACTGATCGCGCCAGAAGACGTGGCCGCCATCCCGGACATCAGCCTGAAAGCCTCGATCTTCTGGTTCATCCTCGGCCTGGCAGTGCTGGTAGGCGCATCGCGCCTGCTGGTGTGGGGCGCCATCGAAGTGGCACAGGCGCTGGGGGTGAGCGAGATCGTCATCGGCCTGACCATCGTTGCGGTTGGCACCAGCCTGCCGGAACTGGCCGCCTCGGTGGCCAGTGCCCTGCGCCGGCACCACGACATTGCCCTGGGCAACATTGTGGGTTCCAACATTTTCAACCTGATTGCCGTATTGCCCGCCGCCGCCGTGATCTACCCCATCCAGCTTGAACAGCACGAGTTCCAGCGCGACTACGGCAGCATGGTGCTGATCACCCTGCTGCTCACCGCCTTCATCCTTTGGCCCCGCAAGAATCGCATGCTTTCCCGGGTGGAAGGCAGCATCCTGTTGCTGTGTTATGCCGGCTATCTGGCCATGCTTTACGTGGACACGGTGAAGGTCTGACAGCGGCAGAGACTTTGGTTTACACTGCGGCAATTGAATTAAACGGGATGCCTTCCGATGGATTTTGACTTCATTCGCTCGGGTCAACGGGTTGTGGACATCGAAGCCGCCGCCACCCGGGCTCTGCACCAGCGCATCGATGCCAGCTTCACCCGGGCCTGCGAAATCATCCTGGGCTGCAAGGGCCGCATCATCGTCACCGGCATGGGCAAGTCCGGCCATATCGGCAACAAGATCGCCGCCACCCTGGCCAGCACCGGCACCCCCGCCTTCTCGGTTCACCCCGGCGAAGCCAGCCACGGCGACCTCGGCATGATCACCGGCCAGGACGTGGTGATCGCCATCTCCAACTCCGGCAAGACCGAAGAAGTTCTGTCCATCCTCCCCGTCATCAAGCGCAAGGGCACACCACTGATCAGCATGACCGGCGTCGCTACCTCGCCACTGGCCACCCAGGCGGACGTGAATCTGGATGTGTCCGTGGCGGAGGAAGCCTGTCCTCTCGGCCTCGCACCCACCGCCAGCACCACGGCGACATTGGTCATGGGTGATGCACTCGCAGTTGCTTTGCTGGAGGCACGGGGCTTCACCGCTGATGATTTCGCCCTCTCCCACCCCGGCGGCAGCCTCGGCCGGCGCCTGTTGCTGCTGGTGGAAAACATCATGCGCAAGGGCAAGGATATTCCGCTGGTCAACAGCGACGCCACCGTCAGCCAGGCGCTGCTGGAAATCAGCGGCAAGGGACTGGGCATGACCGGCATCGTGGATGGCAATGGCGTGCTCACCGGCGTATTCACCGATGGCGACCTGCGCCGCGCGCTGGATCACGGCCTCGACATCAAAGCCACCCCGATCGGCACTGCGATGACGAGGAATCCCAAGTCCGTGCACCCGCACATCCTGGCGGTGGAAGCATTGAACCTGATGGAAAAGAGCAAGATCACCGCCCTGATGGTGGTGGACCACGACAACAAACCCGTAGGCGCCCTCAACATGCACGATCTGCTGCGCGCCGGCGTGGTGTAATACGGACACCGCCATGAAAGATCCGCTGCACAAACGCGCCCAGGCCATCAAGCTGGTGGCGTTCGACATCGACGGCGTCATGACCGACGGCCGCCTCTACTACACCGATTTCGGCAACGAGACAAAAGCCTTCAACGTGAAGGACGGCATCGCCCTGAACTGGCTGCGCTCCACCGGCGTGGACGTGGCGATCATCACCGGCCGCACCTCGGAACTGGTAAAAAAGCGCGCCGCCGATCTGAAGATCAGCAAACTGATTCAAGGCCGCGAAGACAAGGTGGTGGCGCTGAAGGAACTGATCGCGCCGCTGGGACTCACCGCCGATCAGGTGGCCTACATGGGCGACGATCTGCCGGATCTGGGGGCCATCCGTTTTGCCGGTATCGGCGTCGCAGTGGCCGACGCCCTGCCCCTGGTGCGCCAGCACGCCGATCTGGTGATGACCAAAGCCGGCGGTGACGGCGCAGTGCGCGAATTCTGCGAGTGGCTGATGGTGGCCCAAGGCAGCTGGGATCGCATCGTGGAAGGCTATCTGGGATGAACCAGAACCTGCAGACGCTCCTCACCAATCTGCTGCTCGGCGCCTTTGTCATCGCGCTGCTCAGCTATGCGGACTGGGAGAGCTGGTTCGAATCCGACAGCATCGCCGAGAGCGAAGAAGCGCAGCCGGATCTGATCGCGTTTGCCGTGGAACAAATCCAGTTCAACAAGAAAGGTGAAAAGCATTTCCTGCTGAAAGCCGAGCAGATCCAGCAATTTCTCGACAACGACCGCAACCTGATCATCGAGCCCGATCTGTTGCTGTACCGCGAACAGCAGCCGGCATGGAAAACCACCGCGCGGGAAGGCAGTTCCGATGCGCAGGGCGACAACATCCACCTGCGCGGCGGCGTGCAGATCCAGCAGCAGGGCCGCGACAACGGCGCCATTCTGGAAACCGACACACTCACCCTGTCCGCCACCACTTCACACGCATTCACCGACGACAAGGTCGTCGTCCGCCAGACCGGCATTCTGATCGAGGCCGAAGGACTGGAAGCGGATCTGAATGAAAACAAAATCACCCTGAAAAGCCGGGTAACCAGTATTTATGAACCTGCAAAATCGTAGCGCCCTGTGCCTGCTGCTGATCCTGTTGCTGACACCCGCTGCCTGGGCACTGGAAAGCGACCGCCTGCAACCGCTGAAAATCGTGGCCGACCGCGCCGTGCTCAGCGACAAGGACGGCACCGCCACCTACACCGGCAACGTGGTGCTCACCCAGGGCACGCTGTCCATCAAGGCAGGCCGCCTGCACATCCAGACCGAGCAGGGCAAGGTCAGCCTCGTCACCGCCGAGGGCACTCCTGCCGAATTTTCCCAGGTACCCGTGGCAGGCCAGGCGCCTGTCGTGGCCACCGCACTCACCATCCACTACGAAGTGAAGACGCAAAAACTCACCCTGCGTCGCAAGGCCTCGATCGTGCAGAGTGAAAATGTGTTCAAGGGCGAAGAGATCGTCTACGAAATCCAGAGCCAGCGCCTGAAAGCCGTCGGCCAGACCAAGGAAACCCCTCAGGGCGAAGCGGGCACCGGGCGGGTGGAAATGATCCTGCCGTCGGCGGCGGAGCTGGCACCACAGCCCAAGCCCGTCGACACGCCGGCGCCTCAAGCCCCGGCATCCACGCCCGCCCAACCTGCAGCAGAACCGGTGAAAACAGCCCCATGAGCCGACTCAGTGCATCCCATCTGGCCAAGAGCTACAAAGGCCGCAAAGTAGTGGAGGATGTGTCCGTTTCCATCGAAAGCGGCCAGATCGTCGGCCTGCTCGGCCCCAACGGCGCGGGCAAGACCACCTGTTTCTACATGATCATCGGCATCGTGCCCCAGGACAAAGGCCGCATCCTGATCGACGACACCGACATCACCCACCTGCCCATGCACGGCCGCGCCGCCAAGGGCATCGGTTATCTACCGCAGGAAGCCTCGGTATTCCGCCGCCTCTCGGTAAAGGAAAACATCATGGCGATCCTGGAAACCCGCAAGGATCTGAACCGCAAGCAGCGGATGGAAAAGGTGGAGCAGTTGCTGCAGGAGTTCCACATCGGCCACATCGCCGAATCCCTCGGCCAGGCCCTGTCCGGCGGTGAACGCCGGCGGGTGGAGATCGCGCGCGCCCTGGCCACCGATCCGGCCTTTATCCTGCTGGACGAACCCTTCGCCGGCGTCGATCCCATTTCCGTGGCAGACATCAAGCAGATCATCACCCACCTGAAAGAGCGCGGCATCGGCGTACTGATCACCGATCACAACGTGCGCGATACGCTGGATATCTGCGAAAAGGCCTACATTGTCAGCGAAGGCCACATCATCGCCGAAGGTGAGCCCTCGCTGATCCTGCAGAATCAGAAGGTGCGCGAGGTATATCTGGGCCAGCAATTCCATATGTAAAAGTTCTAAGCAACTTCAGGCATGCAAATTGCTTTGGCGCCACTTCGCTCTTACAATTGATCAGAAGGGATACCGGGCCAACCGAAGTAAACCATTGAAACTGGTTGTAATTTGATTGGCTTTTTTCGTGGGGGAACACTACCGTCACACCACCGTCATTACAGCACTTCCGGATGTAGCAGGTCGCAATGAAGCCATCGTTACAATTAAAAATCGGCCAACACCTCACTATGACGCCCCAGCTGCAACAGGCCATCCGCCTCTTGCAGCTTTCCACTCTGGATCTGCAGACCGAAATCCAGGAAGCCCTGGAATCCAACCCCCTGCTGGAAATGGAAGAAACCCGCACCGAAGCCGGTGACGCAGAAAACAACAGCGAAACCGAAACCACCAGCAGCGCCGGTGACGACTTCACCGACCTCATCGACTTCAGCAAGAACACCGATTACACCTCCACTGCCGACACCCCCACCACCCAGAATGCCGATGAAGTTTCGGTGAATCTCGAAGGCAAGGAAATGCCCGACGAACTGCCGGTGGACAGCGACTGGGACACCCTGTTCGACGGTGTCGCCGGCGCATCGGGCAGCAGCAGCGGTGATGACGACGACTACGATTTCGAAAGCCGCAACAGCGCCCCCGAATCCATCTACGACAACCTGCTGTGGCAGCTGAACCTGACGCACATGTCCGACATGGATCGGATGATCGCCATGGCCATCATCGAAGCCATCGACACCAAGGGCTACCTCACCCAGACCGCCGAAGAAATCCGCGACTGCGTACTGGCCCAACACGACATCGTGGCGGACATCGTGGCCCTGCAGCAGCAGGAGCTGGAAGCCATGGGCGTGCAACTGCAGCCGGAAGAAGGCGACGACGGCACCGCCATCAGTCTGGAAGAAGTCATCGCCGTGCTGCACCGCATCCAGCAGTTCGATCCCCCCGGTGTCGCTGCCCGCGACCTGCGGGAATGCCTGCTGATCCAGCTGCGCCAGCTACCCAAATCGCCCGACCGCGAAGACGCCATCCTGCTGGTGGATCAATTCCTGGAAGCGCTGGGGTCACGGGATTTCACCCTGATCATGCGCAAGTCACGCCTCACCGAAACCCGCCTCAAAGCCGCCATCGCGCTGGTGCAGACATTGAACCCTTACCCGGGCAGCAGTGTCGAAGCCGATGAAACCCAATATGTCGTGCCCGACGTGATCGTGCGCAAGGACAAAGGCCGCTGGAGAGTGGAACTGAACCCGGAAGCAACCCCCCGCCTGCGCGTGAACAGCAGCTACGCGTCACTGATCCAGCGGGCGGACAACAGCAGCGACAACACCTTCCTGAAGAACAATCTGCAGGAAGCCCGCTGGTTCATCAAAAGCCTGCAAAGCCGCAACGAAACCCTGCTGAAAGTGGCCACCAAGATCGTCGAGCATCAGATCGGCTTTCTGGAGCACGGCGAAGAAGCCATGAAACCCCTGGTGCTGCACGACATTGCCGAAGCCGTGAGCATGCACGAATCCACCATTTCCCGGGTCACCACCCAAAAATACATGCACACCCCCAAGGGCGTGTTCGAGCTGAAGTATTTCTTCTCCAGCCACGTCAGCACCGGTTCCGGCGGCGAATGTTCGTCCACCGCCATTCGCGCCATCATCAAGAAGCTGATTTCCGCCGAAAATCCCCGTAAGCCCTTGAGCGACAGCAAAATTGCCGACATCCTGGCGGAACAGGACATCCAGGTGGCCCGACGCACCATCGCAAAATACCGCGAAGCGATGCTGATTCCCCCCTCGAACGAACGCAAGCGATTGGTGTAACCTGACCAAAACCTGCCGATGATCAAGGACCCGGCCCACTGGCCCCCTACACTGGCAGCAAGAACAACGGAACGGCTCACCGTTCCCCGACAACCGGCCAGAGCAGCGGCCGCGGGCACTACCCAAGCAACCACGATAAGGAGTGGCTTATGCAAATCAACATCAGCGGACACCATGTAGAAGTGACTGATGCCTTGAAGGACTACGTTTCCGAAAAGCTTGAGCGCCTGGTTCGTCACAGCGACGACATCACCAGCATCCAGGCCATCCTGAGTGTGGAAAAGAACCGCCAGATTGCCGAAGCCACCATCCGCGTAAAAGGCGCCGACCTGCACGCCAACGCCGAATCCGACGACATGTACGCAGCCATCGACATGCTGTCCGACAAGCTGGACCGCCAGGTACTCAAACATAAGGAAAAGATGAAAAGCTGGTAAACTGGCGCCCCCATCGACTAGCCGAATCGAACTGTTATGGAACTTGCTGACATCATCAGCCCCGACCGCGTCTTCGAACACGTGCAGGGCGGAAGCAAAAAGAAAGTCCTGGAAACCGCTGCCGGGCTCATCGCCCGGCAGCTACCCGAACTGGATCCCAACGAATTATTCGACAACCTGATCTCGCGGGAAAAACTCGGCAGCACGGGCCTGGGCAAGGGTATCGCCATTCCCCACTGCCGCGCCCAGCACTGCACCCAGGCCATCGGCGCCTTCATCAAGCTCGAAGCCCCGGTGGATTTCGACGCCCTCGACCGCCAGCCGGTAGACATGCTGTTTGTGCTGCTGGTACCCAAGGCCGCCCACGAAGAACACCTCAATCTGCTGGCCAAGATCGCCACCCTCTTCAACGACGAACACCGGCGGGAAACCCTCCGTCATGCGCCGAACACACAAGCCGTGTATGATGCCCTGGTGACCCCGCTCTGAAACGAGGCGCCATCATGAAACTGGTGATCATCAGCGGACGCTCCGGCTCCGGCAAGACCACAGCCCTTCATGTACTGGAAGACATTGGCTATTACTGCGTCGACAACCTGCCGGTAAGCCTGCTGCCCCAATTGATACGGGAACTGCGCCAGGCCAACTCCCCGGTGACCATGGTGGCCATCGGCATCGACGCCCGCAACGCCGGCGGCCAGCTGCACAAGCTGCCCAACATTCTGCGGGATCTGGTGGGCCATGGGGTGGAAACCCAGGTGATCTACCTGGATTCCGACGACGAGACCCTGATCAAGCGTTTCAGCGAAACCCGCCGCAAGCATCCCATCAGCAACGACACCAACACCCTGCGCGAAGCCATCGAGCGGGAGCGCGAGATCCTCAATCCCGTCGCCTCCTGCGCCAGCCTGATCATCGACACCACCAGCCTCACCCTGCATCAGCTGCGCGACCAGATCAAAGTGCGCGTGGGCGAGGATGTGGACAGCATGGCGATCCTGGTGGAATCCTTCGGCTTCAAGAATGGCATTCCCAAAGATGCGGACGTGGTGTTTGACGTGCGTTGCCTGCCTAATCCCCACTGGATTCCCAGCCTGCGCAATCTCACCGGGCTGGATCAGGGCGTGAAGGATTTTCTGGCGGGCCACCAGCCCGTGCGGGAGATGATCGCGGACATCATCGCCTACCTGGACAAGTGGCTGCCGCGCTTTGCCGCCAACAACCGCAGCTACATGACCGTCGCCATCGGCTGCACCGGCGGCCAGCATCGTTCGGTGTACATCACCGAAGAAATCATTGTCCATCTGCGTGCGCACTTCAGTAATGTGCAGGCTAGACACCGGGAGCTGTGACTTGCGATACTCGCGACTCATAGCCTGAAAAGCGCAGTCATGGAACTCAAAAAGCAACTCACCATCGTCAACAAACTTGGCCTGCACGCGCGGGCGGCCTCCAAGCTGGTAGCCACGGCTTCACGTTTCAGCAGCAATATCCACATCAATCGCAATGGCCAGCTGGCAGACGCCAAGAGCATCATGTCCCTGCTCATGCTGGCGGCGAGCAAAGGCACCGAACTGGAATTCATTGTCAGCGGTGATGACGCCGAAGATGCCCTTCACCACATCGAATCTCTGATTAATAACCGCTTTGACGAAGGCGAATAAAAACCGCCAGCGCATTTCGTAGTACACTTCCGCCCGGCTTTATCCTTTCCCCTGCCGGGACGGCCCTGCCCGTTCTACACTGATTCAGACACGCCTTCAGCAGAGAGAGTCACTTGATGGCAAAAAGTGCCGCCAATCTCGAAACCCAGGATCAACTCCACACGTTTCTGGATGCGCTGGAAAGCGGCACCTTTGCTGACGTTCGCACCATGCTGCGCGGGATGTCCGCCGCCGAAATTGCCCATCTGCTGGAATCCTCGCCGCCCAAGGAGCGCAACCTGCTGTGGACACTGCTGGAAAAGGATGCCGAAAGCGAGGTGCTGCCGTACCTGAACGAGGAAATCGCCGCCTATTTTCTGCGGGATCGCGACGCCTCCGAGATCATCAGCGTGGCGGTGGATTTCGAGGACGACGACCTGGCGGATCTGCTGCAGGAACTGCCGCGCAAGGTGATGCGCAGCGTGCTGGAAGCCATGGACGAGCAGAACCGGCACCGGGTGGAAACCATTCTGGCCTATCCCGAGGACAGCGCCGGCCGCCTGATGAACACGGACATCATCACCATCCGGCCGGATATTTCCCTGGATGTGGTGCTGCGTTACCTGCGTCGCCATGAATCCCTGCCAGACGCCACCGATACCCTGCTGGTGGTGAACCGCTCCGGCAAATTTGTCGGCACCCTGCCCCTGGCCACCCTGCTGGTGAAAGACCCGAGCATGCTGGTGCGCGAAGCCATGATCACCGACTGCGAGGTGATCCGGGCGGATCTGCCGGCGAAGGATGTGGCCTCCATTTTCGAACGGGAAGACCTGGTGAGCGCGCCGGTGGTGGATGCCGACGGCATGCTGCTGGGCCGGATCACGGTGGACGATGTGGTGGACGTGATTCTGGAAGGCGCCGATCACTCACTGATGAGCATGGCCGGTCTGGATGAATACGAAGACACTTTCGCGCCGGTGATGCGCACTACCCGCCGCCGCGCCATCTGGCTGGGGATCAATCTGCTGACGGCATTTCTTGCTTCCGCTGTGGTAGGTCTGTTCGAAGGCACGCTGGAAAAGGTAGTGGCGCTCGCCGTGCTGATGCCCATCGTCGCCAGCATGGGTGGCATTGCCGGCACCCAGACCCTGACCCTGGTGATTCGCGGCATGGCGCTGGGCCACGTGGGATCGGCCAACGCCCGCTGGCTGCTGACGCGGGAAGTGGCGGTAGGATTCCTCAATGGCCTGATGTGGGCGGTGGTGGTGGGCGCGGTGGCCTGGCTCTGGTTCAGCGACCTGACCCTGGGCCTGGTGTTGGGCGCCGCCATGATCATCAACCTGGTGCTTGCCGCTGTCGCTGGCGCCGCCCTGCCGCTGATTCTGCGCCGCCTGGGTATCGACCCAGCCCTGTCCGGCGGCGTGATTCTGACCACGTTTACCGACTGTGTGGGCTTCTTCGCCTTTCTCGGCCTCGCCACTGTCATGTACCTGTAAGGCCGCACCGCAATCGTTAGACAAAAGCTATGGTTTAGATTGAAAAATCAAAACGTTCTGAAATCCTGATCTATGACAATGCAGTTGGGAATCTGCTAAAGTGTGGCCTTCGTCAACCTGGACCACGATCCAATAGAGAGGGACAAACCATGGCTTTCACACTGCCCGAATTGCCTTACGCCAAAGACGCACTGGTGCCTCACCTGTCCGTCGAAACCCTGGAATTCCACCACGGCAAGCACCACAACGCTTACGTCACCAACCTGAACAATCTGGTTCCCGGCACCGAGTTCGAAGGCAAGAGCCTGGAAGACATCATCAAGACTTCCAGCGGCGGCATCTTCAACAACGCAGCGCAAATCTGGAACCACACCTTCTACTGGCACAGCCTGAGCCCCAAGGGCGGCGGCGCTCCCACCGGCAAAGTCGGCGAAGCCATCAACAAGACCTGGGGCTCTTTCGACAAGTTCAAGGAAGAGTTCAACAAGATGGCGGTGGGCAACTTCGGTTCCAGCTGGACCTGGCTGGTAAAGAAAGCCGACGGTAGCCTGGCCATCGTCAACACCAGCAACGCCGGCACCCCGATCACGGAAAAAGGCGTTACTCCGCTGATCACCGTTGACCTGTGGGAACACGCCTACTACATCGACTACCGCAACCTGCGCCCGAAATACCTGGAAGGATTCTGGTCGCTGGTGAACTGGGATTTCGCCAACGCGAACTTCGCCAAGTAAATCCTTCAGCCTCCTCAGCTGATTTGACGCCGGCCCTGAAAAGCCGGCGTTTTTCGTTTCAGGGCTCGAAGCGCAGGCTGGACAGGTTGCGGTAGATGGCGTCAATCTCGTCGGCAGGCAGCGGCTTGAACAGCAGAAAGCCTTGGGCGTAGTCGCAACCAATCTCGCGCAGAAACCGCAGTTGCTCCCAGGTTTCCACCCCTTCTGCCACCACTTTCATGCGCAGCTCGTGGGCCAGTTTGACGATGGTGGCGGTGATGGCTTTGCTCTCCTCGTTGTGAGGAATTTCCTGGATGAACACCTGATCGATCTTGAGGCGATCCACCGGCAGATTTTTCAGATAATTCAGCGACGAGAAGCCCGAGCCGAAGTCATCCAGCGCGATGGACACGCCGATTTCCCGCAGCTGGCGCAACGCCTGGGAATAGGTTTCGCGATCTTCCAGCAGCGCGGTTTCAGTGATCTCCAGTTCCAGCTGCGCCGGCGGCAGGCCGGTTTGCTCCAGCACCATCAACACGTGTGCAACGAAGTCTGACGCACGAATCTGCCGCGCCGACACGTTCACCGCCATCACCACCGGCACCTTGCGATCGAGAAATGCGCGCGCCTGGGTGCAGGCCTGCTCCAGCACCCAGCGGCCCAGCTGGTTGATCAGATCGGATTCCTCGGCCACCGGAATGAAAACGCCGGGGCTGATCAGGCCACGTTCGGGATGCTGCCAGCGCAGCAATGCTTCCAGGCGCAGAAACGCGTCGTCGCCGATGCAGATTTGCGGCTGGTAGACCAGGCGCAGTTCCTGATGGGTGATGGCATTGCCCAGATCCTTCTGCACGATGACGCGATGGAGGAAAGCGTCGTCCAGATCCCGCGTGAACAGCTGGTAGTGATTCCGCCCCATCTGCTTGGCGTGATACATAGCCAGATCGGCGTGCTTCATCAGTGCGGCAGCGTCGGCGGCGTGATCGGGAAAACAGGCCACCCCCAGGCTGGCGGTAACGTGCAAGGTCTGCGAATCCACTGTCAGCGGCTGACGCACGACGCCCAGCAGACGTTCCGCCACCGCATTCACATCCAGCTGGCGGCGATCGGTGCGCAGCACCACGGCAAATTCGTCGCCACCCAGATGGGCAATGAAATCGGTTTTTTTCACGTTGCGCGCCAGCCGCGACGACAGCGTGGTGAGCAGTTGATCCCCGGCCTGGTGATCGAAGTTGTCGTTGATGCGCTTGAAGTTGTCCACGTCCAGATACAGCAGCGCCAACTTGTCGCCGGACGCGCGGCAGGCGTCGATTTCCCGCGTCAGCACGCGCCAGAAATGCCGACGATTGGGCAGCTGGGTGGTGAGATCGTAATCGGTGACCCGCTCCAGCTCTACCGACGGTTCCCGCAGGCCGCTGATGTCGTTGGCCACGCACACCAGATGGCTCACCTGCTGCTGTTCATCCAACACCGGCCCGATCATCAGCCGCACCCATTTGTGCGTGCCATCCGGCAGGGTGGATTCGAATTCACCTTCCCACCAGGCGCCAGTGTCGATGACACGGTGGATTTCCGGGTACAGGGTTTCGGCTTCGCGCACCCACTGGTTGAGCACAGACGGCCCGGACGCATCGCCCGCCGCCGCCACCGGATAGATGTCCATCAGCGCCTGATTGAGCAGCTCCACCGAACCGTCGGGCTTGCACACCATGACGGCAGACGCGTGGTGCTGGATACGCTCGGCAATGTTGGACAGCGGCGCATTGCGGGTGAGCATTTCCTGCAGCTTGAGTTGCAGCTTGCGCTGTTCCCGCTGCAGGGCCGCCACCAGTTTCTCCTGCGCCAGGGCGATTTCGCGGGCGCGCTGATAAACCTGGTGACGGGCGTCGAATGTCTGCGTCAGATCCACCAGCAACAGAATGCGAATCTGCTGATACAACAGCGCGTAGGCTTCCAGTTGATGCTGCTTGCCTTGGCCGTCCAGCTCTGTCCACACGCCTGAACCGAGTCGCGCGCCGGCAGGCTGCTGCCAGAACGCTTCCGCATCCTGCAGAAAGTGTTCGATGAACGGGAACAGCGCGGGCAGATCCAGCGGTTCACCGGGATAGGCGTCGCTGCAGAGCTGGTGAAACCAGGCGGGGATGTCGTTGAGCGGCACGAAACGGTTGCCAGGCCGGCATTCCACCGCCAGCAATCCCATATCGGAAAACAGTTTGGCGAACAGGCTCATGGTTGGCGTCCTTTCCTACTCAGCGCTGGCGTTCTGCATGGCGCGCACCAGGGCGATAAAACTGGCATCCACCTGATCGCCGCTTTTGGCGCTGGTGCGGATCAGGGTGCAGCCTTCGGCTTCGAGTTGCTGCAGCACGTCGCCATCCAGACGCCACTGATCTGCCAGATCTGATTTGTTCAGCAGGATCAGCGCGGGAATGTCGCCCACATGCTTCTGCACTTCATAACGCAACTGGCGTGCCACGGTAAGGGTGTGCGGCCGGGTGACATCCACCACAAAAAAAACGCCGGCGGCGCCGCGCAGATAGTTGCTGCGCACATCGGTGAATTCATCGCGACCTTCCAGATCCCAGATCACCAGCTGGTAATCCACGCTGTCCACTGCAAGCGTTTTCTTGCTGATCATGACGCCGATGGTGGTCTGGTAGGTGTCAGAAAAAATGCTGTGCACAAAGCGCCGCACCAGGCTGGTCTTGCCCACGGCGAATGCCCCCATCATGCAGATTTTCTTCACCACCATGTGCTGGCACTCCTGCCTGCCATCCGTCTGTCTTATGTTATTGGGTTGCAGCTGTCAGTGGCCCATGAATCACTTGCAGCGCAGCAAAGCGTCGCTGTGACGGCGGCAACGCCGGTGCGATCAGGCTGCCCGCGCCGACACTGGCCAGCCGTTGCGGGTCAATACGATTGTCAGCCAGAAAATCACGGATCACCTGTGCACGCTCACGGCTGAGGCGCGCATTCACCGCACCGGTGCCACTTTCATCGGCATAACCAGTGATCACGATCTGCAGTGTCGCAACATCCAATGTCTGCGCCAGTGCGATCAGCTGGTTGAGCTGGGCCAGCACTGCGGCAGCCTCGCGGATGGCATCGTCCGTCAGTTGCGCGGAATTTTCCTCGAACAGAAAGCGCGTGCGCTGAATGTCATTAACGCGCTGCTGAAAGGTGGCGATGTCCTGCACGCGCTGATCCGGCGCTGGCAACAGGGTCACGGCACGGGTGTCGATACGGGGCGCCAGTTTTGCCAGCCAGGTATCGGCCTGAATCTGTTGCAGCTGTTGCGCCGACAGCGCGCCTTCCAGCACCAGCGTATCATTGTGCCAGCGGGCAACGGCACGGCTGCCGAATCCATAACGCCGCTCCAGATAGGGCAGCAGCAGATCCTCGGGCTGCATCGCCACACTGCGCGATTCGATCACCAGCCGCGCTCCGTCCTGCTGCAGCTGCGCCGGCAAGGGCTCCGCTCCCAGTGGCGTGAGTGTTTGCACATGCAGCGTGTCGCCGTGGCGACGGGTATCCAGCACCACGTGATCGCCGGATGCCAGCACCTGCTGCATCAGTACCTGCTGTTGCTGCCCGACGCGCCAGTATTGCCAGCCCCATACGCACACTGCAGCTGTGAGCACGGCCAGCACTGTCCACGCCAGCCAGGGCCGTTGTGTGGTGCCGCGCGTCTGTTCCGTCAGACATTCCTGCAGCAGTACCGACGCTGGTTCGAATACGCTTCTGTCTCCGCTGAACTGCTCGAGCGGACGCGCAAACACGCGCTGAAACCGATCCAGCGTATCCTGTAACTGGCGCGCCAGCTGCGGCGGCGGATCGCCCAGCACCAATGCGGCAATCACCGCCTGCGGGCCGGCTTCGATCAGCAACTGATGTTCGCCGAAACGCACACGATTGAGCTGGGCGTCATCGCTGCGGGAACGGAACGAATCGCTGACAAAACTCTTGATGGCAGTGAGCATGGCCGACACCAGTTCCGGATCGCGGGCGTGCGAAGCGGCGTCGACATCGGCACGCGCTTCGGTGTGCAACAGAATGCCACTGTCGCGCTGGATCAACAGCACTTGTTCCACCCGGTATTGCAGGGTTTTCAGCAACACGAACTGGCCGAACGGCATACCGGCGCGCCAGGCCTGCACGCGCCACCACAGCGCCTGCGGACTGATGCTGCGCTCCAGAACGCGATTGAGGGATTCCACCATGTCGGCCAGCGCGCTGCGCACGGCACTGCGGATGGATGGCCCGATGATGGGCGTGATGACCTGCACCAGCTTGTTGGGATCGCG
This sequence comes from Pseudomonadales bacterium, assembly GCA_020062665.1. Classification (GTDB taxonomy): domain Bacteria; phylum Pseudomonadota; class Gammaproteobacteria; order Pseudomonadales; family Ketobacteraceae; genus Ch67. Next base: position 167,534 of record JAGUVW010000011.1, read on the forward strand.
GCGGATCGATGCATCCAGCATGTCGTCGATGGCGGGCGCCAGTGCATGCTGCACGCCCTTGTCACGCTGGCTGCGCAGATGAATGGCTTCTGCCAACACGTCTGCCACCTGTTGCGTGGTGTCGGCAGCCTGCAATTCACGAATGGTCCGCTCGTAATCCTTACCCAGAATCAGCGAACGCAGGCGCGCCACGTCATCATTCGACGCGGGGTTGGATGCGGATTTCTTGCTGCGGGTTTTGCTCTCCATCGCAGCGGCTCCTTCAGCCGTCCTGATTCAGTTCCGTGGCCATGCGATCAAGCAGCGACGCCAGCGTCTTGCGATCAGCCTTGCTGTCGCGCAGTTCCAGGCGGGTCTGGGTCAGTTGCTCCATCAGTTCGCGGGCGCGATTGCCGATATGTTCGTTCAGTGTCGCCGCCATGTCCTGCAGTTGTTGTTCCAGCGTGACATCCCGCTGTTCGCTGGCAGTCTGAATTGACTGCAGACGCACATTCACATCATCGATATCGGTGGCCAGACGATTTTCCTGGCGCTGGTTGAGCTGTTCCACATGCTGCGCCAGCTCGTCCAGCCGGGCACTGAAATCACGCCGTGTCTGTTCCAGGTTCTGACTGAAACGCTGTGACAATTCTTCAAGCCGTTCAAGCATTTGCCGCTGCAGCGTGGTGATGCCGGCCTGCAGAAAACGCATCTGCTCGCCAAACAGCAAATCGCGGATTTCCGCCAGTTGCCGCTCGGCGACTGCGCTTGATGCAGAGAGTGAAACATCTGGAATTTCAACGGTTTCGGCTTGAACAGCCAATGGGGAGTGCGAATTCTCGATCATGCCAGCCTCCTGCCAATAGATTCCTTAGAGTTCAGATTATGAACACTTTCAAATAAGGATGGCAGAAAAACCTGCGTTGGCAACCAAACCGCTTTTTTTTCATCCCCTTACAAAATTTGTGCGCACCAAATGGGCGCTTTGAAAAAGTTGGTCTACTACTTATAGGGATGTGTTCGCATCACTTATGCATTTCAAGGAGCAACGGGATGAAAACAAGAGCAATAAAGGCAGGATTTGCTGTTTCTGCATTGGCGCTGGCGGTGTCGCCGGCAATGGCGGCTGAGATCCGGATCGACGGCTTCGCGAACTTTGCCGCTGGACAAATGATAAGTGACAACGACGAAGGATCCATGTACGGATACGACGACGATGTCAGATTCAACCAGGAATCCAGCTACGGTATCCAGTTCCGTGGCGACCTGCAGGAAAAGCTGTCCATTACAGCCCAGATCGTCGGTAAGGGAGATGTAGAGGAATATGACGCCAAGGTTACCTGGGCTTATCTCAGCTATGAACTCACCGATGAGCTGACCGTCAAAATCGGTCGCTCCCGCGTTCCCTACTTCATGTATTCCGACTTCCTGGATGTAGGCTATGCGTATCACTGGCTGCGTCCACCTGAGTCGGTCTACACCCTTGGGTTCGAAAACCAGGACGGTATAGTGCTGGAACACCTGACCGATCTGATGGGCTGGAGTTCGCGGTTAACTGTGATGGGAGGCCGTTCTGATTCCTCCGTCGTTGATGATGCCACTGGCGACACCTTGGATGTCAGCATCCGCAACCAGATGGGTGCTGCCTGGAGCATGAACCGTGATTGGTTCACCGCCCGGATAGCCTACTTTGAATCACGTCTGCTGATTCCTAGTGATGCCACTGGCGTACTGGTGGACGGAGTGGAAACGTTCTACAACACCGCACTAGGCTTTTCCATCCCTGGCTATTCCACCGCAAGCCGCGATGCACTGCTTTCAACGCTGTCAAACGATCTGAATTTTGACGAGGACAAGGCGTCTTTCGCGGGTATCGGGTTCAGTGTCGACTACCAGAACCTCATTGCATCCGCTGAATACACCATGGTCAGGGCCGATGAAACCCCGCTTTCTGATCGCAACAGCTGGTTTGTTTCCACTGGCTATCGCATCCAGAAATTCACGCCCTACATCACTTATGAGAAGTGGGATTTCAATACGCAAACCGACACCATCGAGGCGTTTGAACGCGCCGCCCCTGCAACCGGTATTCCTTTGCTTGATGCTGGACGTGACGCTCTGCTCGACGGTTTGGAACTGGCTTTCACCAGCGAATCGAAAGATGCAGAAACCATTGGCGTTGGCGTTCGCTACGACTTCCATCCCTCGGCTGCACTCAAGGTGGAATACAATCAGCAGGACAACGAAACAACAGACCAAAAGCCGAAAGTCCTGGCTGCTGCCATTCAACTGGTGTTCTAAGGGAGGATGCAGACATGAAAACATTGATTCGTAATCTGGTTTGCTCCTCCGTGTTCTGCGCATTGTCCGGCGTTGCATTCGCCGAAGTTGCAGTGATCGTGAATCCGGCCAACGCTGACACCATCACCAAGGACGACATCCAGAAAATCTATCTTGCCAAAACCAAAACCTTCCCCGGTGGCAAAACCGCAATTCCCGTCGACCAGGCGGAAGGTTCCCCCGTGCGGGTAGAGTTCGTCTCCAAGGTGATCGAAAAGGATGAGGCTCAGATGAAATCCTACTGGTCCCGTCTGATTTTCACCGGCAAAGGTGTGCCGCCAAAAGTGGCCGCCAATGACGCCGAAGTGAAAGACATGGTGGCGCGCAACCCTGACGTGATCGGCTTCATTGATGCCGGCTCCGTTGATGGCACTGTAAAGGTGGTAGGCACATTCTGAATTTGCTTCCGACTTTTATCCTCTGAACACTTGAGCGTTTTGCAACCCCGGCCCTGGTGCCGGGGTTTTTATTTGCCACCCACTTTCATCTGCTCCAGCAGGATCGAGCCGGTCTGAATGTTGCCGCGACGGTCGATGTCGTCGCCCACGCCTACGATGTTCGCCAGCATGTCCTTCAGATTGCCGGCGATGGTGATTTCGGATACCGGAAACTGGATCGCGCCGTTTTCCACCCAGAAACCTGCCGCGCCACGGGAATAGTGGCCGCTGACGATGTTTACGCCCTGCCCCATCACATCCGTTACCAGTAATCCACGATCCATATGGCGGAGCAATTCCGGTAGTGAGTGAGTCGATGTGCAGCGCAGATTGCGCACACCACCGGCGTTAGCGGTGCTGTGAAGGCCGAGCTTGCGGGCGGAATAGGTGCCGAGCACGTAGCTTTCCAGCACGCCATCGCGCACGAAATACTGCTCCCGCGTGGGCAGGCCATCGCCGTCCACCGGAGCGCTACCAGTTTCGCCGCGCAGGCGCGGATGTTCCGACACGCTCATCCAGTCCGGCATCACGTGCTTGCCGAGTGCGTTTTCCAGAAACGAGGCGTGGCGATACAGGCTGCCGCCGGAAATGGCGTTGATCAGATGGCCCAGCAAGCCACCGGAAATTTCTGCCGCGAACAGCACGGGCACCGTACAGGTGGAGACGCTGCGGCTGCCCAAACGACGGGAGGCCCGCTCCGCTGCTTTCAAACCGATGCTGTCGACGTCGGGCAGACGCGCGGCGTTGCGATGGCTGAACGACCAGCCGCCCCGCTCCATGCGATCGCCCTGCTGAGCGATGAGCGCACAGCTGAGGGAATGGCGGGTCTGCGGATAGGCGACGATGAGGCCGTGGCTGTTACCATAGGCGCGCAGGGATTCCACGCTGGCCACGGTGGCGCCATCGCTGTTGCAGATGGAGGGCTGATTGAGTCCGGCGGCTTCGCACTGGCGCGCCATGGCGATGGCCTGTTCCGGCGTGAGTTCGCGGGGATGGTGCAAATCCAGATCGGGAATGTCGGTGGCCATCAGGGCCGCGTCCGCCAGTCCGCTGCAGGGATCTTCCGCCGTGAAATGGGCGATGTCGAGGGCGGCCTGCACGGTGCGGCGGATGGCGTCGTCGCCAAAATCCGTGCTGGAGGCATGACCCTTGCGCTGGCCCAGGTACACCGTGACGGAAAAGCCGTGATTGCGGGTGAGCTCGAAGGTATCCACCTCGCCATGACGCACCGACGCCACCATACCCTGATCCTGATACACCCCCACTTCCGCTGTGGCCCCCGCTGTTTGTGCCAGTTCCAGCGCCAGGGCGATTTTGTCCTGCAGGGTTGTGCGGGTGTGGGTCATGCTCATGGATCGGCGTGCCTCGGCCAGTGGGAGTGATATGGTATGATAGCGGATTATCTTCTGACCGGTTTACCGACGCGCCCTTTCCCATGATTGATTTCGACGATAGCTATTCCCAGGATGATGACACCGGACGCCCGAGCAAGGGGCAGCTGAAACGTGAGACCGAGCGCCTGCAGAAAATCGGTGAGCGGCTGCTGGGGTTGTCCGACGCCCAACTGGCCAAACTGCCACTGACCGACAAACTGATCGCCGCGCTGGAGGAAGCCAAGCGCATCAAGCCCAACAGCGAGGCGATTCGCCGCCACAAGCAGTACATCGGCAAGATCATCCGCGAGGCGGATACCGCCACTATCGAAGAACGGATCGACGAGTTCGACAGTTCCCACCAATTGAATACGCGCCATTTCCACGATCTGGAAAATCTGCGGGATGAGCTGATCAACGGCGACAACGCGGCTATCGGCGCGCTGATTACCCGCTTTCCCCAGGTGGACTCACAGAAACTGCGGCAGCTGGTGCGCAACGCGAAGAAAGAGCACGATCACAACCTCGCCCACCCGGAAAAATCCGACAAAACCCAGAGCCGGAAGTTGTTCCGCTATTTGCGGGAGTTGAGCGAGGCGTGACGGCCAATCCGCTTCAGTAGTTGTAAGCTTTCAGCGACGGCAGCAGGGCGTCGGCCCAGGGTTGCTCCGGATCGTGATCCGGTGGAAATTCACCGGCGGCCACGAAATACTGCCCGTCCCCCGCAATGAAATCGAACGCGCTGAACCCGAAATCCGCATCGAAAATCTGCCCCAGCTCACCCACCTTGTAGCGGGAACGGCTGATCACGTCCTGCTGCACCAGGGTGCCCTGGCCGTTGTAGCGGCTGACGCTGAAGTTATCCACCACATTCAGGCCCAGCACACCACGCACCAACGCCGGCACCGCACTGCGCACATTGTGCAGGATCAGGATATTACCGCTGCCATCCAGCCGCGCGCCCATCATGTGCAATCCACCACTGCCCATGCCGACACCACCGGCGGGGACTTCCTTCTGCCACTGCTGGGTACCGTTCACGCCCACCCGGCTCATGAACACCTTGCCGCTCAGGCGGTTTTCTTCCATCTGCAGGTAGCTGCTGTCGTCGAACGCCTGCAGCCGGACGTACTCGATTTCCCGCTCCAGCGTGCGGCGGCGCTCCAGACTGCCCTGGGCGTTGAAATGCAGAAACTGCGTGCGCACCACAGCATCCGCGCCTGTCACATTGGCGGACACCACCCGCGTGTCGCCCACGGATTCGATGGCCTGCAGAGAGGGCCGGCTTTCCTGGGTCTCGCTCCACTGCCAGAGCGGCGTGCCATCGCTGTCGAATGCCAGCACCTGCCAATCGTTGTTCACCGCGTAGCTGAAGGTGAGCCGCGCCTGCCCATCCAGATCACCATGACGCAAATGCAGCGCACGGGTGACGCCAGGGAGTTCGCTTTCCCAGATCAGCTCGCCATCGGGATGTATGCAGCGCAGGTGAACGATGCCACTGCTGTCGCCGGTGAAACAGATGCGGTCGCCCGCTGCCGCCACCAGCGTGACGTTGGGATAACCGAGATCGTTCCAGCGAATGCGATGCTGCAGCGTGTCATCCGCCGCGAAATGAAAGAATTCCCGGCCGCCGGTATCCACCAGAGTAGCGTCGTCAGCCATGGCATAGGCACCGATCACACCGATACCCGGCTCGCTCATGGCATGAGCATCCTGTGCCTGCACCGCGCCATCGTTCACCCGCCGGTAGTGCAGCTGGCCTTGGTGGTGCCAGGCCATCACCACATCGCCATCCTGCTGTTGTCGCATGCCAAGAAAATCCCGCGCCAGGGAATCGGTAAAACTGCTGTTCCACTGGGGCGATTTGATCGGCGCGTTGTTGTTACTGCAGGCGGAAAGGGTGAGCGTGGCAAAAGTGGCGAACAGAAAAGATGCTGCGCTGTGAACACGCATGGTACGTCCTCCGTGACGCGATTGAGTGGAGGCCGCAGGCTAGCAACCGGTTTTGTGCGCTGTCCATGGGTGGGCGGCGAACTGCGCAACCGCTCGTCATTTTAATAATGGTAAAAGCGTTCGATGTGGACAGCCGCCGCGATCGCTGACCGATCTGGAAAATGTTGGTGGAAACGGCAGCGCTCAGCGTGTGCCGCCGACCGTCAGTTCGTCCACTTTCAACGTGGGCTGGCCGACACCCACCGGCACGGACTGGCCATCCTTGCCACAGGTGCCCACACCGCGATCCAGCGCCAGATCATGGCCCAGCATGGACACTTTCGACAGCACCTCGGGCCCGTTGCCGATCAGCGTGGCGCCCTTCACCGGCCGGGTGATTTTGCCGTCTTCGATCAGATAGGCCTCGCTGGCGGCAAAGGTGAATTTTCCCGAGGTGATGTCCACCTGACCGCCGCCGAAATTCACCGCGTACAGACCTTTCTTTACGGAGCGGATGATGTCAGCGGGATCATCCTTGCCGGCGAGCAGGTAGGTGTTGGTCATGCGCGGCATCGGCAGATGCGCGTAGGATTCGCGGCGGCCATTGCCGGTGAGCGGTTGCCCCATCAGGCGGGCGTTGAGTTTGTCCTGCATGTAGCGCTGCAGCACGCCGTTTTCCACCAGCACCGTGTGGGCCGTGGGCGTTCCTTCATCGTCCATTGACAGGGAGCCGCGCAGATCCGGCAGCGTGCCGTCATCGACGATGGTGCACAGCGGCGACGCCACCAGCGTGCCAACGCGGCCGGAATAATTCGACGTCTTCTTGCGGTTGAAATCCCCTTCCAGGCCGTGGCCCACCGCTTCATGCAGCAGCACACCGGGCCAACCGGCACCTACCACCACCGGCATGGTGCCAGCGGGAGCGTCGTCGGCGTCCAGATTCACTTGCGCCATGCGCACGGCTTCGTTCGCGTAGAAACGCAACGTCGCGTCGTCGAACATGGTGTAATCCCGGCGCGCGCCTCCACCACAGGCACCGCGTTCACGCCGGCCATCCTGCTGCAGAATCACTGACACGTTGAGTCGCACCAGCGGTCGGATGTCTGCTGCCAGGGTGCCGTCGCTGGCCACCACCAGAATCTGCTGCCAGGAGCCGGCCAGGGACACATTCACATCCTCCACACGGGGATCGGCGGCGCGGGCATAACGATCGGCCCGCTGCAGCAATTCCACTTTCTGTTCGCGGCTGAGGGAATCCAGCGGGCTGAGTCCGGCATACAGCGGCGACACCGCAATCCCCTGCACCGGCACGCTCTTGCTGGCATTGCCTCTGGCGATGGTGGACGCTGCGGTGGCCGCCTGGGCGATGGCGGGAAAATCGATCTGGTCGGAATAGGAAAAGCCGGATTTCTCGCCGCTCACCGCGCGCACGCCGACGCCACTGGTGACGCTGTAGCTGCCGTCCTTGACGCCACTTTCTTCCAGCGTCCACGACTCGCTGATCACATGCTGGAAATACAGGTCGGCATAATCGGCGCCCTTGCCCAGCATGCCGTCCATCACCTTGCCCAGCAGCGCGGTGTCGAGGCCGTTGTTGTGCAGAAAGAAGCGGGAGACCGATGTGAGAGTGTCAGAGGAAGCAGCGGACATGCGGGATATTACTCGCGTCAGGAATCAGCAACGATTCTGCTGAGAATAGCAGCTTCAGCCATCGAAAGCAGGGCTGAAGCGTTTGTGCTGCTGCAGCGGCATGCCGGTGCGCAGGGTGTCGATCAGCGCCAGATCCAGCTCGGCAATGGCCAGGCCGGGGCCGGTGTCGTGGCAGGCCAGCACCACGCCCCAGGGATCGACGATCATGGAATGGCCCCAGGTAGTGCGGCGGACGTTGTGTACACCACCCTGGCCGGGGGCGATCACAAAGCATTGGGTTTCAATCGCGCGGGCGCGCAGCAGGGTTTCCCAGTGCGCCTCGCCGGTGCGATGGGTGAATGCGGAGGGCACGGTGATGATGCTGGCGCCTTCCCGCTGCAGCCAACCGAACAGTTCAGGGAAGCGCAGGTCGTAGCACACAGTAAGCCCCAGCCGGCCAAACGGCGTGTCGGTCACCAGCGGCGCGTCGCCGGGTTCGATGCTGGCGGATTCGCGGTACTGGCCCTGGGCATCGCCCACCAAGACATCGAACAGGTGCAGCTTGTCGTAGCGGGCATGCTGGCGGCCATCCGGCGCAAACAGGATGGAGGCAGCGCGCACCCGTTTGCCGTCCACCGTCGCACCGTCGCGGCGAATGCGCAGCGGAAGCGTGCCCGCCAGAATCCAGATACCCAGCTCCTGCGCCAGACGCGCCACAAAACCGGTGAAACGGCTGCTGCTGCGTTCTTCCTCGGCCCAGCGGTACAGATTGTCGCTGTCGAGCACCGCGAAATTTTCCGGCAACGCAGCAAAGGTGACGCCCTGGGCGGCGGCTTCACGCAGCAGTGCTTCTGCAGATGCCAGGTTGGCATCCACATCAAAGGTACTGACCATCTGAATGGCGGCGGCTTTCAGTTTCATGGTTCGGCCTTGACGGGTGGAGTGGGTGGCGGATTTTTCTTGTCGCCGGATATCACGGTTTCACTCACCTTGTCGGGAATGATGTTGAAGGACTCCATCACCGTGACATTGGGTGCGTCGAAACTGCCTTTGACACTGTATTTGATGGTGGTGAGCTTGTCGAACTGGCTGCCCAGCACTTTTTCCACCGCCCACACGGCGGCGGCCGCTGGTACACCACCCACCACCGCTGCCGGCAGCACCAGATTGCGGGTCACTGGCACGGTGACGTTCATCACCAGATCCATCTGGCTGGCGGGCAGGTCGATATTGCCTTGCGTTTGCAGGCGGATGGCGGGGCTTTCCAGCTGCAGCTCGCTCAGCCTGAGCACGCCATTGTTGATCTGGGCGCGTGCGCTGATTTCGTCGTACACCATGTCCTTCTCCTGCAGGTCCTTGAAGTTCAGCTGCAGGCGGCGCAGCAGGGTTTCAAAATTCAGGGCGCCCCAGAATTTGCCCACCACGCCGGATTTCACGTTGTAGAAGGAGCCGTCTTCCAGCTTCAGATCAATCTTGCCCTGGGTGCGTTTGACCGCGAATTCGAACGGTGCGCCGGGCCATTGCCAGTCCAGCTTGCCATTCATTTCCTTGCTGCCCATGGTGGGCTCGCTGCCCCAGCCGCGCATTACGTTGGCGATATCGTCAGAGCGAAAATCGCCCCACAACGCCGTGCTGCGCTCACCTTTCACATCGTTCCACAGCCCCCTGCCGGAGAAATCCAGTCCACGCATGTTCACGTTCACATCCATCAGCTCGGCGCCATTGTCCCTCGGCCGCAGTTTCAGCGCCCAGCGGCCGAAGTCGTCTTCACCCAGCAGCAAATGCTCGATGGTGATGTCAGCAGCGGGTAGCGACAGCGGCGAAAAATCCACGGGCTGGAATGGCGGCTCGGGCTCGGGTTGCGGGGGTGTGACTGCAGTGGATGCCGCTTCCGTTTCCTCGGCATCGCCCGGCAGCATCACCCGCGTCAGCTGCACGATGACCGGCGCCGATTGCTGGGAAAAACGCGCGGGATTTTCGATGACATAGGCGGGCAGCTGTGCACTGCCCTGCAGGAAATCACCCTGCAGATCCAGCAGCCAGCCATCGGCCTGACGCCGCAATGCCAACTGCTGGCGGCCCAGGGAGCGCTCGCCCAGCACCAGATCGTTCACGCTCAGGCGGGATTGATCCAACAGCCCCAGACTGCTGGCCTGCAGATTTTCGCCGTGGCGGCTCGACGCAGCTTTGATGCGATTGAATACCGGCAACCATTCAGCGGTGGCGAACCGGGACAGCCTGCCCTGCACCACAAAATGATTCCCTCCCGGCAGCACGGCCTTTTCACCGCCCAGTGTCAGCACCCCTTTCTGCAGCCGGCCTTCGCGGGACTGGGTGGAAAGTTCGAACAGCTGGCCGTAACGCACCCCCAGCAGCGACGGTGTGCGATCCAGCGACATCCACACCCGGAAATCCCCGCCGGCCTTGGCCGTCTTGCCGAACGGCGCCGGCAGATCCACGGCCGTTCCCTTCAGACTGGAGGTGATATTGAGGGAGGCATGCTTGTGGCGGCGGGCATCCCCCAGCGGCAATTCCATCTGCACCTGATAGGGCGCCTTGCCGGACAGCGGTTCCAACACCGACAGTTTCAGCCAGTTCTGCAGTGCCGGTACCGTCGCGGTTCCGTTCATGGACAGCGCAGTGACCTGGCCGCCCTGCTTGAACGGCGTGGTAGCGATGGTGCCCGTAACAGACCCACCCAGCGCCTTGCCCGTCAGTGTCGACGCCGACAGCCCGTTGACCAGATCGAAATGCACCTGGGCCTCCAGCTCATCCACCTGCAGGTTGCGGCTCTGCAGGCGGAACTGACCCTGCTGCAATGTCACATCCACGTTCGCGGCAGTCTTCTGCTCGCCGGCCGCCAGTGGCACGGTCAGATCCAGCGTCACGCCCATGTCGCCCGCCAGCGCCATGTCCGCCACCGCATTGCCACTCATTTTCGCCAGCGGGGTTTTCTGCAAAATGGCAAAGCCGGTGTCGGCAGGGCCCTGGGTCTGCACCTTCACGTTGAGCACATGCTGGCTGCCGATGGGCACACGGGGTACATCCACGGTGCCGGATGCCAGGGTCTGGCCAAAGTATTCGCCCCGCGTCACCACCGCCTGCACGCCACCGCGATCGACGATCACGTCCGCGTCCGCCTTGCGCACCGGTTCTTCCCAATCCGGCAGAAAACGCAAATCCGCATCCTGCACGCTGAAGCCCAGCAGGATGCGCCGGTTGGGAATCTGGTTCGGGCCGAGATTGCCGTGCACCACGATATCGCCGCGCACCAGCTTGCCCGCCAGAATCGCGTCATCCAGCCAGGCCAGCAATTTCGGTGGAATGACACCGGCGGGCAGATAGCGGGATTTTTCGCTGGCCTTCACATCCCGCAACGTGGACTGCAACTGCATGAAGGGTGGCAGGGATTTGTCGAACGGCAGTTGCAGGGAAAACTGCGTGGCGGTACGCACGTCATCAGTATTCAGGTGCAGCGGCGCCGACTGCACCAGAAAGCCATCTTCCTGCTTCGTCAGTGTCAGCGCGCCGGCCATGTGCTTGAACACCAGCGTGTCGCGGAACAGCCAGGGATAGTTCAGCTCCAGATAATCATCGCTCAACTGCACCAGATACTGATCGTCGCGAGCCCAGATATCCAGGTCCAGGTCGCGGAAGCCGGGATACTTTTCCCAGGCACGGGAATTGAACTGCTCCAGGCGCGCCGCCAACCGCAGATCCTGCAGGAAGTTGTCCTTGTGCAGCATGAACAGCGACAGACGCTGCAGCTTGCCCGCCGGACGCAACGCCTTCAAGGTATCGTAGAGCTTGCCTTCGGCGGGCTGTGACGACAGAAAATAATTCAGCCAGGGCGTGATGTCGGCGTCGTCGAGCGCCAGGCCATAACGGGTGCCATCGTCGGTGGGCGTTGCGGACAGGCTGAGCACGCTGGGCTGCCAGTTGAAGCGCGGCGTCACCATGCTGAAATCCTCGATGCCCGCCTGCCAGCCGCCGTCATCGAGCCGTTGCCAGCGCGCCACACCGGACAGCCGCTTGATCAACGGCGGCTGGATTTCGTTGTCGCTGTGCAGATTGAATTCGTTGATGACAAACCGGGTGGTGAAATCTTCAATCACGCCGCGCTTCAGTCGCAGCCAGATTTCATTGCCGCCTCGCAGGCTCGCCAGCTCCAGCTTTTTGAAATGACGGTTGTCCGGCGGAATCCACGGCAACCAATCCGCGTAGGCGGTATCCAGATAGACCTCACCGGTAACGGAGTTGGTCTCGAGAAAACTGCCACGCAATTTGGCACGCAACTGAAAGGCCAGTTGGGTGGGTCCCTGCAACACCACGTCACCCGCCAGAAAACGGGTCACACGGCCCGCCTCGGCCTGCAGGCTCTTGACGTTGAGCACCACGGGCATGTCATACCAGCCCTTCACCACCACCCGGCTGTCTGTCACCTGCATCCGCGGTTGCGCCGACAGCAGATCCGCAATGTCATTCGCCTTCATGCCACTGTCGCTGCGGGCTGGATTGGCCAGCGCCAGTCCTTCGATGCTCATGTGGGATTCGTATTGCACCAGCGTCAGAATGGCGCCATCCAGGCTCAGGCGTACCCGGGGTTGCCAATGCAGCAGCGACGGCAGCAACAGGATCTCCAGATCCAGGCTGCGCGCCACGATGGCAGGCGGCACATCAGCGCCTTGCCCCAGATGGAAATTGCGCAAACGAAAACGCGGTGCCAAACCTTTCCAGCTGCCCTGCAGATCGTCGAAGCCGATGACCCGGCCCGTCTGCTGCGACAGATACTCCGCCACCTGGGGCTGCATCTCGTGAATGCCGGACACGAACTGGCGCGCCACCCCCACCAGCACGGCGATCACCACCAGCAGAACCACGGCCACGCCGATCAATATACGCAGCAGATGGCCGGCAACACGCTTCACCACGGCGACCTTCCCTTACATGAGCACCACATCGAACTGCTCCTGGGAATAGAGCGCTTCCACCTGGAATCGAATCGTCTTGCGGATGAACAGCTCCAGATCGGACACGTTGGCGGATTCCTCGTCCAGCAGCCGGTCCACCACCGCCTGGGACGCAATCACCAGGAATCCCTCGGCCTCGTAAGCGCGATACTGGCGCAGGATCTCGCGGAAGATTTCGTAGCAGATGGTATCCGGCGTCTTCACGATGCCGCGACCGGAACAGGTGGGGCACTCCTCGCACAGCACTCGCGCCAGGCTTTCCCGCGTGCGCTTGCGCGTCATTTCCACCAGGCCCAGTTCCGACACTTGCGTGATCTTGGTCTTGGCGTGATCCCGCTCCAGCGCTTTCTCGAAAATCCGCAGCACCTGACGCTTGTGCTCGGAATCTTCCATGTCGATGAAGTCGATGATGATGATGCCGCCCAGATTGCGCAGACGCAGCTGCCGCGCGATGGCCTGGGTGGCTTCCAGATTGGTTTTGAAAATGGTTTCTTCCAGATTGCGATGGCCCACAAACGCGCCAGTGTTGACGTCGATGGTGGCCATGGCTTCGGTCTGGTCGATGATGATGTGGCCGCCGCTCTTGAGTTGCACCTGTCGCGCCAGCGCCTTCTGGATTTCCTGCTCGACGCTGTACAGATCGAAGATGGGACGCTCGCCAGGATAGTGCTCGATCAGCGGCTCGATGTCGGGAATGTACTCGCGCACAAACTCGAGCATCTTGCCGTGATTTTCCCGCGAATCGATGCGCACCTTCTCCACGCCGGGGCGAATTTCGTCACGCAGGGTGCGCAGAGCCAGGGGCAGGTCGCGGTGAATCAGCGTCACCGGATTGGATTTGAAAATCCGCTCGCTGATGGAGCGCCACAGCCGGCACAGATAGTCCACGTCGCGGCGCAGGGACGCCTCGTCGGCGCCTTCCGCTGCCGTGCGCAGGATGAAGCCTTTCTTGGGAATGTCGTCGCGCTCGCCGGTGATCCTGTCCATGATGCTGCGCAGGCGTTCCCGCTCGGCCGGATCCTCGATGCGCTGGGACACGCCGATATGCTCGGTGTTGGGCATGTACACCAGATAGCGGGAGGGAATCGACAGATGGGTGGTCAGCCGCGCGCCCTTGGTGCCGATCATGTCCTTGGTGATCTGGACGACGATGGGCTGGCCCTCGGCCACCAGTTCGGAAATGCTCGGCGTGCCAGGCGCCTCGCCGCTGGCGGGATCGTCACTGCGATCGGCCTGCACGATGTCACGGGCATGAAGGAACGCCGCCCGCTCCAGGCCGATATCCACAAACGCCGCCTGCATCCCCGGCAGCACCCGGGCCACCTTGCCCTTGTAGATGCTGCCCACCAGTCCGCGCTTGGCGGTGCGCTCCAGAAACAGTTCCTGCACCACCCCGTTTTCCACCACGGCGACCCGGGTTTCCATCGGGGTGACGTTGATCAGTATTTCTTCACTCATCCTGACACTACTCCGCTGGCTGCCACACGGGCACACCGGCTTGCTGTAATAACTGGGCCGTCTCGAACAAGGGTAGCCCCACCACGCCGGTGTAGCTGCCTTCGATACGGGCCACGAAAATCGCGCCAAAGCCCTGGATGCCATAGGCGCCGGCCTTGTCGGCGGGTTCACCGCTGTTCCAGTAGGCCTCGGCCTCACGCGCGCTCAGGGGGCGAAAGGTGACATCCGTTATGGAATGAGACACCAGCACACCGGCATCGGTTGCCAGCGCGATGCCGGTGATGACCTGATGGGTATGGCCGCCCATGCGCAGCAGCATGGCAATGGCATCGTCACGGTCCCGGGGCTTGCCCAGGATCTCGCCGTGCAGTACACCGGCTGTGTCCGCTCCCAGCACCACCGGGCTGCGCACGCCTCGGCCTTCCAGCTGTTCCAGCCCGGCCTGGGCCTTTTCCGCCGCCAGCCGCAGCACGTATTCCAGCGGTTCTTCACCGGGGCGCCAGCGCTCATCCACCGCCGTCTTCACCACGTCGAACCGCACCCCGATCTGGGTCAGCAGCTCTCGGCGACGGGGTGAACCGGATGCCAGGTACAACATGGGAATCTCCTTTTAGCGGCGCCGGCCGTTCACCAGATCCAGCAACAATACCACCCAGGGCCACATCAACGCCGACACCAGCGCCGGCACCCAGTACATGGGCGTGGACACGCCGGTATACACCGCCCGCATGATCATCAGCTTGACCAGCATGTAGATGCCCACCAGCACCAGGACAGAGAGGCATTGCTGCCACAGGGGGAACACCCGGATGCGCATGTGCAGCACATAGGTGGTATAGGCAATCACCGCCAGCGCCAGGGCATTGTGCCCCAGCGTATTGTTCACCAGCACGTCCAGCATCAGGCCGGTAAACCAGGCCGCCACTACGCCAAAGCGGTGGGGCTGGGCGATCACCCAGTAAATCACCACCAGGGCCACCCAGGCCGGACGCCAGTGCACCAGCCACTCCGGCAGCGGCACGATCGCCAGCACATAGGCCACCACCAGCGAAAAAATCACCGTTCCCCAGCTGGCGGATGCACTACTGACCATTGTCTGCCTCCTGGGAAAACACCAACAACACATGGCGGGAACGATCCAGATTCGCCATGGGCTGGGCCTGAACCGTGGCGAACGGCAAACCGGGATCGTGCTGCACCAGCGTCACCACTCCCACCGGATAGCCCTTGGGGAAGCGCCCCCCCAGGCCGGAACTGACCAGCAGATCCCCCTGCACAATATCCGCCGTGGCCGGTACGTGCAGCAGCCGCAGCATGTCCAGCTTGCCCGATCCCACCGCGATGGCCCGCACCCCGTTGCGGTTCACGTGCACCGGTACCCCGTGGGTGGCATCGGTAATCAGCAGCACCCGGCTGGTGAGCGCACCCACCTCCACCACCTGACCCATCAGGCCTTCTGCATCCAGCACCGCCTGGCCTTCGTACACACCGTCCTGGCTGCCCTTGTTGACGATGGCTTCGTGGCGGTAGGGATCGGGATCGACGCCGATGATCTCGCCAATCAGCACCTGATCATCGAGCATGTCCGAGGCGTTCATCAGTTCTTTCAGGCGCGTGTTTTCCGCCACGGTGGATGCCAGTTTCTGCACCCGGCGCTTGAGCACCAGCACTTCCGACTGCAGGCGGGCGTTCTCTTCCTCCAGCGACGCGCGGCTGCGCACCGTATCGCTGGACCATTCGGCAATCTGGCCGGGAATGTTGGCAATGTACTGGATGGGCGCGGTAACCACGGACAAGGCATAGCGCACCGGCTGGAGGTAATCGAAGCGGTGATCCACGAAAATCAGGGCAAAGGAGATGGCCGTCACCAGCACCAGACGGGCGCGATTGGCGGTATTCTGTCCAAAGATGGGTTTTATGGCGGCCCCTCCCCTGCAAAGCGGCTGGATTCAAAACCGGCTGGCCCGATAACGCGAAAGCCGGCCTCTGTTGCGCGCAGTGCCGGCTCTCGTCACGGGATGAAACGGGTGGATCAATCCACCGAAAACATATCGAATCCGCGTTTGTCCATCAACTCCATGGCCTTGCCGCCGCCCCGTGCCACACAGGTGAGCGGATCTTCCGCCACGATCACCGGCAGGCCGGTTTCTTCCGCCAGCAGACGATCCAGATCCCGCAGCAGGGCGCCACCGCCGGTCAGCACCAGGCCGCGCTCGGCGATGTCCGACGCCAGTTCTGGCGGGGATTGCTCCAGCGCACTCTTCACGGCAGACACGATCTGCGACAGCGGTTCCTGCAGCGCTTCGAGGATTTCGTTGCTGTTGAGGGTGAAGGAGCGGGGAATGCCTTCCGCCAGGTTGCGGCCACGGACATCGATTTCCAGCAACTCGCGGCCCGGATAGGCACAGCCGATTTCCTGCTTGATGCGCTCGGCGGTGGCTTCGCCAATCAGGCTGCCGTAGTTGCGGCGCACATAGGTAACAATGGCTTCGTCGAACTTGTCGCCGCCCATCCGCACGGAATCGGAATAGACGATACCATTCAACGAGATAATAGCGATTTCCGTAGTGCCGCCGCCGATATCCACCACCATGGAACCGCTGGCTTCTTCCACCGGCAGGCCGGCGCCGATGGCCGACGCCATGGCTTCTTCGATCAGGTACACCTCGCGGGCACCGGCACCGAGTGCCGATTCCTTGATGGCCTTGCGCTCCACCTGGGTGGATTTGCAGGGCACACACACCAGCACGCGGGGGCTGGGGGAAATGAAGCTGTTCTCGTGCACTTTGTGAATGAAGTGCTGCAACATTTTTTCGGTAACGTGGAAATCGGCGATCACACCGTCCTTCAGGGGGCGGATGGCGGTGATGTTGCCCGGCGTTCGGCCCAGCATACGTTTGGCGTCCATGCCCACAGCGGCGACGCTTTTTTGTCCATTTTGCTGACGGATGGCCACTACCGAGGGCTCATTCAGCACGATGCCGCGATCTTTGATGTAAATAAGGGTATTGGCGGTTCCAAGATCAATGGATAGATCGGTGGAAAACATGCCGCGCAGACGTTTCAACATAAGGGGAAAGCAGTTCCATCGAGCGGTTGGGTGGGTGAAACGGTTTGCCGTTTCTTTATAGAAAGATGCGGGAACAATAGCAGTGCATGTCCGGTTCGGCAAGGACGCACTTCTAACTTTTGTCACATCTTTTATCGACTTAGCGAAGCTGTTTGACCACTGCCGGACACCGCCCGTTCCATCGCCTGGCGGGGAAATTCTGGTACCATACGCCCTTCGCCAAATCCCAGCCGGAGCACAGCATGGCACTGGAAGAAAAAGACGTGGCCAAAATCGCCCATCTGGCGCGATTGCAGGTGACCGACGCGGAGCTGTCCGCAGTGGCATCGCGCCTGTCCACCATCCTGAACCTGATCGAACAACTGCAGGCCGCCCCTACCGATGGCATCGAGCCCATGGCTCACCCGATGGATGCGGTGCAACGCCTGCGCCCCGACGCAGTGACCGAATCCAACCAGCGCGATGCCTACCAGAAAATCGCTCCGGCGGTGGAAGACGGCCTGTACCTGGTTCCCAAAGTGATTGAATAAAGTTTATTGAATAAACGCCCAATCAAGCGATGAATTCCCCTCATGCATGACAAGACTCTGAAACAGCTGGCGGACGCGCTGGCAGCCCGGCAGATTTCCAGCGTGGAACTGACCGGCCTCTATCTGGATCGCATCAAACGCTTCGATCCGCAACTGAACAGTTTCATCACGGTGACGGAATCGCAGGCGCTGGCCCAGGCTGCCGCTGCCGATGCCGCGCGCGCTGCTGGCAAGGCTGTTGCGCTCACCGGCGTACCCATCGCCCACAAGGACATCTTCTGCACCCAGGGCGTGAAGACTTCCTGCGCATCGAAGATGCTGGACAACTTCATCGCGCCCTACAACGCCACCGTGGTGGAAAAGATGAACGCCGCTGGTCTGGTGATGCTGGGCAAAACCAATATGGACGAGTTCGCCATGGGTTCGTCCAACGAGTCGAGCTTTTACGGGCCGGTGAAGAATCCCTGGAACACCGCGTTTGTGCCGGGCGGTTCCTCCGGCGGTTCGGCGGCAGCTGTTGCGGCGCGTCTGGCCCCCGCTGCCACCGGCACCGACACCGGCGGTTCCATCCGCCAACCCGCCAGCCTGTGCGGCATCACCGGTTTGAAACCCACCTACGGCCGCGTATCGCGCTGGGGCATGATCGCGTTTGCGTCGTCGCTGGATCAGGGCGGCCCCATGGCCCAGACCGCCGAAGACGCCGCCCTGCTGTTGAATGTGATGGCCGGTTTCGATCCGAAGGATTCCACCAGCACCCATATCGATGTGCCGGACTACACCGCTACCTTGAATGATTCCATCGAAGGCTTGCGCATCGGTCTGCCGAAGGAGTTCTTTGGCGAAGGCCTGGATGCGGACGTGGAACAGTGCGTGCGCGATGCCATCCGCGAATATGAAAAGCTGGGCGCCAAGGTGGTGGAGATTTCCCTGCCCAATACCCATCTGTCGATTCCCGCCTATTACGTGGTGGCGCCGGCGGAAGCATCCTCGAATCTGTCCCGCTTCGACGGCGTGCGTTTCGGTTACCGCTGCAACGATCCCGAGAATCTGGAAGCCCTGTACAAGCGCAGTCGCGGCGAAGGTTTCGGCGAGGAAGTGAAGCGGCGGATTCTGATCGGCACCTATGCACTGTCTGCCGGCTATTACGATGCTTATTACCTGAAAGCGCAGAAGGTGCGGCGCCTGATCAAGAATGATTTCGACGCGGCCTTTGCCAATGTCGACGTGATCATGGGGCCGACGGCGCCCCATGCCGGCTTCAAGCTGGGCGAGAAGGCCGCGAATCCGGTGGCCCTGTATCTGTCAGACATCTACACCATCGCGGTGAACATGGCGGGCTTGCCAGGGCTGTCGCTGCCGGCAGGCCAGAGCAACGGTTTGCCGGTTGGATTGCAGATCATCGGCAAGCACTTTGCTGAAGCGCGCCTGCTGAATGTGGCGCACCGTTTCCAGCAAGCCACCGACTGGCACCTTCAGATTCCAGCAGCGTTCGCGTAAGAGGTATCGACCATGCAATGGGAAGCCGTGATCGGGTTGGAAGTCCACGTACAGCTTTCAACACAATCCAAAATCTTCTCCGGCTCCGCCAACAAATTCGGCGCCGAACCCAACACCCAGGCCAGCCTGATCGACCTGGGCATGCCCGGTGTACTGCCGGTGCTGAATGAAGACGCCGTGCAGAAAGCGATTAAATTCGGCCTGGGCATCAACGCGGACATCGCGCCTCGCTCGGTCTTCGCGCGCAAGAACTATTTCTACCCGGATCTGCCGAAAGGCTACCAGATCAGCCAGTTTGAACTGCCGGTGGTGGGCAAGGGCTTTATCGACATCACGCTGGATGATGGCTCCACCAAGCGCATCGGCGTCACCCGCGCGCATCTGGAAGAAGACGCTGGCAAATCCCTGCACGAAGATTTCCACGGCATGAGCGGCATCGACCTCAACCGCGCCGGCACGCCGCTGCTGGAAATCGTCTCCGAGCCGGACATGCGTTCCGCCGAAGAAGCGGTGGCCTATCTGAAAGCCATTCATTCCATCATCCGCTACCTGGATATTTCCGACGGCAACATGGCGGAAGGTTCCATGCGCTGCGACTGCAACGTGTCCGTGCGCCTGAAAGGTGAAGAGAAATTCGGCACTCGCCGCGAAGTGAAGAACGTCAACTCGTTCCGCTTCGTGGAGAAGGCGATCAAAACCGAAATCCAGTGGCAGATCGACGAACTGGAATCCGGCCGCAAGATCCAGCAATGCACCGTGCTGTACGATCCGGCGAAAAACGAAACCCGCGCCATGCGCAGCAAGGAAGAAGCCAACGACTACCGCTACTTCCCCGATCCGGATCTGCTGCCGCTGGAAGTCAGCGAGGACATGATCAACCGCGTCCGCGCCCATCTGCCGGAACTGCCCGCCCAGAAAATCGAACGCTTCATGGGTGAGCTGGAGCTGTCGGATTACGATGCCCGCGTGCTGGTCGCCGATCGCGCCGTGGCGGATTATTTTGAGCAGGTGGTGGCGGAGTCCGGTGCCAAACCGAAAATGGCGGCCAACTGGGTGAGCGTGGAATTGCTCGGTGCGTTGAACAAAAATGACCTGAGCATCGAGCAGAGCCCGGTGAGCGCGACACAGCTTGCCGGCCTGATCAAACGCATCGTCGACAACACCATCTCCGGCAAGATCGCCAAGCAGGTGTTTGAGGAGCTGTGGGCAAGCGGCGGCACTGCGGATTCCATCATCGACAGCAAAGGCCTGAAGCAGGAAACTGACACCGGCGCGATCGAAACCATTGTCGATCAGGTGATTGCATCGAGCCCGGATCAGGTAGCGCAGTATCTGGCGGCGGATGAAGGCAAGCGCAAGAAACTGGTGGGTTATTTCGTCGGCCAGATCATGAAGCTGTCGAAGGGCAAGGCGAACCCGCAGATGGTGAATGACATCCTGGCGAGGAAGCTGGTTTAAGCCCGTCCTTGTTCAACTGAGCGTGCGCGGGTGCCCATCGGGATAGATGGCACCCGCAAAAGTTCTCAGATTTCTGCTTACCCCCAACGCCGACGCTGATTCCGTGGCGCACTTTCTGGTAGCTGCACCACGCACTGAAGCTTAATCGCTGAACGCTTCTCTATCGATCAACACCGGCAACACCTTCCCCAGCTGGTCATAGGCGCGACTCAGCCAGACTTTCACCCGCATGCGGTCGGGCAGGCCCAGCAGTTCCTTGTTGTGGGTCGCAGCCCAGAAACTGGCGTCCATCATGTCGATGCGGTGCATCGCCGCGTCGTGCAGACGACTGAGTATCATCACCTGCGCCCCGAGTGCAAGCGCGCGGGCGAACGGTTCGGATTTTTCGGCATCACTGAAATCACTGCCCCGGCCAAAGTTTTCCACTATCACATAGCGGGCGCGATCGCCGTAGTTATCCAGCAACTTGCCCAGCAGATTGATGGAGTCCTTGCCGTCATCCATGATGTGCCAGAATGTTGCAGTGAAACCCAGCTCCGCCAGCAGATCGAACAACGCACATTCGTCGCTCCAGCGATAGAGGAACGGAAATGTCTGCGCAGCCAGATCCACCAGAATCCGGCGTTCGGGATCGGCACCTGCCGCTTCGATGATCTGATCCAGACTTTCGTATTGATCCACCACTGCCGGGTGAGCGAACTCGCCGTAGAAACGCGAAAATGTGCCGTGGGATCGATCGGTGTCAAAACCAACAAAACGAATGTCGTTATCGATGAAATGCTGTGCAAGCACACGCGACATGACGGATTTGCCTACACCGCCTTTTTCGCCGCCAATAAAATGCAGTTGAGTCACGGAATGAGTGTCCTGATAGTTGAATGGGTATTTTGGGACTGCAGGATTGATGCCATCACCCTCACCCATCCCACCCCCCAATGCCCCGCGCCGCCAGCCTGAACAAGTACCCATAATCATACAATCCCTTGTATGTCTTCTTGTGCGCCTTGATGTGCCGGTTCAACACATAAATCTCGGCGAAGGTTTCTTTCTGTGAAACCTCACCGTCCCTGGCCAGCGCCCGGATCAGTCCGCGAACCGCATCCCGTCTGGCGGCAACGTCATCACCCGCTATCAGGTGATCACTGCAAAGGTAAGATTGCAGCCGCCTGGCATATTCCGCTGGCGTTACGTTTGCCACATCCATTGCCTGGTCGAATGACGCCATGAAGTCATGCAGTACCGCGATGATCTGTTCAATCACATTCTGTGTTGTCTGCGGCGGGGCAATGTCGGGCACTTCAACCTGCGCCAGGTGCGCGGTCATGGCCTCGATAACACTCACCTCAGACACAATCAGTGCGGCCAGCCTTGCCTTGGCCTCCTGTTGCGAGCATCCCCAATACTGGGCAGCGGCACTCACGTAGCAACTATCAAGGTTGTCACCCTTCAACGCATAGAGTGGCATGGCAAGGCGACAGCTGCCGCCGCGACCGGTGCGGGAATCAACGACCTGCGGATAGGCGCCATTTCCCACTTCGCAAAGGCCTGTCTGCAGAAGTTTGTCCACCAGTTCTGATTCGATGCCATCGAGCACGGCAACGGATGTCTTGATGAGTGTCTTGCCTTCCTGCACCTTGAGCTCGAAGAGAAAGGTGTCCAACAGATCCTCACGGCGCACCCGTGGCAACAGAATCGCATCGGCACGGAACATCCCGGAGTTGAGCAGCACGACATCCGCCTTGGTTTGCCGCCGCACGCATTCACACGCCATCACGCCGAACGCGGTCTGGCTGGTGCGAATGGAGTCTTCCCTGACATCGAATCCTGCAGCCGAAGCTTCAGAGAAATCGTGTAATTCAACTTCATCGGACTTGCTTTTCAGTGGTGCAAGCGCTTCGTCGAGCCAGCGCTTATCTACGTCTGCCGCAGGTTCAAAATCGTCGTACGTCAGTTTGTAGTGCACAAAGCCGTGGCTGTAATCCGTTGCGGTCACCAGCGCGCCGCCAGCCTGTTCATACTCATATTCATAGGGCGTGCGCAGCAGCACGAGCACCCGGATGGTTTGCAGATTCGCCAGATTCTTGAAGATCATGGGCTGTTCATCGTATTCATGCCAGTCGATGTCGTGATCGTGGCCACCCAGCATCAGCACGCTGTTATTGGGCACCGCGCTGGCCGTGTCATAGAACGCATCCCGCAGCCGTCGATCCTCATCGCGCTGGCAATGGGTCAATGCAATGCGGAACAGTTCCGGCTGCGTGCTTTCCATGAATCGGCGGATGTGATCCTTGCAGTCGACGAAAACCCACCCCTCCTTGAAATCCTTCTGCGCGTTTTTGCCGACGATGCCGGTCAGCGCCACCAGCGGCGTCTGCTCGTTGGGCCAACAGGCAAAGGGTTCGGTCGTGATGCCGTCGGGGGTCTGCGTCACGTTCATCACGATGCGGAACCTGGCTTCGCCCAGACGCTGCCGCAATGCCGCCACGCCATGATCGAGCTCGTGATTGCCCAGCACGCAGAAATCCACCTGGGCGCGATTGAGGAGTTCGGTGATGGTTTTGCCGTGGTCGAAGGTGCCCAGCCGCGAGGGCCCCAGAAAATCGCCGCTGTGCACGACCAGCAGTTTGTCGGCGCCGCACTGGTTCTGGATATGCTGGCGCAGCATGCGCACAGTGGCGATCAGGCGTGGGAATCCCGGCTGCTTCTGCGCCGGCCGATCCTCGACGATGTAGGTGTCATTCAGGTGGACAACGGCGGCGTGAATGTCGTTGGCACGCTCACTGATCAGGTTCAGCAGCGACGTCAAGGTGTGGCTCTTCTTCATAAGCGATTGCGCTCCCTGTCAGGCCCCAAAGCGCCATCCTACTCCCAAAAGTGGCTCCCTGTAGGTCTGTCACCGCTCCCCGTATCCCCAACTGATCACCCCGCAACCAATTGACCCCCTTCTGTACCCCCCAGCACCCCTTCCCGCTGCGATAAACGATTTGCTTGCCGACACCAAACGCTTCATTCCCCGGGCGCCTGCCCACTTCCGCCAATCACCACGCCATCTGTCCGATCTTTCAGCTGAATTCCCGACAGCTTTTTTACCCGTGCCTCGCTGAGCAGATACAACGCCCGCCGGCTTGCCTCTTCATACTTCAAACCTGCCGGCCGGATGTTGGAAATGCAGTTGCGATGGGCGTCGGTTTTTCCCACGGTCGGGTTCCAGGTCAGATAGAGCCCCATACTGTCGGGCGAACTGAGGCCCGGGCGCTCGCCAATCAGCACCAGCGCACAGCGGGCTTGCAACAGTTCACCAATAGCATCGCCAATCGCCACCCGCCCCTGCTGCACGACGCACAGAGGCGCAACACGCCAGGGATCGGCTCCGGAACAAAGCCCTGGCATCAAACAATCCAGAAACGGAAGCGCATTTTCTTCGATGGCAAACGCAGACAAACCATCGACAATCACAAGCGCCAGATCCCACTCTTCACTATGGGCGTTCCGACAATCCTGCAACAACCGCGCTGAATCACTATCCAGCTGACGGCCAAGATCCGGGCGCTGCAAATACACGGATCGATCCGGGGCAGCGCTGTGCAGACATATTGGCTCTGCCTGAGGAAAATCACTGCGCGCGATCAAACGATTAACCAGTTGCGATACATCCAGCGGCTGGTGCACCGCATCCTGTGCCTTGGCGTGTGCCAATTGGAATGCCAGCTGATGTTGGGTTGGCACGCTGACACCGGCGCGGCCAAGTCCGATGCGCGCATCCGTAAACTGGCGCAAAGTGGCCCAACGATCTTCAATAACGGGCACAGCAGTTGATGGGTTTTCAAGATCCTTTGTCATGACGCCAATCCTTATGCCGGCCCCATCAGGCGCTTCAGTGAATCCCTGAAACGCGGCGACATTTCATGGTTCAACTGGAACTGATCGTTGTCACGCAGTATGTCCATCCGCTTCAGCCAGGCATCGAATTCCGGCGCGGGTTTCAGCCCCAGCACACGGCGGGCATAAAGTGCATCGTGAAACGAGGTGGTCTGGTAGTTGAGCATGATGTCGTCGGAACCGGGAATTCCCATCACAAACGTGCAGCCCGCCACGCACAGCAGCGTGAGCAAGTTGTCCATATCATTCTGATCCGCGTCCGCGTGATTGGTGTAGCAAACATCGCACCCCATGGGAATGCCCAGCAATTTTCCGCAGAAGTGATCTTCAAGGCCGGCGCGGATAATTTCCTTGCCGTTGAACAAGTATTCCGGGCCGATAAAACCCACCACCGTATTCACCAGCAGCGGACTGAATTTGCGTGCAACCGCATAGGCCCGGGCTTCGCAGGTTTGCTGATCCACACCGTGATGGGCATTGGCCGACAGTGCACTGCCCTGCCCCGTTTCAAAATACATCACGTTGTTGCCAACGGTGCCTCGCTTCAGTGACAACGCGGCACTTTGTGCTTCGGCCAACAACGCAAGATCAATACCGAAACTGGCATTGGCCGCCTGGGTGCCTGCAATGGATTGAAATACCAGATCCACCGGTGTGCCCTGATTGATGGCCTCCAGCGTGTTGGTCACATGAGTGAGTACGCAGGATTGCGTGGGGATTTCGTAATGGCTAATGACATCCGCCACCATATTGAGCAAACGACACACCTGCGCCACATTATCGGTGGCGGGATTGATTCCAATAACCGCGTCACCATTGGCATACATGAGGCCGTCGAGAATGCTGGCGGCGATACCCGTGGCATCATCGGTGGGGTGATTCGGTTGCAGGCGGGTGGACAGATGGCCGGGCAAGCCGATGGTGTTGCGGAAGGCCGTGGTCACCCGGCATTTTTTCGCTGCCAGAATCAGATCCTGATTGCGCATGATTTTGCTGACCGCTGCCGCCATTTCTGGCGTGATGCCCTTCTGCACCTGCTGCAGAGTTTCTGTGGTCGCCAAATCACTCAGCAACCAGTTGCGAAAATCACCCACGGTCAAATGGGAAATCGGGGCAAAGGCCCCGGCATCGTGCTCATCCAGGATCAGCCGGGTGACTTCATCGTTTTCGTAAGGAACCAGCGGCTGTTGCAAAAAGGTTTTCAACGGAATGTCGGCCAGCGTCATTTGTGCAACAACGCGTTCTTCGGCATTTTCGGCTGCGATGCCGGCCAGACGATCACCCGAACGGGCGGGCGTCGCCTTTGCCATCAGATCGGCAAGATGTTGGAAACCGAACGTGCGGCCACCAACCGTGTGACTGAATGGATAAGTCGCCTTTTGTGTCATCATCCTGCCTTTTTCCGAAGGCTGCTGCAGACAATCAGCAAGTCGTGGAAGGTGCTGGCCACCTCCGCGCAACCAGCACAGCCAGGGCCAGACCATCTAACTGTAACGGTAAGGACGCCCCGCCTTCTCCATCACCGCATTATATTCCTTGAAGATCTTCACCACTTTCGCTTTGGTTTCCGATTCCTTCGCGATCTCATCCCAGAATTTCACCGCAGCGGATTCCACCTGCGCCCACTCGGCATCGGGGATGGTGGTCAGTTTCATCTTGGTGCCTTCCACACGCAGTTTAGCTTCGCCACCCCAGTACCACCACTGGCGATAGTAGTGTGATGCATCCATGGTGACCTTCAGCAGTTCTTTCAATTTGTCCGGCAATTTATTCCAGCTATCCATATTGGCGTAAAAGGAACCCGCCCACGCGCCGGAGATATTATTTGTCAAAAAGTAATCGGTAACGTCCGCCCAGCCTACCGTGTAATCCTCGGTAATGCCCGACCATGCGATACCATCCAGCTCGCCGGTTTGCACGGCCACTTCAATATCTTCCCAAGGGAGTGACACCGGCACCACACCAAACTGCGCCAGGAATCGGCCCGCCGTAGGGAACGTGAACACGCGCTTGCCTTTCAGATCCGCCAGACTGTTGATAGGCTTTTTGGTAGCAAAGTGACATGGGTCCCACGAGCCTGCCGAAATATGTTTGACACCGACTTTGGCATACTCTGACGCCCAGATGTCGCCAAGGCCATACTGATTGAACAGCACCGGCACATCCAGTGAATAGCGGCTGGCAAACGGAAAGTATCCGCCAAACACCGTCACTTCGGTGGGCGATGCCATGGAGTCATCGTCTGATTGCACGGCATCGATTGTGCCTTTCTGCAACGCACGGAACAACTCGCCAGTCGGCACCAGCTGATCCGCAAAATACAGTTCGATCTGCATCTCTTCACCGGCGATGCGATTAAAACTTTCAATCGCCGGTTTAATAACGTGTTCTGCCAGCGCCGGGCCTGCATAGGTTTGCATCCGCCATTTGATTTTAGGTTTGGCGGCAAATGTACGTGGCGACACCAGTGCGGCAGAACCGGCACCGGCCAGCGCCGCTGCAGAAGTCAGAAATTTGCGTCGTGAGTTTTTCATAGAAAGCTCCCATTCATCGGCCAAGGTTTAATGATCTATTTTCCGTAGACATATTCAGGCAACCACAAGGACATCTGTGGAAACATCATATTCAGCACCAGCGCAACCACCATGATCAGCACAAACGGCAGCACCGATCCGTAAATGTCTTTCAAGCCGATTTCCGGTGGCGCCATGGCACGCATCAAAAACAGGTTGTAGCCGAAAGGGGGTGTCATATAGGCAATCTGCGTCGTGATCGTATACAGCACGCCATACCAGATCAGATCGAATCCCAGCGCCTGCACCAACGGCACATACAACGGCGCCACAATCACCAGCATGGCGGTGTCATCAAGGAAGGTGCCCATCACAATGAACGACAGCTGCATCAGGATCAGAATCATCCACGGACTCAAACCCAGCTGATCGGTAAAGAATCCTTCAATCGCTTTCACCGCACCCAGGCCATCGAACACCGCGCCGAATCCCAACGCCGCCAGAATGATCCACATAAACATGCAGGAAATGCCCAGCGTGTTGCGCACGGAGTTTTCCAGCACCTCTTTAGTCAAGCGGCCTTTCACAATCGCGGCCACCATGGCCGCCATCGCGCCGATAGCAGAGCTTTCCACCAGACTGGTCCAGCCATTGACGAAAGGCACCATCATGGCGAAGAAAATCGCCAGCGGCAGCAGACCACTGCGCAGCAATCGCAGCTTCTCGGAAAAGGAAATATTGCGCTCGCTGGCAGGCAGAACCGGCCCCAGCGACGGTTGCAATCGACAGCGGATGGCGATGTAGACCACGAACATCAACGCCATGACCAACCCGGGAATGACTCCCGCCAGCCACAACTGCCCCACTGGTTGGCGTGCAATCATGGCGTACAGCACCAACACCACCGACGGCGGCACCAGAATCCCCAGCGAAGACCCCGCCTGCACCACGCCGGTCACCATGCGTTTGTCGTAACCACGCCGCAGCAACTCCGGCAAGGCAATCGTCGCCCCGATCGCCATTCCAGCCACCGACAATCCATTCATCGCCGATACCAGCACCATCAGCGCAATGGTGCCGATCGCCAATCCCCCGTGCAGCGGTCCCATCCACACATGAAACATCCTGTAGAGATCGTCGGCTATTTTGGATTCCGACAGGATATAGCCCATAAAAATAAACATCGGCAACGTCAGCAACGGATACCAGTTCATTAATTTCATGGCCGCGGAAAAAGGAATGTCGTGGCCGCCAGTACCCCACAGCAACAGCCCAGCGGCGGCCGCAACGGTTCCAATGGCAGCGAACACCCGCTGCCCCGTCGCCATCAGCAACATCATGGACGCGAACATCGTTATCGCAATCATGCTGTGAGACATCAGATTTCCTCTCCACGAATGCGGGCAACGTCTTTAAAAAATTCGGCAATCGCCTGCAGGATCATCAGCACGAATCCGATACACATTACCGCTTTAATGGGCCATAAATATGGACGCCAAGCGGTGCGGCTGCGCTGATCGTACTCAAGTGAATACATGGTGCTTTCGATGCCGCCATAGAGCAGCACACCCAAAAAGAACAACAGGAAGAAAACGGTGAAGGCATCGAACCAGGCTTTGGTGCGCGGCGACCAGTCGCCATAAAACAGGTCCATGCGCACGTTGGAGCCGAGTTGCAACGCATAGGCACCACCCAGAATGTAGTAACCCACCATCAGGAACTGCGCCAGTTCCAGCGTCCACAGCGACGGCATAAAAAATGTCTTGGAAATGGAAGACCACAGCAGCACCCCCGCCATCAGAAAAACACCGTACATCACCGCGCGCCCGATGCGGCGATTCATGGCTTCGACAATGTGAACGTAACGCTTGATAAAACCCGGCATGCGAAAGACTTCCACGGCATAACTTTTGCCCAGTCCTGATACTAAGAAGATCCTAACCATGAGGGGTAACGAAAAACCGCAAAAAATGAAACACCCTTTTATTTCATGCAGATACGCTGAAAGTGCTGAATCCTATGGGCGGAATTGGACATTGGCGGGGAGGCGAATAGCGGTGGCAAACATTAACGACGCACCAAAACTGCGCGCCACGTTTCACAAAACGGAAGCCTTTGATGCAGATTTACATGCAGCCAACCTGACAAACTGGCAGCAGGAATACGATCAGACCAGCCGCGGCAACTTTTATGGCAGCATCGTGGAGTTGGCTTTTCATGATCTGCAGGTTTTTTGCGAGCACACCAGCCAGGCGCTGCAGCAGAAGTGTATTGTCTGGCCGGATTCTGTTTGGCTGGGCATTCCTCGCGACGCCCAGCAGGAGAGTCGCATCAATGGTCTGAGTATCCGCCCCAACGACATTATGTGCCGCCCCGGCAGCTGCGAATTTCACCTGACGACACCGCCAGATTTTGATATTTACGGATTGGTGGTGAAGCAGGATGCCCTCGACGAGTTGGCCCGCATCCACGATGTAGACATCAACCAATCGGAGCTGCATACTCATGGCCGGCTTCACGTGCCGGAAAAAACGCTGCGGGACATTCGCTATCTGCTGACCCATTTGCTGGATTCAGAAAGCAACTGCACGGCAACTCGCACCACCCACGACGTCATCATGATTGGCCTGCTGGAGATTCTCAGAACCAACACGCCAAAGCCTGCAAAGACCCGCAGCTATCAGCATCGCAAACGGGTTGTGGATATTGCCCGCGCCTTTATCGAAGCCAATCAGGAAGAAACCGTCACGATTACGGATCTGTGCAAAGTCTGCCACGTCAGTCAACGCACATTGCAATACAGTTTTGAAAGCATCCTGGGCATCAGTCCGATCCAGTACCTGCGTATTTCCCGCCTGAATGGTGTACGCCGCGCGTTGTTGCAAAGCGATGGCAGCGATCACGTCACCGACATCGCTGCACAATGGGGTTTCTGGCATATGAGTCAGTTTGCCAAGGACTACGGCAATCTGTTTGGGGAAAGGCCGTCGCAGACGCTGGAGTGGCGCACGCAATCAAATCTGTAAATTCTCACAACCCCAACGCGTCAAGACCCGGATGGTCATCCGGGCGCCGCCCTCGTGGCCAGTGGTATTTTCTTTCGTGCTCTCCAATAGGCAGGTCATTGATGCTGGCAATGCGACGACACATGAAACCCTGCTGATCAAACTCCCAGTTTTCGTTGCCGTAGGATCGGTACCAATTGCCGGAATCGTCATGCCATTCATACGCAAACCTGACGGCGATACGATGATCGTGAAAGGCCCAGAGTTCTTTAATCAATCGATAATCCAGCTCTTTAACCCACTTGCGCGTGAGAAACTGCACGATCTGTTCCCTTCCCGTCAGAAACTCGGAACGGTTGCGCCAAACACAATCCGGGGTATAGGCCAATGACACTTTTACGGGATCGCGGGAGTTCCATGCGTCTTCTGCCAGACGCACTTTCTGCCTTGCGGTTTCAATCGAAAATGGAGGAAAAGGCGGCCTTGGATTCTCAGTGGAACTCATTTCAATCTCCCTAGTATGCAAACCCCGGACAGTGCCCCAACATCACAGCTGGAAGCGGTTCGCGTTCGAATTTAGCAAGGATACCGCATCATCACAAAGACATCGGTACCCTGCAATGGGCTTTCTGCGCCTGGCAGGTTGTCCTATCCAACACAACAATCCGCGCACCGAGATAGCGGCGCCCGCACCACAACTTGGCAAATTCCCTTCCCTCGCAACCCCATCCAACGGCTGTTTCCCGTCAAAACCACCCCTCATTCACGCCGTTGCACCATTCTGGCCTGTGCCAGACTGATTGGCACGCTCCCTGCTCCGTCACTTACAGGCGCCAACCCTGATAGTACAAGCTGAACCTTCCCGCTTAAGACCCATAAAGGTGAACGTATGCTGAAAAAAATACTCGTGCCCACCCTTGCGACGTTGCTGCTGGGGACCACCGCACACGCAGAAACCATCCGTGTTGGCATCGGCCACCAGAGTACGGTGACCAACACCGTGTCTGGCGGCATCGTGCTGGAGAAACTCAAACTGGTGGAAAAGCACCTGCCCAAGGACGGCAAATACGCCAAGGCCAAATACGACATCGTGTACCAGGACTACACGTCGGGGCCACCCATCACCAACCAGATGCTGGCGAATAAGCTGGAGTTCGGCGTGATGGGGGATTACCCACTGATCGTCAACGGCGCCAAGTTTCAGGAAACCGGCAAGCTGGAAACCAAATTCATCGCCGTCACCGGCTACAACCTCAAAGGCACTGGCAACGGCATCGTGGTGCCAGTGAATTCCCCGGTGCAGACACTGGCGGATCTGAAAGGCAAATCCATCTCGACCCCCATCGGCAGTGCCGCCTGGGGCATGACGCTGAAGGTGCTGCGGGATCATGATCTGATGGACAAGGTGGATCTGCGTGACCAGAGCCCGCCAGTGGGCGTAGCCAATATCGCCACCGGCAAGATCGATGCCCATGCGGATTTCTGTCCGTGGTCGGAGGTGATGGAATTCCGCGGCACCGGGCGCAAGATTTTCGATGGCAGCGAAGCGGGGATTCCGACTTTCCACGGCATTGTGGTGCGCGATGACTATGCGAAGAAATATCCGGAAGTGGTGACCGCCGTGTTGAAAGCCACCCTCGAAGCCCAGCAGTGGATTCGCGATGACCCCATGCGCGCGGCGGTGTCGGTGTCGGAGTGGACCGGCATCGAAAAGGAAGTGCTGTATCTGTATTTCAGCGAAGGCGGTATCACCACCGTGGATGCCAGCATCAAGCCACAGTGGATCGACGCCATGAAATACGATCACGCGCTGCTGCAGAAGGAACGGGATGTGCCACCGCTGGATTTCGCCAAGTGGGTGGATGCCACCTACATCAAGCAGGCGTACGCCGAGATGGGGCTTTCCTATGAAAACGCGGTGGGCAGTGTCGTGTCGCCCATCCCGTCCAACCCGGCCCTGAAGCCCGCGGAGATCTGGTTTGCGCAGGAAGGCATCGTCAAATATGACACGGTCAGCGCGATGCTCGATGCCTATCAGGCCGCCGGCAGCAGCGGCAAAACGGTGAATGCCGCCTATGTCTATGACAAACCGACGGGGCTCAAACTGTTTGGCAAGAGTGCGTTTCTGGTGGTGCAGAATTCCGGCGAGGTGCTGGCGTTCATGAAGAAACCGGATGCACTGGCGTTCATGGCGGAAAGTGGCGGCAAGCTGGCATCACTGACGGCCAGCGGACTGGTTTTTGCCAGCGCAGCGCTGCCGCAGGAATCGGTAGTGCGCTGATTCCGCTGCAACCGAAATCTGATTCCGTTTACCCAGCGTGGCCCAGTGCCACGCTTTTTTTTTGCCCGCGCGATGGGTGCCCCTTTCACTTGTGATATCAAGCCAGCGCCTCCCGCACAAAAATGCGCACCAAGGCAGACAGCAAAATCCGCCACGCACCAGCAGCGCGCAGATCATCGCGTGCAAAAACACTCATCAACCAAACGTTCGCTAGAATTTTTCAGTCGCCAAATCAGCACGTTAGCAACTTTCCTGCGGAGTCGCCTGCAGAACTGGCACGACTTCTGCGATGACTAACCTGCGCGTCATAACCTGTTAATACAAGCTGAAGTAAGGGAATCGATCATGCGAACGAAAGCGACACCAGCTCCGGCTCTCGTCCTGCAAGGCGACGAAATCGCTGCCGGGTTCACCACCAGCGGGCGGCCACATGCAGCTGCAGACACCGCAGCGGCAATGCCCATCAACAGCGCGAACGATAGCGCAATACCGGCGCTTCACTCACGTCCGGCAGCCATCAAAAAATGGTTTCAGCAAAAGGGCCGCCATATCGCGGTGCGTATTTTTGCCATCATTCTGGCCGCGGGACTATGGCAAGCCGCATCGGCCAACGAGTGGAATTTCCTGCTCAACTTCGAAAACATTCCCACGCCAGTAACGGTGGGCAACGAGTTCGTGGAGCAGCTGCAGAATCCCACCTTCTACACCCATCTGGGCGTCAGCATCAAACGCATCCTGATCGCCTATGTGCTCGCCGCGCTGCTGGGAATTTTTCTGGGTGTGCTGATGGGCCGCTACGCGGTGGTGGAAGACATTTTCATTCCCTACATCGAAATCCTGCGGCCGATTCCCGCCGTGGCGTGGATTCCGCTGTCGATCCTGATGCTGCCCACCGAGGAATCCAGCATCATCTTCATCACCTTTCTCGGCGCGCTGTTCCCCATCGTGCTGAACACCCTGCATGGGGTGGAGCAAACCCCGTCCACGCTGGTGCGGGCAGCGCGTTCGTTCGGCGCCAGCGATCGCGCCATCCTCTGGCACGTCATCATTCCGGGCGCCATGCCCAGCATCGTCGCGGGGCTCGCCATCGGGATGGGCGTGGCCTGGTTTTCACTGCTGGCGGGGGAAATCATCAGCGGTCAGTACGGCATCGGTTACTTCACCTGGACGTCGTATCAGATGGTGGAATACCCGCACATCATCATCGGCATGCTGATGATCGGCGCGCTCGGCACCACCTCCACGGCGCTAGTGAAACTCGCGGCGAAACCGCTGCTGCGCTGGCAGAGTGACAAAGGTTCGCGCTGATATCAGCGAGCGACGTTGTAGACGAAACTTGCAGACTGTTTTGAACACCGGGGGACACCATGGAAACATCTTCGCTGGAAAAACCACAGGCACGCACGGTGTTGCGCTATCCCTCCACCGACACCTTGCGCCGGCGCCAACAGCACAATCGCGGCCATGTGTCGATTGCGGATCTGAGCATCCGTTTCGGCCAGGACGCCAACGCCCACATTGCAGTACAGAATTTCAACCTCACCATCGAGCCCGGTGAATTTGTCTGCCTGCTGGGGCCATCCGGCTGCGGCAAATCCACGGTGATGAATGCACTGGCCGGCTTTATCAAGGCATCACAGGGCAATGTACAGCTGGATGGAAAAACGGTGGAAAAGCCAGGGCCGGATCGCGGCATGGTGTTCCAGCAGCACTCGCTGCTGCCCTGGAAAACCGTGCTGGAAAATGTTGCCTTCGGCCCGCTGATGACCGGCGCCACCAAATCCCAGGCGGAAAGTCTGGCGCGCACCTTTCTCGAAGTGGTCGGCCTGTCCGCCTACGCGGAACGTTTTCCCAACACGTTGTCCGGCGGCATGCAGCAGCGCGTGGGTATCGCCCGCGCACTGGCAAATTATCCTTCCGTGCTGCTGATGGACGAGCCCTTCGGCGCCCTCGACGCGCAGACACGCCACATGATGCAGGAAAACCTGCTGGAGATCTGGAGCGAGTTTCGCAACACCGTGCTGTTCGTCACCCACGACATCGATGAAGCGGTGTATCTCGCGGATCGCGTCATCGTGATGAGTGCGGCGCCTGGCCGGCTGATCGAAGACATCCGCATCGATCTGCCCCGCCCCCGCACCGAGGATGTTTACAGCGATCCGGCCTTCATCAGCATCAAGCAACGCTGTCTGAAGCTGATCCGCGACGAAACCATGAAAGCCTTCGCCCAACAGAATCAGGCCTGACGCAATCCGGAGGAATACCACCATGATCCTGCGCTCCACAACCCTGTGCACCACTGCCAGACAACCTGTCCGCACCGGTTATGACAAGCCGCAATCGCCGACCAGGAGGAACAGAACATGAGCGCGCTGCGTCCCTCATCCCGATCACCGCAACCACTGTACGTGCAGATCAAGGAAACGCTTAAAAAGCAGATTCTGGAAGGCCACTATGCTCCCCACGAACGGCTGCCGTCCGAGAACGAACTGATGCAACTGTTTGGCGTGAGCCGCATCACTGTGCGCCAGGCACTGCGGGATCTGTACAACGAAAAACTGGTGTTCAGCGCCCAGGGCAAAGGCACTTTTGTCAGCAAACCCAAAGCCGTGCAGGACGTGCAGCACCTGCAGGGATTTGGCGAAGCCATGCACGCAAAAGGCTACGACACCTCCGCCCGCGTGATCAGCATTCGCGAGATCCGTCCCAACCGCGATATTCAAACCGTGCTGAATCTGCCCAGCGGCCAGGATGTGCTGGAAATCAAACGGGTGCGCCACCTGAATCATGAACCGGTGTCGGTGGACACCTCGTATTTCTCGCTGCAAGTGGGTCGTCGTCTGCAATATCGCGATCTGTCCCAGGATATTTTCCCGCTGCTGGAAAACCAGCTCGGCATAGAACTGGGCCACGCCGACGTGCGCCTGGAAGCCCGCGCCGCCAGCGCCGACACCGCAGCCCTGCTCAACATCGCCGCTGGCTCGCCAGTAATGTGGGTGACGCGCCTCACCCACACCCGCAATGGCGAACCACTGGATTACGAATACCTGCAATTCAAGGGCGACGCCTATCAATACCATTTCACCATCAATCGCAAGAAGGAGCACTGATCATGAACATCCCAAGTGATATTCCGGTAACAGACGTTGATGTCCTGGTGATCGGTGGCGGCACTGCCGGCCCGATGGCCTCTGTTACGGTGAAAGAAAAAAATCCCCAGTTGTCGGTGATGCTGCTGGAAAAAGCCAACGTCAAACGCAGCGGCGCCATCAGCATGGGCATGGACGGTCTCAACAACGCGGTGATTCCCGGCCACGCCACGCCGGAACAGTACGTGAAGGAAATCACCGTGGCCAACGACGGCGTCGTGCAGCAGAAATCCGTGATGGCCTATGCCGAGCGCAGCTTCGAAATGATCGAGCAGCTCGACAACTGGGGCGTGCATTTCCAGAAGGATGAAACCGGTGACTACGACGTGAAGAAAGTCCATCACATGGGTACCTATGTGCTGCCCATGCCGGAAGGGCACAACGTGAAGAAGATTCTTTACCGCCGCCAGCGCAAGCATCGCGTGATCGTGGAAAACCGCTACCAGGCGACGCGCATCCTGAAAGATAAACAAGGACGCGCCAGTGGCTGTATCGCCCTGTCCACCCGCACGGCTGAGGTGATCGTGATCCGCGCCAAAGCCGTGATCCTGTGCACCGGCGCTGCCGGCCGCATTGGCCTGCCCGCCTCCGGCTATTTGTTCGGTACTTACGAAAATCCGGCGAACTGCGGCGACGGCCACGCCATGGCCTATCACGCCGGCGCGGAACTTTCCAATCTGGAATGTTTCCAGATCAATCCGCTGCTGAAGGATTACAACGGCCCTGCCTGCGCCTATGTCACCGGCCCCCTGGGTGGCTTCACCGCCAACGCCCATGGCCAGCGCTTCATCGAGTGCGACTACTGGAGTGGCCAGATGATGCTGGAATTTTTCCGCGAACTGGAAAGCGGCAGCGGCCCGGTGTTTCTCAAACTCGATCACCTGGCGGAAGAAACCATTCAGGAAATCGAGCATGTGCTGCACAGCAACGAGCGTCCCAGCCGGGGCCGCTTCCACGATGTGCGCGGCAACGACTACCGCCACAAAATGGTGGAGATGCACATTTCCGAAATCGGCTTCTGCAGCGGCCACTCCGCTTCCGGCGTTTATATCAATGAGAAAGGCGAAACCACGGTGCCTGGATTGTACGGCGCCGGCGACATGGCGTCGGTGCCGCACAACTACATGCTGGGCGCTTTCGTCTACGGCAAGATCTGCGGCGAGAACGCAGCCGAATTCGCCGCCGCGCGCAACGACATTCCCGAGCTGGATGGTGCTTTCATCGAACAGGAACGGCAGCGTCTGCTGGCACCGTTGCAACGGGAAGATGGCATTCCACCCAACCAGATGGAATACAAGATCCGCCGCATCGTGAACGACTATCTGCAGCCACCCAAGGTGACGCGCAAGATGGAAATCGCGTTGCAGCGCTTCCGCGAAATCCGGCAGGATCTGCCTTACCTGTACGCCCGCGATCCCCACGAACTGTTCCGCGCGGTGGAAACGCAGCACATCTTGGATTGCGCCGAAATGGCGGCGGTGGCGTCACTCTATCGTACCGAAAGCCGCTGGGGTCTTTATCACTATCGCGTGGACTTCCCCGAGCGCAACGATCAGGACTGGTTCTGCCATGTCCAGCTGCACAAAACCAGCGACGGCGCGATGACCTGCTACAAGCGCCCCATCGAGCCGTACATCGTCGCGCTGGATGACAAGGAAAAGCAGGCCTACAACCAGCTGCGCGTTAAAAAAGCCGTCAACGCCTGAACCGAGGAGAACGATCATGCCCATCGCCACTCATGCCACCAGTATTCCCGTCGTGGTCGACGAGGACAAATGCATCGCCGACAAAGGCTGCCGCGTCTGCATCGACGTCTGCCCGCTCGACGTGTTGTGGATCAACGAAGCAACCGGCAAGGCGCACATGCGTTATGACGAATGCTGGTATTGCATGCCCTGCGAAGTGGACTGCCCCACCAAGGCGGTCAAAGTAAACATCCCTTATCTGCTGCGCTAAGGAATCCGACCATGGAATTTATTGATCCGATGTTGCAACGCCTGGCAGAACAGCTGGACTCACCCGATCCCGGTATCCGCCGTGTTGCCGTGATGGAGCTGGTGGACAGCCAGGAACCCGAGGCCGTGAAACTGTTGATCCGCGCACTCAATGACGCAGACGCATCGGTGCGCGAGGAAGCCGCCCGCATGGTCGACGAGTTCGACGCCGATGACATGGCCGATGTGCTGGTGGAAGCGCTGAATTCGCCGGATGAAAATGTTCGCAACGCAGCCGCCCATGCGCTGGCGGATCTGAAGGATGTGCGCATCGCGCCCAGCCTGATCACAGCGCTGGACGGTACCGAAGATCCTGCCGTACTCACTGGCATTCTGCGCGCACTGAAACCGCTGCGGGCACCGGGCGCCTGTTCCGCTGCACTCAACATGCTCGATCACGACGATCCCCGCGTGCGGCGCGAAGCCATTGGCGTGGTGGGCTATCTGCGCGATCCCGCCACCCTGGACGCACTGATCACCCGCAGCCAGCAGGACCCCGACGACGATGTACGTCGCGCTGCCGTCAACGCACTGCGTTTTGGCACCGCTGCCCGCGTCGGTTCATCCCTGATGGACGCACTGAACGATCCCCACTGGCAGGTGCGCGCCGAAGCCGCTGCATCACTGGGACGTTTGCAGGTGCAGGATGCGCTCGATGCGCTGATCAACGCGACCAGCGATGAATTCTGGCAGGTACGGGAAAAATCGGTGGACGCACTGGGTCAGCTGAAAGATGCCAGGGCGGTGGACGCCGTGGGCCAGTGCACGAAAGATGAAAACAGCAACCTGCGCAAAGCTGCCGTGTGCGCACTGGGCGAAATCGCCGACGTGTCCGCCAAACCCTATCTGCAACGGGTGCTCAGTGACCCTGATCCGGATGTGCGCAAGCTGGCGTTCTGGGCAATGAACCGCATCGGCTTTCAGCCGGTGGGTGTGATTCCCGGATGATGCTGTAACATCACATTTGAGGAGATCGAATCGATGAATCTGGCGCAGTATCCCGCTGACAAGGAAAGCCCACGGCAACTGCTGGTGCATACCGCATCACAGCAACTGCAGATCGACTGGCATGATGGCGAACGCACGCTGATCGACTTTGCCATGCTCAGGCGCTATTGCGCCTGCGCCTGGTGTCGCAAGGCCGGGCTCATCGGACATCCGCCACCGGAAAACGGCACCAACATCCAGCATGTGAATCTGGTGGGGGATGCGGGCCTGCAGTTCATTTTTGCCGATGGTCACAACAAAGGATTTTATTCCTGGGATTATCTGCAACGCATTGCGCGGAATGAAGTCACTGTCTCATGAACGAGCCCAACATCAATCTGGCGGGCAATCGTGCACTGCCCACACACCCCTTGGCAACACTCCGTTCGCTGCTGCCGGGCATCGTGCTCTGCAGCATGCTGTATCTGGCAGCAGGTTTTGTGCAGGAACACTATGGCGGCGCCATCATTCTGACCGCCTTGCTGATGGGGATGGCATTCAACAATCTGTCTCAGGATGCGCGCTATGGCCCCGGCATCGATTTCTGCGCGCGCCGCCTGCTACGTGTGGGCATTGCACTGCTGGGCCTGCAAGTACACATGGATCAACTGCGCGAGGTGCAATGGCAACCGGTGATTCTCGTACTGACATCCGTGCCACTCACACTACTGTTCAGCCAGCTACTGGGAAAGGCGCTGCAACTGAGCCGGTGGGAAAGTCTGCTGGCCGGCGGCGCAGTGGCCATCTGCGGCGTATCGGCAGTGCTGGCTTTGTTGGCAGTGCTGCCACGGGAACGGCTGCAGGAACGTTTTACGCTCTGCATCCTGGTGAGTGTCACCAGCCTGAGCACCTTGGTGATGGTGCTGTATCCCGCCTTGCTCACACGATTTTCCAGCGACATGGCATTCCAGGGGTTGTTCCTGGGTGCGACCATCCACGATGTGGCACAGGTGGCCGC
The DNA here is from genome assembly GCA_020062665.1 of Pseudomonadales bacterium. Classification (GTDB taxonomy): domain Bacteria; phylum Pseudomonadota; class Gammaproteobacteria; order Pseudomonadales; family Ketobacteraceae; genus Ch67. Next base: position 206,973 of record JAGUVW010000011.1, read on the forward strand.
CGCAGGCTATCTGATATCCGAACCGGTGGGTGAACTGGCGACATTCACCAAGATGTTACGCGTCGCCATGCTGGTGCCGCTGATTCTGCTGTTGAACCTGCTGCTGCGCCCGGGAAAATCCAGCGCTGCCTTACCGGTTCCATTCTTCCTGCTGGCGTTCATGCTGCTTATTCTGGTGGGCAACCTGGGCTGGATTTCATCTACTCTGCAAACGATTGCGGCCGACATTTCCAGGCTCTGCCTGATCATGACAGTGGCAGCACTGGGAACCAAAACCGTTCTCAGCGAATTGTTTCAAACCGGCTGGAAACCACTGACCTTGATGACCGGCAACACCCTGTTCCTGGCACTGCTGGCGGCCACTCTGCTGCTTTTGATGAACGGAATGACACAGACCTGAGTCGACAGAGACAGTGGATCATGACAGCGCGTGTCCGTGATAGCGCAGATGGGATTCGATAAAAGTCGCGATGAAATAATAGCTGTGGTCGTAACCTTCGCGCAGATTCAGCGCCAGTGAGACGCCGGCCTGTTCGCAGGCAACTTTCAGCACATCTGGTTGCAACTGATCCTGCAGAAATTTATCGGCCAGCCCTTGATCCACCAGAATGGGTTTATCGAAACCACGATCCTCGACCAGCGCCACCGCATCGTGCTTGCGCCATGCAACAGGATCGTCACCCAGATACCCGCGCAATGCCTTCTGCCCCCACGGGCACCGCGATGGCGCGCAAATCGGCGCAAAGGCCGACACCGAGCGGAATTGTTCGGGATGATTCAGCGCCAGCGTCAAAGCACCGTGCCCACCCATGGAATGGCCCATGATCCCCTGCCGCGTCATGTCGAGCGGAAATTCTGCGCCGATCAGGGCGGGCAATTCTTTCTGCACGTAGTCGTACATGCGATAGTGGCGGTCAAACGGTGACTGGGTCGCGTTGACATAAAATCCGGCGCCCAAACCGAAATCCCAACTGCCCGCAGGATCACCCGGCACCCCGTCACCGCGCGGACTGGTATCCGGTGCCACAACAGCCAGCCCCAACTCACTCGCCACCCGCTGCGCGCCGGCTTTGGTGACAAAGTTCTGGTCGGTGCAGGTGAGGCCCGACAACCACCACACCACAGGCACTTTTTGCTGCGCAGCCTGCGGCGGCAGGAAGAGCGAAAAGATCATGTCACACTGACAGCTGTCGGATGCATGTTGCACCCGCAACTGGCGCCCGTCGAAACAGTGGATGTCTTCCAGAATTTTCATCTTTCCTCCTGAATTGGGCTCGGCACTGCAAACGCACAGATCAACTCAGTAAATAATCACCGAGCGAATCGACTTGCCCTCATGCATCAGATCAAACGCCTCATTGATCCGCTCCAGCGGCATGGTGTAGGTGATGAACTCGTCGATCTTGATTTCGCCCTTCATGTACTGGTCGACATAACCCGGCAACTGGCTGCGCCCCTTCACACCGCCGAACGCACTGCCACGCCAGACGCGCCCGGTCACCAGCTGAAACGGCCGGGTGGATATCTCCTGTCCCGCACCCGCCACGCCCACAATCACCGACTCACCCCAACCCTTGTGACAGCACTCCAGCGCCGAGCGCATCACATTGACATTGCCGATACATTCAAACGAATAGTCGACACCGCCGTCCGTCAACTCCACAATCACCTCCTGAATCGGGCGATCGTATTTTTTCGGGTTGACGAAATCCGTGGCACCGAGCATGCGCGCCATCTCGAATTTATCTTCATTGATATCCACTGCCAGAATCCGCGCCGCTTTCGCCATCACCGCGCCCTGAATCACCGACAAACCAACACCACCCAAGCCGAACACCGCCACGGTGGAACCGGGCTGCACTTTCGCCGTATTCAGCACCGCGCCAATGCCAGTGGAAATACCGCAGCCCAGCAGACACACTTTATCGAGTGGCGCCTGCTTGCTGATTTTCGCCACCGCAATTTCCGGCAGCACGGTGTATTCAGAAAAGGTCGAGGTACCCATGTAATGAAAAATGGTCTTGCCATTCTGGCTGAAGCGACTGGTGCCGTCCGGCATCAATCCCTTGCCCTGGGTGGCTCGAATGGCCTGACACAGGTTGGTCTTGCCGGACAGACAGAATTTGCATTTGCCGCACTCCGGCGTGTACAGCGGAATCACATGATCGCCCACCGCGACACTCGTGACACCCGCCCCCACTTCCACCACCACACCGGCGCCCTCATGCCCCATGATGCATGGGAATACACCTTCGGGATCAGCACCACTCAGGGTGAACGCATCGGTATGACAAACGCCGGTGGCAGCGAGCTTCACCATCACCTCGCCGGCCTTCGGGCCTTGCAGATCCACTTCTTCAATCGTCAGGGGTTTGCCGGCTTCCCAGGCAACAGCGGCGCGAGTTTTCATGGAATCAGCTCCTTGTTTGAATGGTTGTGGTCATCTTACTGCGTGAACAAAAGCAGCGACACATTGGCGAGTGGAAAGGCCAGTGCACACTGCTGGATTGTGGATTCACTGCTGCAGCGGCTTGCCATCCCACGGGCAAAAACGCCAGGTGATATGTGCGGGTTTGCCATTGGCGCAGTAGCGCGGCTCATATAAAGCATTCAACGGCAGATCCAGATTCAGATCCGTGGCAGGCTGCGCTTCGCTGGCTGCCAGGTGAATCGTCAGCAGACCCGGCTCGTACGGATTGACGATACGCTGCCCCTGCTCATCACGATCCGCCAGCACAAAGAACTGCAGATTGCGCCCCATCTCACCCATGGAACGCCCCAGCAGCGGTGTCAACTGCTGGATCAGATTGCGCACGGCCAGATTCGGATTCGGCACCAGTTGCAGGACTCGCTCTTCTACACCGGCGCGCTGCCAGGTCAACGTCAGACGCGGCTGGATCTCCTCGCGCGGATAAAACACAAAACCACCTAGCGCACTCACGTCTGCCTGCACCACGGCGACGATGGAATATTCCCCCAGCACCGTTTCCACCTGCTGCGCCAGTTGCGGATTGATGCGCCCCAGCGACGCCTGCCAGAATTCCAGCGGAATCCACCACGCCTGCGCCAGGCCAGCGGCATCCGTGCGCAGAATCTGGGTGTCGCTCACCAGATCATCCACGACCACCTGATGCAGCGCCTTGCGCGCAGGCGCAGCGGCGACATTTTCCGCCGGTACATTCAAAGAACAGGCAACCAGCCACAATGCCGATGCCAGCAAACTCACCCGCACCAGGCGAGCGATAAAAAGACGTGGGCACATAAATGCATTTACCGCAAACATAGGAATGTCAAAACCGCGAAACGCAGGAAACAACCATCACACAGCCCCCGCTCCACACACCGGGCAGGCCGGATTCCGGTTCAAGCGGATTTCACGAAACTGCATGCGCAATCCGTCCAGCAGCAACAGCCTCCCCACCAGGGTGGAGCCCATGTCAGTCAATACCTTGATCGCCTCGGTGGCCTGAATGCTGCCGACAATTCCCACGATCGGCGCCAGCACGCCGTTGCTCACGCAGCGCATGTCTTCTTCGCCGGTTTCATCATACAGACAGCGATAGCAGGGGGAATTTTCCAGTCGGGGATCGTACACTGACAACTGACCGTCCAGACGGATCGCCGCACCGGACACCAGCGGCACCTTGCACTGCACGCTCATCCGGTTCAGCAGAAAACGCACGGCAAAATTATCCGAGCAATCCACGATGACATTTGCCTGCGCCACCCATTGCCGCGCATTGTCGGCGTCCAGCTTTTCCGTCACGGTAATGATGTCGCAATGAGGATTCAGGCGGCGGGCGGTGTCGGCGGCGGATTCCACTTTCGGCTTGCCGATGGACGCCGTCTGATGAGCGATCTGGCGCTGCAGGTTACTGAGATCCACCGCGTCATGATCCACCAGAATCAGACGTCCGACACCGGCGGCCGCCAGATAGAGCACCACCGGCGATCCCAGTCCGCCCAACCCCACGATCAACGCCGTGGCAGCGCGCAGTTTTTCCTGTCCTTCCACATCCAGTTGCGGCAGCAGAATCTGGCGGCTGTAACGCAGGAGTTCTTCGTCGGTCATCATGGCCGGATGTCCTTGCAGGCGAAAGGGTTCAGCGGGCTGAGAATGTGTTGACCATATCGCGGGCCGACGCGTTGTTCAAGCCGCCATCCAGCGCGCCAGGGTGACGCGATCATTGCCGCCCAGATCCTGGCGCGTTTCGATATCACGCCAACCGCCACTAGCGAACAGCGCGCGCACCGCCGCCGCCTGATCATGGCCATGCTCCAGCAGCAGCCAGCCACCGTCGAACAGATGTTGCGGTGCGGTGGCGATGATCTCACGGATGTCATCCAGGCCATCCGCTCCGGACACCAGCGCGCGCAGCGGCTCGAAGCGTACACCAGTGCCCTGCAGATGAGGATCGTCGGCACGAATGTAGGGCGGATTGGAAACGATCAGATGAAAGCGCTGATCGCCGAGCTGGCGCAGCCAGTGGGATTCGACACACTCCACCACCAACTGGTTACGCTGGGCGTTGCGATGCGCCAGCGCCAGACTTGCCGCATCAATATCGGTGGCGAACACCCGCCAGTGCGGTCGCTCACTCGCCAGCGCCAGCGCAATCGCACCGGTGCCGGTGCCCAGATCAATCACCTGGAAAGGGCCGTCCCCCAGCAGATCCAGCGCCGTTTCCACCAACAATTCCGTGTCCGGCCGAGGCACCAGCGTATCGGCAGTGACTTCCAGTTCCAGCGTCCAGAAACCCTGAGCACCCGTCAGATAGGCCACAGGCTCGCCGTCACCACGCCGGGCGACAAGACGCTGAAATGCGTCCCACTGTTCGTCAGACAACGCTTGCTCCGCAAACGCCCGCAGCCAGGCCTGATTTTTTCCGGTGACATGACAGAGCAACCAGGCAGCATCCACGGCGGGATCTCCCCCAGCAGACGCAGCCGCCACTCCGCCCGCCATCCGGCCCGACAATTCCGCCACCGCCCACTGCAGCGCCTCCGCCACCGTTGGCATCAGTCGTTGCCTGCCAGCGCCGCCAACTGATCGGCCTGATACTCGTTGGCCAGCGCATTCAGCAGTTCATCCAGCTTGCCTTCGATGATTTCCGGCAGCCGGTACAGTGTCAGGTTGATGCGATGATCGGTGACACGCCCCTGGGGAAAATTGTAGGTGCGTATCCGTTCGGAGCGATCGCCGCTGCCCACCAGATTGCGCCGCGCTTCGCTGGTTTCCTTGTGCTGTTTGTCGCGGGCATGCTGTAACAGGCGGGATTTCAGCAGCGTCAGCGCCTTGGCCTTGTTCTTGTGCTGGGAGCGTTCATCCTGACACTCCACCACCAGCCCCGACGGCACATGCGTGATGCGCACGGCAGAATCCGTGGTATTCACGTGCTGGCCACCCGCACCCGAGGAGCGATAGGTGTCCACGCGAAGATCTTCATTGCGAATTTCAATGTCGGTCACCTCGTCGGCTTCCGGCAGAATCGCCACCGTGCACGCCGACGTGTGAATGCGGCCCTGGGATTCCGTCGCCGGCACCCGCTGCACCCGGTGCGCGCCGGACTCGAATTTCAGCCGCGAATACACGCCATCGCCGATCACCCGGCTGATCACTTCCTTATAACCGCCGTGCTCACCTTCGTTGCAACTCACCATCTCAATCCGCCAGCCCTGGGTTTCCGCATACCGGGAATACATGCGAAACAGATCACCGGCAAAAATTGCCGCCTCGTCACCACCGGTGCCAGCGCGCACTTCCAGAAACACGTTGGCGCCATCGAGCGGATCGCGTGGCAGCATCAACTTCTGCAACTCGATTTCCAGCTCATCGCGACGCTGCTGGGCGAGCCCAAACTCCTCTTCACCCATGGCGCGCAAATCCGGATCGGCATCGATCATCCAGGCTTTGGCTTCATCCAGATTGCGCAGTGTTTTGTCGTATTCGCGATAGCACTGCACCACCGGCTCGATCTCGGCGTATTCCTGCGACAGCTTGCGGAATTTGTTCTGGTCGCCGATCACCTCGGGCTGACTCAGCAGCATGCCCACTTCCTCGTAGCGCTCGCTGGTATGGGCCAGTTTATTGCGGATGGATTCTTTCATGGGGTTTTCCTGTGATGATGCCGAAGCATCCAGAAACAAAACGGAAATTCAGAAAACAGAGCAACGAAATGAGCGTCGCTAACGGGACTTGTCGGAAGGGGAAGAAATGCCAAGGAGCTGCTGCGCGATTTCCAGTTGATCCACGCGACCCTGCTCTGCCGCCTGGCGCAGCTGCACCGTCGGGCCGTGCATCACCTTGTTGATCAGGTTACGACTCATGCGCTGCAGGATTTCCTCGGGATTGCCGCCGGCCTGCAGCTGCTGCAGCGCCCGCTCGATTTCCACCGCGCGCAGCGCTTCCAGATTGTCGCGATAGGCGCGAATGGTTTCCACCGCGTCGAGGGACTTGAGCGAATCCATGAACTGCACAGTGCAGCGGTCTACAAGCGACTCCGCCTGTGCCGCGGCTTCCTGGCGCTGACGCCGGTTCTCGTCCACCACCTGCTGCAGGTCATCCACGGTATATAGATAGACGTCGGGCAGCTCCGCCACTTCTTCTTCAATGTCACGGGGTACCGCTATGTCCATCATGAACATGGGCTTGTGCTTGCGCTGACGCAGCGCGTGCTCCACCGCGCCCTTGCCCAGAATCGGCAGCGGACTGGCAGTGGACGAAATCACGATGTCCGCCTGGGGCAGCACCAGGGGAATATCCCCCAGGGTCACCGCGCGAGCCTGAAACTCCTCTGCCAGCGCATTGGCGCGGGACAGGGTACGGTTCGCCACCACCATATTCCGCACCCCCTGTTCGTGCAGATGGCGAGCCACCAGCTCGATGGTCTCGCCAGCGCCGATCAGCAGCGCGGTGGTTTTCTTCAGGTCGGAAAATATGTGCTTGGTGAGTTTCACCGCAGCGAACGCCACCGACACCGGATTGGTGCCAATGCCCGTATCCGTGCGGATCTGCTTGGCGGCGGAAAAGGTGTGCTGGAACAGGCGCCCCAGCTCCGGCCCCACGGTGCGGGCCTCCTGCGCCACGGCGTAGGCGCTTTTCAGCTGGCCCAGAATCTGCGGCTCACCCAGCACCATGGAGTCCAACCCGCTGGCCACCCGCATCAGGTGACGCACGGCGGCATCGTTCCAGAATTCATAGGTGCAGCGGGTGATCTGATCCACCGGCAGCGCGTGGTAGTCACTGAGCCAACCCAGCAGACGCCCGGTATCCTGGGCCTCGGCTGAACAATACAGCTCCGTCCGATTACAGGTCGACAGGATGGCCACTTCCCGCAGACGCGCCCGCTCCCGCACTTCGTTCAGCGCGCTGATCACCCGGTCGGGGGCAAAGGCCAGTCTCTCCCGCAAATCGACGGTCGCGGTTTTATGATTGATGCCGTAGGCGAGTAACACCATGGTTTCCAGGGCCGCCAGCAACGCTTTAGGCCAACATCACCCTCTCAAAAAGTGGCGGGATTATAACACAATGGCCTAATTTGCCCGCCACCATCGCCGCAGGCAGGAACACTTTCTGGCGCATTCGATCTATTATTGAGAAGCAACGCCAGAGCCCAGGAAATTCCCTTGCATGCGGATTCCTTTCCTGTTTTGATTGATGTTAGCGCAGCCAAAGGTACGCCTGCAGATTTATGATTTTCCGACACTTTCTGATGTTTTCCGGCCTGATTGCCCTGTTTGCCGTGCAGGGGTGCGCCAGTCTCAAGCCCCAGGCGGAAACCCCGGCCGAAGCACAACCCCAGCCCACCCCCCAAGCCGAAGCGGTTCCCACCCGCCCCTTCACCCGGGACACCCTCTATGAACTGCTGCTGGCGGAATTCGCCGGCAAGCGCAACCGGGCCGACGTGGCGCTGGGCAAATACCTCAAGCAGGCCCATGAAACCCGCGATCCGCAGGTAGTCGAACGGGCTGCCTACATCGCCCGCTACCTGGGAGCCCATCAGGCCACGCTGGACGCCGCCATCCTCTGGATCGACATCGAGCCGGAAAATCCCGCTCCCCGCAGCCTGGCAGCCACCGAACTCATCCGCTTCGGCAAACTCGACGACGCCATGAATCAGATCGACACCCTGGTCAACATGGGCGGCGACCTCAACTTCGAATTCCTGCTCCAGGCCACCCGCACCAGCGACATGGACACCCGCAAGCGCGTGCTCACCAAACTGCGGGAATTCACGGGCAAGCGCGACGACGCCAAACTCTGGTTCGCCGCCGGGTCCCTCGAAGCCATGAACGGCAACCATCAACAAGCCATCAACGACTTCGACAGCGCCCTGGCCATCGACGACGACTACAGCAACGCCATCCTCGCCCGCACCCAGTCCATGATTGCCCTGGGCCAGCAGCAGGACGCCCTCAACTACCTGGCCAAGCAATGCGACAAACACCCCCGCAACAAGCGCCTGGGCATCACTCACGCCCGCTACCTGATCCAGTACGGAAAACTGCAGGAAGCACAAACCCAGTTCGAAAAACTGGTGCAGGTCTTTCCCGACGACGGCGACCTGGTGCTGTCACTCGCGCTGCTGTCCTGGGAAAACAAACTGAAGGATGAGGCCGTTCAGTATTTCAACCAGCTGATCGCCATGAACTACCGCACCGAAGAAGCCTATCTGTACCTGGCGCGCATCGCCGAGTCCGAAAAACGCTACAGTGACGCCGAAGGCTACTTCAGCAAGATCGGCAGCGGACCCAACTACCCCAGCGCCCGCATCCAGCTGGCCCTGATGTACGCCGACCAGAAACGCACCGCCGACGCCGTCCGCATCCTCGACGACGCCATCACCACCGACGCCCGCAACAGCCTGAAATACCAGCTGGCAAAGAGCGAAGTCCTGGCCCACGCCGAACAAAACCATGACGCCATCGCCGTGCTGGATCAGGCCCTGGCCAAACATCCGGACGAAACCTCCCTGCTCTACAGCCGCGCCATGCTGAAGGAAAAAGTCGGGGATTTCGATGCCATGGAAGCCGACCTGCGCCGCGTACTGGAACTGCAGCCCAACAACAGCGCCGCCCTCAACGCCCTGGGCTACACCTTCGCCGACCGCAACGAGCGCCTGAGCGAAGCCTGGGAACTGATCGAGCGCGCCTACACCCTCAACCCCAACGACCCGGCCATCATCGACAGCATGGGCTGGATCAAATACCGCCTGGGCGAGAATCAGGTTGCACTGGACTTTCTGCGCCAGGCCTACGAAGCTTTCCGCGACCAGGAAATCGCCGCCCACCTGGGCGAAGTCCTCTGGATGACCGGCAACCGGGAAGAAGCCATGCGCATCTGGCAACAATCCCTGCAGGAAAACCCGGACAGCAAGATCCTGCGCGATGTCATGCAGCGCTTCCTGTCCAACCAGTAAACCCATCGCGCCTTTAATAAAGAAGAACCCCGGTGACGCTTCATTTCACGACCAGACTGTTCGCCCGTCCCCGACCTGTAATCGGCACATGGACGGTACTCCTTACCCTGCTGCTGAGCCTGCAGGGCTGCACCCTGTTCCAGACACCCACCGCCCCACCACCGCCCGCCGGCACCCAGGTCGACTGGGTCAGCCACATGCGCAGTCTCACCCTGCTGCAGGAATGGCAGATCCAGGGCAAGATTGGCGTCCGCACCACCGATGATGCCGGCAGTGCCTACATCGACTGGAGTCAGGCCCAGGACAGCTTCTATATCACCCTGTCCGGCCCCCTCGGCCAGGGCACCACCATCGTCAGCGGCAACCCCACCGGCGCCCGCCTGGAACAGTCCGACGGCACCTGGATCGCCGAATCCCCGGATCAACTGGTGCTTGAACACACCGGCTGGGAAATCCCCATCAGCAACCTGCTCTACTGGGTCAAAGGCATGCCCGCCCCCGGCAGCAGACCCGCCACCACCCACAACGACCTGGGCACACTTGCCACCCTGCAGCAGGAGGGCTGGAATCTGACCTTCGACCAGTACAGCCCCCAGATGGGTACCCTGCTGCCCTGCCGTATTCGCATCCAGAAAGATCAACTGCGCGTCACCCTGATCATCAAGCGCTGGCAGGCACTGGGCGAAGGGGCAGCCTCCTGATGCTGGCCGTGCGCTCCCCTGCCAAACTGAACCTGTTCCTGCACATCACCGGCCGCCGGCCCGACGGTTACCACAACCTGCAGACCCTGTTCCAGTTCGTGGATTTCTGCGACGACATGACCTTTGACGCAACACCGACAAACCCTGCCATCCAGGTGGAACCCCCGATTCCCGGCGTCGCCCCCGAACAGAACCTGATCTATCGCGCCGCCACCCTGTTGCAGCAAGCCACTGGCTGCCAGCAGGGTGCCCGCATCCGCCTGACCAAGCGCCTGCCCATGGGGGGCGGGCTCGGCGGCGGCTCATCCAATGCCGCTTCCACCCTGGTGGCGCTCAACCATCTGTGGCAAACCGGACTCAGCCGCCCGCAACTGCAGGCCCTGGGCCTGTCCCTCGGCGCAGACATCCCCATCTTCATTCACGGTCACGCCGCCCTGGCGCAAGGGGTCGGCGAACAGTTCGAGAATGTCGAAATACCCGAGCCCTGGTACCTGCTCGCCATCCCCGCCTGCCATGCCTCCACCGCCGAACTTTTCCAAGAAAAACAATTGACAAGAAATTCGGATCTCATTACAGTACGCGCCTTCTTGGACGGGGCGGGTCGCAACGATTTCGAACCGGTTCTGAGAAAACGCTTTCCTCTGATCGATCGATGCATGTCATTGATGGACACAGCAGGCAAGGCAAGGGTAACCGGCAGCGGTTCCTGTCTGTTCAGCAGCTTCGACAACGAACAAGCAGCCCGCAGTGCTCACCAGCGACTGGTAGCGCAAATGCCGAAACTGGATTTGACGGATCAAGACGTCAAATGGCAGGTTGTAAAAGGCCTGAACCAGTCGCCCCTCTACTCTGGAAGCCTGGGCAATCCGGGCTAGAATCCAGAAAAAACCTCTAATACATTTGGCGATTTTCTGGTAGTATTCCGCGCCCAGACTGATCGTCGAATCGTCGAAACACAATTGGGCCGTCGCCAAGCGGTAAGGCAGCAGGTTTTGATCCTGCCATACCTAGGTTCGAATCCTAGCGGCCCAGCCATTTTCCCCAACGCACCCATAAAAGCAGACCCAAGGTGAACCAGACGTGTCCAATCTGATCGTATTCACTGGCAACGCCAATCCCGCACTCGCCACCAAAGTCTGCAACCACCTGCACATCCCCATGGGCAAAGCCGATGTGGGCAAATTCAGCGACGGCGAAGTCGCAGTCGAAATCAACGAAAACGTCCGTGGCAGCGATGTCTTCATCATCCAGTCCACCTGCGCACCCACCAACGACAACCTGATGGAACTGGTGGTCATGGCCGATGCACTGCGCCGCGCGTCTGCCGGCCGCATCACTGCCGTGGTTCCCTATTTCGGTTACTCCCGCCAGGATCGCCGCGTGCGCTCTGCCCGGGTTCCCATCACCGCCAAGGTTGTCGCCGACATGATCACCACTGTCGGCATCGACCGCGTTCTCACCGTCGACCTGCATGCCGACCAGATCCAGGGCTTCTTCGACATCCCGGTCGACAACGTCTACGGTTCGCCCATCCTGCTGGAAGACATCCTGAAGCAGAATTACGAAAACCTGATGGTCGTGTCCCCCGACGTGGGAGGCGTAGTACGCGCCCGCGCGGTGGCCAAGCAGCTGAACGACTGCGACCTGGCCATCATCGACAAGCGCCGCCCAAAAGCCAACGTATCGCAGGTGATGCACATCATCGGTGAAGTGGAAGGCCGCACCTGCATCCTGGTGGACGACATGGTCGACACCGCCGGCACGCTGTGCAAAGCCGCCGAAGCCCTGAAAGACCATGGCGCCACCAAGGTCGTGGCCTATTGCACCCACGCCGTGCTGTCCGGCGGCGCCATCGAGAACCTGAGCAAGTCCAAGCTGGACGAACTGGTGGTCACCGACACTATCCCGCTGTCCACCGCCAGCACCGCCTGCGGCCGCATCCGCCAGCTGACTCTGGCACCCATGCTGGCCGAATGCGTACGCCGCATCAGCAACGAAGAATCACTGAGCGCGATGTTCGCCCCCAAGGAGTGAACACTGCGTTTTAACCCCGCCGCGCCGGGCCGGTCGCAAGCCTCGCGCGGTTTTTTGCTAAAGGAGCATACTCATGTCCAATGAGTTCACCATCGAAGCCACCACTCGTAACGACCTGGGGAAAGGTGCGAGCCGCCGCCTGCGTCGTCTCGAGAACCGCGTACCCGGCATCCTCTACGGCGCCGACAAAGCCCCGACCCCCATCTCCGTGCTGGGCAAGGATCTGAGCAAGTCGCTGGAAAGCGAAGCCTTCTATTCTCACATCCTGACCATGACCCTGGATGGCAGCCCGATTCAGGTCGTACTGAAAGACCTGCAGCGTCACCCTGCCAAGAACAACCCCATCCACGTGGACTTCCAGCGCATTGACGCAACCCACAAGCTGCACATGCACGTTCCCCTGCACTTCCTGAACGAAGACAAGTGCGTGGGCGTGAAGACGGGTGGCGGCATCATTTCCCACCTGATGAATGAAGTGGAAGTCGTGTGTCTGCCGAAGGATCTGCCGGAATACCTGGAAGCGGACGTAGCCGACCTGGAGCTGGGCAAATCCCTGCACCTGAGCGACATCAAGCTGCCGTCCGGCGTTGAAATCCGCGCCCTGCAGATGGGTGCCGATCACGACCAGCCGATCGTCAGCGTCATCACCACCCGCGCTGGCGCTTCCGACGAAAGCTCAGCCGCACCGGCCGCCGAGTAATAACGGCAACAGAGGCGCCGAGGTTGAAAGACGGTATCGATATGATTGTGGGCCTGGGCAACCCGGGCCGACAATACGAAGACACCCGCCACAACGCTGGCGCCTGGTTCGTGGAAAGGCTGGCAAAGCAACACAATGCCAGCCTTTCTGCTGACACCAAGGTACCAGGGCGTACCGCCCGCATCACTCTGCACGGCCACGACCTGCGACTGCTCGTTCCCACCACCTTCATGAACATCAGCGGACAGGCCGTTGCGCCCTACGCCCATTTTTTCAAGATTGCACCCGAGCGCATCCTGGTGGTTCACGATGAACTCGACCTGCCCCCCGGCACTGCCAAGCTGAAACAGGGTGGCGGCCACGGCGGACACAACGGCCTGCGGGACATCATCAGCAAACTGGGCAACAACGCGAATTTCGGACGTCTGCGGATTGGCATCGGCCACCCCGGCAGCGCCGACAAAGTTTCAGGCTACGTACTGGGCAAGGCACCGGCAACAGAACAGCGCATGATCGACGACGCCATCAGCGAAGCCATCGCCGTATTGCCGGATCTGCTCAGCGGCCACCCGAACAAAGCCATGAACCGGCTGCACGCCTTCACCGCGACGGCCTGAAACCACTCACACACCTTTATCTGAACAGGCGAATGCACCATGGGAATCAAATGCGGAATCGTGGGACTGCCCAACGTCGGCAAATCCACCCTGTTTAATGCCCTCACCAAAGCCGGCATCGAAGCACAGAACTTTCCCTTCTGCACCATCGAACCCAACACCGGTGTGGTACCGGTTCCCGATCCGCGTCAGGACGCCCTCGCCACCATCGTCAAACCCGAGCGTGTGGTTCCCACCACGGTGGATTTCGTCGACATCGCCGGCCTGGTGGCGGGCGCCTCCAAGGGCGAAGGCCTTGGCAACCAGTTCCTGGGCAACATCCGCGAGTGCGACGCCATCGCCCACGTGGTGCGCTGCTTCGTCGACGACAACATCATCCACGTCGCCGGCAAGGTAGACCCGCTCTCCGACATCGAGATCATCAACACCGAACTGGCCCTGGCAGATCTGGATGCGGTGGAAAAGGCCATCCAGCGCGCAGCCAAGCTGGCCAAGGGCGGCGACAAGGAAGCCACTGCACGCCTGAAAGCCCTGGAGAAACTGCAGCCAGTTCTGAACGAAGGCAAACCCATCCGCGCCGTTGCCCTCACCGACGAGGAAAGCAAAGCCGTCCGCACCCTGAACCTGCTCACCCTCAAGCCCACGATGTACATCGCCAACGTGATGGAAGACGGCTTCGACAACAACCCCTTGCTGGATGCCGTGCGCAAACTGGCAGAAGCTGAAAACGCCCAGGTGGTACCCATCTGCGCCAAGATCGAATCCGAAATCGCTGAGCTGGACGAAGCTGACAAGGCCGACTTTCTGGCGGAACTCGGCATGACCGAACCCGGCCTCAACCGCGTCATCCGCGCCGGCTACACCCTGCTGGGCCTGCAGACGTATTTCACCGCTGGTGTGAAGGAAGTACGTGCATGGACCGTGAAGGTAGGCGCCACCGCCCCTCAGGCCGCTGGCGTGATCCACACCGATTTCGAAAAGGGCTTTATCCGCGCCGAAGTCATTGCCTACGACGACTTCATCAAATACAACGGTGAGGCCGGCGCCAAAGAGGCCGGCAAATGGCGCCTGGAAGGCAAGGACTATATCGTCAAGGATGGCGACGTCATGCACTTCCGCTTCAACGTGTAAAAGACCAGAAATTCAGCGTTGGTTATTGACTTTGAGGGCGGCGATTGCCACAATCTGCGCCCTCGAATTTGGCTATGTAGCTCAGTTGGTTAGAGCACATCACTCATAATGATGGGGTCGGCAGTTCAACTCTGCCCATAGCCACCATATAAAAGGAACCCGGTAAATCCGGGTTTTTTTATGGGCACAAACAACTGGCATAAAAAAACCGCCTTGCGGCGGCTTTCACTTAGATAACGGCTTGTCCCAAAAATTCGCTCGACTGTCGTTGAATCTGCGCGAGTAATTCCCTGCGGTCCGCAATCATCTCCCGATAAGTCCTGGCGGTCGACACACGCGTCACGTTGGACGCATCCTCTTCCACCCGGGCGAGCTGCTCTTCGAGCCGGGAAATATCCCGCCGCACCATGGTTTCCAGGGTGTCCAGACTGTACCGGGTACTGATCGGCGTGCTGGTCTTGCTTTGTTTCATAAAGCCCATCCCTAACGAACTTAGCCCAACCCCCTATTGCGAGCCTATTCAGCGTCGAGGAACGCTTGGCACCCTTTATGGATTGAAAAAACGTAGCTCGCAAGTGTTCATTTTGCAAGCGGTTTGATTTTAGCGACGATCGGTAGAAATCAACCAGCACTCAATTGTATATAAATTGTTCGGACCTAAGTCTTCTTGTTTCCGCCAGGCCCATAAGGAAAGGTCGGAAACGGTGTCACCTTGCTATCCCCCTTCACCTCGATGATTTTGCCGACCCCTTCCTTCTCGACTTCATCGATGCGGATGATGGCATGCATGGGGATGTAGCTGCGGGTTACTTCGGTAAACTGGGTCTTGAGACGCTCCTCTGACGGATCCACCACCAGCTGGGAGCGCTCACCGAACAGGAAACCCTCAATCTCAATGAACCCGTAGAGTTCACTTTGATAGATGTTCTTCACGTAAATTTCGTAGATCTCGGCCTGATTGAGAAAGACGACACGGTAAATAGGTTCAGCGGGCATTCTTGATCTCTATATCCAACACGGGAAAGGTGTCAGGTTGTATACCAAGGGGAACTGCGAGTGCGCAGGATTATACCTTTTTTCCCCAGTCGACTGGACAAGAGATTCGCAAAATCATAGAGTTGTTGCGGGCAAAAAGAGGGGCAGTAGGCTTCGCCATGCGACATGGCAATCCGACCTAGCCTGGCAACAGCAACAAGAAAAAATCGCTGCAAAAACAATTACTGACAAAGCAAGGCGCGAATTCGTGGGAGACTTCGTGAATTGCAGGAGTCACTAGGCAAAGCATTATAGTGATGCCCTACGGTCATAGCCTGACCCTAATCAAATAACCGCGCTGAAGTCGTCGCAATCTGCATTCGCGACAAGTCGGCAACTGATTATCAGTAATTGCGCTGGCTATCTGCTTTTCATTTTTGTCCGCCCTGGACCGGTAGGGGGGGTGGCGGTCGTTATTTCCTCATTCGCGCATCCCTGCTTCGAATAACACCAGGTTACCTCAGTTCCGCGCACTGTTGCCCGGAAATGAATTGGTTTGACCAGAACAAACCCATTTCACAGTCAGGGAGCCAAAAATGCAGTCATTACCAAAACGATGTTTGTGGGCGGGTCTCGGCTTGCTTGCTGTGACCAGCCAGACAGCGCTGGCAGCGTGGCAGCTGGACATGACCCCCGGTGTCACCGACATCAGCCAGGAGGTCTTCGCCCTTCACCGCACAATGCTGTGGTGGTGCGTAGCCATCGGCGTCGTCGTGTTCGGTGCCATGTTCTACTCCATGATCAAGCACCGCAAGTCCAAGGGCCAACAGGCGGCCCACTTCCACGAAAGCACGACGGTGGAGATCGTCTGGACAGTTGCCCCGTTCCTCATCCTCATCCTGATGGCCGTCCCCGCCACCAAGCTGCTGATCAAGATGAGTGATACCAGCGATTCGGCGCTCACGGTGAAAATTACCGGCTCCCAGTGGAAGTGGCACTATGAGTACCTGGACTATCAGGGCAACACTGACATTTCCCTGGCCTATTTCAGTGTTCTGTCGACTCCCCGCGACCAGATTGAACGCCCTGCCCGCGCCAGCGGCCTGTTCCCCAAAGGTGCAGCCCAGGATCGCTACCGGGAAGACGGCAACTACCCTGAAGCCGGCGAACACTACAACATGGAAGTGGACAAGCCGCTGGTGATCCCCACCGGCCGCAAGGTGCGCTTCCTGATTACCTCGGACGACGTTATTCATGCCTGGTGGGTGCCGGACTTTGCCATCAAGAAAGACGCGATCCCCGGCTTCATCAACGAATTGTGGGTGAATGTGCCAGCGGACAAACCGGGCATCTACCGTGGCTTCTGCGCAGAGCTGTGCGGCAAGGATCATGCTTTCATGCCCGTGGTGGTTGAAGCCAAGACCGAGGCTGAATTCGAACAGTGGCTGGCTGATGCACAGGAACAGCAGAAGCAGGAAGAGCTGGCTGCCGCCAGCAGCATCGACAAGACCTTCTCCAAGGACGAGTTGATGGCGGAAGGCGAAAAAGCTTATCTGGCGCGTTGCTCCGCCTGTCACCAGCCCAACGGCCAGGGCCTGCCACCGACCTTCCCGTCACTGGTAGGCAGCCCCTTCACTGTGGGTGACGTAGCGAATCACATCGATATCGTGAAGAAAGGCAAGAACGCCATGCCCGGCTTCGCTGCCGTGCTCACGCCCAAAGAGATGGCTGCCATCATCACTTACGAACGCAACGCCTGGGGTAACGTGCCCGCCGATGGCGTTGATGTGGTTCAACCGCGCGATGTCGCGAATTAAGCAGGAAGGAATAGCGCAATGAGTGAACACGCTTTGGATCACCATCACGACGATCACGCGCACCACGGCCCCGCCAAGGGCATCAAGCGCTGGTTGTTCGCCACCAACCACAAGGACATCGGCGCGATGTACCTGTGGTTCAGCTTCATCATGTTCCTGACCGGGGGCGCGCTGGCGATGCTGATCCGCGCCGAACTGATGTACCCGGGTCTGCAACTGGTGGATCCCAACTTCTTCAACCAGCTCACCACTACCCATGGCCTGATCATGGTGTTCGGCGCGGTCATGCCGGCCTTTGTGGGACTGGCCAACTACATGATCCCACTGATGCTGGGTGCGCCGGACATGGCGCTGCCCCGCCTCAACAACTGGAGCTTCTGGTTGCTGCCGGCCGCTTTCAGCATGCTGATCATCGCCATCATCAAGTCGTTCCTGGGTATCGCAGATGCACCCAACTTCGGTTGGACGTTCTATGCTCCCCTGTCCACCAAATTTGGTCCGGCATCAACTGATTTCTTCATCTTCTCGGTTCACATGATGGGGATTTCGTCCATCATGGGAGCAGTGAACGTGATCGTGACCATTTTCAACCTGCGCGCACCGGGCATGACACTGATGAAGATGCCACTGTTCGTCTGGACCTGGCTGATTACTGCCTTCCTGCTGATCGCGGTGATGCCGGTACTGGCGGGCGTGGTGACGATGATGCTGACGGATCGCCATTTCGGCACCAGTTTCTTTGATGCGGCTGGCGGCGGTGACCCGGTGTTGTTCCAGCACGTGTTCTGGTTCTTCGGTCACCCCGAGGTGTACATCATGATCCTGCCGGCGTTCGGTATCGTGTCGGCGATCATCCCCACCTTCGCCCGCAAGCCGCTGTTCGGGTATGCGTCGATGGTGTATGCCACTGCGTCCATCGCGTTCCTGTCCTTCGTGGTTTGGGCGCACCACATGTTCACCGTGGGTCTGCCACTGGCGGGCAACCTGTTCTACATGTACATGACCATGCTGATCGCTGTCCCCACCGGGGTGAAGGTGTTCAACTGGGTGGCCACCATGTGGCGCGGCGCGATGACCTTCGAAGTACCGATGCTGTTTTCCATCGCCTTCGTAATCCTGTTCACCATCGGCGGCTTCTCAGGCCTGATGCTGGCCATTACGCCAGTGGATCAGCAGTATCATGACACCTACTTTGTGGTGGCGCACTTCCACTACGTTCTGGTGAGCGGCGCGATCTTCTCGATCATCGCAGGCGTTTACTACTGGCTGCCGAAATGGACTGGCCGCATGTACAACGAGTTCTGGGCAAAATTCCACTTCTGGAATTCCCTGCTCTCGGTGAACCTGCTGTTCTTCCCGATGCACTTCGTGGGCCTGGCTGGCATGCCGCGCCGCTACTCCGACTATGCGCTGCAGTTCGCCGATTTCAACTGGTGGATCAGCATCGGCGGCTTCTGGTTCGGCGTGAGTCAGCTGATTCTGCTGGGCATCCTTATCCAGGTGTGTTTCCGCAAAAAAGGTGCTCCCGTCAGCGATCAGGTCTGGGAAGGTGCCGAAGGCCTGGAGTGGACATTGCCCTCTCCCGCGCCCTATCACACCTTCAGCACACCACCGATTGTGAAGTGAGACTGGAACATGACGGAACAAGGCAGCACACCGACACAGAACCACACGCGTTTCGCAATCAAACTGGGTTTGATTGCAGTGAGCATGTTTGTGTTTGCCGTCGGTGTGATGCCCCCGCTCTACGACGTGATCTGCGAGATCACCGGGCTTAACGGCAAGACCTCGAATGAGGCCGTGTCCGCCGAAACTGCCGTGGTGCAGGAAGACCGTGTCATTACGGTGCAGTTCCTGGCCAAGGCCGATCCGGGGATGCCCTGGGATTTCAAACCCAATGTGCGCAGCATCAAGATCCACCCCGGCGAGATCAAGCTGGTGGATTATCATGTTCGCAACCGGGAATCCGTCGCCATTGTGGGGCAGGCCATTCCGTCTGTTTCACCCTCAAACGCAACCGCCTATTTCAAAAAGACTGAATGCTTCTGCTTCACCCAGCAGGCGCTTGAAGGTGGCGCCAGTATGGACATGCCGCTGATCTTTTACGTGGATCCGGATCTGCCGAAAAATGTGTCGACGATTACTCTGTCGTACACGCTTTTCAATATCACAGACCGGGTGGCACAGGATCCAGCGGCGCTGGCCACCGCTCAATAATGCAACGCCATCGATTTTAGAAGGAGATCGACCATGGCAACAAAACCCACCCAATACTATGTTCCGGATGCAAGCCCGTGGCCGGTGATTACCGCTGCGGCGCTGTTCATCCTGTTTTACGGTGCCGCCAGCTTCATCCAGCAGGAGAGCGGTTCCGGTATCGTGCAAAATGAAGGCACCTACGGCAAACCCATGTTCATGATCGGCGTGCTGGCCGTACTGGCGATGATGTTCTTCTGGTTCCGCGACACCATCAAGGAAAGCCTTGCCCACAAGAACAGCAACCAGATGGACGTGTCCTACCGCATGGGCATGCTGTGGTTCATTTTCTCGGAAGTGATGTTCTTCGGTGCGTTCTTCGGTGCACTGTTCTATGTGCGTCTGCTGGTTATCCCCTGGCTGGGAGGCGCGGGCGAAGAAGCCATGACCCACGAGCTGCTGTGGCCCAGCTTCCAGCCGATGTGGCCGCTGGAAATCACCCCGTCCGGTGAAACCACCCAGGCCATGCCGGCATGGGGCCTGCCGCTGATCAACACCATCCTGCTGGTAACCAGCAGTGTGACCCTGACCATCGCCCACCATGCGCTGATCAACAACGAGCGCGGCAAGCTGAAACTCAACCTGTTCCTGACACTGGTGCTGGGCTTTTCGTTTCTGGCATTGCAGATCGAGGAATACATTCATGCCTATAGAGACTTGGGCCTGACCCTCGGTTCCGGGATTTATGGCTCCACGTTCTTCATGCTCACCGGTTTTCACGGCATGCACGTGACCATCGGCGCCATCATGCTGACCGTAATGTTCTTCCGCATCCTGAAGGGGCATCTGACACCGAGCAATCACTTTGCTTTCGAAGCGGCCGCCTGGTATTGGCACTTCGTGGATGTGGTGTGGATCTTCCTGTTCATATGCGTGTACTGGCTATAATCGACCGTCACAAAAAAACGGCTCCAGTTGGAGCCGTTTTTCGTTTATCGCAGAGACGTTTTTATTGCGGTGACTGTTCGGCAGCAGGCGGGGTGGGTGCAGGCGGCAAGCCGTGAGGCGTGATCCACCCCATCATGCTTGCCACGCCCAGCAGAATCAGTAACAGTACGGAAAAGCCGACCCGGTAGGCGAGGAAACGCACAGTTTTCTCTTTGTCCCCATCCTTGTTGCGCACCAGCGTACGCAATGCACTGAACAAGCTGATCGCAATCACGAGCATGACGGCGACAATGATGATTTTGACCATTACGAACGACTCCCCGGCCCATAGTCGGCGCAGTATAAACCAGAACGCAGTGGCATGAGCGCAGACACTCCCCAGGATCATCCAACCAAAGGCATCCGCTGCGGACGCTATGTGTTTTCGCCGCACTGGCTACCGGCCATTGCGACTGTGCTTATTTCCATCCTGCTTTTTAAGCTTGGCCTTTGGCAGCTCGAACGCGCGCACTACAAGGAGCAGGTACTGGAACGCATCCAGACGCGCTCCGGTGACACTCCCCATGATCTGCGCAGCCTGTTGCGCCTGGGCGCTGACATCAATGACTACCCTGTCCGGCTGCACGGGTATTTCCTCAATGATTTCAACTTCCTGCTGGATAATCGCACGCACAATCGGGAGCCGGGATATGATGTGATCACGCCTTTCGTGAGCGATCAACATCTGGTGTTGGTCAACCGCGGCTGGATTGCGCAGGGGCCATCCCGGCTGCAGTTTCCGCAGATTCCCGCCATCGATGGAGAAGTCACGCTGGAGGGCACCGCGCTGGTGCCCAATCCCGACTTTTTCGTGCTAAAGGAAGATGATTACCACCGCGTTTCCTGGCCGTTTCTGATTCAGAAAATAGACCTTGAAAAATCCGCAGCGCTGTTTGATCATCGCATGGCTCCGTTTGTCCTGCGCCTGAATCCGGACGAAAATTCCGGATTTGTCAGGGAGTGGCACAGCCATTTCATGGGGCCCGAGAAGCACTATGGTTACGCGGTGCAATGGTTTGGCCTGTTTACTGCCCTGTGGGTGATCTTTTTCGTGGTGAATACGAAACGGATTCGCCCCGTCGATAAAAAGAAGTAGCTTTATGGACGCACCCTCTCCTTCCAACCGCACTGCGGCTGCCAACCGGCGCGCGCTGCTGATCACTGCGGCCATTTTCATCCTGCCCGTCATCGTTGCCTACACCCTGCTCAAGACAGGCTGGTATAATGCCGCCGGCACATCCAACCGGGGTCTGCTGATCGATCCTCCCATCAGCTTTGATGAGCTGCGCCTGACCGACGCCCGGCAACAGGCAGTTCCCGCTGAAGACTTCCGCAAGAAGTGGTGGCTGATGTATGTGATGCCGGCGCAATGTGAAGCCGCCTGCCGCAACAGCCTCTTTCTGATGCGGCAAACCCATCAGGCGCTGGGCCCGGATCAGCACCGCGTGGCGGAGCTGATCGTGATACCCCACGACCTGGATGCAGAGTTGAAGGCGTGGCTGGCACAGGAATTTTCTGGCGCGAGACAGGTGATTGCCGAGATCGACAATCTCGACAGCGTTCTGGGGGCGGCGATGACGGGTGGGGAGCGCGCCAGCCATGCTGGACATCTTTTCCTGGTGGATACCATGGGCGCCATTTTCATGCATTATCCAGGCTATTCCGATGAGCACGAGTCGATTCTGAAAGGACGCGACCTGCTCAAGGATCTGCAAAAAGTACTGAAAATTTCCAAGATCGGATGAACCACATGTGGCTTAAGCGTCTGACAGTTTTTGCAATCTTGCTGGCCTTGTGCGTGGTGGCGCTGGGTGCTTACACGCGGCTGAAAGATGCAGGCCTGGGCTGCCCTGACTGGCCTGGCTGTTATGGCCACCTGACAGTGCCACGCTCATCTGAAGCGGTCGAGCGGGCCAATGCGGCGTATCCCGAGCGTCCGGTGGAAGCACACAAGGCGTGGCCGGAAATGATCCACCGCTATTTCGCCAGCACGCTGGGACTGGTGATCATGGCCATCCTTGTACTCAGCCTTCGCCAGCGCAAGCAGGATCCAAACACGCCGGTCAAACTGCCCATATTTCTGTTTCTGCTGGTGGTTTTTCAAGGGCTGCTGGGAATGTGGACGGTGACGCTGGGCCTGTTTCCTTCGGTTGTCATGGCGCATCTGCTGGGTGGGTTCACCACCTTGTGTCTGTTGTTCCTGCTGGCGCTGCGTCTGCATGCTCCGCGCCCCGACAAGCCCTCCACTTCCCCCATGATGAAATGGGGAATCGTCGGCATGTTCGTGCTGGCGTTGCAGATTGCACTGGGTGGCTGGACGGCCGCCAACTATGCCGCCACGATCTGCAGCGAGCTGCCCATTTGTCAGGATGGCTGGTCGCAGCATGTGAATCTGCAGGATGCCTTCCAGTTCTGGGGGCACGGTGTCGATAATTACGAGTTTGCCACTCACATCGGCCCCGACGCCAAAATCACGATCCACGTGACCCATCGCATCGGCGCCATTGTCACCACGCTGTACCTGTCCGCGCTGTTCATCTGGCTGTGGTTGCGCCGGGATGTGGACGCCACCGCGAAGAAAGCCGCCACGCTGGGTATGGTGATCTTGCTGCTGCAGGTGGGCCTGGGCGTGAGTAATGTGGTGTTCAATCTGCCATTGTTGGTGGCGGTGGCCCATAATGGCGTCGCCGCTCTGTTGATGATGAGCCTTATTTTGTTGAATTTTCGCTTGCACCGCACCGGGAGAATCACCCCATGACCCGAGCCGTCACTTCTCAAGAACAGCAGGACAGCCTCAGCAAGATCCAGCCTCATTGGCGTGACTATCTTGAGCTGACAAAACCCCGCGTTGTGATGCTGTTGATGTTGACGGCAATCGTGGGCATGTTCATGGCCACGCCGACCATGGTGCCGCTGGATGTGCTGCTGCTAGGCTCCTTCGGCATGGCCTGCGCCATGGGCGCAGCGGCTGCGGTGAATCATGTGGTGGATCAACGCATCGACGCACTGATGGCCCGCACCGGCAACCGCCCCATCGTACAGGGCAAGATCAGCCCCCAGAAAGCATTGCTGTTCGCCGCTGTGCTGGCAACGATGTCGATGTTCGTGCTGTCATTCTTCATCAACGCGCTGACGGCATTTCTGACCTTGTTCGGCATCGTGGGCTATGCGTTCATCTATACGCTCTATCTGAAACGCGCCACCCCGCAGAACATCGTGATCGGCGGCTTGGCGGGAGCCATTCCTCCGCTTCTGGGCTGGACAGCCGTTACCAACCAGATCGATCCCCACGCACTATTGCTGGTGCTGATCGTGTTCGTGTGGACACCGCCACACTTCTGGGCGCTGGCCATCCATCGCCGCGATGACTACGCCAAAGCCGGAATTCCCATGCTGCCGGTGACACATGGCATCGACTACACCAAGTCATCGGTTCTTCATTACACTCTGCTGCTGTGTCTGTGCACGCTGCTGCCCTATCTGTCCGGGATGAGCGGACTGATTTACCTGGCTGCGACCCTGGTGTTGAATGCAATCTTCCTGTGGTATGCCTTCAGGCTGAAATATTCCAACGTTCCCGGTATCGCCATGAAGACGTTTGGCTACTCGATCGTCTATCTGATGGGTCTGTTCATCGCGCTGCT
Source organism: Pseudomonadales bacterium (assembly GCA_020062665.1). Taxonomy (GTDB): domain Bacteria; phylum Pseudomonadota; class Gammaproteobacteria; order Pseudomonadales; family Ketobacteraceae; genus Ch67. The sequence goes on from JAGUVW010000011.1 coordinate 231,194, forward strand.
GGTGGATCACTACTTCAAATTTGTGCTGGTGGCCTGATTAGCCCCGGTTCAGACCTTGCTGGCTACCGACAATCACCTGCCGGTGTGACGGATACGTGATCCACACAAAGCAAACCTTGAAGTGCCCGCCCGAGCCTTTAGAATGCCTTCCACCAAAATGACCACCGGGAATGTGGCCAGTGGACAGGCTTTCATTCTCCGTGTCGAAACTAAATCTGTTTGGGGAATGATATGTCAACGACTTCGCGCCTACGTTTGCCTTTCGCCGTACTGCCCATCGCTGCTTTTCTGGCCGGTGAATCCACCCTGACCGTTGCAGCTACTGGCAGCGCAAGCAGCCTGTTGGATCAGTTCGAGGTCGCTTGCACACCGGCGATCATTGACCTGCCAACCTTTACCGATGGTGACAATTTTCTCGCTCTGGGAACACACAGCAGAGCCAAACGTGTTACTGCGGATCCTGGCAGTAATTTTTGTGAGGACCTGAACAGCACGACCGGCCTCATCGACGAACTCAATGGCAACGACGAATCCGCCCGTCTCGCCGCCCGCGCCGAGCTGGCCTCCGACATCACGCCGGACGAAATGCCGGCTATGTACACCTCCCTGGTACAGCTGAGTGCCGACCAGATTCGCAACGTTTCGCAGCATCTGCGGGGCCGGCGTTCGTCCGGCGACGAAGGCGGCACCACTGCCGCGGCAAACGGTCTGGTCAGCTATTATGGCGGCAACGCGGGCGACGGCCTGTCCGGTCGCTTCAGCCTGTTCGTGGATGGCGCGAAGGTAGACGGCAATCAGAACCAGACTGCGAAAGAAGTAGGCTACGACCTCGATACCGATCACTTCACCGTAGGCGTGGATTACCGCATCAGCAACGCGCTGGTGGCCGGTTTTGCCTATGGCAACAGTGACACCACGCTGGAATACAGCGACGCCGGCAACCAGACCGATAACAAAACCGATCACTACATCCTGTATGCCAGCTGGTATCGCGACAACTTCGCGGTCGACACCATGCTGGCCTACGCCAGTGGCGAATTCGACACCCGGCGCCAGATCCTGGACAGCACCGCTGTCGGCAACACCGACAACAGCATCACCTATTTCAGCGTGGCGGGCTCCTACGATTTCGTGAACGGCGGCCTGACCTGGGGCACCTTCGCCAGTTTTGACTATCTTGACGGCTCCATCGACGCCTTCGCCGAAACCAACGGCGGTGGCTGGGAGGTGGCCTTCGCCAAACAGGATGTGAAATCCCAGATCTATGCCATGGGCTTGCAGGCTCATTACGCTGCCAGCTTTGGCTGGGGCGTGCTGGTTCCGCACATCCGCGCCGAGTGGCGCACCGAGCTGGAGGACGAGCGCGATTTCATCGTGGGACGCTTCGTGCAGGATCCGAGCAGCAGCTTCGAACTCGCCGCAGACGACCCGGATGACAACTGGTATCAGGTGAGCGCCGGCGCCTCCGCCCAGTTTGCCCACGGTATCGCTGTCTTTGCTGACTACGAAGAAGTGCTGGAATACGCAGAAACCGACCTGAGCACCGTAACCCTGGGCGTGCGCTGGGAGTTCTGAAGCGCATCACGCCAGTCAACGCTGACTGAAGCCGCCTGCGGGCGGCTTTTTCCTGTCCGCCCAGGAACAGGCCAACTGACTGATTCGCCGCCGGATTCAGCTTTTGCCGCGCACATCGGACACCCGCGCCCACTTGCGGTTTTGCCGATCACCAACTAACAAGAAAGATACCCCTGAAATTTTTCATGGTGGATTCTGTTATGTTTGGCGCGGATGACGAACCGCTTCGGGAGTTTCAGTACTTCAATGAAGACGGTGTTTTTATCGGTAAAAGTGAAGGCACGCAACCGGACGGAGAACTGTTCCGGCAGGCCCATTATGTGTTCGACAGCAACAACGACACACTGAAGAATCTGGATCTGCTGATGATCATGCGACGCAAGCTGAAGAATCTGCGCGTCGCACTGGTGAACGTGCCCATCAAGCAGATCGACCAGATTATGGAGATCAACCGGCAGATTTCTGAACTGGAACAGAATATTGCGGAGCTGGAACTGCAGAGCTGGAAGCAGGCCAGCTAGCGCAGGAAGGCGTAACAGCGCGCTGATTACCTAACGTCGGTGAAGTCGCACACTCACCCGTTGACAAAAAAGTGGCCCTGACCAGTGATCACCGGAACCGGTGGCTGGAAAGGGCCAAATTGGCCTTTGGGGCCCACTGCAAATCGATTCTTTATGCCACCTGGGTGTAACGCTCCAGGTGAAAGTCCACATTGCCGAACAGCGCGTCGAATGCTGTCACCCGCTTGAAGTAATAACCCACATTCAGTTCGTCGGTCATGCCCATGCCGCCGTGTAGCTGGATCGCTTCCTGACCCACTTTGCGGCTGGATTTGCCGATCTGCACCTTTGCTGCCGAGATCGCCTTGCGTGCCGCATCGCGGCCTTCGAGCGCACGCAGCGCCGCCATGTAGATCATGGATTTGCTCTGCTCGTGAGCAATGAACATATCCACCATACGGAACTGCAGCACCTGAAACTTGCCGATCGGCGTGCCGAACTGCTTGCGGGTCTTGCAGTATTCCACCGTGGTTTTGTACATCACGTCCATCGCGCCCACGGCTTCGGCACAGAGCGCCAGCGTGGCTTCGTCCAGCACGGTTTCCACCGCTTCCAGTGCCGCACCCGCAGTGCCCAGCAAATTGGCGGCAGACACTTTCACATGGGTAAAGCGGATGTCGGCGGCGCGCAGACCATCCACCGTGGCGTAACCCGTGCGCTCGATTCCGGGCGCATTGGCGTCCACCAAGAACACACTGATACCGTCAGCGGCATCAACAGCACCAGAAGTGCGCGCGGTCACCAGCAACTTGTCCGCCGCAGCGCCGTTCAGCACCACGATCTTTTCGCCATTCAATACGTAGTCGCTGCCTGCCGCAGTGGCGGTGGTGCCGACGATAGCGGGATTGTTACGGGCGATGCGCTCGTTGCTGGCCAGTGCCAACTGCAGCTCGCCCTGGATCACGGCAGACAGCAGGGTTTCCTTCTGCTGCGCGCTACCCAGCAGCTCGATCAGACGGCCACCCAGAATCAGCGTGGGAATCAGCGGCTCCACCACCATGGCTTTGCCGAACTGTTCGTGCATCAGCATCAGATCAACCGTGCTGCCACCAAAACCACCGTTGTCGGCCGAAAACGGCACGCTCAGCCAGCCCAGTTCCGCATAGGTTTTCCAGTTGTCGCGGCTGAAACCCAGCTCGGATTTCGCCAGTTTGCGCCGCACTTCGAAGTCGTAATCGTTCTTCAGGAATTTGCCGATGGAATCCACCAGCATCTGCTGCTCTTCGCTCAGATCGAAATTCATGATCGCCTCCCCTTACAATCCCAGAACCATTTTCGCGATGATGCCGCGCTGAACTTCGTTGGAACCGCCGTAAATGGTGGTCGCGCGAGTGTTCAGATAGCGGGGCATGGCGGTGAGCGCGTATTCCGGGCCCACAAACGGCAAATTGGCGCCGGGCTGGATCGCGTCCACCTGTTGCGGCAGGCCATACACGCCCACCGCTTCAATCGCCAGCTCGGTGATCCGCTGACTCAGTTCGGTGCCGAGGATTTTGGTCATGGATGCCAGAGCGCCGGGGCTCTGGCCGCTGCCGAGTGCTGCTTTGATACGATTCTCGGTGAATTCCAGCGCGGTGACTTCGATTTCCACTTCCGCCACCTTGCGCATGAACGTCTTGTCATCCGCCAGACGGCCACCGAAAGAACCGAATTCCTGCGCCGCGATTTCCTTCACTTTTTCCAGACCGTGGAAGAGCGCCGGAGCATACTCCTGACCGCCACGTTCAAACATCAGCAGATATTTCGCCACCGTCCAGCCATCGTTTTCCTTGCCGACCACATTGGCTTTGGGCACCCGCACATTGTCGAAGAACACAGTGTTCTGCTCGCGCACCAGGTCGAGGCCGATAATCGGCTCCACGGTGATGCCCGGCGTGTTCATGTCGATCAGCAGGAAGGTGATGCCTTCCTGGGGTTTGCAATTCTTGTTGGTGCGCACCAGACAGAAAATCTTGTTGGCGTAATGCGCGTAGGTGGTCCAGATCTTGGTGCCGTTGACGATGTAGTGGTCGCCATCGGATTCAGCAAACGTCTGCAGGGAGGCGAGATCGGAACCGGCGCCCGGTTCGGAGTAGCCCTGACACCAGAAATCTTCGCCGGACAGAATGCGCGGCAGGTAATAATCCTTCTGCTCCTGGGTGCCGCAGCCGATGATGCAGGGCCCGCACATGTGCAACCCCATGGGAATCATCGCGGGAGCATCGGCCTGCAGGGACTCTTCGGCGAAGATGGCACGCTGCACCACATCCCAGCCGGTGCCACCGAATTTCTTCGGCCAGTGGGGGGCGGCCCAGCCTTTCTTGTGCAGGATTTTCTGCCAGGCCATGCTGCGCTCCACATCGTGGAAAACGCTGGTGGCCAGGCGGCCCGCTTCACGCAGATCGGCGGTCAGGTTGTCGGCAAGGAACGCGCGCACTTCGTCGCGGAATTGCCGGTATTCCGGCTTCACGGTCAGGTCCATAAAGGCTTTTCCTCTGCAGAATCCCAATGTCCGATGGAACTTTCGTTATTCAAATCAGGGATGTGCGGCCACAAAAAAGCCGGGCGCAAACCCGGCTTGTATTGTGCATTGGCACGACTGATCAGTCGATGGCAAAAACTATCTTTGCAGGGCCTTGATCAGGCGAGTCATCGCGGTGGAAATCTCCTTCGCGCCCGCTTCATCGTAGGCGACGCGCATCCAGTCATCACCGGAGACGGGATGACGGATCACGCAGCTATCCACGGCTTTGCTGCAGCGGTACGTCACAAACGGACTCACACCAAGGGCATTGAGTCTGTCGGTGGATAGCTCGGCATGACCACCGGCGCTGGGCGTCATCTGGGTACGGCTCACCACGATGTCAGTACTGCCCGCCAGGGATACGCTGTAGCTTTCCCGCGCCGACAGATCCGGGTTCTTCACCTTGCCTTCCAGATAGACGTAGGACTTCAACAGGCTGTTCACGTGCATCACCAGGGCATCCTGCAGATTGGCGGACAGGAACAGCTTGCGCACTTTGTCGTCGTAAGCCTTGCCTTCGCTGTCGCCGGCTTCCAGGCCGATGGCTTTCAGATCCTGCCGGTCGCGGGCAGCAGCGACATCCTTGCGGCTGTCCAGCTGCTCCTCGATCTGGGTGAGCAGACGCAGGGCATCGTCATAATGCTCGCCTTCGCGCCCCACTTTCGCCACATAGTCGGACAGGTGGGATTGTGCCTTCTCCAGACTGCCTTCCCGCAGCAGCACCTGGCCAAACAGGAAGTAGTAGACCGGCCGCGGCTCGGCCTTCAGTGGCTCCACCCGCTCCAGGTAGAGCCGGGCGCCTTCAAAATCCTGCTGGGCGATCTTTTCTTCCGCCGCCAGCACCAGACGATCGGCTTCGATCTCGGCCGGCAACGCCAGCACATACTGGACAGGAACAGCGATGAGGCATGCAAGCGCGGTTGCACGCAAAAAATGTCGGGGCGTCTTCATAAACTCGTATCGATCAGGGACAGCCGCAGGGCGGTCGGATGGGTGATTGGCTGGATTTTGACAACTGACCCCAGCCCGCGCAAGTGACGGGCCAGGGAGGATGGCGGAACTGTGATTCACTCCAGCCTGAAGGTGAAGTACTGGGTCAGGCCTTCGATCAGATCGAGCAGCTCAGTGGGGGCATCGATCAGCTTGAAGCCGGTATCGAAGCAATCCGGGCTGACATCCGGCCGACACCAGCAACTGAGCGCATCGAAGTCGATGTTGCGGGCGCCCTCGATCTCACGCGGCAGCTTGATCCGAAACTGGAACACGCTGTGCGTCAGCAGCGGAATATGGCTCACCAGCCGCATGCCCTCGGTCGATATGTTCACGATGTAACCGATCGGCTTGCCTGTCTTGCGGTTGTACACACTGAGGTAGTAGCGCAAGTGGTGGCGTTTGATGACTCGCTTTTCTTTGATTTTCTTTTCCATAATCCCCGGTCGCGCAAAGTGAGGGCCAAGGGCCATTGCAAATACTGTATCGAATCGTTTTTTAAGTTTAGTGCCTCCCGCCGTGACCACAACCGGGTTACTCATTTTTTTCCGGCGCGCTACGGACTGTTTGCTTTTTGTTCGACAAGCAAAATATTTTAGTGAAATCGGGTAAGCTGATGAAAATACTGAAGCGACTCGCCACACTTGAGCCATAATTAGCGGCGTGAGACAGTATGTGCGTTTTTGCAGGAGGGCGACGTTTCACCTTTATGATATTCAACAAACTGTTTCTGCTGTGCTTTTTGCTGTTCCTGATCCCGGCCCAACTGCACGCGACAACCTCCAACTTCCTGACCTCCGAAAAGGAAAAACAGTGGGCCTCCCAGCGAGACGCCTACCGCAAAACCCTGCAGCTGCTGTCCAAGGGCGATCGTGCCCGCTTTCGCGCCGAAGCTGACAAGCTCAAGGACTACGCACTCTATCCCGATCTGATATACCGGGAGTATTCCCGCTATATCGGGGCCATCACCAAGTCCGAGGTGGATGGCTTCATCCGGGACTACGGAGACTCAGTGCTGGCCACCCGCCTGCGCCAGCAATGGATCCAGATCCTGGCCGACAGAAAAGACTGGAAAACCTACCTGCAGGAATACCGCCCCGGCCAGTACAGCGCCAAATACGACTGTTATTACTACTGGGCCCACTATCAGGTTGGCAGCCGCGACGAAGCCTTTGCCGGCGCCCGCAAGCTGTGGCTGGTAGGCAAATCCCAGGACAACGCCTGCAATCCCCTGTTCGGCGTGTGGACCACCTCCAACAAGATCGACGGGCCTCTGGCCTGGGAACGGATGGCGCTGGCCATGGATGCCGGCCAAACCCAGTTAGCCACTCATCTGGAAACCTATTTGCCTGCCAGCCAGAAACCCATCGCCCGGGAATGGCGCGAGGTCTACCGCGATCCCACGCGACTGAAAGACCTGAATCGCTATCGCGCCTGGGGCAACCAGGCCAAGCCTTTGGTCAAAACCGGTCTGTCGCGACTGGTGCGCAAGAACGCCAATATGGCCCTGCAACTGTGGCCCCGCTATGAGCAGACCTTTGCCTTCAATCCGGATGAAAAGAGCGTCATTCTGAAGGAACTGGCCTTTGTGGTCGGTGCCAACTACGCGGACAACGCGGACTACTGGCTGGCCCAGGCACTCCAGCACGAGACCAATGCCTCCCTGGCTCCCCTGGCCGTACGCAATTCCCTGCGCAAGAAGGACTGGACGCGGGTTCGCGCCCTGCTGGCCCTGGTGGAGGAATCCCCCACCGACGAGGCCGAATGGCGTTACTGGGCAGCCCGCTCCACGGAAAACGTACCGGCCCTGCGTAACACCACAAAAGGCCCTGTCCGGACACAACAGCGCTCACTGGATCTTGTGGGCCAACAGCAGGCATTCCTCGCTGCCCTGTATGACCGCAACGAGTTCTTTACCCTGCTGCCGGATTCCATCGTGCAGGCCCGTTTCGGCGACACCCACCCGCTGACCACCTACCGATCACTGGCAGACGAACGTCACTACTACGGATTTGTATCGGCCGAACGACTGGGGCGCCCCCTGAACCTGCGGGCGGTCACCACCCAGGTTAGCGAGGAAATGCTGCGTTACGTGGCCCAGCGCCCCGGCGTGCAGCGTGCGCGCGAACTGTACCTGCTGGATGAAATCTACCCCTCGCGTCTGGAGTGGCATCACACCATCAACCGGATGAACGAACAGGAACGGGGCGCCGCTGCCTACCTGGCCTACATCTGGGACTGGAACAACCAGGCCATCCTGGCCGCCGCCCGCTCCAGCGCCTATGACAATCTGGATATCCGCTTCCCGGTAATCTTCAAGGATATCGTGATGCGCAACGCCCGGCAGTACGACGTGGATCCAGACTGGGTCTACGCCGTGATCCGGCAGGAAAGCGCCTTTCTGCACAATGCGCGCTCACCCGTCGGTGCCCAAGGCATGATGCAGATCATGCCCGCCACCGGCAAACTGCTGGCCCGGCAGATGAAGATTCCAGCGCCCACACCCAGGGATCTGGCCACGCCAGAAACCAACATCCGCATGGGCGTGTTCTATCTGTCGGATCTGTTGAAGCAGTTCAACGGCAACATGATTCTGGCCACTGCGTCCTACAATGCTGGGCCACACCGGGCGAAAGCCTGGCAGCCCAAGTACGGCGCGATGGAGGGTGACATCTGGGTAGACACCATTCCCTTCAAGGAAACCCGGGAATACGTGAAGAACATCCTGGCCTACCAGGCCATCTACAGGCATCACCTCGGAATCCCCGTAAGCCTGAATCAGGCGATCGCTTCGATCCCGCCCCGCCAGACCACGGCCACCGCCCAGCGCTGATCCAGGCTTGTCCCACACCTGTCTGTTGCGGCAGGTGTGGGTTTCATCACCGCATTTCCCACGGCCGAACGCACTACGCCATCAGGCGCGAAACACCCGTTTGCAGCGTTTGGAAACCGACGCCAGCAGTAACGCCAGGCGCGGAATGTGCGACCCCAGCACCGGGTTCCCCGACGTCAGCAGCGACACTGCAATCATGCGCTCAGGGTCGGCCCAGCAGAAATTGTTGGTCAGCCCCAGATGCCCATAGGCATGCGGCGTGGCCGGGCCGAACAGGCCCACCGGATAATTCCCCAGCATCATCCCGGCGCTGTAACGCATGGGCGCCAGCAGCATGCTGTCCAGCTCGGTGGCGTTCACTTCCCGCACCGCGCGCTCGATGGTCATCGGCTGGAAAATGCGCTTGCCTTCGAACTCACCGCCATTGAGCAGACACTGGAAGAAGCGCGAGCACTCCTCTGCCGTCGCTACGATATTGCCCGCCGGAATAATCTGCTGATAGAACCGCGGATCGTTGGACAGATCGATGGCGGTCGCCAGCTCGGCCCCCAGAATCCGCTTGATGAACTGCCGCACTGGAAACACGATGGGCAAACCGGTCAGATAGTTGCGGGCGATTTGCGGATACGCTGCATCCGGCGCGCCGTAGTTGAAATATTTGAAGCCCATGGGCTCCTGCACATTCACCCGCAGAAACTCGCGAATATCCTGCCCGGTAACGCGCTGCACCAGCTCACCGAGCACATACCCGCCGGTGAGCGCGTGATAAGCCAGCTCGCGTCCGTGCAGATTGGTGGGCTCGGCTCTGTAGATCAGATTCATGATGGCGTTGTGGTCAAACAACACCTCCGGGTCGATATCCTTGAAGGTGGCGATGCCCGCACGGTGCGCCAGAATCTGCTGGATGGTAATGCGCTTCTTGCCGTTGGCGGCGAATTCCGGAATGTAAAAACTCACCGGATTGAGCAGGTTGATCTGGTTACGCTCTTCCAGCAGATGAATCAGCATCGCCGTGATCGCTTTCGACGCCGAGAACAGGCAGAACGGTGTATTAGGCGACGCCACCACCCTGCCATCGATATCACCGGGGCCATTGCCGCGCACGTGGCCGATGGAACGGTTCAGCAGAATTTCACCATGACGGCGGATGCAGATCGACAGCGCGGGATAGGCACCTGTGCGATACAGCGCCAACACGTTATTCCAGATCACATCCTTGTCCCGCTCGGTGAGGCCCAGCCACTCCGGGTTGACCTCGTTGTCTGCAATGCCGATCACATCGTCGATGGAATCCGGCACTGCGATATTGTTCTCGATACTTGCCAAGGGATTGAGCGAGATAGCCATGGTGAACGTGGGTCGCCTGCGCGACTTCCTCCTGCGCGTGCTGATTGAGAGCAGCAATGAATGATCTTCGATACAAGTATAGAAAGCGACATCCCGGCACGCTTTGATCCAGGTGACTTTGATAGAAAGCGTTGCGATACAAAATCTGGCGGATTGTCACCCGCCGGGCCAAGCGCCCTGCGGCGGGGAAAGCCTACGCAAAAAGCCCCGCACTGTCACTGCTATCACCCGCCGCCGGCTTGCGCATTGCAACAGTGCGCGGGAACCCGTGTACAATAGGCACCGCCGGCTGCGGCCCGCACTCCATCCTCACGGAAGAACTTTCGCATATTCAAGGTGTTAAACATGGCATCGAAACCTACCCGTCTCGATCTGTTGGCGCAGGGCATCAAAGGCGCCTTGCGCATCGGCCAGACTGTCCGCGTTCTGGCACAAACCGGCATCGAATGGCTGCAGGGCGACCGCCCGCCCACACCCAAACTGCTGCGTCAGACCTTCGAACGCCTGGGCACCACCTACATCAAGCTGGGCCAGTTCATCGCCAGCTCGCCCTCCATCTTCCCCGATGATTACGTGGAAGAATTCCAGCTCTGCCTCGATCGCACCACACCCGTACCGTTTCACATCATGAAGCGGGTGATGGAAAAGGAACTGGGCAAATCCCTGGAAGCCGTGTACGCCGAATTCGATCCAGTGCCGCTGGCCTCCGCCTCCATCGCCCAGGTGTACGCCGCCAAGCTCGTCACCGGCGAAGACGTGGTGGTGAAAGTGCAAAAGCCCGGCGTGGAAGACATCCTGCTCACCGATCTGAATTTCCTCTACGTGGGTGCCAAGGTGCTGGAATATTTCGTGCCGAACCTGAGCATGGCTTCACTCTCTGCCATCGTCGACGAAATCCAGAAAGGCATGCTGGCGGAATGTGATTTCTACCAGGAAGCCGGCAACATCGAAGCGTTCCAGAAATTCCTGCGGGAAACCGGCAATGATCAGGCCGCCGCGCCAAAAGTGTTCAAGCAGGCATCCACCATGCGCGTGCTGACGATGGAACGTTTTTACGGCGTGCCGTTCACCGATCTGGAAAGCATCCAGCACATCGTAGACGATCCCGAAGCCGTGCTGATCACCGCCATGAACACCTGGTTCGCCAGCCTGATGTTCTGCGATTCCTTCCACGCCGACGTGCACGCCGGCAACCTGCTGGTGCTGCGCGACGGCCGCGTCGGCTTCATCGACTTCGGCATCGTCGGCCGCATCCGCCCGCAAACCTGGGAATCCATGTCCAAATTCATCTGGGCGATTGGGCAGAACGATTACGCGGCGATGGCGGAATCCATGCTGGGCATCGGCATGACCGACCAGGAAGTGGACGTGAAGCGGCTGGAAAAGGATATCGAGAATCTGTACAGCGCCATGAACAGCGTAATGCCCGAAGTGGATATCCACAGCCCGGATTTCGTGTCGATCAACGAGCACGAAGTGAATCGTGTGATGATGGACCTGGTGGGCATCGGCAAACGCCACGGCATCCATTTCCCCCGCGAGTTTGCGTTGCTGCTGAAACAACTGCTGTACTTTGATCGCTATGTGCGGCTGCTGGCGATTGATTCGAACATCTACTTTGATGACCGGTTGAATATCTCGCCGGAGATGGGCTGGACGTCGATTCATTGACGACAAAAAAGGCGACTACATTGGTCGCCTTTTTTTTGTTCCCCACGCCGATACCGCGCTACAAAATCCCCATCTCCTTCTTCTCCCGATAATACGAGAAAATATCATCCAGCGTGCGCTTGGGTTTGAAGTGAAACGTCTTGTTGAACAGCGACCCGTCGATGATCACCGGATACTTGTAGTAGTTCAGCAGGTACGGCGGCCAGCCTTTCCAGTCAAAACGCTCGCTGATTTTTTTCGGCAGCCATTCCGGCACCGACGGAATCGGCAGGCGTTTGCAGCCACACAGTTGTGCTGCTTCCTGATAGCTGATCCAGTCGTCGGTGGTGACGTTGTAAACACCCGGCTTATTGCGACGAAACGCCAACGCAATCGCATGGCCCATGTCATCCACATGAATGAACTGCATCATGGGGGAAAAGCCCATCAGCACCGGCGCATACTTGCTCGACAGAAGCAGGCTCATGGAATTCAACACGCCCGGCCCGGCGATATTGCTCGGACGCAGGATGGTGATGTTCAACTCCGGGTACTTCCACAGATAGATATTCGCCAGGTTTTCCAGCTCCACGGAATCCACCAAATCCATGGTCAGCTCCGACGCCTTCAGTGGCGCTTCCTCGGTCAGTAACGCCGGGTTGTAGGGGCTGGCGCCGTATACAAAGAACGTGGACAGCACCACCACCTTGCTCACGCCATACTTGTGCGCCAGATCCAGCAGGCGCTGCGTGCCCAGCACGTTGTGGTTGTAGCGATTGCGGTGGGTGGATTCGTACAGGCCCATGCGGCCCAGATGAATCACGCCCTCGATCTTGTGCTTGCGGAAAATATCCTCGAAACCACGCTTGTTGTATTCGACGCGATAGCTGGACATGCCTTCGTCGCGGGGTACACGGCGGCGGAAATCCACCTGCACGATGTGATAATCGCGCTTCAATTCCTGAATCACCTGCTGCGCCAGTGCACCGCCGGCGCCCGTCACCAGAATTTCCGGTTTGTGCTTGTGCATCATTTGAACCACCCTTCCCTTTCCTGCAGGCCACGGGCAATCAGTCCGTTGATCACGTTCTTAACCTGTTCCACTTTGAGGGCTACATCGTCTTCACTGGTGATCGGCCCTTCGAAGCGCATGGGCTCGCCAAAATAGAGCCGCACTTTCGCCGGCAGGGGAACCGGTGTGGTGACAGGGAAATACGGCATGCCAAACATGCGCGCCAAGGTCTTGAGATGGAACGGCGTGGGCATGGTTTCCTCGCAGCCCACGACGCCCACTGGCAGAATCGGCGTGTTTTCAGTGATCGCCAGATGCATGAAACCCAGACCAAACCGCTGCAGCTTGTAGCGTTTGTCCCAGGTTTTGCCGGCACCGCGCACGCCTTCCGGGAACACGATGATGGCTTCATCGGCCCGCAGCATCTTGGCGCAGTTTTCCGGATCGCCCACGACACCACCCAGTTCATTCAGGATGTTGCCAATAAAGGGTACCGTGGGAAAAAAGCGTTCGATCATCACCCGCAGCGAGCGCGGCCCGTGGGGATTGGTGGCCATGGCGTAGCCGATCAGCATGCCATCGATGGGAAGCTGGCCGCTGTGATTGGCAATCACCAGCACCCGACCTTCCTTGGGCACGTTTTCGAGCCCAAACGCCTCGACACGGAAATATTTTTCGTAGAAGGGTTTCAGCGCCTGCAGTGCCAGCTTGGCGGCATCGCTGTTGTAACCCCAGGGATCGTAACCGAACGCGCCGACCGGCTTGGGAATCCGATCAATGGCGGCATTCGCTTCCGCCGACACAAAATGCTCCTTCAAGAAACTTCTAACGCTCATCTTCCAACGACCTCATCAATATCCCTTAACGCGCGGCCGGATTGCTCCCTCGGCAACCCGTTTGCGCAACCTTGAGCCTGAAAGCCGGCTCACGCACAGCAAATTTCGACGCACAGGTCATGCAATGACAGTGCCCTTTTTCAACACACAGTCATCAAATTGCAACAAGACATGGAATAAGACGGGGAGTGGTTTTTGTTGTTCGTGGGCCGAATGCATCCATCCCGGACACAACTGCATTTGCGAGCGCACCCCTTGAAGGCGCGCATTATAACGAAAGTATTTTGACAGCACAGTAAAGGTGCACGCATTTTTGCTGCCATCTTGGCCTGATATGACTTGAAAATGATGGCGCGTTCAGTCAAGCGGGGGGCTTTACTCGGTCAAGTGAACTGATCGAAGATCGGCGACCAGCCCGCGTGCTATGTTTAATTGATCAGGTCTTACGCCATCGAGAGAGGTTGTTGTGGCAAATCAGGAAAAGGATGACAAGCGCTTCAAGGCCACTACCCCCGGCAAGCGCTTTATGAAGCTGGCCGGCATGTCCGCCAGCATCGTGAAGAACGTCACCACCAACAAGGTGATGGGGATGTTTGCCGACGAGGAAAGCAAACAGAAATCCCAGGAGAAGATGTACGCCGATATCGGCCAGCAGATCGCCCAAACGCTGGGCGAAATGAAAGGCGCGGTGATGAAGGTGGGCCAGATCGCCTCGCAGGTGAAGGACATGCTGCCCAAGGAGGTCGCCAGCGCTCTGGAGGTGCTGCAGAAGGAATCGCCGCCCATGCCCTACGCCATGATCCGCCGCCAGCTGATCAAGGCCCTGGGTGACACGCCCGAGAACCTGTTCGCCCGTTTCGACGAAACGCCCTTCGCCGCCGCCTCCATCGGCCAGGTGCACCGCGCGCAAACCAAGGAAGGCGTGGAGTGCGTGGTGAAGATCCAGTATCCCGGCGTGAAGGAATCCTGCGATTCCGACCTGAAGCATCTGAAGCGTCTGCTCAAACTAGCGGGACTGGTGAAAGTCAGCGCCGAGGTGATGGACAAGACCTTCGAGGAAATCCGCACCATGCTGTACGAGGAACTCGATTACAAGCACGAGGCGGAGAACCTGAAACTGTTCAACGAGTTTTACCGCGATCACCCTTACATCCGCCTGCCCGAGCTGATCGAGAACCTGTCTGCCGAAACCGTGCTGACGCTGACGCTGGTGGAAGGTGATCGCCTGCAGGATGTGAAGCCGCCGAAATATTCCCAGGAAACCATCAACCTGATCGGTTACCGGATTTTCGAAACCTTCGGCAAGCAGATCTATGAACTGGGCGCGGTGCATTCCGACCCGCATCCGGGCAACTTCGCGTTCCGCCCCGATGGCACCATCGTGATTTACGACTTCGGCGCGGTGAAGAAAATCCCCGCGGAAACCATCGCCAAGCTGCGCAGCCTGGTGGCAGATGCCGTGGAAGGCCGCATCGAGAAGATCGATCAGCACATGCTGAATATCGGCGTGCGCCAGCCCAGCGGCGAAGCACCGTCACCGGAGTTCTATCACGAGTGGATGGACATCGTGATGCAGCCGTTCCAGAGCTACGACGAGTACGATTTCGGCCTCACCAACATGCACCGGCGAGCGCTGGGCAAGGTGAAGCGGGATGGGTTGAAGTACGTAGGATCGTTCCAGCCCTCACCGGAAACCCTGGTGGTTAACCGTGTTGTTACCGGTCATTACTGGACGATGGTGGATCTGGGAGTGAAGGCTTCGTTCCGCCCGCTGGTGGACGAGATCGTGCTGAAGAAATCAGCGTAATCGAAAACGCCCACTACCAAAAAGCCGCGCCAGCCTGGACAGCTCGCGCGGCTTTTTCGTGTTCGTGCGGGCGATTACTGGTATCTCACCATGTCGTCGCTGATGATCTGGCCGCGATACCAGGTCATGGGTTTCAGCGTCACCTGAATCTGTTCCGGTTTGAGCCCGTGCTGCGGTAAACGCTGCCGCATCTGCAACTTGCCTTTGCCATCCACCACCGGAAAAATCTGTCGCTCCACGCCCACGTATTGGATATCGGGCACCTCCACCTTCAACATCACGTCAACGTAGAACGTGGGGGGCATGTTGTCGCCCTTCACGCTCAATTGCGCAGAGGATTCCAGCTGGGGTTCGAACATTTTTTCGTTGATGGCGGTGTGCGTGTCGATGAGAGTGAAATCAAGGCGCGGGCGTTTTTCGAGTGTCTGCAGGCGCGCGTCGATCAGCGCAACCTGCTCACTCAGTTCGGCCTGCGAGGCCTGGATGGCGTCCACCTTGCCTCCCTGGCATGCTGGCAACAGCATGGCCAGACAGACAACCATCATGGTGGTGTTACTGCGTTGACATCTCATGATCTGGCATAGAAATTCCGACGTTTCAGCACCTTTGCAACGTACTGCCGGGTTTCTTCACTGGGCGATGCTTTTACCAAACGATCCAGCACCTGCTCCGGACTCATGCGATTGATGACTTCAACCGCGTCGAGAAAACTGGGCTTGTCCACAAATGCCCTGGCGACATTGGACGCGCCGGCATTGTACGCAGCTATAGCGTAATACAGCCGGCTTTCCGGGTTTTTGATGTCCTTCAAATAGTCGTAATAAATAACGCTCAGATACGCCGAACCCACTTCGATATTGTATTTGGGGTTATAGAGGTACTGCGCCGTCAGCATTTTCGGTTCTTTGCCGAGTTTGGACGCCGCATCACGCCCGGCCGTGGAGGGCACGATCTGCATCAGGCCAAACGCAGGAATATGGGAACGGGCCAGCGGATTGAAATGGCTTTCGGTGTGGATGATCGCCATCATGATGTCCTCCGACAGCGCGAAACGCTCGGCGTTGCGATCCACCCAGGGCTTGTATTCCTGCACTTTCTTGCGAATGCGATTATCCGGCAACGGAATGACATAGGTGAGCTTCTTGCCGGTGTTGACGGGCACGGCTGCCACGCTGGCGGACAGTGCCTGATAACGGATGCTGGCATTGCGCATCAGAGCCGATGCCTTGGCGCGCACATCGGCTTCGGTGGGGCGCGGTGCGGCAAACAGTTCTTTCAGCACGAGCTCAGCGCCGGTTTCCAGCGCTTCCTTTGGCGCGCCGAGCGTGGTCATGGTGTCGGTCAGCGCCACCTGGATCGGGTCGCGCTCCAACGCCGCCTGCATGGCGGTGCCCAGTGTGTCTTCCAGTTCACCCTGCACTTTCTTCGCCATGGCGGCAAAATCCAGACGCCCGCTGCTGTAAAGGCCGTCGATGCTGATTTCCACCTGATTGCGTTCGAAGTCCACCACTTTGCGGGTGGCGTAATCGCGGGAATACACCACCCAGCGGCTCTGGCTGCTCACTTCGGGGTTGGGCCAGTGCTGGCGGATGCGCTGCTGCTCGTCCTGCAGCGCTTTCTGATAGGCGGCCGCCAGGGCACGCTGCTCCTGCTGGGCAGGGGTCAGCGCGATGGCCTTGCGCTCTTTCAGCAGCGGGCTGTCGGGCCGGTCGTCACGCTCGATGACCCAGCCACCGCTCGCGAGGGAGCCGTTGCTCATCAGCAGCGTAACGCACAGCAGAATCAGCAGACCACGCAGCTTGCTCACAGGATTAGACGTCATCACTCCAGTCCGATTTACTGTATCGCTGTATTCCCGTTAGTAACTTTTCTGAGTATGACAAATGATCGCGGCCGCCCTGGCCGGTGGTTAGATTTTGTCGATCACTTTTCATACTGTTTTATAACGCCGAACTGCACTTCCGGACATCCGACGTTAGGGATCACTCACTCATTTGTTGGCGTTTTGTAACCGGTGACGTCAGTGCCGGTCATACCACTCTTCCGCCAGTACCGGGGCTTCATCCAGATACATCAGCGACACGAAAGTGGTGAACAGGGACACTGCCACGATCCAGTGCAGCAGGGGCAACGCCATCATGGCGATACCCGCCACCAGCCAGAAATTCTTCACCATTTCCCGCCGGCGCAGATAATCCGGCGTCATGACCTTGCCAAACAGATGACGGGGTTTGTGTGCGACGCCCGCTCCCCGTGATGGCATCAGTATCTGCATGATTCGCTTTACGGTACGCATCCTGACATCCCCGTTTTGCAGGCCGCCGCGACGGCCGTTGTAACTGTCAGTATAGGCAGATGAACCGAACTGCAATTGATTGCCGCGCAGAAATTTGAAATCATCTCGATCCGAACAAAAATCCGTCGCCCTATGAAAGAAAAAAACACCAAAACAGGGCAAAAAGCTTCGCTGGCATGGATGGGGAAACATGCGCACATTCCTTTTCACTTCAACCTTCTGCGGCCTGCTGTTGATGGGCGGCCTCAACGCTGTTGCCGAACCCATTGATCAGCGCAATTACCTGGCATCTGGCCAGCAGCAGATTGAAAAGCGCGAGCACAGCTGGCCCGATGGCCGTCTGTACAACGGCGAATGGCTGGGGGATCAGCCCCACGGCCAGGGCATGCTCACCTATCCCGACGGCGGGCAGTACTGGGGCCGCTTCAGCGCCGGCAAGCGTCAAGGCGACGGCATGATGAAATTCATCAACGGCGACGAATACGAAGGCCAGTGGTTCGACGACCAACCCCACGGCAACGGCACGCAGCGCTATGCCGATGGCGCCCGTCACGAAGGCAATTTCGAGCGCGGACAGCCTTCGGGCCAGGGCCGTCGCACCTATCCGGACGGCACCTACTACGATGGCCAGTGGCTGCAGAACGTGCCCCACGGCTTTGGCCGTCTGACATTCGTGTCCGGCGGCGCCTATGAGGGCCAGTTCCAGAAAGGCAAACCCCACGGCCGTGGTATTTATTTTTTCGCCAACGGCGATCTGTATGAAGGCGAATGGAAGCAGGGCCAGCAGGATGGACAGGGCCGCTTCGACTACGCCACTGGCGGCTTCTACGAAGGCACCCTGGTGCAAGGCAAGCGGCAGGGCAAGGGCGTCTGGGTGACGGCGCTGGGTCAGCGTTATGAAGGCAGTTTTTCGGCCAATCAACCTCACGGCGCTGGTCGTTGTGGCTCGCTGGCGAAGATGACGCCTTGTACCTATCGCAATGGCAAGCGGATGGAAGACACGGCGCCGGCGGTGGTCGCAGTGGCAGAAACAGCTGTCCCTGCCAGCAAGCCATTGCCCGCTGCCCCCGTCGCCAAGCAGCCGATAACGCTGGCCAGCGCCAGCCAGCCGGTAGTAGATGTACCCGTGGCCGCCATGACGACTGCCGTTGCTACGTCAGCACCGCTCGCGACAACCCCACCAGCCCCCGCGCAAACCACAACAACCATCGCGACCGCAATCCCCGCTTCACCGCAGGGGGAAACCTTCGCCCGCACACTGACGCAGGAAAAGCAGCGCGCAACCACCAAGACCCTTGCCGATCTCGACCCGAAACGCAGCGACATTTTCTTCAACGACAGCTGGTCGCACCTCGATCTGATGGCACAGCCCGGACGGGTCTGGTGGAAGAAGAACGCATCGCTGTTTCAGGATCAACTGGAAATCCTGTCCCAGCACGGTGATACCCGCATCCGCATGCTGATCGACGATTACAAGGGGCCGGGGCGCTACGCCCTGTCGCAGGTGCGGGTGGAATCACCCAGCCAGTCATTCGAAGCCAGCAGCGATGAAGCGGGTCATGTGGACATCCAGAGCGACAGCGATGGCTGGATCAGTGGGCAGTTCCAGTTCAACGTGCAGACCGCCAATGGCCGAGCACTGGACATCCGCGACGGCGTGTTCCGCATCAGCGACATCTCCAGCCAGCCACGTTTCTTGCGCTGAGCTGATGCTTCACCCCGCAACAAAAAGGGCGCCACGATCGGCGCCCTTTCCATCTGGAGAGATGACCGCTGCACTTACCAGTGCACGCCCCGCATCAGGTAGGCAAATGCCATCTGCTCGGGCGACACCACCGACGGAGCAGCATCGTCCTTCTTGCCCTGGGCCGCCGCTGAATCCGGGAACATGCGGAAGCCAGTGTTGATCACGATCTCGGCCAGCTTAGGCGCCACTGCATGCACTACCTGACCGAACACACCCAGCTTGGTGGCAATGCGCTTGCCGCGATAAATCAGCGCTTCGCCCACCATGTCCGCCGCTTCTTCAGGGCTGATGGTCGGCACGTTCTCGTAGATCTTGGTGGGCGCAATCATCGGCGTGCGCACCAGCGGCATATTGATGGTAGAGAAGTGAATGTTGCGATCTGAAAACTCCGACGCCGCGCAGCGCGAGAACGCATCCAGCGCTGATTTCGACGCCACGTAGGCACTGAAGCGCGCTGGATAGGTCAACGCGCCGATGGACGAAATATTGATGATATGGCCACCGCGATTCTGCTCCATCACCGGCAGGAAATGCATGATCAGCCGCAACGCGCCGAAATAGTTCAGCTGCATGGTGCGCTCGAAATCGTGGAAACGATCATAGGACAGCGAGATCGAACGGCGGATGGAACGGCCCGCGTTGTTGATCAGCACATCCACCTTGCCGAAATCTTCCAGCACTTTTTTGGCGAAGCGGTCGCAGTCTTCCAGATTGGCGATGTCCACACTGTACGTGTATGCCTCGCCACCTTTCTCGAGAATTTCCGCCTTGGTTTCCTCCAGTTTTTCCGGCGTGCGTGCCGCCAGAATCACTTTGGCACCCGCCGCCGCCAGTTTCAGCGCAGTCGCCTTGCCGATACCGGAAGAAGCGCCGGTCACCACCACCACTCTTCCGCCGACGCGACCTTCCAGGGTGCGATCGATAAACAGTTCGGGATCCAGATGACGTTCCCAGTAATCCCACAGCCGCCACGCATAGCTGTCCAGCGCGGGACACTGGATGCCGGAACCGTCCAGCGCCTTGCGCGCATCGCGGTTGTCGAACTTGGTGTGATACTTGGTGAACTTCAGCACCGCGCGGGGAATACCCAGATCATCCAGCAGCGTGGTAGTGAAACGACGCACCGGCGGCAGCGTGCCCAGCGTCTGCTTGAGGAATGGCGGCAGGAAACTGAACATGCGGGTGTCGATGCGCATGGTCATCTGCGGTGCGTGGCCGGCGCGGGCGAAAATATTCAGCACCTCGCCCACCTTGTAGTGATCGGTGTCGGTCAGGTGAAAGCACTGGCCATTGAGCCCATCCTTGTGCGCCAGATAATCCATGGCGTCCGCCACGTAATCCACCGGCACAATATTGAAACGGCCACCTTCGATGCCCACCACGGGCATCCACTCCGGCAGCAGCTTGCGCAGACGCTTGAGCAGGGTGAAGAAATAATACGGCCCGTCGATCTTGTCGATCTCGCCAGTGCGGGAATGCCCCACCACCATGCCAGGGCGATAAATGCGGAACGGCACCTTGCATTCCTTGCGCACGATTTTTTCCGACTCGTGCTTGGTGCGCAGGTAGGGGTCGTCGAGTTTCTCCGCTTCCTCGAACATATCCTCGCGAAAAATGCCCGGATACATGCCCGCCGCCGCGATGGAGCTGACATGCTGGAAACAGCCGGCGCCCATGGCTTCCGCCGCTTTCACCGCGTTGCGGGTGCCTTCGATATTGGATTTCACCTGGGCTTCTTCCGGCGCACTCAGATCGTAAATCGCCGCCAGGTGGAAGAAGTGTTTGATCTTGCCCTTCATCTGCGCGATATCGTTGTCGCTGATGCCGAGGCGGGGCTGGGTCAGATCACCGATCACAGGAACAATACGCCCTTCGCGATCACCAACCTTGTGTTTCAGATCATCGATTTTGGGCAGCGACGCTTCGCGCACCAACACAAAAATCGAACCCTGCCGCTTCAGCAGATTCTCCAGCAGAAAACGCCCAATGAATCCAGTGGCTCCGGTAACGAAATAACTCATGACGATCTCCTCATCGCTTCCTTCAGACAAAAGACAAAAACAGACTTACGCTTTCGACAACTGGCCATCGAACGCCGGTACTCCCAATACCTGACGCTTGATCGCGGCAAATTCCGCCGCAAAGTCATCGATCATGGCTTGCGGATCGGGAATCAATGCCGCATCTGCCACAAAACCGAATTCAACCTTGTTGTCGTAACTCAGAATACTGACGCCGATGCCGATGCCACCCGACTGCGGCACCCAGAACATGGGCTTGGCCAGCTTTTTACCTTTCAGATAGACCGGTTCGGATGGGCCCGGCACGTTGGTCATCACCGCCGACGCCTTGCTGGAAAAGAAATCCAGAAAGAATTTCTCCACCGGCTTGGGAAAGAAGCCCAGGATGCCCAACACATGGAAGCTCATCAGCGCCTGCACACCACTCTTGAGGCTGGCCATGCTGCGTCGCACGGCGCGAATACGGCCTTCCACCGACGGCACGCCCACCGGCAATTCCAGATAAACCAGACCAAAGCGGTTACCCAGCTGCAGCGCATCCTCGATGGGGCGCAGGTTCACCGGCACCGTGGCGCGGATATGCACACCGTCCACCGGCTCGCCGATGCGCTCCAGATAGCGGCGCAAACTCCCAGCCACACAGCCCAGGATCACGTCGTTGATGGTGCAGCCCAGGGCCTTGCCCACCTCTTTGACTTCCGCCACCTGCAACGAAGGCGCCCAACCCACCTGCTTTTGGGGAGTCAGCGCACGCTTGTACGCTGTCTTGGAATCCGGCCGGGCCAGGATCACCCGCATCGCTTCGTACAGCCAGACAACCGAGAACCCGGTATAGAAGCCCACCGAGCCCACCGCAAAGGCTAACTTGTGCAGCGGCGAATCCGAGCGCGGCCTGCGCTGGTGCTTCTTGAATTTCGCTGCGGGGGAACTGTGCAGCACGGAAGTATCCGCGAGAGAATCCAGCACGGAAATCAGCGCAATGCCATCGGCATAACTGTGGTGCACCTTCACCACCACGGCTGACCCGCTCTTGTAGCGCGGCACAAAGAAAAAACGCCAGAGCGGTTTGTCGGGATCGAGCCCCTGGGGAATCAGCGCACTGATGGCAGTGCGCAGCTGGAAATCATCGCAGGTTTCCGGCAGGCCACTGAGCGCAGTGAGGTGATAGCTCATGTCCACGCCGGGCAATTCCTCCCAGCCGTACTGCCCACCCACCTGCACCGGACGCTGACGGAAGCGCTTGTGCTGCGGCAACAACCGCTCTTCGATGATGGATTGGAACTCCGCCTGGGTCATCGGCTCTTCAAACATCAGAACCCCATTGATCACCATCAGATTCTCGGCAGAATCCATGCGCAACCAAGCGGTATCCACGACATGCATCGGCTCGAACGCCAACGATTTGATAGACCTCATAATTTATTCCCTTAGCCCGTTTGCTGCCCGCCCGATTCACGGCGACAGCAGGGTAAAAAATCGCCTTTCGGCGTACAAGTGTGCGCCATAATACGCTTTGCGGGATCAAAATCAAGCTTCACCTGCGACCGGTGCGTCTAGAAACTGCCGAAAACCGGCTGATTTGGCCTGAAAAACAGAAGGATGAAAAATCTGCGTTGAAAATACAGCTAACAGATGTACACTTCCCTGATACCGAGCAGGACGCATGATTACCTTATGACTCGCTAACCCAAGGATAGTGCAGCCCCCTTACTTTCGCCTTCGACCATGACAGAACCCCAGACCCGCGCCGAACAAAAACAGCAAACCCGCGAAGCCATCATGGCAGCAGCCATCAAACGGATGAATGACGACAAGGGCTTTTCCAGCCTGAGCCTGCGCGAAGTGGCGAAGGAAGCCGGCATCGCGCCCACCTCTTTTTATCGTCATTTCGAAAACATGGAAGAACTGGCACTGGCTCTGGTCAACGAAGCCGGCGCAGCGCTCTACAAAATCATGCAGGACACACGGGAAGCGGAAGAAAAAGGCGAAAGCATTGCGGAAGGCGCCGTAGCGGTGTGCATGTCACACTTTCGCGCCAATGGCCCACTGGTGCGCGTGCTGGCACGGGAAGCCACGGGCAACTCACCCATCATCCGGCGCGCGATCCAGAAAGTATTGAATGAGCTGACACGCCAGCTCGCAGTGGTGATCGAAATGGAAATGAAACGGCGCCAGCGCAATCTGACCAATCCCACCTGGATTGCCGAAGCCATCATCACCATTGTTTTTTACATTGGCATCTCCACCATCGATCTGCCTGCCAGCAAACAGGCCGAAGCGG
Source organism: Pseudomonadales bacterium (assembly GCA_020062665.1). Classification (GTDB taxonomy): domain Bacteria; phylum Pseudomonadota; class Gammaproteobacteria; order Pseudomonadales; family Ketobacteraceae; genus Ch67. The sequence continues at coordinate 254,652 of JAGUVW010000011.1, forward strand.
AAAAGCGCCTGGTACATCATATTCGCGCCATTTACTGGGGGGCCGAGGCGATGGCCAACACCCAGCATCTGGAGCGACAAATCATGCTGGGCTGATCAGGGCCGGGTGGCGATGCCGGTGATGATCGGCGCCACCAACGCCGGCACCTTCGGGTGAATGAAATCATCGATGCTGTCGTAAACGAATCCCGCCTGCTCGAACAGCCTGCGCGTATCCCGGTTGATTTCACATCCGCACGCCACTTTTCGCCACAACGGATTCAGCCGATTCTGCACCGCGCGGGTTGTGCGATGGGGCGACGCCACATGCTCGAAGAACACCAGCTTGCCGCCCGGCTTCAGCACGCGAAATGCTTCCTGCGCCGCCTTTTCCGGCTGGGGAATGGTGCAGAACACCAGGCAGGCCACCACCGTGTCGAATTCCGCATCAGCAAATGGCAGATCACGTGCATCGCCGGCGGTGAGTCGCACGGGAATACCGTGACTGGCACTGTCCGCCATGCGCCGGGCTTTTTCCAACATGGCCTCCACCGGTTCGATGCCGACGATTTCCTCCACCGCCGGCGAGTAATAACCTAGATTGGCACCGATGCCGGCACCAATCTCCAACACCCGTCCCTGGGCCTGCGCGATCAACGCCGCAATCTGACGGCGGAAACCCTTGGTAGCCCACTCCATCACCGGTGGAAAAATATGATCTTCGTAAAAACTCATGTCGCCCTCTGCAGATTGAGCCTTGCCAGCAAAGTATCGCCCCAATAGTACAGCAGCAACGCACAGCCGATCATGGCAGCACCGGTCAAAAGACTGGGCGTTATGGTCTCTCCATTCAGCACCGAACCCAGCGTCAGCGCTAGCACCGGCGTGATCATGGTGGTGAGCGCAACCGTGCTCGCCTGCAAGTGCTTCAATACATAGAAGTAACAGAAGAATCCGACAAACGAACCAAACACCGCCAGATACAGAATGGCGCCGACGGTACGCGGCTCGATGGATTCGATCTGCAGCCCCATGAACGCAGCCGCGATGCCATACAGCGGTGTCGCCAACGTCAGCGCACCCACGGTTTGTGCTACCGGTTCCACCACATGACCTTCACGCTTGATCATCACCGCACTGAAGCAAAAACAGAACACGGAAAACAGCACCAGCAAAAAGCCGGTGAGACTGCCTTGCATCGCCAACACTTCATGGCGGAACACTACCAGCAAACCCGACACGCCCACCACCATCGCGAACCACTTGCTCAGCGTAAACGGCGGCTCATTCAGCCAGTAACGCGCAAAAAAAGCGGAAATCACCGGCGACAGCCCGTACAAAATCGAAATCAATCCCGACGGCACGGTTTGCGCGCCAACATAGGTGCACAAGAGCCCCAGGAAAATGCCGATATTGGAAATGCCGTACACCTTCAGCGCCTTGCGATGCCAGGGCACCGCGATGCCCACCAGTCGCACCAATGCCCAGCCCATCAGCGTCGCCAGCAGAATGCGCGCGAACGCGCCCGCCACCGGGGACATGCCATAGGAACTCCATTTCACCCCCAACGGCGTAGTGGACCAGACAAAAATCACGGCGAGATAAGCTGCCGGCAGTAACATTGTTGCGCTCCTTTCCTCCATCCGGATCACGCTTCGTCTTCCATGTCGACTGAAGTCGCTGACCCGCTTGCTGATTTCGCAGATTTCGCCAGCCTGCAGCCCAGAACGAAAAAGGCCGCAGGTTCCAGGGAACGCTGCGGCCTTTTGAAAACAGTGGTGTTTGCTAAACCCGACCCACCCACTCTGCCACAGCCATTCCCCCCTTGCGCCATGCACGCACTCGCGCACGGGCCATCGCGCTGCGTTTGGCGGCGACGGCGGGTAGGACCTGAATGGAGGCTGTGATTTGAGTTGTCATAGTTCTACACTATAGGCGTCCGTCAAAAAGACGGTCAAACCCTTTTTTGTAATTTCAGAAATAATTCACGCAAGGTGTCATGGAAATTTTTCTGGTGGGCGGCGCAGTGCGCGACAAGCTGATGGGAATACCCGGCAAGGATCGCGACTGGGTAGTAGTCGGCGGTACAGAACAGATCATGCGGGAGCAGGGCTTTCAGCCGGTGGGCAAGGATTTCCCCGTGTTCCTGCACCCACAAACTCACGAGGAATATGCGCTGGCCCGCACCGAGCGCAAGAGCGGCAAGGGTTACACCGGCTTTGAATGCTATAGCGGCAGCGAAGTCACCCTGGAACAGGATCTGTCACGCCGCGATCTCACCATCAACGCCATGGCAGAACATACGGATGGCACGCTGGAAGATCCGTTCAACGGCCAGCGCGACTTGCAGGATAAATGGCTGCGTCACGTATCGCCCGCGTTCGTAGAAGATCCGCTACGGGTGTTGCGAGTAGCCCGTTTTCTTGCGCGCTATGCCCACCTGGGATTTCGCGTTGCGCCGGAAACCAACGCCTTGATGCAAGAGATTGCCGCCAGCGGTGAGTTGCAGACACTGACACCGGAACGGGTCTGGGCCGAAACCGAAAAGGCACTGGCCGAACCTTCCCCCTGGCGCTATTTCGAAGCCCTGCGCGATTGTCACGCGCTGGCGGTGGTGTTTCCCGAACTGGATCGGCTGTTCGGCGTGCCGCAACCACCCAAACACCATCCCGAAATCGACACCGGCGTACATGTGATGATGACGTTGCAGGCAGCGCTGCCACTACTGCAGCAGAACATCGAAAAACCGGATCGGGTAGCGATTCTGTTCGCGCTGATCTGTCACGATCTGGGCAAAGGACTGACGCCGGAGAACCTCTGGCCCAGCCATCACGGTCACGAAGATGTCAGCGAGCACCTGGCGGAAAAACTCTGCCAGCGCATTCGTGCGCCCAATCCGGTAAAACGCCTGGCGAAACTGGTGGCCAGCCTGCACACCCACAGCCATCGCGCGCTGGAACTCAAACCCGCCACCGTGATGCGCACGCTGGAAGCGCTGGACGCCCTGCGCCGCCCCGACACCCTGCACCATTTTCTGCTGGCCTGCGAGGCCGACGCCAAAGGCCGCACCGGATTTGAAAACCGCGAGTATCCGCAAGCCGACTATCTGCGGGATTGCGCCACTGCCGCCAGTCGTGTTGAAGTACAACCGTTGCTGGCGCTGGGCTTTCGCGGCGAAACCCTGGGTGCCGAACTGCGCAAACGTCGCATCGATGCGATTCGCACGGTCAAAAATGCTTACGTCAAGGAATCACCATGACCACAGACAACAAGGTGGCGCTGATCACCGGCTCGGCCAAACGCATCGGCGCTTTCACGGCGGAATATTTTCACAGCCGCGGATACGACATCATTCTGCATTACCGCCACTCCGGCGACGCCGCCAAATCACTGCGCGATTGCCTCAACGCCAGCCGCCCGCACTCCTGCATCGCACTGCATGCCGACCTCGCTGATCCAACCGCCTGGGAGCAACTGGCAGAACAGGCGCGCAGCTGGAAACACCGGCTCGATCTGCTGGTAAACAATGCGTCGTCCTATTATCCCACCGAGTTCGGCAAAACCACGCAGGCACAATGGAACGATCTGTTCGCCAGCAACGCCATGGCGCCGTTCTTCCTCACCCAGGCGCTGACACCGCTGCTGCAGCAATCCAACGGTTGCGTGGTGAATATCGTCGACATCAATGCCGACCGGCCGCTGCCCAACTACACGCCCTACTGCATGGCCAAGGCCGCGCTCAAAGCCATGACCCTGAGTCTGGCCCAAGTGCTGGCGCCGCAGGTGCGCGTCAACGGCATCGCCCCCGGCGCCATCATCTGGCCCACCCATGGCCAGACATCCGAAGCCGATCAGCAAGCATTACTGGCGCGCACGCCGATGCAGTCCATGGGCAGCCCCGAAGACATCGCACGCACGATTTATTTTCTGGCGGAGAAAGCCCCCTTCATCACCGGACAAATTATCGCGGTGGACGGCGGCCAAAGCCTGACGTGAATGGATTCAGTCCGGTAGAAGGGAAAGATCAAGCGGCACCGGATACAAGGCGCGCGTACCGGTAAACGCCTGCCACAGCGCCAGCAGTGTTTGCTGTTTCACTGGGTGCAAGTGATCCGGCGCGAGGTCGGACAGCGGCCGCAACACATAGGCGCGACGCAGCACATCGGGATGGGGCAGCGTCACGCCATCCACCACGCCCACGCAATCACCGTAAAGAAGAATATCGATATCCAGCGGACAGCTGGTGGGATCATCCTGAATCCGACCGGAATCCTGTTCGATGCCGCGCAGCATCATTTTCAGCTCGCCTGCCGGCAGATCTGTCTCCAGCTTCACGACAATGTTGAAATAGGGCTTGCCGGTACCGAGTAGCGGTTCACTTTCATAAACCGGGGAACAGGCTGCAGGACCGATACGCCGCAACGCGATCAGGGCTGTCGCCAGATTCTGTTCACGCGCTTCGTTGCTGCCCAGCCCCAGAAATACGACGGTCATCCCTCGCGCCGGCCCCGCTCGATCAGCACACCGACATCCTTCGCACCCGGCACGGCACCGGGTTTGCCCACCCGCAGCCGCAGCCAGGTGACACCAAATTCGGTTTGCAAAATACCCGCAATGGATTCCGCCAGTGTCTCGACCAGCTGAAAACTGCTTTTGTCTGCGAACGCAATGATTCGATCAGCCACCGCCTTGTAGTCCAACGCATCTTCCAGACGATCCGATGCCGCGGCTTTGGCGATGTCGGCGGCCATTTCCAGATCCAGCACCACGGTCTGGCGGATACGGCGCTCCCACTCGAACGCACCAATGACCGTCTGCACTTTCAGCTCACGAATAAACACAATACCCATTCAACCCGCCTGTTACACTTGATGGAGCACCATCGAAATGAAACAATTCCGACAGCTTTATATACCGACTGGAGTACACCCCTGGACAGCCTGCTGGCCATCGTGCTGTGGACATTCTCGTACCTGTTGGGATCGGTCTCTACCGCCATCCTGACCTGTCGGCTGTTTGGCTATCCCGACCCCCGTTCCACCGGTTCCCACAACCCCGGCGCCACCAACGTGCTGCGGGTGGGGGGCAAGGTGGCCGCCATTTTCACACTGATTGGCGACGTTGCCAAAGGCATTGTGCCCGTCGTGCTGGCGCGGGAACTGGGGTTGTCGGAAAGCAGTGCAGCCTACTGTGGATTCTGCGCCTTCCTTGGTCATTTATATCCGGTGTATTTCGATTTTCGCGGCGGTAAGGGCGTGGCCACCGCCATGGGCGTGCTGGCTGCGCTGCATTGGCCCAGCTTTCTGCTGATCGCCCTGGTGTGGCTGGTGGTGTTCCATGTCAGCCGGATCAGCTCCCTGGCGGCCATCATTGCCTTCTTTACGGCACCGATGCTGGTGCTGATGACCAAAGCCGGGCTGTTTTATCCGGTGCTGGTGCTGTCGCTGATGCTGCTGCTGCGTCATCACAGCAATATCACCCAGCTGTTTCGGGGGGAAGAGGCCCCTATCGCCAATCCTGCAAAGGATCAGAACGACAGCGCCTGAATCAGGCCTCCGCTTTCAACTCGCTCATCGGCCAGCGGGCCCGCACCTGCACATTAAGATCCGGCACTGCGCCTGCCAGCACCCGCTGATATCCGGCATAGGCGATCATGGCGCCATTATCGGTGCAATATCTGAGCTGGGGGTAGAACACCTGGGCACCGAGTTTGGCCACCACCTCCTGCAGACGCTCCCGCAGGCGCAGATTGGCGCTCACGCCACCGGCAATCACCAGCTGCTTCACGCCTGTTTGCTGCAGGGCGCGACGACATTTGATCGCCAGGGTCTCCACCACGGCATCCTGAAACGCCCAGCAGATATCCGCGACATCCTGTTCCGTCAGGCCTGTTGGTGACTGCTCACACGCTTCCTTGGTATTGAGGCAGAAGGTTTTCAGGCCACTGAAGCTGAATTGCAGACCGGGGCGATCACACATGGGGCGGGGAAATTTGAAGCGTTGTGGATTGCCCGTTTCTGCCCGCGCCGCCAGCCGGGGGCCACCGGGATAACCCAGGCCCAGCATCTTGGCGGTCTTGTCAAAGGCTTCACCGGCGGCGTCATCCAGGGATTCCCCCAGGATTTCGTAATCGCCGATGGCCTTCACATTCACCAGCTGGGTATGGCCGCCGCTGACCAGCAGGGCGACAAAGGGCGCGGAAGGCGCCGGATCTTCCAGCATCGGCGCCAACAGATGACCTTCCATATGGTGAACGGGGAAGCTGGGCACTCCCCAGGCGAAAGCCAGACTCTTGGCCACCGCTGCCCCCACCATCAGGGCACCCACCAAACCGGGGCCGGCAGTATAGGCAATGGCATCAATCTGTTGCGGCGTGCACTGGGCGCGGTCGAGCACCTCGCGGATCAGCGGAATCACCTTGCGAATATGGTCGCGGCTGGCCAGCTCCGGCACCACGCCGCCGTATTCCGCGTGCAGCTCCACCTGACTATATAAGGCGTCCGCCAGGATACCCGCCTCGCTGTCATAGAGGGCGATACCGGTTTCGTCGCAGGATGTTTCGATGCCTAATACGCGCACTGGATTACCTTTGGATTTTGCAGGGCCCGCGATATTAACGAAATCAGGGGGCTTTGCAATTGCCCTCCAATCCCTTTAAAATGCGACACCCTTATGGTCAGGCACTAGACACACTGTATCCTGCCATACCGATTTGAACACAAGTCCGGTCTATGATTCGCCCCGCTGCGAGCATAGAAGTAGCCACAGACAGCATTCATTGTAAGGTGATGATTTAAATGCCACAGGTCAAGGTCAAAGAAAACGAGCCGTTCGACGTTGCACTGCGTCGCTTCAAGCGTTCCTGCGAAAAAGCGGGTGTTCTGGCAGAAGTTCGCCGTCGCGAGTTCTACGAAAAGCCCACCCAGATCCGCAAGCGCAAGCAAGCCGCAGCCGTCAAGCGTCACGCCAAGAAGGTGTCACGCGACGTCGTTCGCCGCAAGCGCCTGTACTGATCGCCCGACCGATCAAATTACCTTACGCGATTACGCCGACGGGTCTCCCGTTTCGGCGTATTTGTGTTTTTCAGGACCAACAAAAAGGGGAATCGCATGTCAGCCATTCAAGCCCGCATCAATGACGCCGTGAAAGACGCCATGCGCGCCAAGGACAAGGACCGCCTGAACACCCTGCGCCTGGCCACCGCCGAATTCAAGAAGGTGGAAGTGGACGAACGCATCACTCTTGACGATACCCGCGTCATCGCCATCCTCGACAAGATGATCAAGCAGCGTAAAGACAGCGTGCAGCAGTTCACCGCCGGCGGCCGTAACGATCTGGCCGACAAGGAACAGGCGGAAATCACCGTGCTGACGGAATTCCTGCCCGCCGCGCTCACCGAGGCCGAACTGGCGGATCTGATCAAAAAAGCCATCGCCGACACCGGCGCCGAAGGCATGAAGGACATGGGCAAGGTGATGGCCGCGCTGAAACCCCAGGTGCAGGGCCGCACCGACATGGGTGCACTGAGCCAGAAGATCAAAGGTTTGCTGGGCTAAACGCGCCTTTATGGCAGGCCGCATCCCCGAGGACTTCATCGACGACGTCCTTTCCCGCACCGACCTGGTGGAGCTGATCGACAGCTACATCCACCTCAAGCGCGCGGGTAAAAACTACACGGCCTGCTGCCCCTTCCATCAGGAAAAGACCCCCTCCTTCACCGTCTCGCCGGACAAGCAGTTCTATTACTGCTTCGGCTGTGGCGCCAGCGGCAACGCCGTCGGCTTCCTGATGGACTATACCCGCCTGGGATTTGTCGAGGCGGTGGAACTGCTGGCCCGTAACCTGGGCCTGGAAATCCCCCGCGAAGAAACACCCGGCCAGGCACCACGGGAAGACCACCAGCCACTCTTCAACATGCTGGAACAGGCCGCTACCTGGTTCGAGCAACAACTGCGCAACCCCAAGGTGAAGGATCGACCCGTCGGCTACCTGAAAAAACGCGGCCTGTCCGGGCAGACTGCCAAGCACTTCCGCGTCGGCTACGCCCCTCCAGGCTGGGACAACCTGCTCACTGCCCTCGGCACCGATGACAAAAAACGCAACCACCTGCTCAAAACCGGCCTGCTGATCGAAAACGACCAGGGCCGCAGCTACGACCGCTTCCGCGACCGGGTCATGTTCCCCATCCGCGATAACCGGGGCCGCGTGATTGCCTTCGGCGGCCGGGTGCTGGGGGACGACAAGCCCAAATATCTCAACTCGCCGGAAACCCCGGTCTTCCATAAAGGAAGGGAGTTGTACGGCCTGTGGGAAGCCCGCCAGGCCAACAGCAAACTGGCGCGGGTGGTAATAGTAGAAGGCTACATGGACGTGATCGCCCTGGCCCAGTACGGCATCACCTACGCCGTGGCCACCCTGGGCACCGCCACCAGCCAGGAGCACGTGGAAAAGCTGTTCCGCCACACCGAGGAACTGGTCTACTGCTTCGACGGTGACGACGCCGGCCGCCGTGCCGCCTGGCGGGCCCTGGAAAACACCCTGCCCTGCGTGAAGGACGGCCGCCAGGTGAAGTTCCTGCTACTGCCGGAAGGGGAAGACCCGGACACCCTGGTCCGCAAAGACGGCACCGCCTACTTCGAAGGCCTGCTCAACGAAGCCACCCCGCTGTCGGAATTCTTCTTCCAGCAACTGGGGGCCGAGGTGGACACCCGCACCCTGGACGGTCGCGCCCGCCTCGCCAGCCTGGCCAAGCCCTATCTGGAGAAACTGCCGGAAAGCGTGTTCCGCGAACTGATGCGGCAGAAACTGGGGGAAATCACCCAGCTCAAGGACATCAGCCTGGATGCCGTGCCTGCCACTCCTGTAACGCCACCAGCAGCGCCGCCACAAGACTTCGCCGCCGAAGAATCTGCCCGCCCCCGCCCCAGCCAACGTGCGCCCTTCAAACGTGTCGGTAAGACCGACACCAAGAAGATGGAAGTGCCACTGATCGAAAAGGCAGTTCGTGTGCTGCTCACCGCGCCACAGGAAGCAGCCAGGGTCAACGTACCCGACGACATCAGAGAACTGAACCTCCCCCATATCAGCCTACTCATCAAACTGCTGGATTATCTGCGCCACAAGCCGGACACCAGCACCGCCGCCATCCTGGGCCGCTGGCAGAGCGAGGATGAAGGCCACGTACTGTTCGAGCTGGCAGCGCAGGAATTCCTTCTGCCCCACCACGATCAGACCCCGGAGCTGGAAGACTCACTGCGCCGCCTGCGCCTGCTCAAGGTCGAGCAGGATCTGGATCAAATCATCGCCGAGGGAGTCAAAGACAAGGAACGGTTCAAACAGCTACTACACTTGAAGAAGGAACTTTCCACCTAGCAGGATCAGCGCCGGTTTCAAGAGGCCGGGCATTGAATCGAACAGAACATCAGCAACCTTATTAAACTAGCCTGGACGTGGATCAGGCCACCGGGACGCCGTATAGCGCGGCACACCCGATGCCTGTATAATGCCGCGTTCTTCGCGCACCTGGACCGGAATGGGCACTTCATGACGACTGATAAAGAACAGCAAAAGTCTCAGCTCAAGCAGTTGATTACCCGCGGAAAAGAACAAGGTTACCTGACCTACGCCGAGGTCAACGACCACCTCCCTGCCGACATCACCGACCCGGACCAGATCGAAGACATCATCGGCATGATCAACGACATGGGCATTCCCGTGCACGAGATCGCGCCCGAAACCGATGAGCTGTTGCTGAACGACAACACCGCCGCCACCGACGAAGATGTCGCCGAAGAAGCCGCTGCCGCCCTGGCCTCGGTTGAAAGCGAACCCGGCCGCACCACCGACCCCGTCCGCATGTACATGCGCGAAATGGGCACCGTGGAACTGCTGACCCGCGAAGGCGAAATCGTCATCGCCAAGCGCATCGAGGAAGGCATCCGCCAGGTCATGCATTCCCTGGCCTACTGGCCCGGCCACATCCAGGGCCTGCTGGATGAATACGCCCGCATCCAGACGACCGAAGAAAAACGCCTGTCCGAAATCATCTCCGGCTTCATCGACCCCAACCAGGGCGACGCCCCCGTGCCCGAAGTGGTCGATATCGAACTTCCCGAGCCAGAAGCCAAGGCCGACGCACCGGAAGAAGAAGAGGAAGCCGAAGGCGAAAGCACCACCGAATCCAGCGAAGACGCCAATATCGATCCGGAATTGGCCCGCGCCAACTTCGAGGAACTGGCGGCCCTGCACAAGAAAGTACTGCAGGCCACCGCCAAGGGCCGCAACACAAAGAAAGCAGAAACCGCGCTGCAAGCCCTGGCCGATCACTTCGTCACCTTCAAAATCGTACCGCGCATGTACGACCAAATGGTGAACGAAATCCGCGCCACCCTGGAATCCATCCGCGTCAACGAACGCGCGATCATGAACCAGTGCATTCGTCTGGCCAAAATGCCGCGCAAGAACTTCATCAAGAGCTTCCCCGGCAACGAAGTCAACATGGAATGGATCGATAGCCTGATCAAGTCCGGCAAGCCCTATTCCGCTGCCTTGGAAGTGGTGAAACCGGAAGTTCTGCGGGCCCAGCGCAAAATCATGGCGCTGGAAGAACAGATCGGCCTGACCATCCCGGAAATCAAGGAAGTGAACCGCCGCCTGTCCATCGGTGAAGCCAAAGCCCGCCGCGCGAAGAAGGAAATGGTGGAAGCCAACCTGCGTCTGGTTATTTCCATCGCCAAGAAATACACCAACCGCGGCCTGCAATTCCTCGACCTGATCCAGGAAGGCAACATCGGTCTGATGAAAGCGGTGGACAAGTTCGAATACCGTCGCGGCTATAAATTCTCGACCTACGCTACCTGGTGGATTCGCCAGGCCATCACCCGCTCCATCGCGGATCAGGCCCGCACCATCCGCATCCCGGTGCACATGATCGAAACCATCAACAAGCTGAACCGGGTATCACGGCAGATGCTGCAGGAGATGGGCCGCGAACCGACGCCGGAAGAACTGGGCATCCGCCTGGAAATGCCGGAAGACAAGGTGCGCAAGGTGCTGAAGATCGCCAAGGAACCCATTTCGATGGAAACCCCGATCGGCGACGACGAAGATTCGCATTTGGGGGATTTCATCGAGGACACCACCATCGAGTCCCCGATCGAGTCCGCCACCATCGAAGGTCTGCGTGAAGCGACCCGCGCCGTGCTGGCCGGCCTGACCGCTCGCGAAGCGAAAGTGTTGAGCATGCGTTTCGGCATCGACATGAACACCGATCACACGCTGGAAGAAGTGGGCAAGCAGTTCGACGTAACCCGTGAACGGATTCGTCAGATAGAAGCGAAGGCGCTGCGCAAGCTGCGCCACCCCAGCCGCTCGGAACACCTGCGCAGTTTCCTCGACAGCGAAACCTGATCATACCGCCATGCGTGATTGGTGGCGCCGATTACATTGGAACTTTATAATCGGCGCCACTTTCCAGCGTCCATTTCAGGGCCTTTAGCTCAGTTGGTTAGAGCGCGCGACTCATAATCGCTCGGTCCCCGGTTCAAGTCCGGGAAGGCCCACCACCTCCTCCTGAAACATTGGCCTGACCGGAACAACTACCCTGCTCAGCACCCGATCATCATTCTGAAAATGCGGTCATACTCATCCGGTGACAGCACGCTTTCAACCATGCCACCCTTCGCGCACTCTAACTCAAGCAGGCCGTATCTGGCGAATGCAATCAGGTCATCACTGACGCATGTCATTTCGGATTCCACGCCCTCTCTTTTGGCATCGAGCATTACAGCAAGCTCTCTGCGCAAAGCCGCATCGCAGACAAACTCGTTTACCAGAACGCCAAACGCCATCGGCGGTGCTTCATTGAACACCTGAATCCAGCGCGCGCACAACAGCGTGCGCAAGCCGTACAGAAAAGCCTTTCCTAATATTGGAACACTCCCAAGGCTTTCCAGCTTGTTGCGTGACATGTAGAAATAATGACTGAACGCAGCAAGCGGGTTGAATGCCGATGTCGCGAAGGCGGACAACGGCTTCAACCACTCCGGATCGGAGCGATACACTATCGGCGAATTCAGCCATTCATGCACGACAGCGTTGCCTTTGTGCAGCAGGGAAAGCGTCTTGCGCAGATCCCAGCCCGCGATATCCAGATCACCATTGATCGGCTCATTGAGCGAATCTTTCTGCTCAAACACACTCAAATACCATTCCGGCTTGTGACGATAAATGATGCGAACGTCATAATCGCTGTCTCTGGATGGAAAACCCCAGGCACGACTGCCGCTTTCAATCGCGAGAATGATCTGGAGCTGATGCTGTTCGGACAGCCGATCCAGTTCAGTTTGAATCAATGACTCAACGCTATTCATAACTCAATCCAGCCCAAGCTCGGTGATGATATTCCTGATGGATCGCAACGCTGACAGATGCCGATCCTGCGACACCACCAGCGTGTCGATGCTGCCGTAGTGTTGCTCCAGTGATTCCATCAGCAAGGAACGAATAGCGGCCATATCCGGGATCGCCGGCAGTTCGCAGCGGGTGTAAAGCGACTCCAGATCTTTCTCCTTCTGGACGAAATACTGTTGCAACTGCTCAAGCGTCCACTCCCCATTGCGGATGGACTTCAATTGTTCGTTGTTCCGTTGCAGGTCAAGATCCTGCTCCAGCATGAGCTGTTCAACTTCGTTCAGCAGTCGCACAACATGATAGGCAAACTTGACGTCATAGCCGTACTTTTCTGCCAGTTCACGTCGTTTGCCTTCTGGTTGCTTAGTTTCCAGCTTGCGTATCTGGGCGTAAGCATAGCCCTTGAATTTCAGCCAGCAGCCCTTGTGCAGGAACACTTTGCGTTTTTCGCGGATACGATCAGCCAGCGGCGTACTGTAAAGAATGCAGTTATGGGGAACCCACAGGCTGTCAATGATATTCGGGTTATTGTCAGTCAGCAGCCGAAAGTATTTGGTGATGGAATAAAGAGTGAGATCATATTCCCTGCTCTTGCCTCCCAGCGCACTGGCATCCAGAATGTGGTGCCGCTGATACTGATCGAACTGCGGCTTGCACTCATCAAAACCGGGTATCTCGCCACGCAGATGGGGAAACAGCATTTCCTTGGGCGGAATGGCAAACCCATACACGTCCATATCCGACGTATCACTGGATACACCATAAGCCATCGATCCCATGATGACTTCGTACTGCACACAATCATCCAGAAAACGCGGCGCATCCCGCAGAAGGCCTTTGTGAAACAAATTGCTGAATGTGCTGCTCATGGTGAAATCCGAATAGAACAATTCAAAAGACGAAAACCACCGGCAAAGGTGGTTTTCGCTCAAGTGCTGGATGCCGACCCCAATTTAACCAAATCCTTCATGACGCCATCAAGGCCACCGTAAACATTCATCTGGCCGACACGAGCCACTACCCGCTCCAGCGATTCGAGCTCCTTCAACCGCAACAACACGGGGTTGTTTTCCATCATTTTGGCGGTGTTATGCAGGGATCGCATGGCCTGGGTTTCCTCGCGCCGTTTGATCAGGTTGGCTTCGGCTTCTTTTTGCGCTTCTACCACCTGGTTCAGAATCGCCTTCATTTCGCCGGGCAGAATGATGTCCTTGATGCCGACGCTCAGCAGCTTGATGCCATGAGCGGACAGCTTGTCACGCACTCCACTCTGAATGGCCGTATTCAGGGCATCCTTTTCTGCCAGCAAATCATCCAACGACTTCTCACCCACCACTTCCCGCAAACCAAATTGCAGTTCACGGTAAATGAAGGCAGCAAAGTCCTTCACTTTCAGGAAGGCCTGCTGGGCATCCATTACCTGATAGTTGGCGCTCAGGTTGATCCGCAGACTGACGCGATCTTTGGTCAGAATTTCCTGACCGCTGACCTCGGCGGCCTGCACCCGCATATCAACCGTGGATACGGTTACATGCCGGTTGAATTGCCAGAAGCCATAACGTCCAGGCTGCAATTGCTGCTCGAATTTTCCGTTCAGAAACATCAAGCCCACCTGACCTTCTGGCACTTCCACATACAACAGAGTCGACTGGGCCAGCTGCTTCAGCCTGGCATTGGCACCACGACCCAGGATGCCCAGCAATTTGTCGTTGATTGCGACATTCTCCTGCAAGTCGATGGCTTCAACTGTTAGCGAGTCGAGGCCTTTCCAGTAGGCATAAAACACGCCGGGCGGCAGGATATCCACGATCTGGCCGTTGCGGTAAACCAGACCCAGCTGGTTATCGCTCATTTCTACCCACGCCACATGCAGCGCCAGCGCTTCAGTGTGCTGGCTCAACAGGAAGCGGGCACGGACATGTTCGAATACCAGATTGCTGATATCCAGCTTCTCGACCCGCACACCGCCACCCCAGGCATTCAGCCGATGGCGGCCCGGCAGCAACACTGCCTTGAAACGTTCACGCCGATACAACAAACCCCGTTCGTTGTCAGCAATATCAATTGTTTTCCACAACATAGTTTTGTTCCTCACTTTTAAAATAGGTGGAGTCCACCTGATGCCACTGAACCCGCGTTTGTGCTGAGCGGGACGCAGCCTTGTCACCGGTCGGCATCGATGCCGACATCCCTGTCGGCCCACCGCGCTTGCAGTATCGATGCGTTACGGTGTCCGGCGTTGGCGCGATCAGCAGACCCACACGGGTGTCCGCCAGCATCAGCCTGCACAGGACGCTTGCGCGCTCCCATACACAATGGACTCCTGTTGCATTTTTCGAGGGGGATTTGAACCCCAGGCTTGCGGCCTTTACCAGAGGCGTGACGGGATTTGAACCCGTGACAAATCGATTATGAGTCGATCGCTCTACCCAACTGAGCTACATGCCGTTGCTGTCCGAGGCGTACGGGAACAGGTACGCGATCAGCGAAACACCTCGCGCCAGGCTGACCCACAGAATCAGCACCGCTTGCTCCAACCGTGTCTCAAACACTGTTGCACCTGACGGCGAACGTCAAGTGCCTATCCTTTTACGCACACCACCTGCTTCAACGTATAGACGATTTCCACCAGATCCTTTTGTGCTTCCATCACCTGATCGATCGGCTTGTACGCAGCGGGCGTTTCGTCGATCACGTCGGCGTCCTTGCGGCATTCCACACCTTTGGTGGCTTCCACATGGTCTGCCAGACTCACCAGCTTTTTCGCCTGCGTGCGGGACATGATGCGCCCTGCCCCGTGACTGCAGCTGCAAAAGCTTTCCGCATTTCCCAGTCCGCGCACGATGAAGGAACGGGCTCCCATGCTTCCCGGGATGATTCCCAATTCCCCTTCCCGTGCACGCACGGCGCCTTTGCGGGTCACAATCACGTTCTCGCCATAGTGGTGCTCGCGCGATATATAGTTGTGGTGACAGTTCACCGCTTCCAGGTGCGCTTCGAATGCCAGACCCAGTGTCTGCCGCAGGGCGGCCAAAACACGCGCCATCATCACTTCGCGGTTGATGCGGGCAAACTGCTGAGCCCACTCCACTGCCTCGACATAGTCGTTGAAGTGATCGGTTCCTTCCGGCAGATATGCCAGATCCTTGTCCGGCAATTGGATATGCCACTTTTCCATATCCTTCTTCGCCAGCTCGATGAAGTGGGTTCCGATCCGGTTTCCCACTCCGCGCGATCCGCAGTGCAACATCACCCACACGGCATCCTGCTCGTCCAGACAGATTTCGATGAAGTGGTTACCGGTTCCCAACGTTCCCAGATGATTCAGGTTGTTGGTGTTCTTCAACTCCCGGTGTTTTTCCTTCAGCACATCGAATTGGGCAGACAACACTGCCCACGCGGTTGCCACATCCTCCGGCACCGAGTGCCAGGCGCCCTTGTCGCGGTTTCCGCGCAGCTGGGCCGAACGTCCGTGCGGTACGGCTTTTTCGATCGCGGAGCGCATGGCGAACAGGTTATCCGGCAACTGATGCGCTTTCAGGCTGGTTTTCACCGCCATCATGCCGCAACCGATGTCCACGCCCACAGCGGCGGGAATCACTGCACCGATGGTAGGAACCACGCTGCCAATAGTGGCGCCTTTACCCAGGTGTACGTCCGGCATTACCGCCACCCACTTATGCACAAAGGGCAAGGCGGCGATGTTTTTCAATTGTTGTTTGGCTTCGTCCTCAAACGGAACACCGCGAGTCCAGGCTTTGATCGGTACGCCCTTTTCGTGAATCACTTCGTATGGCTGCTTCATGGTGCTGTACTTCCTTGGTTGCGACTGCTTGGCTTGTGACTGAGATAGCGAAGGCCGTGCCAATCCGGTGAGAACAACCATCAAAAACCTAGTAGGTTATTGTTTCTACTTAAATTAAATTTAAAACCACGCAATGCTCTCGTACTTTTGGGCGCCCTTGGCATCGCCCAACCATATCCTGTACGATACATAAAATATCTTTTTAAATAGGAAGGATCAGTGGCCAGAAAAACAGTGGTGTTCGGCATTCTGGGCAGCGTGATGGACCGGGCCAGCCGGCGGCGTGGACGCTGGGACAGCCGCTGGGAAAAATGGCGGCCCACCGTCGCACTGTTCCAGCAGGATGAGATGCCGATCGATCACTTCTGCCTGCTGCACAACGACACAGAGACCGAACTGGCGAGGGATCTGATCGCGGACATTCAGGCGCTCTCCCCCGACACCAAGGTGGAAGCGCTCAATCTGAATTTCGATTCACCCTGGGATCTGGCGTCGGTCTACCTGACCCTGTCCAGCTTTCTGAAAAAGCAGACGTTCAGCCAATCGCGCAACGACTACTACTTTCATATCACCACCGGTTCGCACATTCAGCAGATCTGCATCTTTCTGGTGACCGAGGCACGCCTGTTTCCCGGCAAGCTGCTGCAAAGTTCACCCAAGCTTGATGACAGGCAGCAGTACCCGATTCAGGTGATCGATCTGGATCTGTCCCGCTATGACGAGATTGCCTCGCGCTTCAAGCAGGAACATCTGGAAGGCACCGACTATCTCAAAGCCGGTATCCAGACCCGCAACAAGGCGTTCAACAACATGGTGGCGCAGATCGAGAAAGTCGCGATCCAGTCACGTGCGCCCATGCTGATTACCGGACCCACTGGCGCGGGAAAATCCCAGCTGGCGCGGCGCATTTATGAGCTGAAAAAACTGCGGCGTCAGGTGGAAGGCGCCTTTGTCGAGATCAACTGCGCCACCTTGCGGGGCGATAACGCAATGTCCGCCCTGTTCGGCCACCATAAGGGAGCCTTTACTGGTGCCGCCGCTGCACGGGATGGCTTGCTGAAAAGCGCCCATGGCGGCGTGCTGTTTCTGGATGAGATTGGCGAACTGGGTGCCGACGAGCAGGCCATGCTGCTGCGCGCCATCGAGGACAAACAATTCCTGCCGCTGGGATCGGACAAACCGGTGCATTCGGAATTTCAGCTGATTGCCGGTACCAACCGCGATCTGCGCCGGGATGTGCGCAAGGGCAGCTTTCGTGAGGATCTGCTGGCCCGCATCAATCTGTGGGTGTACCAGTTGCCGGGCCTGAAGGAACGCAAAGAGGATCTGGAGCCCAACCTGGATTATGAGCTGGCCCAATACGCCCGCCTGTATGGCACCCATGTGACCTTCAGCAGCGAGGCGCGCAAGGCGTTCCTCGACTTCGCCCTGAGCCCAGAGGCCATCTGGACCGGCAATTTCCGTGACCTGAATGCCAGCGTGATCCGCATGTCGACCCTGTGCGAGGGGGGACGTATCACCACTGAAGTGGTGCGCAATGAAATCCAAACCCTGCAATACCGCTGGGGAGTGGAGCTGGATGATGACGCGCCCCTGTCGCTGCTGACGAGCTTTCTGGAACCTGTGCAGCTGCAGGAATTGGACTACATCGAAAAGGTCCAGCTGGACGCCGTGCTGCGCGTGTGCCGGCAGTGCCAGACAGCGGCAGAGGCCGGACGCCGGCTGTACGACGTGTCACGTCTGCAGAAATCCTCCAGCAACGACAGTCACCGCCTGGGTGTACTGCTGAAAAAATACGGGCTTTCGTTCGAGACCATCAAACAACGAAATCTATCTGTCTAGATATTTCATATTCATTCGGATAACAGCAAGCCGTGCGAAAATACCGCGCTTGGCACCTGGGCCGGCGCCACAGCCCACGAAAGCCGAGCGACGCCCGCCACAACCAACCACTTGGCACATAATTCGCTTGCATGGGCGCAACCTTGCGCCTGGCGCATCCCGATTTCGGAGCAACTTATGCACTCATTCAACCCAGTCCAATGCAATCCAGCGGGAATACAGAACCGCCGCGATGCCTTTGCATCGGGCTGGGTCATGGGCATCGCTCTGCCATTACACCTGACCTGCGGGGAGCACCGCACGGGCACGCTTTGCCTGAGCGATGACGTGTATTCATCAAGCCAGAAGCGACTTGATTTTCAGTAGCCTTGCAGGTGAACCCTGGAAGGCATGATGCCAACCAGGATTGTTCTGTTTCGACGGATAGCCCCGGTTGGATTTTCCATCCGGGGCTTTTTGTTACTTCGATAAAAAGGTCGAAGGCGGAAGCCACTGGCACGGAAGCAGACAGTTCTAGCCAAGCCGGGAGGTGGCAGACATGACAAGCCGGCATTTGATTTTGAGATTGGGACATTGCGGCACGCCGATCCAGTGGCTGACACCGGCCTGCGCGGCCATTTTGGTCGTCAAAAGCCAGGTGGTGTGGTCATTGGGTGACAACACGCTAACCCTGCGCGGTGGACGCAATAGCAACGGCCAACGCAGCCAATTGGCGTTGCCGACCATCATGGCAACCCAGGGCGCAGCACGGACACAAGGGTTCAGCCCGGCCCTGAACAACGCCTTGCTGTTCCGGCGGGACCGGTTCATTTGCCTGTATTGCGGCAAGCGGTTTGCTGCGGGTGAACTGAGCCGGGATCACATCATGCCCCGCGCACGGGGCGGTGCCGATACCTGGGAAAACGTGGTGACCGCCTGCAAGCGCTGCAATCACCACAAGGCCTGCCGGACGCCGGAAGAAGCCAGAATGCCGTTACTGGCTGTACCGTACAAACCCAATATCTTTGAGTTTACGGTGCTGGCCAATCATCGCATTCTGGCTAATCAGATGGCGTTTCTGAGCCGGGGATTGTCCGAGCGGTTTCGTACATCCTGACGAAATCGCTCAGCTTCCTGCTGCCCGACCCAAGGAAGCGGCCAAACTTTGCTATCAATCCGTGACCAAACTACGGTTACCGAAACACTCCTGCAGCAGCACCTCAACATCGGTCACACTCAGTGGTTTGGCGAAATAGAAGCCCTGGGCGTGAACGCATCCCAGTCGCACCAGTTCGTCTGCCTGCTCGCGGGTTTCGACGCCTTCGGCCACCACATCCACATTCAGCCCGCGCGCCAACGCCAGCACTGCCGAAATGATCGCACGACCCTGAGGACGATGAATGTCGTCGACAAATGTCTTGTCGATTTTCATGACGGTGAGCGGCAACTGCGCCAGATATCCCATCGACGAATAGCCAGTGCCGAAATCATCCAGCGCCACACCACAGCCCTGATCACGAATGGCCGCCAGCAGCTGGATGTTCTCGCGGGTGCGCTCCATCAGCAGGCTTTCGGTGATTTCCAGCTCCAGCCAGCTGCTGGACACCTGGGTATCACGAATGATCTGGATCAGTTCGTGCACCAGGCTGTGATCCTGCAACTGCTGCACCGATACGTTGATGGCAACACGAAAATCGTCGGGCAGGTTGAAGGTATTCTGCCACTGCCGCATCTGCTTGCAGGCCGTTTCAAACACCCAGCGACCAATGACGCCGATCAGCCCGGTGTCCTCTGCCACAGGAATAAACAGCGCCGGCGATACCATCCGATCACCCAGCCGCCAGCGGATCAGTGCTTCGACGCCAACGATCGCCCGCGTGCGCATATCCACCTTGGGCTGGTAATGCAGGAAGAAATCGCAATTGTCCACCGCGCGACGCAGATCGATTTCCAGCGCCATGGATTCCTCCACCTGCGCTTTCATGCCGTGATCGAACACCTTGTAGCGGTTGCGACCTTCGTGCTTGGCCTGATACATCGCCAGATCCGCGTTCTTGATCAGCTCGTTGGCGTCTTCGCCCATGCCAGGGAAGTAGACGATGCCGATGCTGGCGCCGATATAGAGCTCCTGACCGAAAATCTCGAACGGTTTCGACAGTGAGCTGATCAGCTTTTCCGATACGCGCTGAGAGGCCTGCTCGGCCGCTTTGCCATTGATGATGATGGTGAACTCGTCACCACCCAACCGACACAGAATATCCGTGTCGCGTATGCAGTCGCTGATGCGATGCGAAACCTCTTTCAGCAGCAGATCGCCAGCATTGTGGCCCAGAGTGTCATTGACCTGCTTGAAACGATCCAGATCCATAAACAGCAATGCGAATGGCTGGTGACTGTGACGGCTGAAGGTGATGGCGTTGTTAAGCGCGGAGTTGAACAGGTTGCGGTTGCCCAGCCCGGTCAGCGCGTCGTACTGGGCCATGTAGTTGAGCTTTTCTTCGATTTTTTTGCGCTCGGTGATGTCCTTGAACACGATGACAACGCCATCGAATGCGCCGCTGGGCTGATGCGTTGGGCTGGCCGTGTATTCCACCGGAATCATCTTGCCGCCCACGGCGCGGAACACTGCTACGTCGGTGTGATAGGCCTGACCCTGGGAGCAGGCACGGTAGATTTTCGATTCTGTCCACATCGGTTCATCGTGCTTTTGCGCTGTGACGATGACGCTCTTCAGGATGGGTTGGCCGATGAGATCGGTGGCGGAATGGCCCAGAATCATCTCGGCTGCCGGATTAACGAACGTCACAATGCCATCCGAGGCCAGACCGATGATGCCTTCGCCCACGGAACGCAGCAGGATTTCGTTGCTGGTTTTCAGTTGCCTCAGTTTGTTGAGCGCTTCTTCCAGCTGGGACTGACGCAGATCCAGTTCCAGAAAAATTCGCACTTTGCTTAGCAGCACGAATGGATCATACGGTTTGAAAATGAAATCCACTCCACCGCTTTCATAACCTTTGAACACATAGCTGTCGTCTTTGTTGATGGCAGTGAGGAAGATTATCGGTGTGCGCCGGGTTTTGGCGCGTTGACGCATCAGGGCCGCCACCTCGAAGCCATCCATGCCTGGCATTTGCACATCGAGCAATACCAGTGCCACGCTCTGCTTGAGCAGAATCGACAACGCTTCGGGGCCGGAGGTGGCGGCAAATATGTGGACGTCCAGCTCAGCGAGGCTGGCTTCCAGTGCGACAAGATTGGCTTTTTGATCGTCGACGATGAGGATGTTCTGCTTCATCAGCCTCCTCCTGCCGGTACCAGAGTGGACAGCAGATCCGCCAGAGCCGGCATGTCGATCTCAGCATCGACAGATGTTGCTGCCAGCGCGGCAGCGGGCATCACCGCCATCATCGCCTCTGCGCGGCTCTGCACCAGCACCCTGCCGCCACGACGCTTGACGTCGGCAGCGCCGCGCGCACCGTCCTGATTGGCGCCACTCAGCACGCACACGGTCAGCGCAGCACCGTAGGCCGCTGCCGCTGTTTCAAAAGTGACATCGATGGCCGGCCGACAATAGTTGACAGGGGCATCACAACTCAGAGACAGCATTTTTTCTTTTTCAACCAGCAAGTGATAATTCGGTGGCGCCACATACAGCGTGCCCCATTCAATTGGCTGTTTGTCTTCGGCTTCCTGCACCCGCAGATGGGTTTTGGCCGCCAGCAGTTCCGGCACGCCGCTGACCCGGTTGGCGCGCTGGTGCAATACCAGAATCGTGGGTATCCGATAGTCCTGTCGCAAGTGCTCAAGCAGCACCAGCAGCGCTTCGAGGCCGCCGGTCGACCCTCCCATCACCACCAGTCCGCACGGGTTCTGGTTCATCATGTCATGATCAATCCATCCGCTGGAACAAACGTACATCCGCATCGATGGGCCTGAAGCTGGATGGCGAGGGAAAGGCAGACAAAGATTCCTTGATACCCAAGCCCAGAAATCCGCCCAGATCGAGGCTCTGATGAAACAAGGTTAGCACCCGGGCCTGCAGTTCGCGCCGGAAGTAGATCAGCACGTTGCGGCAGATCACAACCTGCATCTCGCCAAACACTTGATCTGTAACGAGATCATGCGTGGTGAACACCATGTTTTTTTTGAGCGCGCCATCCATCATGAAGCGCTCGTAGCCGGAGGAAACGTAGTCGTCGAACCGCTGTCGGCCACCACTCAGCCGGTAGTTTTCCCGTGCGTTGCCCAGCATGCGTTCGTGATAGATGCCCTTGCGCGCCTGCTCCAGCACTTTCGAGTTGATATCGGTGGCGTAAATCACCGAACGGTCGGCCAGCCCTTCTTCCTGCAGCAGGATTGCCATGGAATAGGCTTCTTCACCGGTGGAACAACCCGCGTGCCAGATTTTGATGAAGGGATGACTGCGCAATTCGGGAATGACCCGCTGCCGCAGCACAGCGTAAAACTGCGGATCGCGAAACATGTCAGTGACGTTCACCGTCAGGCCTCGCACGAAATGCTGGCAACGGGCCTGATCGCGAATCAGCTCGTGCTGCAGATCAGCAACCCGCTCGAATCCGGCGTCAGCAATGTAGCGCGCCACCCGTCGCCGCAACGATGCGCGCGAGTAACCACGAAAATCATAGCCCCAGCGTAGATAGAGCGCTTCCAGCAGGCATTCCACGTCCACTTCGAACGCATCCAGAATTTCTGTCTGCTCGCCGACTTGGAACATCATTGCTGCAACCACAATTTGATGATGGCTTTGAGTTTGCCCGCATCCACCGGTTTGGAAAGATAGTCGTTGGCGCCGGCCTCGATGCAGCGGGCACGATCATCGCGCATGGCTTTTGCAGTAAGTGCGATGATCGGGATCTTGCCAAAGCGCGGGTTGGCGCGGATGCGTTTCATCGCCTCGAACCCATCCATTTCCGGCATCATGATATCCATCAGGATCAGATCGAATGCGGAATTCTGTTCCAGTGTCTGCAGCGCCTCTACACCGGTGCTGGCGGTGGACACTTCCAGGCCCGCGTCCTCCAGCACCGATGACAGGGAGTACAGATTGCGGATGTCATCATCCACCAGCAGGATATGATGCCCTGCCTGCAATTCCGGTTGCGCCTGTGCTGCAACCGCCGCTGCCGGCTCCGCTCCATCCCGTTGCAGCCAGTGCAGGAACAGGGTGGTTTCGTTCAGCAGGCGCGTGATGGATTGATCGGTCTTCAGAACTATGCGATCAGCATAGCGGCGCAGATTCGCATCCTGCTTCTTGCTGATATCGCGGGCGGTGTAAATAATGATATGAGTAAGTTCATCTTTCTGCTTCCCGATCGTTTCCAGTAATTCGATTCCGTTGCAGTCCGGCAGATCCAGATCCTGGATGATGATGCCATAGCGCTGTTGCTGCAGCAGCGCCAGCGCCTCTTCACCGCAGTGCGCCATGTCGCAGGCAATCTGCTGGCGCTGGAAACTCTGCTGCAATTGTTCGCGCTGTACCGGGTCGTCCTCGATAATCAACACACCGCGATTGGCAAACGGGCTGAGCTCGCGACTGATATCCGCGAACAGTTGATTGAGGCGTTCCCGTCCGAATGGTTTGGCAATGAATTCGCGCGCACCCGGCAGATCGATCTTGCGGATGGACAGGTTGCCGGAGATCACGTGCACGGGAATGTGCTGCGTGTGGGGCTGGGATTTGAGGTGGGCCAGCAGTTGCTGACCGGGTGCATCCGGCAGACCCAGATCCAGAATCACCGACGCCGGCAGATGCTCGTTCAGATAGGCGTAGGCGTCCGCTGCAGTGTGAACACAGGCGGTGGTGAATCCGTACTCCTCGGCAAGGCTCTGCAGAATGCGGCTGAACTCCAGATCGTCTTCCACGATCAGCACGGATTTTTCCTGCACGGTGGGCGCCCTGACTGATGGCGCGGATGGTGACTCGATCACCAGCGCAGGCGTGGGCACCACCACGGGCAGCGCAGCCGTTGCAGGCCGTTCCGGCGCCACGCTGTGACGCGGCAGCGTCAGGCTGAAGGTGGAGCCCTGGTTTTCACCCTGGCTGCTGACGCGAATATCACCGCCCATCAACTCCGCCAGTTTGCGTGAAATGGTCAGACCCAGACCGGTGCCGCCATATTTTCGGCTGATGGTGCCATCCACCTGCTGAAACGCTTCAAAGATCAGCTGCTGCTTGTCCTGGGGAATGCCGATGCCGGTATCGCGCACCGCGAACACGATGTTGTCTTCCGCCGCCACGCTATCATGTCGAGGCGCGTGAATATGCAGCTCCACCTGACCGGCATGGGTAAACTTGAAGGCGTTGGAGAGGAAGTTGCGCAGAATCTGCATCAGACGCTGCTCGTCAGCAACGACGGCTGCCGGCATATCGGGATCGATCGTCACGACAAAGCGCACACCTTTCTGTCCGGCCTGGGCGTCAAACTGGGCGTGCAATCGCTCAGTCAGATCCTGCAACGGAATTTCTTCCGGCATCAGCTCCAGCTTGCCTTCTTCAACCTTCGACAGATCGAGGATATCGTTGATCAGCATCAGCAGATCGCGGCCGGAGGAATGGATGACCCGCGCATGCTCCACCTGTTTGACATCGAGATTCTGCCGCTTGTTTTCCATCAATCCCTGGGACAGGATCAGAATGCTGTTCAGCGGCGTGCGCAATTCGTGGGACATGGTGGAGAGGAATTCGGACTTGTAGCGGCCACTGAGTTCCAGCTGTTTGGCCTTTTCCTGCAGGTCGCGCCGCGAACGTTCCAGCGCGGCGTTGTTCTTGGCGATTTCATCTTTCTGGTAGTCGAGCAGGCGATTGCGCTCTTCCAGCTCTTCGTTCATCACCCGCAGCTCTTCCTGTTGTTGCTGCAGATTTTCTTCCGACGCCCGCAGCACGGCCGCCTGCTCTTCCAGTTCTTCGTTGGTGGCGCGCAATTCCTCCTGCTGGCGCTCCAATGCTTCGGCCTGGCGCTGGGTTTGTTCCAGCGCCCGCGACAGCTCCACCCGCGAGATGGCCGAATGCAGCGCGATCGCCATGCCTTCGCTGCCACGCCGCACCAGCTCGATTTCGTCGTGGCTGAAGGGCCGGAACGCCATCAGCTCGACCATACCCAACAGATGGCCGTTGAAGGTCAGCGGCGCGAGCAAGACGTGGGCAGGCACCGATTCACCCAGGCCGGATGACACGGTGGCATAGTGCGGCGGCAGATCTTCCACCACCATCAGTTTCTGTTCCAGCGCGGCCTGTCCCACCAGGGATTCACCCAGGCCAAACCGATTGCGCAGGCCCTTGCGATGAGTGAAGGCATAGGTGGATTTCAGACTCAGCTCGTCGTGCTCGTACAGATAGAAGGCACCTACCAGCGTGCCCAGCTGCTCCGCCAGACAGCGCAGCAGATCGTCGCCCAATGCCTGCACGGTTTTCTCGCCGCGCAGCACTTCGTTGAGCCTGGCCAGCTGGCTCTGGCGGGTTTGCCGCGCTTCGTTTTCTTCGTGCTGTTCCTTCAGGCGTTTGCGCATCACATCCATCGCACCGAACAGGCGCTGGAATTCTTCGGCGCCACCCAGTTCCACTTTCACGTCCAGATTACCATCGGCAATCTGGCCCGCCACACCGATAATGTTGTCGATGGCGTGGGTGATGACACGGATGAACCAGATTACCGCCAGCGCAAAGATCAGAAACAACAGCGCGGCGAAAATGAATTGCTGACGGGTGATATCCTGGGAACTTTCACGCAAGCTTTGCAGGGTGCTGTTGAACTCGTCGTTGACGTTGCGACCGATGGCCCGCAACACCTGATCATAAGCCTCGCGTTTGGCGAGCGCCGAGGAAAACGCGCCGTACATGGCGTCACCTTCGAACCGCCCCGCGATCACATCATCGGCGTAACGCCTGTTCTCATCCACGTACAGATCAAAGGTTTCCAGCAGGCGATCGGTTTTTTCGCGCAGCCGGTTGTTCAACGATCCCAACTGTTTTATCTGCAGACGCTGACTGGCGGCAACACGGCCCGCCTCGGCGAGCGTGTCTTCGTCCATTTCCACCACGGCTGCTTCGAACAGGCGATTGAGATCGGTGAGCCCAACCTGCAACTCATTGGCAATCTGCACGGTACGCAGATCCACCGTCTGCAGCTGCGCCAGCTTGTCGTTGGATTTATCGAAGAAGGAAAGATTGCCCAGCAGGATGGCGGAAAATCCTATCAGCCCGACCACTGACAGCAGGATCAGACGCACTTTGATCGAAGACAGGTTGATCGGCATCATCGGCGCGACACTCGGCCTCAGTCCTTCAGGCGCAGGACTGTCTTGACGGCAGCATGGGTGGGTGCAACGCCCAGATAACCAATGCCGCCCTTGTTGGCTGCCACGAAGGCTTCCACCTCGGCATCGCCACCCACAATCGGTGGCGGCTTGTCGCTGCCGGAAAACATTTTGCGCGACCAGTAATATTTCAGCTGCTGCTCATTGCGTTTGAGTACCTTGGCATTGAACGTGGCGCGCGCCTTGGACGCTTCGGCCTGATTGACCGGCTCAGCGGCATCACCGCCATCGAAACGCTTGGCTTTCATCAGAAACAGGCGCTCGATCTGATCAGCCGTCATGGCGGTGACGGGATTTTCCACGTGCACGATAACGAACAGATCGGCCCGCGCCGTCAGCGAACAGCACAGCAATCCCGCTGCCAACCATCGCCTTGCCGACATGATGCTCATGGTGATCAGAACACCATGTCCAGCGCCAGGCGCACGCCGGTGACATTGTCTGCCGGCTCTGGGAATTCGACGTTCGCGCTGGAAGCATCCATCGCGCCGCCGCCCGCAACATCCAGAATCGCTGTGGGCATGGCGAAACCATAGCTGCCGTTCTGCGGCTTCACATAAAACACGTCAGCTTTCAGTGCCAGCGACGCCAGCGGATCCCAGCGCACGCCCACGGTGACGGACTTCTGCTCCAGCCGCAAGGCGTCTGCCGCCACCAGCACACCACTGGTATACATGTCCACACCCGCCGCCAGCTGATCATAACCAGGGATAATGTTGTTGATGGCCGCATTGGTTTCTATCGGCGCCAGATCCGGGAATTCGTCGTCATTCATGGTGTACATCCTGGCCAGCGTCAGGTGTGGCATCCAGTTGCCGAAGCGGTAGCCCACCATCACGTAACCGCCTTCCACATCTGGATAGATGCCCTTGATTTCCGAGCTGGAAAATTCCGTCATCATCAGAAAATCGCCGTTGTCCACGCTGAAGCCCACGCCGGCGAAATAGCCGTCAGTCTCGCCTTCCATTGCAGGGACTTGCTGGTAGGGTTGCAGTTGCGCCTGCAGGGATGCGCCTTCAGCCTGCAGCAGGGGGATCAGGAAGTCGTCGGTGGGATCCGGACTGGCCTGCAGCGCCAGAATGGTATCGGTCAGCACGCCGCTTAATGGCGTCACGCCATCACCCACCATCACGTTATTGATGTAGTCCACCAAACCGGGGAACCGGACTTCGTCGTAATAAGGCTCGATGCCCGGCACCAGGGTCATGCCGTTGATCAGTGTTCCCAGGTATGAGTCCGACACCGAATTGGACAACTCAAACCGGTACTTGGCGTAGCTCGCCCGCAACGTGTAGATGTCATAGGTCGCATGCACTTCCACACCGGCGAAACGGGTCGTCTGGTCGGTATATTCGAAATTCCCCAGGCTGAGTTTCTGATCCGCCGTGGTGCCAAGGAACGTGCCGAACCGCAAGTCGACATCGCCCGCTGACATCCAATAACGCAGATCAACCCCCTCATAACGATTGAACGGCAGCCAGCCATACACTTCATTCGGCACCTGCGCCCACGGATAGGCATAACCCACATCCAGATATTCTGACAGCATGTAACCCGGCGCGCGCAGACGCCCTGCCCGCATTTTCAGATCCGGCTGAAAGGCATATTCCAGGTAGCCCCACTCCAGCTCCACCTTGTCGGATATGCCGCTGTACTTCAGTTGCAGGGATACCGACAAATTGTCGCTGACGCTGGTATCCACTTGCAGGCCCACCACCGTTTCTTCCGAGAATGTCCATTCGTCATCGAGCGTGCTGAGGTAACTCAGTTCCTCACTGTCGATCTGGCCGCCACGCACACTGAGAAAGCCGGACACCTCCACTTTCTTTACCAGGTTGGTCAGCATCTGCAGGGATTCACTCTGGCTGGACTGGCCAGCTTCCAGCGCCTGCACGCGCTCTTCCAGGGTCTGGGCCCACAGGTTGCCGGACAGGGCCACGCCCAGGGCCAGCGCCAGTGCAGAACGTTTCAGGGGGACATTCGATAGGGGGGAATTGATCACGCGCGCACTCCAAAAGAACCGCCGATACAACCATTTAAAGGGTGTCAGTATCTATCCTCGTTTGATTAGGTATAGGAGACGAACCCCATGCGGTCAAAGCCGGGCAGAGACAAAAAGGGGTATCTGTCGCACCTCGCCAGCCAGCGCCTGTACCGTTGACAGGCGCGGGAGCCACAGTATATTTTGTATGACAAAATATACCCGTACCCGGAGCCCATCCGACCATGAAGCCACCCCGCCTCGGCGGCAAACCCAGTCACCCCCCCGGACGCCGCGGCCGCAAGCCCGCGCCCGAAGACGAGCGTAAGGATCGGATCATCCAGGCCCGGGTACCCGAGGATCTGGAAACCACCCTCAAGCAGGCAGCGGAAAAGCGCCGCATGTCCGTATCCCACCTGATCCGCAACGTGCTGGAAGACACCTTCACCCTGGTGGACAACATCGTGGCGGATTCCAGCGCCCTGGTGGAACAGGTGAGCCGGGATGCACGCCGGGTGGCGGCGACCGTGCGCGGGGAATGCGACCCACCCAAACCGGCCGGCAAGGAGGCCGTGCTCGAATCCGTCGACGCCTGGCAGGACGTGATCGTGAACAAACCGGGTAACTGCATCGAATGCGGGATCGACCTGAAGCGGGGCCAACGGGCCTACCGGGGGCTGAGCCAGCTCAGCGGCGTTCCCCCGGTCTGGCTGTGCAGCCACTGCATTGAAAAACTCTGACCTCTAATCACCGGAATGCCGGTACCACCGGCATTTTTTAAACCCCAGGTTGTACTACAAAAAATGACAGCAACACTGCCACATTACCCCACAGAGGAATCACGCATGGAAACGCCCACCACCCTGCCACCATCCCGTGGCGAAGGCCTGCGCGCCTGGCTCAACGTGATGAACGCCGCCGTGTCGGCGCTGGAACACACCGTCTGGCAAGGTCGCGATCTCGCGGAACAGGCCCTGGCGACCTGGAAGAAGCTGGGCAAAAACGCCGAAGAAGCCAAAGCCGACTACGACGCCCTGCGCGCCGAAGCCGCGCGCTGGCCCGCCCGGGTGGATCGCCTGAAAACCACAGGCCTGATGCTCACCCGCATCACCGCCAGCTATCGCCTGTGGGGCATCCGCTCCGCCTTCATTCCCCGCAGCAAAGTCGATCGCGCGCTCAACAAACTGCATCGCCGCAACGCCATCCTGTTCCGCGACGTTTCCCTGCAACAAGGGGGCGCGTTTCTGAAGGTGGGCCAGCTGCTGTCCGCCCGCGCCGACGTGCTGCCCAAAGCCTGGGTGGAAGAACTGCGGGTGCTGCAGGATCAGGCCACCGCCGTACCCTTCCCGCAGATTCGCGAGGTGATCGAAGCGGAGCTGAACGATTCTCTGGAAAACCTGTTTCAGTCTTTCGACCCCGAGCCCATCGCCGCCGCCAGTATCGGCCAGGTGCACCGCGCCACGCTCAAGGACGGCCGCACCGTGGCGGTGAAAGTGCAGCGCCCTGGCCTCGCCGAAATCATCGAACTGGATATGACACTGCTGCGGCTGTTTGTGGAAAGCATCCGCTCCATGTTGCCGCCCACGGATTTCGCCACCATCGTGAGTGAAATCGAGCGTTCGGTGCGGGAGGAACTGGACTACCGCCAGGAAGCCCGCTGGATGCAGCATCTGGGTGATTTTCTGGATGTATTGCCGAACGTGGTGGTGCCGCGCCCCGTGACTGGCTACTGCACGTCGAAGGTGATGGCGAGCAACTTCATCGTCGGCACGCCGCTGATGGTGGAGCTGGACCGGCGCCAGGCGGAAGGCGATCACGCCGGTGTGTCCGATCTGCTGGGACAGTTGCTGGATCTGTATCTGCGCCAGGTGCTGCAGGCGGGCATCTTCCAGGCCGATCCCCATCCCGGCAATCTGCTGGTCACCCCCGATGGCAAGCTGGTGCTGCTGGATTTCGGTTGCACCATGCAGCTGTCGGAAACCTTCCGCAACGGTTATTTCAAGGTGCTGGGCGCCGCCATCATGGACGAGCGTGAAACCCTGGCGAACCTGCTGATCGGCATGGGTTTCAAAACCCGCAGCGGCCGGCCTGACACGCTGCTCATGTTCGCCGATGCCCTGCTGTCGCAGATCAAGCGCGCCGCCAGCGAAATGGGCAAGGGCGACATGCAGTGGCCCTCAGCCACCGACCTGCTGCAAGCCGGGCAGCGACTGCTGGCCCAGGCCGAGGCCGACCCGGTGGAAAAAATGCCAGCAGAATTCATCATGCTGGCCCGCGTCTTCACCACCCTGGGCGGGCTGTTCGTGCACTATCAACCCCGGCTGGATGTGCACACCTACCTGATTCCCCATCTGGTGGGGCCAGCGCTCAGCAACGTCTGGTAATCCAATCCGCCACACAGTAAAAGGCCCCGGCGGAATGCGGGGCCTTTTGCTTTTGTGCTGCAGAAATTACCTGGCTGAAAAATGATGGGGCATCAAACTCTCCGGTAGCACGCGATGGCATCACGCCCGCTTCAACCGGGGTGGATCTTCCGCCACCACCTCCCGCAATGCATCGGCGAAAGGCCGGTTGCGAAAACCCAGATCCCGCGCCGCCTTGCTGTTGTCGATCTTCACGCCGATGGGAATGGGCAAGGCATAGACCCTGGGTGACGCCGGCACCACCTCGTGCAACGCCTTCATGAATTCCGCCACCTGGATATTTTCACCGCCCACGTTATAGGCGTGGCCGATGCTGGCATCGTTTTTCAGCGCACCCACCACCGCATCCGCCACATCGCCGGCATATACGATGGGAAACGCAATGCTCGGCATCGGCAACAGCGGCAAACGCAGCAGCCGATACACCGGGCGCATAAAATTGAAATCGCGGGCACCGTACACAGCGGTGGGGCGCAGCGAGGTAACCTTCAGCTGAAAATGACGGGCCATTTCCCACGCCAGCGCCTCGCTGGTCTGCTTGGTGGCACGATAAGGGCCGCCCTGGCGCCGGGCACCGTTCAACTGGGGTGATTGCTCGTCGAGCACGCGGAAGATCGACCAGCGGTAAATGCCGAACGTGCTGATCTGGATCACCCGCTGCACCTTGGCGCGATGGGCGGCTTCATACACGTGGCGAGTGCCTTCCAGATTGGCTTTCTCGTGCTCGGCCCAGGCGTGCATGCTCTTCTGCACCACATACATGGCGGCGTTCGACACGATGGCATCACAGCCACCAAAAGCCTCTGCCAGCGCCTCCACATCCGCCAGATCCGCCGTGCGAAACTCAACGCCCTCCTCCGCCAGAAACGCCGCTTTGGCAGGATTGCGCACCACGCCCACCACCTTTGCGCCCGCACGCAGCAGACTGCGGCAGATATAAATGCCAATCATGCCGCTGGCGCCGGTGACGGCGATCGTCTTGCCCTGGATGTCCATGTTGTTCCTCCTGTTGCTGAAGCTGCCCGGAAACCTGCGCTATCTTTGCAGCTGCCCTGCCGCGTGACAATGTGCGCGGGCGCCGTTCACGTCGCGACTGTCGTCATTGTGCCGGCCAGCGCTGGTGCAACATAGGCAACGTAATCTGCTGTGCTATAGTCAGCCACTCCAACCGCTATCAACGGATGTCGCGATGAGTGAGCTTGCCAAGATCAGCGCCCGCCAGGCCAGTGAAATCCTGCCCCGCTTCGAACTGACTGATGACGCGGCGGAGTTCGCCGACAAAGGCCAGCTGGCACCACTGGAATTCATCAAGCAGCTGGTGCAGAAGAATCTGTTCTTCGACGCGGTGAAATTCCTGGCCCATGCCCTGCCCAAACGCGAAGCCATCTGGTGGGCCTGCCTGGCGGTGAAAAAATCCCTGCCAGACCCGGCACCCGCACCGCAACTGGCCGCGCTGAACGCTGCCGAACAGTGGGCCATTGCACCCTCGGAAGAAAAACGCCTGCTGGCCAAAGCCTGGAGCGAAAAAACCGGGCAGAAATTCGCAGCCAGCTGGGCTGCCACCGCCGCGTTCTGGAGTGGCGGCAGCATCGCCAAGCCCGGCGAACCCGACATGATGCCCCCACCCTACCTGTACGCCCATGCGGTGGCCGGTGCCATCTCGATGGCGGCCTTCGATGTGAATAAAGACAACGCGGCGGAACCCTTCAAGCTGTTCATCCGCCAGGGACTGGATCTGGCCGCCGGTGGCCGGGGCGAAGTGACATAGACCGCCGCCCTGTCACTTTGCCGGCCTGACGTGTCATTGCGTTGCCACCCGACGCTGTCACCCTGTCATCCAGGCCCGTTTCTGCACTACGTCCGAACCAAAACCGCCACAATTCCACAATCACGACAATAGAAGAACTGGCACAGGGTTTGATTGGTCTCTCGCAAGCCAGACAGTTTGTGGCAACCGACCAAACCCGAACCCAAACCAAGACCCAGGAGAACGAACATGCCCATCTACATGGAATACGAAGGCATCAAAGGCAACGTCACCGCAGCAGGCTACGAAAACTGGATCGAACTGAGCAGCATGCAGTTCGGTGTCGGCCGCGGCATCAGCATGGAAGTGGGCCGCATGGCAAACCGCGAAGCCAGCCGCCCCAGCATGAGCGAAATCACGCTGACAAAATTGATGGACAACGCCTCGGGCGGCCTGTTCAAGGCATCGCTGACCGGTGTTGAAGGTGTGACGGTCAAGATCCACTTCGTGCAGACCGGCGCCCAGAAAGTGGAAAAGTTCGCCGCCTACGAACTGAGCGATGTCCTCATCAGCTCCTACAGTTCCAGCGGCAGTAGCGGTGGCGCTCCGGTCGAGTCCCTGAGCCTCAGCTACTCGAAAATCGTGGCCGACCTGCAGGGCGCGGACAAGACCAACAAGAACGGTCAGAACATGAAGGTTGGCTACGATCTGACGACCGCCAAGCCCCTCTAAAATCCGACCCCACCTCGCCAGAACCAGGGCGGTGCTCCAGCGGCACTGCCCTTTCTGCCGTTGTGGCCAGGGCTCCCGATCATCTTCCATCCAACTGATTTGGTGCGAAATTTTTTCTGACAAAGCGGATGTGTCTGCTTAAGATTAATGGGCATCGCGGGCGGCCGGATTCCGATACCGGCTTACCAGCCTGCCAGCGGAAACGAAAAAGTGACATGTCGGTACAGGCAGTGACAGGTCACCAAGGGCGATCAGGAACGATTCCTCTTTCAAAAACACGGGTGACATTCCTGCCATTTCTGCCATTCAGACCGTTTTTCTCTGATTTTCAGCAACTTAGAAACTTGGCACAGTAGTTGATTAAGGTTAGGTACTGGTTAGACATAACCACAGGCAATTCAACCCACATCACACGACATACAACGCAGGAGCAAGACCATGGCAATCTACATGAACTTCAACAACAAGAAGATCAAAGGCAACGTCACCGCCAAAGGCTACGAAGACTGGATCGAGCTGGACAGCTTCCAGTTTGGTGTGGGCCGTGGCATCAGCATGGAAGTGGGCAACATGGCGAACCGCGAAGCGACTCGCCCGTCCCTGAGCGAAATCGTCGTCACCAAAATGATGGATAACGCCTCTGGCGGCCTGTTCAAGGAATCCCTCACCGGCGTGGAAGGCGTGGTCGTGCAGATCCACATCGTGCAGACCGGCGCCCAGCAGGTGGAAAAATTCGCGGCCTATGAACTGACCGACGTGCTGATCAGCTCTTACAGCGTCAGCGGCAGCGGCGGCGGTGCTCCCCACGAATCCCTGAGCCTGAGCTACTCGAAGATCGTGGCCGACCTGCAGGGCGCGGACAAGACCAACAAGAACGGCCAGAACATGAAGGTCGGTTACGACCTGACTACTGCCAAGCCGCAGTAAGGCCTTCAGCAACACCACAACGCGGGGGAATTTTCCCCCGCATTTTTTCCGGCAGGACACGGCCATGAGCATCAGCCAAAGCAATCGTTTGATCCAGATTTCGGCCAGCTTCGTGCGCAACGACACGATTGCCACCGATCTGCATGTCACCGAGGCCTTTTCCGAACCGTATTTTATTTACGTCACCGTGCTGTCAGAAAACCAGGCTTTCAAAAGCCAGGACGTGATCGGGCAGAAATGTGGCGTCACCCTGAATTTCAATGCCGACGCAGAACCACGCGAATTTCATGGCCGCGTAATGGCCCTGTCCCTGGGCGGACTGGAAGGCAATCTGCGCCGTTACACCCTGCGCCTGGCACCCGGCTTCTGGTTCACCCGCCAGGCCCGCCGCCACCGCATTTTCGAAAACAAAACCGCCCTCGACATCATCAAGCAGGTGCTGAACGGCTACGGCGATTTCTGCACGTTCGAAAACAAGACCACGGCCACTTACGTTGCCCGTGAATACTGCGTGCAGTTTGGCGAAACCGATTTCGACTTTCTCACCCGGCTGATGGAAGAAGAAGGCATCGGCTACTACTTTGTTCACGCCAAGGAAAAGCACACGCTGGTGTTGTGCGACAGCACCAGTGGTTACACCGATTGCGCCGAAAAAGTCGTGCGCCTGAACGTGGGATCGGACATGGATCCCACTGCCCGCGTGCTGGACTGGCAGCGGGAGCTGCAGTACCACTCCGCCGGCATCGAGCTAACCGATTACAATCACAACACGCCGAAGAATGTCTACAAGCAGACCGTGTCCACCAAGAACACCTTTGCGCAGAAGCCGGGCGAAAACGTGCTGCAGGATTTCGGCGGCTACAACTTCACGCTCAAGTCTGCGCCGGATCATGATTTCGATGTCAACACCAACAAGCAGCTGACCCAGGTGCGCATGGAAGCCCTGGAAGCCGCCCACGACGTCGCCCACGGCAGCAGCTATTGCGGCAGCTTCTTTGCCGGTGGCCGCTTCAAGCTGGATCATCACATCGCCTCCGAAGCCAACACCTATGTGATCACCCAGGTGCGTCACGCCGCCAGCAACCGCAACGACGAATCCGCCAGTTATCACAACCAGTTTTCCTGCATTCCCGACAAGGTGGTGTTCCGGCCCCAGCAGAAAACCCTGAAGAACTGCATGCGCGGCCCGCTCACCGCTGTGGTGACCGATCTGTGGGCCAGCGAATCCAAGGCCGATGCCGATCCCCATCGCATGGTGAAGGTGAAATTTCCCTGGCTGGATTCCGCCAACAGTTGCTGGTTGCGGGTGGCGCAGCTGTATGCCGGCGCCGGTTGGGGTGCCAGCTTTGTGCCGCGCATCGGCCAGGAAGTGATGGTGGATTTCATCAACGGTGATCCCGATCGTCCGCTGGTGGTGGGCGCGCTCTACAACAAGGATAACCAGGGCCCGGCCTACACCAGCACCCAGAGCGGCATCAAAACCGCCAGCAGCAAGTTCAACGAACTGCGTTTCGACGACAAGAAAGACAACGAGGAAATCTATGTGGAGGCCGGGAAGAACTACAACTTCCTGATCCACAATGACGAGACCGGCAACATCCTCAACAACCAGGTGCTCAGCGTCACCCAGAATCGCACGGTGACCATCAAGGAAGGCGACGAGAAGAAAACCCTGGAAAAAGGCAACCAGGTGCTGGTGGTGAAGGAAAACCAGGATGTCAGTATCGGCGCCGATCACAAGGAAACCATCGGCGGCAATGAAACCCTGACGATTGCCGGTAACCAGACGCAGGCCATCGACGGCGACCAGAGCGAAGAAGTCGGTGGCAAGCAGACAATCAGCATCGGCGGCGACCACACGCTGGATGTGAGCGGCAAGCAGGATGTCACCATCAGCGGCGCCCAGAAAGTCACTGTCTCCGGCAACGTCAAACACGAATCCCAGGGCTCCATGACGCTGAAGGCCGCCCAGTCCATCACCCTGCAGGCCAACACGGCCATCGAACTGAAAGTGGGCGGCAACAGCATCAAGATCGATCCGAGCGGCGTGACCATCACCGGCACCATGGTGAAGATCAACGGCAGCGCGATGACGGAAGTGAAAGGCGGCGGCATGCTGAAAATGCAGGGCGGCCTGGTGATGATCAACTAACTGAAGGAGCAGCGCGATGGGACAACCTGCAGCCCGCGTCGGTGACATGCACGTCTGCCCGATGGTAACACCTGCGCCGGTACCCGTTCCCCATGTGGGCGGCCCGATCACCATGCCATCGGCGCCCACTGTACTGATCGGTGGCATGCCCACTGCCGGCATGGGCAGCATGTGCGTGTGCGTCGGCCCGCCTGATTCCATCATCAAAGGCAGCGCCACAGTGATGATCGGCGGCAAGCCCGCTGCGCGCATGGGCGACAACACGGCCCACGGCGGTGTCATCGTGATCGGTTGCCCCACGGTACTCATCGGCGGCTGATTCTGCCGGCTCCTTCCCTGCCCGCGTGGATATTTTCGTTCACGCCCGATACAATCCTTTCATCTGCGGCCACGGAATTTGGCCGCGCTGTGATCGCAACCATTGCATTGCCGATTCCTCATCGGCGTCTTATCGTCATCACCGCACCACATCAGCCACGATGCCCGGGATTCGCGCATGAGCAACGATACCACCATGTGGGGCACGGAACGGCCTGCCAGTTTCACAACGCAGGTCAGCCGTTACGCGCTCACCATTGCCTATCACCATGACTGGACGCGCATAGGCGCCACCGCCTATCTGGATGTGCTGAGTCAGGGCGCTTCCGCCACCGTTTCCCGTACCGAGCCCGCCTTTCGTCTGCCCTTCACCCGCACTGAATTCGTGCTCGACGATCGCTACGTCAGCCGCAAACCGATTTCCATCCAGCAATTGAATGGTCGCCTGCTGATCACACCCCATCCTGAAGGCACCGAGGTGCGGGTGGACGGCGTGATCGTGCGCACACCCACTTACGTGTTCGAGGAAAAACTGCAGGCCGGCGTGGTGCTGGAGCTGGGGCGGCGGGTGATTCTGGTGCTGCACAGCCTGTCACCGGATCGTAACAGCGAGCAGATGCATCGCATGCTGGGCGTGAGCGAAGGCATCGAGAACGTGCGGCGCGCCGTGGATCGTGTGGCGGATCTG
Source organism: Pseudomonadales bacterium (assembly GCA_020062665.1). Lineage (GTDB taxonomy): Bacteria > Pseudomonadota > Gammaproteobacteria > Pseudomonadales > Ketobacteraceae > Ch67. The sequence continues at coordinate 291,969 of JAGUVW010000011.1, forward strand.
AATGTGCCGGTGCTGATTCGCGGTGAAACCGGCACCGGCAAGGAACTGGTGGCCAGCGCGCTGCATAACGCCAGTCCGCGCGCACCCAAACCCATGCTGGCGGTGAACGTGGGCGCCATTCCCGACACGCTGGCGATTGCCGAACTGTTCGGCGCGCGCAAGGGTTCGTTCACCGGTTCGGTGAAAGATAAACCCGGTTATTTCATTCAGGCCAACGGCAGCACGCTGTTTCTGGATGAAATCGGCGACGCGCCGGATGAAGTGCAGGTCGCGCTGCTGCGCACGCTGGAAACCGGCGAGGTGCGCCCCGTGGGCAGCGCCGACGCCGTGAAGGTGGACGTGCGCCTGGTGGCCGCCACCGACGCAGACCTGGAAAGCAAGATGAAGTCGCAGGATTTTCGCAATCCGCTGCTGCAGCGGCTGGCGGGTTTTGAAATCTGGATTCCACGCCTGGCGCACCGGCGCGCGGACATCGGCCTGCTGCTGGCGGAGTTTCTGCGCTTTGAACTGGCCGCTATAAAGGAAGAACGTCACTGGCAGCAGCTGACGCCGGAAAGCGAAAACCTGTGGTACGCCTTCTTCCTTCACGCACTGGATTTCAACTGGCCCGGCAACATCCGCCAGATGCGCAACATCGCCCGCCAGGTGGCCATTCACAACCGGCTGGCATCCTTCATCAGCATTCCACCCCGCATCGACGCCATGCTGCAGGAGCGAACGCCCGCTGCCGAGACCGTCGCGCAAGATACACCGATTCAAGCGGAAGCGACGCCGGCGCCAGCACACCCCTGCGACGACAGCGACGAACCAGCCGCCACACCACGCCGCAAACCCAGCACCATCGACGAGGCGGAACTGATCCAGGCCCTCGAAGCCCAGCGCTGGGATCTGAAGAACACCGCCGACGTGCTGAATATTTCCCGCGCCGCGCTTTATAAAATGATCGAAGCCAATCCCCACGTGCGCAAGGCCGGTGACATCAGCGTGGACGAACTCACCCGCACCTATCAGCGCTGCAACGGCAACCTGGAGCAGATGGTGGACGCGTTGAAGGTGTCGAAGGCTGCGCTGAAGCGGCGCATCAACGAACTGGCCATCGGCTCGGCGGGTTGAACGTGAATCCCGCACAGTTCCAGCCGGCAGGAAACACACAACACGCACCCGGTGCAGATACTGGCAACGATCCTGCAAAACAACCGGCCTCCCGCACGCACGTTTTAAACCTGCGAGCATGGGATATACTCAACAATCACCCATTCACCCGATGATGTAGCCCAACACAGCACTATGATGACAACTCTGCGATTGACGGTGATCAGCGCACCCGCCGACAGCCCCCTGACGGGACAGAACCTGGATATATCTGTCGCCGGCTCCACCCTGGGCCGGGGCGGTTCCAATGCCATCGTGCTGCCGGATCACGAGCGCATCGTGTCCACCCGTCACGCCAGCATCCGCCACGACCTGGGCCAGTTCGTCCTCACCGATCACAGCACCAACGGCACCTTCCTCAATGAAAGCCCCACGCCCATCGGGCCGGAAAAGTCCGTACCGCTGCAGAATGGCGACATCATCGGCATGGGCAAATACCGCATGAAGGTGAGCCTGCAGCAACCGGCCGCTCCGGCGCCGGTACCGTCCGGCCCCGCGTTTCTGGATGACCTGGGAATCGTCTCCACCCATCCCTCGCAGCCGGAGCCGGCAGGCGCCAACGCCGGTCTGGATGATTTCGACAAATGGCTGGAACCCCAGGCCACGCCGCCCGCCCAGCAGCAACCGCTGTGGGGCATTTCCAATGTGGAACATGCGGTGTCCGGCGGCTTCGATGACATCAGTGATCCGCTCGCAGCCATCGAAAAGGCCCAGCAGAGCGACGACCTGTTCGCCAGCAGCCCCGCCAGCCTGGATGACGATCCCGACTGGTGGAAGGGCAGCCAGGGCGACAATGCCGCTCCGCTGAATCAGGCGTTCACTGCGCCGCGTCCGGTGGTGCCGGAGCCGACACCCGCACCCTTTGCGCCGCCGGTGC